>NZ_JBIALR010000011.1:60376-253068 GCF_042873675.1 Kitasatospora sp. NPDC004614
CCCGGCGGAACCCCCCTCCCCCCCCCCGGACACCCGCCGGGGGGGGGGGCCGGGCGCCCGGGGGCGCCCGGCACCCCGCGGCCGTCACGGTGTTCCCGGGCCCCCTTCCGGCGTGGTCAGGTCGGGTGCGTCCACGCTGATGACGGTGGACACCACGCGCGGGCCGGGGACCAGGTGCAGGCGCTGGAGTCCGGTGTCCTCCGGGGCCGGTGCGAGGACGTCGGCGCACGGGCACGGGGCTTCGTCCAGGCCCTCGAAGCCCGCGAACCGGTAGGCGATCTCCATCATCCGGTTGCGTTCGGTCGCCCGGAAGTCCGCGACCAGGTGGACCCCGGCCCGGGCGGCGGCGTCGGCCAGCCAGTTCAGCAGGGTCGCGCCGGCGCCGTAGGCGACGACCCGGCAGGAGGTGGCGAGCAGCTTGAGGTGCCACAGGCCCGGGTGCCGCTCCAGCAGCAGGACGCCGACCGCGCCGTGCGGGCCGAACCGGTCGGTGAGGGTGACCACCAGGACCTCGTGCCGGGGGTCGGTGATCAGGCCGCGCAGCACCGCGTCCGGGTAGTGGACCCCGGTCGCGTTCATCTGGCTGGTGCGCAGGGTGAGTTCCTCGACCCGGGACAGTTCCTCGCCGGTGGCCCGGCCGATGCGCATCCGCAGGTCCAGGGAGCGCAGGAACTCCTCGTCGGGGCCGGGGGCGGCCGCCCGCTCGGCCTCGCGGCGGAAGCCCGCCTGGTACATCTGGCGCCGCCGCCGGGAGTCGACGGTGCTGGTCGCGGGGGTGAACTCGGCGAGTTCGGGGAGGTCGAGGACCTGCTCGGCCGGGTAGCAGCGGACGTCGGGCAGGTGGAAGGCCACTTCGGCGCGTTCGGCGGGCCGGTCGTCGACGAAGGCGATGGTCGTGTGCGCGAAGTTCAGCCGGTCGGCGATCCGGCGCACCGACTCGGACTTGGCGCCCCACCCGATCTCCGGCAGGACGAAGTACTCGGCCAGGCCGAACGCCTCCAGCCGGGCCCAGGCGTGCTCGTGGTCGTTGCGGCTGGCGACGGACTGCAGGATGCCGCGGGAGTCGAGCTCGATCACCACCTTGCGCACCTCGTCCGGCAGGTGCACCTCGCCGTCCTCCAGCAGGGTGCCCTGCCAGAGGGTGCCGTCCAGGTCCCAGACCAGGCACTTGACGGTCTCAGCCATGTCGTCCTTCCTCGTCTCCTCGGCCGCGGGACCGCTCACAGTGCCCCCGTAGCGGAGAGGGCGTGCTGCGCCAGCATCAGCCGGCACAGCTCGTTGCTGCCCTCGATGATCTCCATCATCTTGGCGTCCCGGTACGCCCGGGCCACCGTGTGCCCGTCCCGGGAGCCGGCCGAGGCCAGTACCTGGACAGCCGTCGCCGCGGCCTGAGCGGCCTGGGTCGCGCTGACGTGCTTGGCCAGCACGGTCGCCACCACCTGGTCCGGCGACCCTTCGTCCCAGCAGCGGCTGGCGTGCTCGCAGACCCGGGTGGCCACCTGCTCGGCCGTGTAGAGGTCGGCGAGGTGTCCGGCGACGAGCTGGTGCTCCGCGAGCGGTTTGCCGAACTGCTCCCGTCCGGCGGCGTGCGAGGTGGCCGCCTCCAGACAGGCCCGCAGGATGCCCACGCACCCCCAGGCGACGGACATCCGCCCGTAGGCCAGCGCCGTCGTCACCAGCAGGGCCGGCGGCAGTCCGTGACCGCCCAGGACGCTGTCGGCGGGCAGCCGCACCCCGTCGAGGTGCACGTCGGCGTGTCCGGCCGCGCGGCAGCCGAGCGGGTCGGCGATCCGCTCGATCCGGACGCCGGGCGCGTCGGCGGGCACCACGACGGCCACCGCGCCGTCCTCGTAGCGGCCGACGATGACCAGCAGGTCGGCGTAGTGGGCGGCGGTCACCCATTTCTTGTGTCCGTCGACGACGACCGTGTCGCCGTCGCGGCGGACGGTCGTCGTCATCGCCGAGAGGTCGCTGCCGGCGCCGGGCTCGCTGAAGCCGACCGCCGCCAGCTCGCCGCCGGTCAGCCGGGGGAGGTAAACGGCCGACTGCTCGGCGGTGCCCAGGCGCTGGATGGTCCACGCCGCCATGCCCTGGGAGGTCATCACGCTGCGCAGCGAGCTGCACAGGCCGCCCACGTGGGCGGTGTACGCGCCGCTGTGCGTGCTGCTGAGCCCCCAGCCGCCGTACTGCGACGGGACTTCGGCGCACAGCCGGCCCTCGGCACCCAGCTCGCGGAGCAGGTCCCGCGGGATGAGGCCGGTCCGGTCCCACTCCCCCGCCAGGTCGCCGACCCGCAGGGTGACGGCGGTCATGGCGCCGCTCAGGTCCTCACCCATGCTGGCCCCCGACGGCGGGCTCCTGGAGCCGGGCCACCAGCTCGGCCATCCGCCGCACGGTGCGGAAGTTGTCCAGCCGCAGGTCCGCGCCGCGGACGGCTATGGCGTAGGTCTTCTCCAGGTGCACCACCACCTGCATGGCGAAGAGGGACGACAGCCCACCGGCGTCGAACAGGTCGGTGTCGGCGTCCCAGGCGGTTCCGGTGCGTCCTTCCAGGAACTCCAGCAGTTCCTTCTCCAGGGCGTGGATGTCGGGCGTGTTCGTCGTGCTCATGGCCGTCTCCTTTTCGGGGTGGTCCGGGGTGATCCGGGGTGATCAGGTGCGGTCGGGGTGATCAGGTGTAGTCGTAGAAGCCGCGCCCGGACTTGCGGCCCAGCCGGCCCTCGCGGACCAGCCGGAGCAGCAGTTCGGTGGGGCGGCAGCCGTCGTCGCCGGTGCGTTCGTGGAGCACGGTGAGGGAGTCGACGAGGTTGTCGATGCCGATCAGGTCCGCGGTGCGCAGCGGGCCGGTGGGGTGTCCCAGGCAGCCCTGCATCAGGGCGTCGACGTCCTCGGCGGTCGCCGTGCCCTCCTGCACGACCCGGG
Source organism: Kitasatospora sp. NPDC004614 (assembly GCF_042873675.1). Lineage (NCBI taxonomy): Bacteria > Bacillati > Actinomycetota > Actinomycetes > Kitasatosporales > Streptomycetaceae > Kitasatospora > Kitasatospora sp. NPDC004614. Next base: position 63,299 of record NZ_JBIALR010000011.1, read on the forward strand.
CCGCGTCGTTGATCATCGGGTGCAGGATGCGGCTGGTCACGAAGCCGGGCGCGTCCCGGACGACCACCGCCTTCCGCCGCAGTGCCGTGAGCAGGGCCGCCACGGCGGCCATCGCGGAGTCCCCGGTCCTGGCGCCGCGGACCACTTCGGCGGTTCCGATCAGGTAGGGCGGGTTCATGAAGTGGGTGCCGACCAGTTCCTCCGGCCGCTCCAGGGCCCCGGCCAGTTCGTCGACGGGGATGGAGGAGGTGTTGGTGATCAGCAGGGTTCCGGGCCGGACCAGTCCGGAGACCTCGGACAGAACGGCGGCCTTGATCGCGGCGTTCTCGGTGACCGCCTCGATGACGGCGGTGGCTCCGGCGGCGGCCTTGAGCGAGGTGCCGGTGGCCAGGGTGCCGAGGGGCGTCCCGGCGGGCAGTGCGCCCATCAGCTCGGCCAGCCGGAGTTCGCCGCCGATCAGGTCCGCGGCCCGGTCGAGCCGTTCCCGGTCGACGTCGACCAGGTGGACCGGCAGGCCGTGCCCGAGGGCGAGGACGGTGATTCCGACGCCCATCACCCCGGCTCCCAGCACCGTGAGGGCGTGCCGCGGGGGGGAATCGTCATAGGGGGCGGTGGTCAACGGGTTCTCCTTCGTTCTCACTGGCCGTCGGGGGTACGGAAGGTGTCGGGGGTGCGCAGGGTCGCGTCGAGCCAGTCGGCGACGGCGTCGCCGGTGGTCGCGACGTGCTGCTCCATGAGCGAGAAGTGGTCTCCGGGAACGTCGACGACGGCGTCGGCGCCTTCCCAGGACGCGCGCCACTCACCGGCGTCGGCGGACGGGCTGCCGAGCGGGGTGGAGGCGCGGACCAGCAGCAGCGGGGCGCGGACCGCCGGGGGCTTCCAGTCGTCGAGCAGCCGGAAGTAGCCGCCCATCGCGGTCAGCCGGGTCCCGTCCATCGGGGCGGCCCGCTCCTCGCGGGCGAACATGCCGCCCAGCAGGACGTCGTTGAACTGCGTGATGCCCCGGTTGTCGGAGAGGTAGGTGTCCAGCAGCACCACGGCCGCCGGGCCCGCGCCGCGCCGCTCCAGCTCGGTGGCCACTCCGTGGGCGAGCGTGCCGCCGGAGGAGGAGCCGGCCAGGACGAGCGTCCGTCCGGGCAGTTCCCGGAGCAGGGTCGTCGCCTGGAAGTCCAGCAGGGCCGACATGTCGGCGGGCAGTTCCTCCTCGGGGGTGAACCCGGGGGCGTCCAGGGCGGCGACGGCGTAGCGGTCCCGGAAGCGGGAGGCGAAGCGGGCGTACTGGTGGGCGCCGCCGAGGGCGACGATGGAGCCGAAGCAGACGAGTACGGGGGCGTCGGCGCGCTCGTTCAAGTGCAGCAGCCGCGGGCCGGCGCCGGCGGCCGCGAGGTCGCTGCCGCTGTGGAAGGCCGGGCGCAGGGCGGAGGCGTTCTTGAGCAGCGCGATGCCCTCGTCGACCCGGCCGAGTGCGCAGGCCCGGCGGAACAGCACGCTCGCCGGGTCGGTGTCGGTGTCAACGGCATCGACCACGGGTGCCGCTTCGGGCCGGGGGGTGTCTTCCGTCCGGGCCTCGGCGGCGAGGCGTGCCGCGAGCGCGGCGGGGGTTCCGCTGTCGAAGACGGCGGAGGGCCGCAACCGCACTCCGGTGGCGGCGGCCAGCCGGTTGCGGAGTTCGACCGCGGTCAGCGAGTCGAAGCCGACGGAGAGGAAGGGCGCCGTCGCGGACAGTGCCCCCGAGTCGGTGTGGCCGAGGACTTCGGCGGCCTCGGTGAGGACGAGTTCACGCAGGATCAGCTCGCGTTCGCGCGCGTCGGCGGCGGTGTCGAGCCGGTGCCGCAGCGCCGCGGTGGCGCTCGGCGCCGCCTTCGCCCCGGTCGTCGCGGCCGGGCCGCGCCGGACCAGGGAGCGCAGCATCGGGTGGACCGGGCCGTCGCCGCTCACGGTGAGGTCGAGGTGGGCCAGGACGACGGGGCTCCCGTCTCCCGGCGGGGCGGCGTCCGCGGCGCACACGGTGTCCAGCAGGGCCATGGCCTCCTCGTCGGAGAGGCCGCGGGCGCCGCGCCGGTCGATCCGCCGCCGGTCGGGGCCGGCGAGTTCCGCCGTCATCCCGCTCACCCGCTCCCAGGGCCCCCAGGCCAGGGACAGGCCGGGGAGCCCGAGCCGTCGGCGTTCCGCGACGAGCGCGTCGAGTGCGGCGTTGGCGGCCGAGTAGGACGCCTGGCCGGGGCTGCCCAGCACGCTGGCAGCGGAGGAGAAGACGACGAACGCGGCGAGGTCCGCTCCGCGCGTCAGCTGGTCGAGGTGGCGGGCGGCATCGAACTTGGGCCGCAGGACGGCGGCCATCCGCTCCGCCGTCAGCCCGTCCAGCAGGCCGTCGTCGAGCACTCCGGCGGTGTGCACGACGGCGCACAGCGGACGGCTCTCGGGGATGGCGGCCAGGGCGGCGGCCAGGGCCCGGCGGTCGGACACGTCGCAGGCGAGGGCGGTCACCTCGGCTCCGGCCCCGGCCAGCTCCGCCGCCAGCTCCGGCAGGCCGGGGGCGTCGGCGCCGCGGCGGCTCAGCACGAGGAGGTGGCGTACCCCGTGCGCGGCGACCAGGTGCCGCGCCAGGACGGCCGCGAGGGCGCCACCGCCGCTCAGCAGCACCGTCCCCTCGGACGGCCCGAACGCGCCGGCCGACCGGATCGCGGGGGCGGGGACGGAGGCGGGGGCGGAGGCCGTGGGCCGTACCAGTCGCGGGGCGTACAAGACGCCGCCGCGCAGCGCCGCCTGCGGTTCGCCCGTGGCGAGGAGGTCGGCGAGCGCGTTGCCGAGACCGTCCTGGTCCGGCCCTTCGGTGTCCAGCAGCACGAACCGGTCGGGGTGTTCGAGCTGAGCGGCCCTGAGCATGCCCCAGACGGCCGCCGCGCCGGGGTCCGCCGGCCGCGCGCCGAGCGGGCCGGTCGCTCCCCGGGTGAGCACCACCAGGGGCGTCCGGGCGGTGCTGTCGTCGGCCAGGTGGGCCTGCACGCGGTCCAGCACCCCGGCCGCGACCGCGTGCACCGCCGCGGGGTCCGCGTCCAAGGCGGGGGCGTCGACGGACGGCGGGCAGGTCAGCAGCACCGCGTCGGGTGTCGCGGACCGGGGTTCGACGGGGAAGGCGTCCGGCAGCAGCCGCTCGTCCCGCGGGCCGAGGAGGCCCCAGCGGGTGACCGGGCGCGGACCGGGCCCGGCGGTGACCGGCGTCCAGCCGACGTGGAAGACGGAGCCGGAGGACGCCCGCAGCGCGGCGGTGGACGCCGTCCGCAGGGTGAGCGAGCCGACCGTCGCCACGGTGCGCCCCGAGGGATCGGTGATCCGCGCGGTGACGGCGTCGGGGCCGTCGGGGCGCAGCCGGACACGCAGGACCGGCGCGTCGGAGGCTTCGATCGCGACGCGCTGCCAGGAGAACGGCAGGGGGACGCCGTCGGCGGGCTCCGCGGTCGCGGCGCCTTCGCGCAGACCGGTCGTTTGGAGGGCCGCGTCCAGGAGCGCCGGGTGCACGCCGAAGCCGTCCGCCCCGGTGCCGGGGAGGCCGTCGGGCCGGGCCACTTCGGCGTGGATCGCGTCCGCGGTGCGCCAGGCGGCGCGCAGGCCCCGGAACGCCGGGCCGTAGGCGACGCCACGGGCCTCGAGCAGCCCGTACAGCTCCTCCACGTCCAGCGGGACCGCGCCGGGCGGGGGCCACGCGCCGGCCGGTCCGACCATGTCGTCCGGATCGGCCGAGGAGTCCCGGGGACCGACCGTGCCGGTCGCGTGCCGGGTCCAGGGCCGGTCGGCGGCGCCGGGGGCGGCCTCGGGCCGGGAGTGGAACTCCACCGGGCGCCGGCCCGTGCCGTCTTCGGCACCCACTCGTACGCGCAGTTGTACGGCGTGGTCGTCGGGCAGCAGCAGCGGGGCGGCGAGGGTCAGTTCCTCCACGAGGGCGCAGCCGTGGTGGCGGCCCGCGTACGCGGCCAGCTCCACGAGGGCCGCGCCGGGCAGGATGACGGCTCCGGCCACGGCGTGGTCGACGAGCCAGGGGTGGGTGGCCGGAGAGAGCCGGCCGGTGAAGAGGGTGCCCGCGTCGTCGGGCAGTTCGATCGCGGCGCCGAGCAGCGGGTGGTCCGCGGCGGATTGGCCGGTGGCCGCCTGGTCCCGGTCGGCCGGCAGGGCGTCGAGCCAGTAGCGGCGGCGCTGGAAGGCGTAGGTGGGCAGGTCCACCCGCTGGGCGCCGGTTCCCGCGAACAGCCGTTCCCAGTCGACGCGCAGGCCCCGGACGTGTGCCCCGGCGAGGGCGAGCTGGAGCCGGCGGAGCCCTCCGGCTCCGCGCCGCAGGGTGTCGAGCACCACCGTCTCCGGGGCGCCCTCGTCGGCGGCCGTGTCCTCGATCCCGTACATCAGGGCCGGCTGGGGGCTGGACTCGATGAAGACGCGGTGGCCGGCCGCGAGGAGCGCGCGGGTGGCCTGCTCGAACTCGACGGTCTGCCGGAGGTTGCGGTACCAGTACTCGGCGTCCAGGGCCTTGGTGTCCAGCAGGCCGCCGGTCACGCTGGAGTAGTACGGCACCGCGCCGGACAGCGGCACGATGCCGTCCAGGTCGGCGAGCAGGCGCTCGCGGATCTCCTCCACGTGTGCGGAGTGCGACGCGTAGTCGGCTTCGATCCGAGTCGCCCACACCCCTTCTTCCAGGAGCTCCTCCACCAGCGCGGTGACCGCGTCCGCGTCGCCCGACACCGCTGTCGACGACGGGCCGTTGACCGCGGCCACCGACAGCCGGCCCGCGATGCGCTCGCGCACCACGTCCACCGGCAGGGGCACCGAGGCCATACCGCCCCGGCCCGCCAGCGTCCCCACCGCGCGGGAACGCAGCGCGACCACCCGCGCCCCGTCCTCCAGACTCAGACCACCCGCCACCACGGCGGCCGCGATCTCACCCTGCGAGTGGCCGACCACGGCGTCCGGAACGACGCCGAACGCGCGCCACACCTCCGCGAGCGACACCATCACCGCCCACAGCACCGGCTGCACCACATCCACCCGCGCCAGCAGGGACTCCGAACCCAGCGCCTCCGCCAACGACCAGTCCACGTAAGGCGCCAGAGCCCGCTCGCACTCGGCCATCCGCCCGGCGAACACCTCCGACTCGCCCAGCAGCTCGACAGCCATTCCGACCCACTGCGAACCCTGGCCCGGGAACACCAGCGCCGAACGGCCGGGGAGCGGCCCGCCGCCGACCGGCACGGCCGCCGAGCCCTTGCCCCGCGACAGGGCGGCGAGACCGGCCAGCAGCTCGTCCCGGTCCGCCCCCACCACCACCGCACGCTCCGCGAACCGCGAGCGGCCCGCCAGCAGCGAACGGCCCACGTCCAGCACGCTCAGGCCCGGTTCCGCCGTCACCCGTTCGTGCAGCGCCGTCGCCTGGGCGCGCAGCGCCTCCGGGGTGCGCGCCGACAGGATCCAGGGGACGGCGGCAGGCTGGTCAACCGGCTTGTCGGTGGCGGCCGTTGCGTCGTCCGGTTCGGCCGGGGCCTGTTCGAGGATGACGTGCGCGTTGGTCCCGCTGGCGCCGAAGGAGGACACCCCGGCCCGGCGCGGCCGTCCCGTCTCCGGCCAGGGGGTGGCCTCGGTGAGCAGGGAGACGGCTCCCTCGGTCCAGTCGATGCGGGGCGAGGGGCGGTCGACGTGCAGGGTGCGCGGCATCACGCCGTGCCGGATCGCGAGCACCGACTTGATCACCCCGCCGACGCCCGCGGCGGCCTGGGTGTGGGACAGGTTGGACTTCAGCGATCCCAGCCGCAGCGGCCGCCCGGCGGGCCGGTCCTGCCCGTAGGTGGCCATCAGCGCCTGGGCCTCGATGGGGTCGCCGAGGACGGTGCCGGTGCCGTGCGCCTCCACCATGTCCACCTCGGACGGGGCGAGTCCGGCGTGGGCGAGCGCCCCGTTGATGACGCGCTGCTGCGCGGGCCCGTTCGGGGCGGTCAGCCCGTTGCTGGCGCCGTCCTGGTTGACGGCCGAGCCGCGGATGACGGCCAGCACCGGGTGCCCGTTGCGGCGGGCGTCCGAGAGCCGTTCCAGCAGGAGCAGGCCCAGGCCCTCCCCGAACCCGGCGCCGTCCGCCGCGGACGAGAAGGACTTGCTGCGCCCGTCGGGTGCCAGGCCGCGCTGGCGGCTGAATCCGACGTACAGGCCGGGGGTGGACATCACGGTCACCCCGCCGGCCAGGGCGAGGGTGGTGTCGCCGGAGCGCAGTCCCTGGCAGGCGAGGTGCACGGCGACCAGGGAGGACGAGCAGGCGGTGTCCAGAGTGACCGCCGGGCCTTCCAGGCCCAGCGTGTAGGCGATCCGGCCCGAGGCGACGCTGGGGATGGTGCCGGTGCCGAGGAAGCCCTCCACTTCGTCGGGCACCCGGCCGAGGCGGGACCCGTACTCGCTGTAGATCACTCCGGTGTAGACGCCGGTGCGGCTGCCGCGCAGGGTCGCCGGGTCGATGCCCGCGCGCTCGATCGCCTCCCAGGACGCTTCCAGCAGCAGCCGCTGCTGCGGGTCCATGGCGAGGGCCTCGCGCGGGGAGATGCCGAAGAAGCCGGCGTCGAAGCCGGTCGCGTCGTGCAGGAAGCCGCCTTCGCGGACGTAGAAGGTGCCCGGGGCGTCGGGGTCGGCGTCGAAGCCGCCCTCGACGTCCCAGCCCCGGTCGGCGGGGAACGGCGAGACCGCGTCGCGCTCCTTGACCAGCAGGTCCCACAGGTCTTCCGGGGTGCGCACGCCACCGGGGTAGCGGCAGCTCATCGCCACGATGGCGATGGGCTCGGCGGAGTCGTCGCGGAGCCGCCGGTTCTCCTGCCGCAGGCGCTGGTTGTCCAGCAGCGAGGCGCGCAGGGCGGCGACCACCTGGTCCGTGTCGGTGGGCATGGGGTTGGGCTTCTCCTTCTGCGGCTGTCGGTCAGTCACGTTCGCCGCCCAGGGCCATCCGGACGAGGTCGTCGACGGCCATGCCACTGATGTCGTCGGCGGCGGGAGCCGGCGTCTCCGGTGCGTCCGGTCGGTCGGCGAGGTCCAGCAGCGCGTCGAGCAGGCCCGCCCGGCGCAGGGCGGCGGGTGGGATCGCGGCGAGCAGGGAGCTGATCTCGTTGTCCGCGCGGTCCGTCCGGCCCGGCGTCCCGGTGGCCTTCCCGGTGGCGCCCGGCCCGTCGGGGACCAGGCGCCCGGCGAGATAGGCGGCGACGGCGGCCGGGGTGGGGTGGTCGAAGACCAGGGTCGCGGGCAGCCGGCGGCCGGTGGCGGCGCCGAGCCGGTTGCGGAGTTCGACGGAGGTGAGCGAGTCGAAGCCGAGGTCCTTGAACGCCTGGTCCGGGTCGACGGCCCCCGCTCCGCCGTGGCCGAGGACGTCGGCGGCCCGGCTCCGCACCAGGTCGAGCAGGGTGGCGAGGCGCTCCTCCGGGGTGAGGTCGGTCAGCCGGCGGCGCAGCGAGTCCGCTTCGGCGGCGTCCGCCCCGGAGGCGGGGCGGCGTGCGGCCCCGGGGACCAGCGCGGAGAGCAGGGCGGGGACGGGCCCGGTCCGGGCCGCCGTCCGGAGCCGGCCGAGATCGATCTTGACCGGGACGAGCAGCGGTTCGTCCAGGGCGAGCGCCGCGTCGAACAGGGCCAGGCCCTCTTCGCTGCCGATGGCCGCGGTGCCGCCCCGGGACATCCGCCGCAGGTCGGTGGCGCTGAGCGTGCCGGTCATGGTGCTGCGCTGCGCCCACAGGCCCCAGGCGAGCGACTGGGCGGGCAGGTGCAGGGCACGCCGGTGCTGGGCGAGCGCGTCGAGGAAGGCGTTGGCGGCCGCGTAGTTGCCCTGCCCCGCGTTGCCGACCGTGGCGGACGCGGAGGAGAAGAGGACGAAGGCCGACAGCGGCAGCTCACGGGTGAGGGCGTGCAGGTTGAGGGCCGCGTCGACCTTGGGCCGCAGGACGTGGCGCATCCGGTCGGGGGTCAGCGACTCGACCGTCCCGTCGTCCAGGACGCCGGCCGCGTGGACGACCGCACTCAGCGGACGGTCGGCGGGGATGCCGGCAAGCAGGGCGGCGAGCGCGTCCCGGTCGGCGACGTCACAGGCCTCCACGTCCACCCGGGCGCCGTGTCCGCGCAGTTCGGCGGCGAGGTCGGCCAGGCCCGGGGCGTCCGCGCCGCGCCTGCCGACGAGCAGCAGGTTCCGTACGCCGTGCGCGGTCACGAGGTGCTGGGCCACCAGGCCGCCGAGCGCGCCGCCGGCCCCGGTGACGAGGACGGTTCCGCCGGCCGCGCCGATACCGGACGGTGCGTCCGGGTCCGTGGCTACGGCGGCCCTGGTGAGGCGGGCGGCGAGGAGCCGTCCGGCGCGGATCGCCAGCTGGGGTTCCGTTCCGGCCAGTGCCTGGGGCAGCAGGCCGGTCACGGCGGCCGGGTCGTCGGTGTCGATCAGCAGGAAGCGGTCCGGGTGCTCGGACTGGGCGGAGCGGACGAGGCCGCGGACCGCAGCGGCGGTGAGGTCGGTGACCTCCTCACCGGCCTCCGTGGAGACCGCGCCCCGGGTGACGAGCACCAGGCGCGAGTCGGCGAAGCGGTCGTCGGCGAGCCAGTCCTGGACGAGCCGCAGGGCGTCGTCCAGCGCGGTGTGCACGGAGGCGGCGTCGGGCGGGGACTGCAGGCGCGGGGCGTGGTCGCACCAGGCCAGCACCGCGGCGGGCGACGGCGCTCCCCCGTCCAGCGCGGCACCGAGCGCGGCCAGGTCCGGATGGCTGTCCGGGAAGAGTTCCCGGCCACCGAGGACGGCCCAGCCTCCGAGGAGGTCGGCGGGTGCGGTGGCGGGCGCCGCCGACCACTGCAGCCGGTAGAGGGACTCCGGGCCGCCGCCGGGGCGGAGGGCGTCCAGGTCGATCGGGCGGACGGCGAGCGCCTCGACCGACACGACCGGGAGGGCGTGCGGGTCGGTCGCGTCGATCGACACCGATCCGTCCGGCCGGAAGCCGAGCCGCACCCTGAGCGCGGTGGCTCCGGAGGCGTGCAGCCTGACCCCGCTCCAGGAGAACGGCAGTCCGGCGGAGGGCCGGTCCGGGCCCGGCCCGGTCTCCGGCTGGGCGCTCAGGAACAGCCCCTGGAGGGCGGCGTCCAGGAGCGCGGGGTGCACGCCGAACGCGGAGGCGGACCGGTCCCGGTCCCCGGGCAGACGCACCTCGGTGAAGATCTCGTCGCCCCGGCTCCAGGCGGTGGTGAGCCCGCGGAAGGCGGGTCCGTAGCCGTAACCGGAGGCGTCGAACCGCTCGTACAGGTCATCGACGGGGACCGGGACGGCGCCGGGCGGCGGCCAAGCACCGGCGTCGGTCGGTACGGGTGCGGGCGACGGTTCGCGGGTCGTGGCGTCGGCGGTGAGCCGGCCGGTCGCGTGCGCGGTCCAGTGCGGGGTTGCCGCGTCCTCCCGGCAGGAGAACAGGTCCAGCGAACGGCTGCCGTCCGCGTCTGCGGCGCCGACCCGTACTTGCACGCGGACGGCGGTGTCGGCGGATATCAACAGCGGCTGCTGGAGCGTCAGTTCCTCCACCGCGCGGCATCCGGCCTCGTCCGCGGCACGTACGGCGAGTTCCGCGAAGGCCGCGCCGGGCAGCAGGACCGCACCGGCCACGGCGTGGTCGGCGAGCCAAGGGTGGGTGCGCAGCGAGATCCGGCCGCTGAGCAGCAGCTCACCCGTGTCGGCCAGCTCGATGGCCGCCCCGAGAATGGGGTGGTCGGCCGGGTCGAGCCCCGCCGAACCCACATCGGCCGCCGTGGCGGGCGCCGGCTCGGGCCAGTAGCGGGTGCGCTGGAAGGCGTACGTCGGCAGTTCGACGCGCCGCGCCCCCGGGAACGCCCCCGACCAGTCCACCCCCAGCCCGCGCTCCCACGCACGGCCCACCGCGCGCAGCACCTGCGCCGGGCCGCCCTCCCCGCGACGCAACGTCCCCAGCACCACGGCATCCGCACCTGCGGCCTCCACCGACTCCCCCACCGCCACGCCCAGCACCGCGTGCGGACTGGACTCGACGAAGAACCGGAAACCCTCCCCCAGCAGCACCTCGGTGGCCTTGCCGAACTCGACGGTCTCCCGCAGGTTCCGGTACCAGTACTCGGCGTCCAGCAACTTCGTGTCCAACCAGCCACCCGTCACCGTCGAGAAGAACGGCACCGCACCCGAGGCAGGAGCGATCCCCTCCAGATCGGCCAGCAGACGCTCGCGGACCTCCTCCACATGCGCGGAGTGCGACGCGTAATCGACCTCGATCAACCGCGCCCGCACCCCCTCCCCCACCAGCTCCTCCACCAGCGCCGCGACCGCGTCAGCATCGCCCGACACCACCGTCGACGACGGACCGTTCACCGCCGCCACCGACAACCGGCCCGGAGCGATGCGCTCCCGCACCACGTCCACCGGCAGCGGCAGCGACGCCATCCCGCCCCGGCCCGCCAGCGCGCGGATCGCCAGGGAACGCAGCGCGACCACCCGCGCCCCGTCCTCCAGACTCAGACCACCCGCCACACACGCCGCGGCGATCTCGCCCTGCGAGTGGCCCACCACCGCGTCCGGAACGACACCGAACGCACGCCACACCTCCGCCAGCGACACCATCACCGCCCACAGCACCGGCTGCACCACATCCACCCGCGCCAGCAAAGCTTCCGAGCCCAGCGCCTCCGCCAACGACCAGTCGACATACGGCGCCAGCGCCCGCTCACACTCCGCCATCCGCCCGGCGAACACCTCCGACCCGGCCAGCAGCTCCACCGCCATCCCGACCCACTGCGAACCCTGACCCGGGAACACCAACGCCACCCGACCGTCGACCGGGCGACCGCCGTCCCACGCTCCCGAGTCGTCGTCGGCCATCCGGCCCAGCAGGGTGTGGAGCTGGTCCCGGTCCCCGACCAGTGCCTTCCGGTACTCGAAGGCGGTGCGCCCGTACAGGGCGAAGCCGATGTCGCGCGGGTCGGAGCCGGGGCTGCCGTCCAGGTGGCGGCGCAGCCGGTCGGCCTGGGCGCGCAGTGCCTGCGGGCTCTTCGCCGACAGCAGCCAGGGCACCGCCGAGGCGGGGGTGCGCTCGGCCGGCGGCGGGCCGTCGTCGTCCAGCGGGGCGTGTTCGAGGATGGTGTGGACGTTGGTGCCGCTCAGGCCGAAGGAGGACACTCCGGCCCGGAAGGGGCGGCCGTGGAGAGGCCAGGGCTGCTGCTCGGTCGCGAGGGCCAGCGCTCCGCGCGTCCAGTCGACGTGGCCGGAGGGCCTGCCGACGTGCAGGGTGCGGGGCACCTGCCCGTGCTGCATGGACAGCACCGTCTTGATGACCCCCGACACACCCGATGCCGCCTGGGCGTGGCCGAGGTTGGACTTGAGGGAGCCGACCAGCAGGGGCCGGTCGGCGGGCCGGTCCTGGCCGTAGGTGGCCAGCAGGGCCTGGGCTTCGATGGGGTCGCCGAGGGTGGTGCCGGTGCCGTGCGCCTCCACCACGTCCACGTCGGACGCGGTCAGCCCGGCGTCCGCCAGCGCCGCCCGGATCACCCGCTGCTGCGAGGGGCCGTTGGGGGCGGAGAGTCCGTTGCTGGCACCGTCCTGGTTGATGGCGGAGCCGCGTACCACCGCCAGTACCGGGTGTCCGTTGCGGCGGGCGTCCGACAGCCGCTCCAGCAGCAGGACGCCGACCCCTTCGCCCATGCCCATGCCGTCCGCGTCGTCCGAGAAGGCCTTGCAGCGGCCGTCCTCGGCGAGTCCCCGCTGACGGGAGAAGCTGATCAGGGCACCGGGGGTGGCCATCACGGCGACGCCGCCGACCAGGGCGAGCGAGCAGTCGCCGCCGCGCAGCGCACGGCCGGCGTAGTGCATGGCGACCAGGGAGGAGGAGCAGGCCGTGTCGACGGTCACCGCGGGGCCTTCGAGGCCCAGGGTGTAGGCGACCCGGCCGGAGACCACGCTGGGCGCGCTGCCGGTGAGCAGATGGCCGTCTCCTTCCTCGGACTGGGCGACGACGGCCGCGTAGTCGGCGTAGTTGACGCCGGTGAACACTCCGGTGCGGCTGCCGCGCAGGGTGGCCGGGTCGATGGCGGCGCGTTCGATCGCCTCCCAGGTGGTCTCCAGCAGCAGCCGCTGCTGCGGGTCCATGGCGAGGGCCTCGCGCGGCGAGATACCGAAGAACTCGGCGTCGAAGTCGGCGGCGTCGTGCAGGAAGCCGCCGCGCCGGGTGGTCGAGGTGCCGGGGCGGTCGGGGTCGGGGTCGTAGAGGGCCTCGAGGTCCCAGCCGCGGTCGGTGGGGAAGTCCGAGACGGCGTCGCCGCCGTCGGCGAGCAGGCGCCACAGGTCTTCGGGGGTGCCGATGCCGCCAGGGAAGCGGCAGGCCATGGACACGATCGCGATCGGCTCGTCGTCGGGCGCGGCCGGGTGCGCGGCGGTGTCCGCGGGGGCCGGGCCGGCGGTCTGCTGGCCGAGCAGTTCGGCGCGGATCTCCCGGGCGAGCGCGGTGGACGACGGGTGGTCGAAGATCAGGGTGGACGGCAGCCGCAGTCCGGTGGCGGTGTTGAGCCGGTTGCGGAGTTCGACCGCGGTGAGCGAGGCGAAGCCCATGTCCTGGAAGGCCGTGCCGGGCCGGATGGCGTCCACCCCGGCATGGCCGAGGACGGCCGCCGCGTGGGTGCGGACCAGGTCGAGCAGCAGGCGGTGCTGCTCGGATTCGCCGAGGTCGGCGAGCCGTTCGCGCAGCTGTGCGGCGGCGGGTGCCACCGTGTCGCCGGTCGCGGTCTCCAGGGCGCGGCGGGCTTCGGGGACGCCGGTCAGCAGCGGGCTGCGGCGGGTGGAGGTGAAGACGGCGGCGAACCGCTCCCAGTCGACGTCGGCGACGGCGAGTACGGTCTCGTCGTCGTCCAGGGCCTGGCGCAGGGCGTGCAGCGCGAGGTCGGGGGCGATCCGGGGCAGACCGTGCGCCTCCAGTTTGAACAGGTCGGCGTCCTCTCCGGCGACGCGGTCCAGGTGGGGGTTCTCGGCCTGCCAGATGCCCCAGTCGACGCTGGTGGCGGTGAGGCCGCGGGCCCGGCGGTGCTGGGCCAGGGCGTCGAGGTAGGCGTTGGCCGCGGCGTAGGCGCCGTGGTCGCCGCTGCCCCAGACTCCGGCGATCGAGGAGAACAGGACGAAGGCGTCGAGTTCGCGGTCGAGCAGGGCGTCGAGGTGTTCGGCACCGGCGGCCTTGGCGGCGACGATCTGTTCGAACGCGGACATCGGCGTGCCGTCCAGGGGGGCGAGCGCGACGAAGGCGGCCGCGTGGACGACCGCGGTGACGGGGTCGCCCGCCGTCTCCAGGCCGGTGAGCAGTTCCGCCACGGCCTGACGGTCCGCCAGGTCGCAGACGGGCAGGGTCAGTCGTACGCCGAGGGCGGCCAGTTCCGCGGCGAGTTCGGCCGCGCCGGGTACCTGGGGGCCGCGGCGGCCGGGGAGGACGAGGTGGGTGGCGCCGCTGCGGGCCAGCCAGCGGGCGAGGTGCGGGCCGACTGCTCCGGTGCCGCCGGTCAGCAGGACGGTGCCGCGGGGCTTCCAGTGCTCCGTGCGGCCCTCGCTGCGGGGGGCGCGCCGGAGACGGCGGGCCAGCAGGCCGGTGGGGCGCAGCGCGAGCTGGTCCTCGCGACCGGCGCCGTCCGCACCGGGGGCCGTCAGTACGGCGGCGAGCCGGGTCCGGGCGCGGGCGTCGAGGTCCGGCGGCAGGTCGATGAGTCCGCCCCAGCGGGCGGACAGTTCGAGCGCGGCCACCAGTCCGGTGCCCCAGACCAGTGCCTGGCGAGGGTGGGTGACCGGGTCGTCCGGGCCCGTGGACACGGCCCCGGTGGTGGCGCACCAGAGGGGTGCCGTGAGGGCGAGGTCGCCGAGGGCCTGCACCAGGGCGACGGTGAGTGCCGTCCCGGTGGGCAGGGCCGGGTGGTCGGGGTGGGGCTGGTCGGCGGCGGCCAGCAGCGACAGCACGCCGGTCGGGACGCGGTCGCCGAGGGCGGTGGTGAGCGTGTCCGCGAGGTCCGTGCGGCGGACGGCGTCGGCGGTGAGCTCGGCCGTGACGACGGTGGCGCCCGCTTCGGTGAGGGCGAGCAGCGCTCCGCGTACCCGGGCGTCGTCGCGGTGTCCGGCGGGCAGGACGACGAGCCAGGTGCCGGCTGCGGCGCGGCCGGCGGCGGGGCCTGTGGCCGGCGGGTCGGGCAGGGGCTGCCAGCCGATGCGGTAGCGCCAGGAGTCGATGACGCTCTCGTCGCGCCGCTGTTTGCGCCAGCCGCGCAGGGCCGGCAGGACGGGGGCGAGGGCGTCCTCGTCGACGGCGAGGTGGGCGGCGATCTCGGCCGGGGCCTCGTGGTCGACCATGTGCCAGAAGGCCGTGTCGTGCGGGTCGGCGGCCGGTCCGGCGTCGGGCAGCGCCTCCGGCTCCAGCCAGTAGCGCCGCAGCTGGAAGGGGTATCCGGGCAGGGCGGTCGGGCGGGCGCCGGTGCCGGCGTACACCGCGGACCAGTCGACGGCCGCGCCCGCCACCCACAGTTCGGCGGCCGAGCGCAGGGCCCGGCGCAGTCCGCCGTCGTCGCGGCGCAGGGTGCCGACGACCACGGGCTGCTCCGCGGCGCCGGTGGCCTCGACGGTGTCCTGGATGGCCATGGTCAGCACCGGGTGCGGCGACACCTCGACGAAGACCTCGTGGCCCTGCTCGACCAGGGAGCGGACGGCCGCGTCGAAGCGGACGGTCCCGCGGAGGTTGCGGTACCAGTAGTCGGCGTCCATGGCCGTGGTGTCGAGCCGGTCGCCGGTGACGGTGGAGAACAGCGGGATCCGGGCCGGGAGCGGGCGTACGCCGGCCAGTGCGGCCAGCACCTCGGACCTGATCCGTTCGACCTGGGCCGAGTGCGAGGCGTAGTCCACGGGCACGGACCGGGCCCGTACGCCCTGTGCGTCGCAGTGGGCGAGCAGTTCGGCCAGGGCCCCGGTCTCCCCCGAGACCACCACGGCGGCGGGCCCGTTGACGGCGGCCACCGACAGCTTCTCGGCCCAGGGGGCGATTTCGGCGCGGACCCGGTCCTCGGGCAGGGACACCGCGACCATGCCGCCGAGTCCGGCCAGCGCCCGGATGGCCCGGCTGCGCAGGGCGACGACCTTCGCCCCGTCCTCCAGGCTCAGCGCTCCCGCCACCACGGCGGCGGCGATCTCTCCCTGGCTGTGTCCGACGACGGCGTCGGGCCGGACGCCCCAGGACTCCCAGTGCGCGGCCAGTGCCACCATCACCGCCCACAGCACCGGCTGCACCACGTCCACCCGCTCCAGGGAGGGTGCGCCGGGGGCGCCCGCCAGGACGTCGGGGAGACACCACCCGACGTGGGTGGAGAGGGCGGCGTCGCAGGCGGCGAGGCGGTCCCGGAAGGCGGGGCTGGTGGCGAGCAGGTCCCGGGCCATGCCGTCCCACTGGGAGCCCTGGCCGGGGAACACCAGGGCGGTCCGGCCCTCGACGACCCGACCGGTGCCCGCGACGACGTCGGCGGACGCGGCCGGAGCCGGGCCGGACAGGGCGGCGAGGCCGTCGAGCAGTGCGTGCTGCCCGTCGCCGATCACCACGGCCCGGTGTTCGAAGGCGGACCGGGTGGTCGCCAGCGAGAACCCGATGTCGGCCGGCCGTGCGGGCGCGTCCGCGGCGAGCCGGGCACGCAGCCGGGCCGCCTGCTCCCCGAGCGCGGCCGCGGTACGGCCGGACAGCACCCAGGGCAGCACCGTCCCGGGCGCCGCTTCCGACGCGTCGGCCGGTTCCGGCTCCGGTGCCTGTTCGAGGACGACGTGCGCGTTGGTGCCGCTCATGCCGAACGAGGACACCCCGGCCCGGCGCGGCCGGTCGACGGCGGGCCAGTCGCGGGCCTCGGTGAGGAGTTCGACGGCGCCCGAGGACCAGTCGGCGTGCGGGGTGGGCGCGTCCACGTGCAGGGTGCGCGGCAGGACGCCGTGCCGCAGCGCGAGGACGGTCTTGATGACCCCGGCCACCCCGGCGGCGGCCTGGGTGTGCCCGATGTTCGACTTCAGCGACCCCAGCCACAGCGGACGCCCGGCGGGCCGGTCCTGACCGTACGTGGCCAGCAGCGCGTCGGCCTCGATCGGGTCGCCGAGAGTGGTGCCGGTGCCGTGCGCCTCCACCGCGTCCACGTCGGCGGCCGTCAGCCCCGCGTCCGCCAGCGCCGCCCGGATCACCCGCTGCTGCGAGGGGCCGTTCGGCGCCGTCAGGCCGTTGCTGGCGCCGTCCTGGTTGATCGCCGAACCGCGCAGCACGGCCAGCACCGTACGGCCGTTGCGGCGGGCGTCCGACAGTCGCTCCAGCAGCAGCATGCCCACGCCCTCGCCCCAGCCGGTGCCGTCCGCGGCCGCCGCGAACGGCTTGCAGCGGCCGTCGGGGGACATCGCGCCCTGCCGGCTGAACTCGACGAACACCGCCGGCAGCGCCATCACGCTGACGCCGCCGGCGAGGGCGAGCGAGCACTCGCCGGCCCGCAGCGCCCGCGCCGCGAGGTGCAGGGCCACCAGCGAGGACGAGCAGGCGGTGTCCACGGTGACGGCGGGGCCCTCGAGGCCGAGCGCGTAGGACACCCGCCCGGACATCACGCTCATCGAGTTCCCCGTCATCAGGAACCCCTGGACGGCTTCGGCGGCGGCGGAGCCCAGCGTCGCGTACCCCTGGTCGATGGCCGCGGCGTACACCCCGGTGCGGCTGCCCCGCAGGGTGAGCGGGTCGATGCCGGCCTGCTCGACGGCCTCCCAGGACGTCATCAGCAGCATCCGCTGCTGCGGGTCCATGGCGACCGCCTCACGGGGCGAGATGCCGAAGAACTCCGGGTCGAAGTCGGCCGCGCCGTCCAGGAACGCCCCCCGCCCGGGGACGGTGCCGCCGGACGGCCAGGCGCGCTCCCAGCCCCGGTCGCCGGGGACGGGCGCGCTGGTGTCGCGGCCCTCGGCGAGCAGCTCCCACAGCTCCTCCGGGGTGCGGACCCCGCCGGGGAAGCGGCAGCTCATCGCCACGATCGCGATCGGCTCGCTGGTGCGGGCCTCGGCCTCCCGGAGCCGCTGCCGGGTGTCGCGCAGGTCGATGGTCACCCGGTTGAGGTAGTCGCGCATCCTCTGGTCGCTCACTGGACACCGCTGCTTTCGTCTCGGGCTGCTCGGGTCTCGTCCCGAAGGACGCGGGGGATGCGGGGGAAGCTGGGCGCGCGGGCCGGTGCCCTGGTCATGCGGACCCCAGCTGCCGGTCGAGGTACTCGAACATCTCGTCGTCGCTGGCCGCCTCGATCAGGTCAGGAGCCAGATCGTCCAGGTCGTCCAGGTCGTCCGGGTCGCCCGCGGGGCGGGCGGCGGCCGGTGCCCCGCCGGGCAGCGGGCGGGACAGCACGTCCCGGATCCGGGCGGCGAGTTCCTCGCTGACGCCGTCCGGCGGCAGGGCGTCGAGCAGGGTCTCCAAGGCGTCGAGGCCGGCCCGGACCGCCGCGTCGCCGGTCGGACGGGCGGCGCCGGCCCGCTCGGCGAGGTGGCGGGCGAGTGCCTCCGGGGTGGGGTGGTCGAAGACGAGCGCGGCCGGCAGCCGCAGCCCGGTCGAGGACGCCAGCCGGTTGCGCAGTTCGACGCCGGTGAGGGAGTCGAAGCCGACGTCCTTGAACGGGCGGGCCGGGCGGATCAGGTTCGGCGAACTGTGGCCGAGCACCGCGGCGGCGGTGCCGCGCACCAGGTCGAGCAGGGTCCGGTGCAGCTCGGCCTCGGGCAGCTCGGCGAGCTGCGCCGCCATCGAGCGGGTCGGCGCCTGCGCCGGGGCGGCGCCGCTCCGGGCGGGGCGGACCAGGCCGCGGAGCACGGCGGGCAGCCGGTCGTCCGCCCGCAGCACGGACGGGGCGATCCTGGCCGCGAGCCGGTAGGCGTACGGGGAGTGCAGCGCCGCGTCGAACAGGGCGAGGCCCTCCGCCGAGGTCAGCGCGCCCGCCCCGGTACCCCGGCCCGAGGTGACCGCCGCGGTCATCTCGCTGCGTTCCTCCCACAGGCCCCAGCCGATGGACAGGCCGGGCAGCCCCTCGACCCGGCGTTCGGCGGCGAGGGCGTCGAGGACGGCGTTGGCGGCGGCGTAGTTCGCCTGCCCGGCCGCGCCGAACTGGGCGGCGCCCGAGGAGAAGAGCACGAAGTGCGTGAGGTCGAGGTCCTGGGTGAGTTCGTGCAGGGCCAGCGCCGCGTCCGCCTTGGGCCGCAGGACGCGGTCGAGCCGGTCCGGGGTCAGCCCGGCGATCGTGGCGTCGTCCAGGACGCCGGCCGCGTGGACGACGGCGGTCAGCGGATGCGCGGCGGGCACCGACCCGAGCAGGGCGGCGAGCGCGTCCCGGTCGGCGACGTCGCAGGCCGCGACGGTCACCGACGCGCCGAGCCCGGTCAACTCCCGCACCAGCTCCGGCATTCCGTCGGCGGACCCGCCCCGGCGGCCCGCCAGCAGCAGGTGCCGGGTGCCGTGCGCGACGACCAGGTGCCGGGCCAGCAGCCGTCCCAGGGTGCCGGTGGCCCCGGTGACCAGAACGGTCCCCTCGGGGTCCGGCGCAGCGGGCAGCAACAGGACGTTCTTGCCGACGCCCCGGGCCTGGCTGAGCGAGCGCAGCGCGGCCGGGGCCTGCCGGACGTCCCAGCCGGTGACGGGCAGGGGACGCAGCACCCCCCGCGCGAACAGGTCCAGGATCTCGGCGAGCATCTCGCCGATGCGCTGCGGACCGGCCTCCATCAGGTCGAACGCCCGGTAGCGCACCCCGGGGTGCTGCCGGGCGACCGCCTCGGGGTCGCGGACGTCGGTCTTGCCCATCTCCACGAACCGGCCGCCGTTCGGCAGCAGCCGCAGACCGGCGTCGACGAACTCCCGCGCCAGGCTGTCGAGCACGAGGTCGACGCCGCGCCCGCCGGTGGCCGTCAGGAAGGTCTCGGCGAAGTCGGTGGTGCGGGACGAGGCGATGTGCCCGTCGTCCAGTCCGCCGGCCCGCAGGGCGTCCCACTTGGCGGGGGAGGCCGTCGCGAACACCCGCGCACCGGCGTGCCGGGCGAGTTGCACCGCCGCCATGCCCACGCCGCCGGCCGCGGCATGGACCAGGACCGACTCCCCTCGCCGCAGTTTGCCGAGGTCGAACAGGCCGTAGTACGCGGTAAGGAACACCACCGGCACGGATGCGGCGCGGGCGAAGGACCAGCCCGCCGGTATCCGGGCGACGGTGCGGCGGTCGGCGACGGCGGTCGGGCCGAACGCGCCCCCGAAGATCCCCATCACCCGGTCCCCGGGCGCCAGGTCGTCCACGCCCGGGCCCACCTCGATGACGGTGCCGGCGCCCTCGCTGCCCAGGCCCTGGTGTTCGGGGTCGGGGTCCAGGCCGAGCGCGGCGATGACGTCGTGGAAGTTCAGCCCGGCGGCGCGCACCGCGATCCGCACCTCGCCCCGGCCCAGCGGGGCGAGGGCCGCGGGAGCGGGCTCCGCCACGATGTCCTCCGGCGAGCCCTGGCCGTCGCTGGTGAGCCGCCAGGCGGCGCCGTCCGGCAGGGACAGCGTGCCGTCCGGCCGTCCGCCGCGGACCAGCCGCGGCAGCAGCGGCGGGCCGGTCCGCAACGCCAGCTCGGGTTCCCCGGCGGCGAGCGCCCCGGGCAGGGCGTCCGCCGGCTCGACGGCCTTGGCCGCGTCGACGAGGACGAAGCGCCCGGGGTGTTCGGCCCGCGCGCTGCGCACCAGGCCCCACAGCGCGGCCTGGGCGGGATCGACGGGACGGTCGACCGGTCCGGTGCGGACCGCGTCCCTGGTGAGCAGGGCCAGCCTGGCCGCGGCGAACCGCTCGTCGGCCAGCCACTGCCGCACGAGCGCGAGGCCCTGGTGCGCGGTGGCGCGGACCCGGTCGGCGGGGTCGGGCAGCTCGGCGGTGGCGACGGCCGCCACGATCACCTCGGGGAGTGCGGCGCCCGCTTCGAGGGCGGCGCCCAGGGTGTCGAGGTCCGGCCAGGACACGGCGGCACCGGGGACGGCGCCGCCGAGGGCGGCCCAGGTCGGCACGGCGCCGTCGGCCGGGTCGGTCGCCGGGGTCCAGTCGAGGCGGTACAGCAGGTCGGCATGAGCACTCCCGGCGAGCGGCCCGCCCGCGGCCGGCGGCCGCAGCAGCAGGCCCTCGACGCCGATCACCTGGCGCCCGGACAGGTCGTGGGCGTGCAGGCTCACCGAGTCCGGCGCGTCGGCGGCGAGCCGCACGCGCAGCATGGTGGCCCCGGTGATCCCGCTGGTCACACCGGTCCAGCTGAAGGGCAGCCGGGCCCCGCCGTCCTGGTCGGGCAGCAACGCGGCGGTTTGCAGGGCCGCGTCCAGCAGCGCGGGGTGCAGCACGCATCCGGCGGCGTCGGCGTGCTGCTGCTCCGGCAGCACCACCTCGGCGAACACCTCGCCGCCGCGGAGCCAAGCGGCCCGGATGCCGCGGAAGGCGGGCCCGTAGTGGTAGCCGGCCTCGGCGAAGCGCTCGTAGAGGTCGCCGGTGTCCACGGGTTCGGCACCGGACGGCGGCCAGCTCAGCAGGCCGGCCGCGGTTCCGGCCGGGTCCCCGGGTGCCAGGGTGCCGGTGGCGTGCTCGGTCCAGGACGCGTCGGCGTCCCGTGCCGTCCGAGCGAACACGCTGAGCCTCCGCCGGCCGTCGCCGTCGGGCCCGGCGACCCGGAGCTGCAGATGGGTGGCCTCCTCGTCCGGGAGCACCAGAGCCGATCCGAGGGTGAGCTCCTCGACCACCGGGCAGCCCGCCTCCGCCCCTGCGCGCAGCGCGAGTTCGAGGAAGGCCGTACCGGGGAGGAGCACGACGCCCGACACGGCGTGGTCGGCGAGCCAGGGGTGGGTGCGCAGCGAGATCCGGCCGCTGAGCAGCAGCTCACCGGAGTCCGCGACCTGCACCGCCGCACCGAGCAGCGGGTGCCCGGTCGTGGCGAGACCGGCCGAGGCGACGTCCTGGCTCGTGGTCGGCACGTCGAGCCAGTAGCGGGTGCGCTGGAAGGCGTACGTCGGCAGTTCGACGCGGCGCGCTCCCGGGAACGCCCCCGACCAGTCCACCTCCAGCCCGCGCTCCCAGCCGCGTCCGACCGCGCGCAGCACCTGCGCCGGGCCGCCCTCCCCGCGACGCAAGGTCCCCAGCACCACGGCATCCGCGCCCGCGGCCTCGACCGACTCCCCCACCGCCACGCCCAGCACCGCGTGCGGACTGGACTCGACGAAGAACCGGAAACCCTCCCCCAGCAGCACCTCGGTGGCCTTGCCGAACTCGACGGTCTCCCGCAGGTTCCGGTACCAGTACTCGGCGTCCAGCGACTTCGTGTCCAACCAGCCGCCCGTCACCGTCGAGAAGAACGGCACCCCACCCGAAACCGGCGCGATCCCGTCCAGGTCGGCCAGCAGACGCTCGCGGACCTCCTCCACATGCGCGGAGTGCGACGCGTAATCGACCTCGATCAAACGCGCCCGCACCCCCTCCCCCACCAGCTCATCCACCAGCGCGCCAACCGCGTCAGCATCGCCCGAGACCACCGTCGACGACGGACCGTTCACCGCCGCCACCGACAACCGGCCCATCCGTTCGCGCACCACGTCCACCGGCAGCGGCAACGAAGCCATACCGCCACGCCCCGCCAGCGCGCGGATCGCCAGGGAACGCAGCGCGACCACCCGCGCGCCGTCCTCCAGGCTCAGACCACCAGCCACGCACGCAGCGGCGATCTCACCCTGCGAGTGGCCGACCACCGCGTCCGGAACGACGCCGAACGCACGCCAGACCTCCGCCAGCGACACCATTACGGCCCATAGCACCGGCTGCACCACATCGACCCGCGCCAGCAGAGCCTCCGAGCCCAGCGCCTCCGCCAACGACCAGTCGACGTACGGCGCCAGCGCCCGCTCACACTCCGCCATCCGCCCGGCGAACACCTCCGACCCGGCCAGCAGCTCCACCGCCATCCCGACCCACTGCGAACCCTGACCCGGGAACACCAACGCCACCCGACCGGAAACCAGCCCGCCGCCCGCCCCTGCGGCGCCCTGCGCCAGCGCGGTCAGGTGCTCGGCGAGGTTGTCCTCCGTGCCCACCAGCACCGCGCGGTGTCCCAGCGCGCTGCGGCCGGTGGCGAGGGAGAAGGCCACGTCCGCGGCGCGGACGCCCGACCCGTCTGCGATCCGGGCCGCCAGCGCTGCGGCCTGGGCGTGCAGCGCCTCGGGGGTGCGCGCCGAGAGGAGCAGGGGGACGGTCTCCGGTGTCCCGGGCTCGCCGACGAGCGTGTCAGCGGAAGCCGTCGGGTCGGCCGGGGCCTGTTCGAGGATGACGTGGGCGTTGGTACCACTGACGCCGAAGGAGGACACGCCCGCCCGGCGCGGGCGTCCCGTGTCGTCCCACTCCCGGGCCTCCGTCAGCAACCGTCCGGCACCCGCCGACCAGTCCACCTCGGGCGTCGGACCGTCCACGTGCAGGGTCTTGGGCATCACGCCGTGCCGCAGCGCCAGCACCGACTTGATGACGCCCGCGACACCGGCGGCTGCCGAGGCGTGGCCGATGTTGGACTTCAGCGAGCCGATCCACACCGGCCGGTCCGCCGGCCGCCCCTGCCCGTAGGTGGCCAGCAGCGCCTGCGCCTCGATCGGGTCGCCCAACCGCGTCCCCGTACCGTGCGCCTCCACCACGTCCACGTCCGAGGCCGTCAGCCCAGCGTCCGCCAGCGCCGCCCGGATCACCCGCTGCTGCGACGGACCGTTCGGCGCCGTCAGACCATTGCTCGCACCGTCCTGGTTCACCGCCGAACCGCGCACCACCGCCAGCACCGGATGCCCGAGACGCCGCGCGTCCGACAACCGCTCCAGCAGCAGCATGCCGGTGCCTTCGCCGAAGGCGGTCCCGTCGGCGGCCGCAGCGAAGGACTTGCAGCGGCCGTCGGGGGCGAGTCCGCCCTGCCGGCTGAACTCGACGAACAGTTCGGGGCTGCACATCACGTTGACGCCGCCGGCCAGGGCCAGCGAGCACTCACCGGAGCGCAGCGCCCGGACCGCGAGGTGCAGGGCCACCAGCGAGGACGAGCAGGCCGTGTCGATGGTGACCGCGGGGCCTTCCAGGCCGAAGTAGTAGGCCAGGCGTCCGGAGACGATGCTTCCCGAGTTTCCGGTGCCGAGGAATCCCTCGACGTCCTCGGGGATGTAGGGCAGCAGCCGGGCGGCGTAGTCCTGCTGCATCAGGCCGACGTACGTGCCGACGGCGGCGCCGCGCAGGGTGGACGGGTCGATGGCCGCGCGCTCGAAGAGCTCCCAGGTGGTCTCCAGCAGCAGCCGCTGCTGCGGGTCCATGGCGAGGGCCTCGCGCGGCGAGATGCCGAAGAACTCGGCGTCGAAGTCGGCGGCGTCGTGCAGGAAGCCGCCGTGCCGGGTGATGGAGGTGCCGACGCGGTCGGGGTCGGGGTCGTAGAGCGCGTCGGGGTTCCAGCCCCGGTCGGTGGGGAATTCGGAGATGCCGTCGCGGCCCTCGGCCAGCATCCGCCACAGCTCCTCGGGAGAGCTGACGCCGCCGGGGAGGCGGCAGGCCGCGGAGACGATCGCGATCAGGTCGTCGTCCGCGTCCCGGTCCCGGCCGGCGGGCACAGCGGGTACGGCGGGCGTGGCGGCCGGGGCCGTGTCGGTGAGTCCGGCGCGCAGGAAGGCCGCGAGCGCGGCCGGGGTGGGGTGGTCGAACACCAGGCTGGCGGGGAGCCGCAGGCCGGTGGCGGCGTTCAGGCGGTTGCGCAGTTGCACCGAGGCGAGCGAGTCGAATCCCAGTTCACGGAACGCTCGTCCGGCGTCGAGGGTGTCCGGGGTGGCGTGGCCGAGGACGGCCGCCGCGTGGGTGCGGACGAGTTCGACGAGCAGCCGGGTCCGTCCGGTGCCGTCGAGGGCCGCGAGGCGCAGGCGCAGGGCGTTGTCGTCGGCCTCCGCCGCGGTGGCCGCGGCGGCCTTGCGCGGCGGTGTGCGCACCAGGCCGCGCAGCAGCGGCGGCAGGGTGCCGTCCGCCGCCGCGGAGCGCAGAGCAGCGGCGTCGAGGCGCATCGGGACCAGGGCGGCCCGGTCCACGGTGAGGGCGGTGTCGAAGAGTGCGAGTCCCCGCTCGGTGGAGAGCGGCGGCATCCCGGACCGGGCGAGGCGTCGTACCTCGTCCTCGCCCAGGTGTCCGGTGAGGGCGCTGGGCTGCTCCCACAGGGTCCAGGCCAGGGACTGGCCGGCCAGCCCCGCCGCCCGGCGCCGGACGGCCAGGGCGTCGAGGAAGGCGTTGGCGGCGGCGTAGTTGGCCTGTCCGGGGCCGCCGAAGGTGCCCGCGGCCGAGGAGAAGAGCACGAAGTGCGCGAGGTCGAGGTCGCGGGTCAGTTCGTGCAGGTGGAGGGCGGCGTCGACCTTGGGGCGCAGCACGGCGTCCACCCGCTCGGGGGTGAGTGCGGTGACGACGCCGTCGTCGAGGGCGCCGGCGGTGTGGACCACGGCGGTCAGCGGGTGTGCGGGCGGCAGGTCCGCGAGGACGGCGGCCAGGGCGGCCCGGTCGGCGGCGTCGCAGGCGACGATGGCGGCCTCGGCGCCCAGCGCGGCGAGTTCGGCCCGCAGTTCCTGGGCCCCGGCGGCGGCCGGGCCGCTGCGGGAGAGCAGCAGCAGGTGCCGGACGCCGTGCCCGGTGACCAGGCGGCGGGCGACGTGGGAGCCGAGCAGGCCGGTGCCGCCGGTGACGAGGACCGTGCCGTCCGGGTCGAAGGCCCGGTGCGGCCCGGCCGCACCGTCCGAGGGGACCCGGGCCAGTCGGGGGACGCGGACCTCGTCGCCGCGGACCGCGGCCTGCGGTTCTTCCGAGGCGAGGGCGGCGGCGACGGCCGCGGCGGTGCCGTGTTCGTCGTGGGCGTCGAGGTCGAGCAGGGCGAAGCGCCCGGGGTGTTCGGAGCCGGCCGAGCGGACCAGGCCCCAGAGCGCGCTGTGCGCGGGGTTGCGGACGTCCTCGCCCTCGCGGGCGGCGACCGCGCCGCGGGTGGCGAACACCAGGCGCGAGTCGGCGAAGCGGTCGTCGGCGAGCCAGGTCCGGACGTCGGCGAGGGCCTGGTGGACGGCCGCGCGGACCGCCGCGGCCGGGTCGGCCGCGGGCTCGGGCTCGGGCTCGGCGCGGACGAGCAGGACCGTTTCGGGCACCGGGGCTCCGGCGTCGACGGCGGCCAGCAGCGTGGCCAGGTCCGCGGTGCGGTGGACGGGTGCGCCGCTGCCGCGCGGGGGTGCGGTGACCCACTCCGTCGCGTAGAGGTCCTGGTGGTGGCGGCCGCGGGGGGCGGGGTCGGCGCCGAGGGCGGCGGTGCCGGCGGGTCGCAGGACCAGCGCGTCCACGGTCGCCACGGGGGCGCCGGTCGCGTCGGCGACGGCGAGCGCCACCGCGTCGGGTCCGGCGGGGGTGAGCCGGACCCGGATCGCCCCGGCGCCGGTGGCGTGCAGGGTCACGCCGTTCCAGGAGAACGGCAGCCGGCCCTCGGGGTGGGCGTCCGCGCCGGGGGTGCCGGGGACGCCGGTGGCGTGCAGGGCCGCGTCCAGCAGCGCCGGGTGCAGGCCGAAGCGGGCGGCGTCGGGGGCGGTCCCAACCGGCCCGGCGGGCACGACGGCTTCGGCGAACAGTTCGTCGCCGCGCCGCCAGGCCGCGCGCAGGCCCTGGAAGGCGGGGCCGTAGGCGAATCCGCCCGCCGCGAAGCGGTCGTACAGCCCGTCGAGGGCGAGGGGTTCGGCGCCGGGCGGCGGCCAGGGCATCGGCCCGGCGGCGTCGTCCGCCCCGTCCTCGGCCAGGAGGCCTTCGGCGTGCTTGGTCCACTCCTCGTCGAGGTCGCCGTCGGCGGGTGCGTCCGGCCGGGAGTGCAGGCTGAGCGGGCGGTGGCCCCGGGTGTCGGGGGCGCCGACGGTGAGGCGCAGCACGGTGCCGCCGTGTTCGGGCAGCACCAGGGGGGCCTGCAGGGTGAGTTCCTCGACCCGGGGGCAGCCGACGCGGGCTCCGGCCTGGAGCGCGAGTTCCAGGAAGGCGGTGCCCGGGAGCAGGGCCCGGCCGCCGACGGCGTGGTCGGCGAGCCACGGGTGGGTGCGGGCCGACAGGCGGCCGGTGAGGAGCAGGCCGTCGCTGTCGGCGAGGACCACGACGGCGCCCAGCAGCGGGTGGTCCGCGGGGGTCAGTCCGGCGGAGCCGACGTCGGCGGCGGGTGCGGCGCCGTCCTCGAGCCAGTACGGGTCGCGCTGGAAGGCGTAGGTGGGCAGTTCGACCCGGCCGGGGCGGCGGCCGGCGAAGACGGCGTCCCAGTCCGGGGAGACTCCGCGCAGGTGGAGTTCGGCCAGCGACTCGGTGAACCGGCGCGGGCCGCCGTCATCGCGGCGCAGGGTGCCCACGGCGGTGGCGTCGGCGCCCGCGTCCTCGGCGGTCTCCAGGACGCCGACGGTGAGGACGGGGTGCGGGCTGCTCTCCAGGAGGACCTGGTAGCCGTCGGCGAGCAGGGCGCGGGTCGCCTGCTCGAACAGGACGGTCCCGCGGAGGTTGCGGTACCAGTAGTCGGCGTCCAGGACGGTGGTGTCCTCGAGCAGGCCGCCGGTGAGGGTGGAGTAGAAGGGGACGGCGGCGGGGCGGGGGGTCAGTCCGTCGAGCCGGGCGAGCAGTTCGGTGCGGAGGTCCTCGACGTGGACGCTGTGCGAGGCGTAGTCGACGGGGATGCGCCGGCTGCGGACGCCCAGGGCCGCCGTCCGGTCGAGGAACGCGTCGAGCGCGTCGGTGTCGCCGGAGACCACGGTGGATTCGGGTCCGTTGACGGCGGCGACGGAGAGCCGGCCGTCCCAGGGGGCGAGGTGTCCGGCGACCTGTGCGGCGGGCAGGGCCACCGAGGCCATGCCACCGCGGCCGGACAGCGCGCGGATCGCCCGGCTGCGCAGGGCGACGACCTTCGCCCCGTCCTCCAGGCTCAGCGCTCCCGCCACCACGGCCGCCGCGATCTCGCCCTGGGAGTGGCCGATGACGGCGCCGGGGGTGATGCCGTGGGAGCGCCACAGTTCGGCCAGCGAGACCATGACGGCCCACAGCGCCGGCTGCACCACGTCGACGCGCTCGGCCGGCGGGGTGCCGGGGGCGCCGCGCAGGACGGCTTCCAGCGACCAGTCGACGAAGGGGGCCAGGGCGCGTTCGCAGTCCGCGATGCGGGCGGCGAAGGCGGGGGCGGAGTCGAGCAGTTCGACGGCCATGCCGGCCCACTGGGATCCCTGTCCGGGGAACACCAGGGCGACTTCGCCGCCGGTTCCGGCGGTGCCGAGGACCAGGCCGGGGGCGTCGAGGCCGGCTGCCAGGGCGTCGAGGCCGGCCCGGAACTCGTCGGGTCGGGTGCCGATCAGGACCGCCCGGTGCTCGTGCGCGGCGCGGGTCGTCGCGAGGGCGTGGCCGACCTCGGCCGGGCCGGGTCCGGGGTGGGCGTCGAGGTGGTCGCGGAGTCGTGCGGCCTGGGCGCGCAGCGCTTGGGCGGTGCGTCCGGAGAGCACCCAGGGGAGGACGGCGGGGGCGGCGGGGGCGGCGGGTTCGGCGGCCTGTTCCAGGACGGGCTCGTCCGCCTGTTCCAGGACGACGTGTCCGTTGGTGCCGCTGACGCCGAAGGAGGAGACCGCGGCCCGGCGCGGCCGTCCGGTCTCGGGCCAGGGGGTGTTCGCGGTGACCAGGCGTACCGCGCCCGCGGTCCAGTCGATCTGCGGGGACGGGTCCTGCGCGTGCAGGGTGGGCGGGACGGTGCCGTGCCGCATGGCGAGGACGGTCTTGATGACGCCGCCGACGCCGGCCGCCGCCTGGGTGTGCCCGATGTTCGACTTCAGCGAGCCGAGCAGCAGCGGTTGCCCGTCCGCGCGGTCCTGCCCGTACGTGGCCAGCAGGGCCTGGGCCTCGATCGGGTCGCCCAGCGGGGTGCCGGTGCCGTGCGCCTCGACCACGTCCACGTCGGCGGGGGTGAGTCCGGCGTTGGCGAGGGCGTGCCGGATGACGCGCTGCTGGGCGGGGCCGTTGGGGGCGGTGAGCCGGCTGCTGGCGCCGTCCTGGTTGACGGCGGTGCCGCGGATCAGGGCGAGCACCGGGTGGCCGCCCCGCCGGGCGTCGGAGAGACGCTCGAGCAGGAGCATGCCGACGCCCTCGCCCCAGCCGGTGCCGTCGGCGGCGGCGGAGAAGGACTTGCAGCGGCCGTCGCGGGCCAGGCCGCCCTGGCGGCTCATCTCGACGAACGGGACGGGTGTCGACATGACCATCGCGCCGCCGGCCAGGGCCAGGGTGCAGTCGCCGGCCCGCAGGGCCTGGGCGGCGAGGTGGATGGCGACCAGCGAGGAGGAGCAGGCGGTGTCGATGCTGACCGCCGGGCCCTCCAGGCCGAAGGTGTAGGCGACGCGGCCCGAGGCCACGCTGTCGGAGCTGCCGTTGCCGATGTAGCCGGCCACGTCGTCGGGGACGTGGCGCAGCCGTACCGCGTAGTCCTGGTACATCACTCCGGCGAAGACGCCGGTCCTGCTGCCCCGCAGGGTCGCGGGGTCGATGCCGGCCCGTTCGAACGCCTCCCAGGTGGTCTCCAGGAGGAGCCGCTGCTGCGGGTCCATGGCGAGCGCTTCACGTGGGGAGATCCCGAAGAAGCCGGGGTCGAAGTGCCCGACCTCGTCGAGGAAGCCGCCCAGGGAGGTGTGGCTGGTGCCTTCACGCAGCTGTTCCGGGTCGTCGAGGTGGTCGAGGTCCCAGCCCCGGTCGGCGGGGAAGCCGGTGATGGCGTCGGTGCCGTCGGTGACCAGGCGCCACAGGTCCTCGGGGGACCGTACGCCGCCGGGGTAGCGGCAGCTCATCGCGACGACCGCGATCGGTTCGCGGCTCGCTTCCTCGGCCTCGGTCAGGCGTCGGCGGGTGTGGTGCAGGTCCGCCGTCACGCGCTTGAGGTAGTCCCTCAGCTTGTCGTCGTTCACCATCGGGGGCCGCCGTCCTGGTTCGGGTGTCGGGTCGGTGTCATGACAGGCCGAGTTCGTTGTCGATGAGGTCGAAGAGTTCGTCGTCGCTGGCGCCGTCCATCCGGTCCTCGATGGAGGCGGTGGCCGTGCCGTCGCCGTCGGCCGGGGTGGCGGCCGGGTCGAGGCGGCGCAGGAACTCCCGGAGCCGGTCGGCGAGCCGTTCGCGGTCGGCCGGGTCGTCGGGGACGCCGTCGAGGGCGTCCGCCAGGCGGTCCAGTTCGGCCAGGCCGGGGAGTGGGCCGGGTCCGGCGTCGGGGAGCAGTTCGGCGGCGAGGAGTGCGGCGATCGCGGCCGGGGTGGGGTGGTCGAAGAGCAGCGTGGCCGGCAGGGGGTGGCCGGTGGCGGCGCGCAGCCGGTTGCGCAGTTCCACGGCGGTCAGCGAGTCGAAGCCGACCTCCAGCAGGCCGCGTCCGGGCTCGACCGCGGCCGGGCCGCTGTGGCCGAGCACCAGGGCGGCGTGCGAGCGGACCAGGTCGAGCAGGACCCGGCCGCGCTGGGTCTCGTTGAGGGAGCCGAGGCGCTGCTTCAGGGCCTCGGGCCCGTCGGGGCCGGTGCCGGCCGCGGGGCCCGCGGTGCCGCGCCGGGCGGCGGGGCGCACCAGGCCGCGCAGCAGGGCGGGGACGCCGCCGGTGCCGGCCTGGGCGCGGACGGCCGCGGTGTCGAGCCGCAGCGGGAGGACGACCGGCTCGTCGAGGGTGCCGGCCGTGTCGAAGAGCGCCAGTCCCTGGGCCGGGTCGAAGGCGACGATCCCGCCCCGGGCGATCCGTCGCAGGTCGGCCTCGGTGAGTCCGCCGGTCATCCCGGTGCTGTTGGCCCACAGGCCCCAGGCGAGGGAGCGGCCGGGCAGCCCGTCGGCGCGGCGCCGGTGGGCCAGGGCGTCGAGGAAGGCGTTGGCGGCGGCGTAGTTGCCCTGGCCCATGCCGCCGAAGATGCCGGCGATGGACGAGAACAGGACGAACTCGGTCAGCTCCAGGCCGGCGGTGAGTTCGTGCAGGTTGATCGCCGCGTCCACCTTGGGGCGCAGGACGACGTCCAGTTGCTCGGGCGTCATGGTGGCGACGACCCCGTCGGCCAGGACGCCCGCGGCGTGCACCACCCCGGTCAGCGGGTGCGCGGGGGGCAGGCCGGCCAGCAGGGCCGCGAGGGCTTCGCGGTCGGCGGCGTCGCAGGCGGCGATCTCGGCGTGCGCGCCGAGGGCGGCGAGTTCGGCAAGGAGTTCCGCCGCGCCGTCGGCGGCGGGGCCGCTGCGGCTGGTCAGCAGCAGGTGCCGGACGCCGTGTTCGGCAACCAGGTGGCGGGCGACGTGGGCGCCGATGGCGCCGGTGCCGCCGGTGATCAGGACGGTTCCTTCGCCGTCCCAGCCGGGGGTGCGCCCGGTGGCGGCCAGCGGTACCCGGGCCAGCCGGGCCACGTGGACGGCTCCGGCCCGGATCGCGAGCTGGGGTTCCCCGGACGCGAGGGCTTCGGCGAGCAGGGCGGGCGGGGTCTCCGGGTCGTCCAGGTCCAGCAGGACGAAGCGGTCGGGGTTCTCGGTCTGCGCCGAGCGGACCAGGCCCCAGAGCGCGGCCAGGGCCGGGTCGGGGACGTCGTCGCCGGTCACCGCGACGGCGCCCGAGGTGACCAGGACCAGCTTGGCGCCGGCCAGCCGCTCCTCGGCCAGCCAGTCACGCAGCAGCGCGAGGACCGTGCGGAGGCCGTCATGGACCGCGTCGCGGAGGGCGCCGGCCGGGGCGGGCGGGCAGGCCGCCAGGACCAGCCGGGGCGCCGGGGTGCCCGCGTCGAGCAGTGCGGACAGCGCGGCGAGGTCGGCGACCGGGCGGCCGGGGAGCGTGGGCGTCCCGGTGCCGAGCACGGTCCAGGACTCCGGGTCGAGGGCGGTGCCCGCGGCGCGCTCGGGCAGGGCCTGCCACTCGGGGCGGAACAGTTCCTCGTGGTGTCCGGCGCGGGTGGCCTTGAAGCGGTCGGGCGAGACGGGCCGCAGGACGAGGGAGCGGGCCGAGAGCACCGGCCAGCCGGTGGCGTCGGTCGCCCATACGGCGACGGCGTCGCGGCCGGTCGGGGTCAGCCGCAGCCGGAGTTCGGCGGCCCCGGAGGCGTGCAGGCGCACCCCGTTCCAGGAGAACGGCAGCCAGCCCTGCGCGGGCCCCTCCAGGACGTCGAACACCAGTGAGTGCAGGGCGGCGTCCAGCAGGGCCGGGTGCAGGCCGAACGCGGCGGCGTCCGGCCGCTGCTCCTCCGGCAGGCTCGCGAGGGCGTACACCTCGTCGCCGAGCCGCCAGGCCGCGCGCAGGCCCTGGAACGCGGGGCCGTAGGCGAACCCGCCGCCCGCGAAGCGGTCGTACAGGCCCTCCGTGTCGAGGGGGACGGCTCCGGCCGGCGGCCAGGCCTCGGGGTCCGCCGGGTCGGCCGGGTCCGCGGCTCCGGCGGCGCTGAGCAGGCCGCTCGCGTGCCGGGTCCAGGGGGCGTCGGGGCCGTCGTCGGCGGCCCGGGCGTGGACGCTCAGCGGGCGGGTGCCGGCGGCGTCCGGGCTGCCGACGGTGAGCTGGAGTGCGACGGCTCCGCCCGGCGGGAGCACCAGCGGTGCCTCCAGGGTCAGTTCCTCGACCTGGTCGCAGCCGACCTGGTCGCCCGCGCGGACCGCGAGTTCCAGGAACGCGGTGGCGGGGAACAGCACGCCCTCGTAGACGCCGTGGTCGGCCAGCCAGGGGTGGCTGCGGACCGAGAACCTGGCGGTGAAGAGGAAGCCGTCGGAGTCGGCGAGCTCCGTTCCGGCGCCGAGCAGCGGGTGGTCGACCGCCTGCAGTCCGGCGGCGGGCAGTCCGGCCGCGGCCGGGCCGGCCTGCAGCCAGTAGCTGCCGCGCTGGAAGGCGTAGGTCGGCAGGTCGACGGCGGAGCCGGCCGGGCCGCCGGACTGGACGGCGTGGACGGCGTCCCAGTCCACGGGGACGCCCGTGACGTGCAGCCGGGCCAGGGCGGCCGTCGCCGCGGGCGCTTCGGGCCGGTCCTTGCGCAGCAGGGGCACCAGCACCGGGCTGCCGGTGGCGCCGGTCAGGCAGTCCTGGCCCATCGCGGTGAGCGCGCCGTCGGGTCCGAGTTCGAGGAACGCGGTGACGCCGTCGCGTTCCAGGTGGCGCACGCCGTCCTGGAAGCGGACGGTGCCGCGCACGTGCTGTGCCCAGTAGTCCGGCGAGCCGAGCTGCTCGGCGGTGGCCGGCTCGCCCGTCAGGTCGGAGATCACCGGGATGGCGGCCTCCCCCGGGACGATCCGGGCGACGACCTCGCGGAACTCGGCGAGCATCGGCTCCATGAGGGGCGAGTGGAAGGCGTGGGAGACCCGCAGCCGCCGGGTCTTGCGGCCGCGCGCGGCGAGCTGGGCGGCGATCTCGTCCACCACCGCCGCGTCGCCGGAGACCACGGTCGAGGCCGGGCCGTTGACCGCGGCAAGGCCGACCTGGCCCTCGCGGCCGGCGAGCAGCGGCAGCACCTCCTCCTCCGCGGCGGCGAGGGCGACCATCGCGCCGCCCGCCGGGAGGGCCTGCATCAGCCGTCCCCGCGCGACCACCAGCGCCGCGGCGTCGGGCAGCGTGAACACCCCGGCGACGTGGGCGGCGGCCAGCTCTCCCACGGAGTGGCCGAGCAGCCGGTCGGGGCGCACACCCCAGTGCTCGACGAGCCGGAACAGGGCGACGCCGAGGGCGAACAGGGCGGGCTGGGCGTACTCGGTGCGGTCCAGCAGGCCGTGGCCGGGGTCGCCGGGGGCCGCGTCGATCACCTCCCGCAGCGGGCGGTCGAGCAGCGGGTCGATTTCCGCGCAGACCGCGTCGAAGGCGTCGGCGAAGACCGGGAACCGCGCGTACAGTCCGGCGCCCATGCCGGTGCGCTGGCTGCCCTGGCCGGGGAACAGGAAGGCGGTCTTCGCGGCCGGGCCGGTGACCCCGCGCACCAGGTCCGCGGACGGCTCGCCGGCGGCGAGGGCGGCGAGCGCCTGGAGCAGGGCCTGCCGGTCCGTGCCGGTGAGGGCCGCCCGGTGTTCGAAGGCGCTGCGGTGCAGCGCCAGGGAGCGGCCCAGGTCCGCGACGGCGAGGTCCGGGTCCTGCTCGACGTGCCGGAGCAGCCGGGCCGCCTGCTCGCGCAACGCGTCCGCGCTGCGGCCGGAGAGCAGCCAGGGCAGGGCGGGGGCGGCAGCCACGTCAGCGGTGGACGCCGGGGCCGGTTCGGTGGGCTGTTCGAGGATGGTGTGGGCGTTGGTGCCGCTGACCCCGAACGAGGACACCGCGGCCCGCCGGGGGCGGCCGGTCTCCGGCCACGGGGTGTCGTCGGTGAGCAGCCGGACCGCGCCGGCCGACCAGTCGACGTGCGGGGTCGGCTCGTCGACGTGCAGGGTGCGCGGCAGTGTCCCGTGCCGCATGGCCTGCACCATCTTGATGATGCCGGCGACTCCGGCGGCGGCCTGGCTGTGCCCGATGTTCGACTTCAGCGACCCGAGCCACAGCGGCTCCCGCTCGCCGCGTTCCCGGCCGTACGTGGCCAGCAGCGCCTGCGCCTCGATCGGGTCGCCGAGCTTGGTTCCGGTGCCGTGCGCCTCCACCGCGTCGACCTCGGCGGCGGTCAGTCCGGCGTCGGCGAGGGCCGCCCGGATGACCCGCTGCTGGGAGGGCCCGTTGGGGGCGGTCAGGCCGTTGCTGGCGCCGTCCTGGTTGACGGCGGAGCCGCGGACGATGGCGAGCACGGGGTGGCCGTTGCGCCGGGCGTCCGAGAGGCGTTCCAGGACGAGCAGTCCGGCGCCCTCGGCCCAGGAGGTGCCGTCGGCGGCGGCGGCGAACGGCTTGCAGCGGCCGTCCTCGGCGAGCACCCGCTGCCGGCTGAACTCCACGAACGCGCCCGGGGTCGACATCACGGTCACGCCGCCGGCCAGCGCCAGCGAGCATTCGCCGGCCCGCAGCGACCGGGCCGCGAGGTGGACCGCGACCAGCGAGGAGGAGCACGCCGTGTCGACGGTCACCGCGGGCCCTTCGAGGCCGAGGCTGTAGGAGATCCGCCCGGACGCCACGCTGCCCGCGCTGCCGATGCCGAGGTAGCCCTCGAACTCCTCGGAGGGCTCGGTGACGCGCGACCCGTAGTCGTGGTGGCTGCAGCCGACGAAGACGCCGCTCGCGCTGCCCTTGAGGGAGAGCGGGTCGATGCCGGCCCGCTCGAACGCCTCCCAGGAGAGTTCGAGCAGCAGCCGCTGCTGGGGATCGATGGTCAGCGCCTCGCGCGGGGAAATCCCGAAGAAGGCCGGGTCGAAGCGGTCCGCGTCGTGCAGGAAGCCGCCCTCCCGCGCGTAGGTGCTGCCGACCCGGTCCGGGTCCGGGTCGTAGAGGCCGTCCAGGTCCCAGCCCCGTCCGGTGGGGAAGCCGGTGATCGCGTCCCCTCCGGACGCGACGAGCTCCCACAGCTCCTCGGGGGTGCTGACCCCGCCGGGGTAGCGGCAGCTCATGCCGACCACGGCGATCGCCTCGTCCTCGGGCACCGCGGCGGCCGCGGGCGGCTGCCCGGCGGCGTCGGGCGCCTCGGTGGCGGGCGCCCCCGGCAGTTCGGCGCGCAGGTGTCCGGCCAGGGTGGTGGCCGTGGGGTAGTCGAAGGCCAGGGTCACCGACAGGCGCAGGCCGGTGGCCGCGGCGAGCCGGTTGCGCAGTTCGACGGCGGTCAGCGAGTCGAAGCCGATGTCCTTGAACGCCTGGTCGGGTCCGACCGCCTCGGGCCCGGGGTGGCCGAGCACGGCGGCGACCTCGCGGCGGACCAGGTCCAGCAGGGCCCGGTCGCGTTCCGCCGGGAGCAGGGCGGCCAGCCGCAGGGCCGGCGCCTCGGCGCCGTCGGCCGTGCCCCGGGCCCCGGCCGCGGCGGCGAGCGCGTCCCGAACCTCGGGCAGGTCCCCGAGGGCGGCGCTGGGCCGGAGCGCGGTGAACGCCCGGGTGAAGCGGTCCCACGCGAAGTCGGCGACGAGGACGGCCGTGTCGTCGTGGTCGAGGGCCTGGCGCAGCGCGGTGGTGGCGGTGGCGGGGTCCATGGCGGGCAGGCCGTCGCGGATCAGCCGTTCGGCGACCGCTCCGGAGGCGAGGCTCTCGCCGCCCCACAGGCCCCAGGCCACCGAGGTGCCGGGCAGTCCGAGGTCGCGGCGCTGCCGGGCCAGGGCGTCGAGGTAGGCGTTGGCGGCGGCGTAGCTGCCCTGGCCGGTGCCGCCGAGGGTGCCGGCCAGCGAGGAGAACAGCACGAAGGCGGTCAGGTCTTGTCCGCGGGTGAGCGCGTCGAGGTTGCGTGCGCCGTCGAGCTTGGGGCGCAGGACGCCGGCGGCGCGTTCGGGGGTGATCGAGTCGATGACCCCGTCGTCGAGGACGCCCGCGGTGTGCAGGACGGCGCGCAGCGGGCGCTCGGCCGGAATGCCGGCGAGGAGTTCCGCCAGTGCGTCGTGGTCGGCGACGTCGCAGGCCACGGCGGTGGCGTCGGCGCCGAGTCCGCGCAGTTCGGCGAGCAGGGCGTCGGCTCCCGGGGCCTGGGCGCCGCGCCGGCTGGTGAGCAGCAGGTGCGCGGTGCCGGTGCGGGCGAGCCAGCGGGCGATCTGCGCGCCGAGGCCGCCGGTGCCGCCGGTGATCAGGACCGTGCCCTCGGGTGTCCAGTCGCGTGCGGGGGCGGTGTCGCCGAGTCCGGCGTGGACGACCCTGCGGGCGTAGAGGCCGGTGGCGCGCACCGCCAGCTGGTCCTCGCCGTCGGGGTTGGTCAGGGCTTCGGCGAGCCGGGTCGCGGCCCGGTCGTCGAGCCGTCGCGGCAGGTCGATCAGGCCGGCCCAGCGCTGCGGGTATTCGACACCGGCGACCCCGCCGAGGCCCCAGGCGAGGGCCTGGAGGGTGCTGTCGATCCGGTCGGAGCGGCCGACCGAGACCGCGCCCCGGGTGGCGCTCCAGAGCGGGGCGTCGGTGCCGAGGTCGCCGAGGGCCTGGAGGAGCGCGACGGTCAGGGTGAGGCCGAGGGGGAGCGCCGATCCGTCGCCGTGCGGTTCCTCGTCCAGGGCGAGCAGCGACAGGATTCCGGCGGGCGGCCCGTCGGCGCGGTCGTGGGCGTCGCGGAGCAGTGCGGCGAACCGGGTCCGGTCGGTCGCGTCGGGGCCCGCCTCGACCAGGACGGGGGTGGCGCCGTGTCCGCGCAGGGCGTCCGCGGCGAACGCGACGGCCGGGTCGGCGGCGGCGCCGGCCGGGGCGACGAGGAGCCAGCTGCCGGTGAGCCGGGGCGGCTCGGGTGCGGGCAGGGGCTTCCAGGTGACCCGGTAGCGCCAGCTGTCGGCGGTCCGGTCGTCGGCCCGGCCGCGCGCCCACTCGGCGAGGGTGGGCACCAGGGAGGCGAGGGAGGCCCGCAGTTCCCCGTCCTCGACCCGCAGGGTGGTGGCGAGGGCGTCCAGGTCGCCGTGGTCGACGGCCGCCCAGAAGCCGGAGTCGGCCGGGCCGGTGCCGGTCGCGGCGACAGTGCCGGTCGTGGCGTCGGCGGGACGGCCGGGGATGGCCTCCAGCCAGTAGCGCTGCTGCTGGAAGGCGTAGGTGGGCAGGAGCCGCCTGCGCGCGCCAGTTCCGGCGAACACCGCGTCCCAGTCCACCGGCAGTCCGCGGACCTGGACCTCGGCGAGCGCGGCGAGGAAGCGGCCGGGGCCGCCCTCGGTGCGGCGCAGGGTGCCGACGACGGCGCCGTCGCCGACCCCGGCGGCCTCGACGGCCTCCTGGATCCAGACGGTCAGCGCCGGGTGGGTGCTGCACTCGACGAAGGTGTGGTGCCCGTCCGCGACAAGCGCGTCGAGCGCCCGGCCGAACTCCACCGGCCGGCGCAGGTTCTCGTACCAGTACGCGGCGTCCAGGCCGAGGGTGTCCACGGGGCCGCCGCTGACCGTCGAGTAGAACGGGACGGCGGAGGTCCGCGGCGCGGTGCCGTCGAGGAGGGCGAGCAGTTCCTCGCGGAGCTCCTCCACCTGGGGCGAGTGTCCGGCGAAGTCCACGCCGGGGACCGGCCAGGCCAGGACGCCCGCCTCGGCGTACTGCTCACGGAGGCGTTCCAGGGCCGCCGGGTCGCCGGAGACCGTCACCGACGTCGGCCCGTTGACCGCAGCGACGTCGAGTGCCCCGTCGTGGGCGGACAGTGCCTCGCGCACGGCTTCGACCGGCTGCGGCACGAACAGCATGCCGCCGCGTCCGGTCAGGGCCAGCAGGGCCCGGCTGCGCAGGGCGACGATCCGGGCCCCGTCCTCCAGGCTCAGACCGCCCGCCACGCAGGCGGCGGCGATCTCGCCCTGGGAGTGGCCGACCACGGCGTCGGGGACGATCCCGTGCGCCCGCCACAGCTCGGCCAGCGACACCATCACCGCCCACAGCACCGGCTGCACCACGTCCACCCGGTCCAGCGGGGGCGCGTCCGGCTCGTCGCGCAGGACGGCGAGCAGCGACCAGTCCAGGTACGGGGCGAGGGCGCGTTCGCAGGCCGCGACGCGGTCGGCGAAGGCCGGGGCGTGGTCGAGCAGTTCCCGGGCCATGCCGGCCCACTGGGATCCCTGGCCGGGGAAGACGAAGACGGTCCTGGCCGACCGGGCGACGGTGCCCCGGACCAGGCCGGGTGCGCGCTCTCCCGCGGCCAGCGCGGCCAGGCCGCCCAGCAGGGTCTCCCGGTCTCCGCCGACGACGGCCGCGCGGTGCTCGAAGGCGGTCCTGGTGGTGGCCAGGGAGTAGCCGACGTCGGCGGACGGCAGCTCCGGCCGCCCCGTCAGGTACGCGTGCAGCCGCTCCGCCTGGTCCTTCACCGCCTCGGCGGTCCGCCCGGACAGGACCCACGGGACAGCGGACGACGAGGGCACGGGCTCGGCGGACGCGGGCTCGGCGGGCGGCTGTTCGATGACGACGTGGGCGTTGGTGCCGCTCAGGCCGAACGAGGACACTCCGGCGCGGCGCGGCCGGCCGGTCTCCGGCCAGGGGGTGGCCTCGGTCAGCAGGGCGACGGCGCCCGCCGTCCAGTCGACGTTCGGGGTCGGCGCGTCGATGTGCAGGGTGCGCGGCAGTTCGCCGTGCCCCATGGCCAGCACCATCTTGATGATGCCGCCGACGCCGGCGGCGGCCTGGGTGTGCCCGATGTTCGACTTCAGCGACCCGAGCCACACCGGCCGGTCGGCCGGCCGGTCCTGGCCGTAGGTGGCGAGCAGCGCGTCGGCCTCGATCGGGTCGCCCAGCCGGGTGCCGGTGCCGTGCGCCTCGACGGCGTCCACGTCGGCGGCCGTCAGCCGGGCGTTCGCCAGCGCGTCGCGGATCACCCGCTGCTGGGCCAGGCCACTGGGTGCGGTCAGGCCGTTGCTCGCGCCGTCCTGGTTGATCGCGGAGCCGCGCAGCACCGCGAGGACCGGGTGGCCGTTGCGGCGGGCGTCGGAGAGGCGTTCCAGGAGCAGCAGGCCCACGCCCTCGGCCATGCCGAAGCCGTCCGCCGAGGCGGCGAAGGACTTGCAGCGCCCGTCCTCGGCGAGGCCGCGCTGCCGGCTGAAGCCGGTGAACGACAGCGGCGTGCCCATCACCGTGGCGCCGCCCGCCAGGGCCAGCGCGCACTCGCCCGAGCGCAGCGACTGCGCGGCGAGGTGGACCGCCACCAGTGACGAGGAGCAGGCCGTGTCCACGGTCACGGCGGGCCCTTGGAGGCCGAGTTGGTAGGCGACCCGCCCGGACAGGACGCTGGTGGAGATGCCCGCGATGAACAGGCCCTCGAGTTCCTCGGGGATGTCGCGCAGGTTGCCGCCGTAGCCCTGGTAGGAGGCGCCGGCGAAGACGCCGGTCGGGGTGCCGCGCAGGGTGGACGGGTCGATGCCGGCGCGCTCGATCGCCTCCCAGGAGGCTTCGAGCAGCAGGCGCTGCTGCGGGTCCATGGCGAGGGCCTCGCGCGGGGAGATCCCGAAGAACCCGGGGTCGAAGCGGTCCGCGTCCCTGACGAATCCGCCTGCGGCGGCGTAGCTCCGGCCGGGCCGGTCGGGGTCCGCGTCGTATAGCGCGTCGAGGTCCCAGCCCCGGTCGGACGGCAGCCCGGAGACGGCGTCGCGTCCGTCCGCGACCAGGCGCCACAGGTCCTCAGGGGTGCGGACGCCGCCGGGGTAGCGGCAGCTCATGGCGACGATCACGATGGGGTCGTCGTCGGCGGCGGGTGCCGCCGTCGGGGGCTGCCGGACGGTGTCGGGCTCCCCGGCGGCGCCCAGCAGTCCGGTCTCCAGGCGTCCGGCGAGGGCGGTCGCCGACGAGTAGTCGAAGACGACGGTGACCGGGAGCCGCAGGCCGGTGGCGGCGTTCAGCCGGTTGCGCATGTCCACGGCGGTCAGGGAGTCGAAGCCCAGCTCGCGGAAGGCGCGGCCGGGGGCGATCGCGTCCGGCGAGCCGTGGCCGAGGACGGCGGCCGCGTGGGTCCGGACCAG
This sequence comes from Kitasatospora sp. NPDC004614, assembly GCF_042873675.1. Lineage (NCBI taxonomy): Bacteria > Bacillati > Actinomycetota > Actinomycetes > Kitasatosporales > Streptomycetaceae > Kitasatospora > Kitasatospora sp. NPDC004614. The sequence continues at coordinate 102,809 of NZ_JBIALR010000011.1, forward strand.
GTCGACCAGCACCCGGGTCCGCTCGGCCGCCGGGAGCGGCGCCAGCCGGTCGCGCAGCGCCGAGGGGGCCGCCCCGGCGCCGGCCTCGCCGGTCTCGGGTTCGGCGGCCAGCGCGGCGCGCACCTCGGGGAGTTCCCCGATCAGCGGGCTGGGGCGGGCCGAGGTGAAGACCGTCGCGAAGCGGTCCCAGTCGATGTCGGCGACCACGACCACCGTCTCGTCGTGGTCCAGGACCTGCTGGAGCCCGGTGATCGCGACCGCGGGCGGCATGAAGAGCACGCCGTGGCCGCGCAGGGTCTCCTCCGCCAGTTCGGCCGCCATCCCGCCGGCCCCGTCCTCGGGGCTCCAGATCCCCCACACCACGGAGGTCGCGGCGAGGCCGCGGCTCCGGCGGTCCTCGGCGAGGCCGTCGAGGTAGGCGTTGGCGGCGGCGTAGGCGCCGTGGACGGCGCTGCCCCACACCCCGGAGATGGAGGAGAACAGCACGAACGCGTCGAGGGTGTCCCGGTCGAAGAGCAGGTCCAGGTTCCGGGCCCCGCCGACCTTGGCGTGCAGGGTGTCGGCGAACTCGTCCGCGTCGGTGTCGGGCAGTGGCACCAGCAGCCCGGCCCCTGCGGCGTGGAAGACGGTGCTCAGCCGGTGGCCGTCCTGTTCGAGGCCGTCCTTCAGGGTGCGCAGGGCGTCCAGGTCGGCGACGTCGCACGAGGCCAGGGTGACCCGGGTGCCGAGCGCGGCCAGTTCCTCGGCGAGCTCCGGCGCACCCGGCGCGTCCGCGCCGCGCCGGCTGACCAGCACCAGGTGCCCGGCTCCCCGCCGGGCCAGCCAGCGCGCGATCTGCGCGCCGATCCCGCCGGTGCCGCCGGTGATCAGCACGGTGCCCCCGGGCCGCCAGCTCCGCCGCGGCGCGGCGTCGCCCAGGGCGGACCGGACCAGCCGCCGGCCGTGGCAGCCGTTGGCCCGGACGGCCACCTGGTCCTCGCCCCCGGCCCGGCCTGCCAGTACCCGGCACAGCCGCTGGGCGGTGTCCGGGTCCAGGGCCTCCGGGAGGTCGACCAGACCGCCCCAGCGCTGCGGGAACTCCAGCGCGGCGACCCGGCCCAGGCCCCACAGCAGGTTCTGCGCGGCGCTGACCCCGCTCCCGGTGTCCGTGCCCCCGACCGACACCGCGCCCCGGGTCGCCCACCACAGGGGCGCACCGATCCCGGCGTCGCCGAGGGCCTGCACCAGGGCCAGGTTGAGCGCGGTGCCCAGCGGGACGGCGGGGTGCGCCGGGTGCGGGCGCTCGTCGAGGCCCAGCAGCGACAGCACTCCCGCCACCGGTCCCGGCAGCGTGTCGAGGGCCTCGCGTATCCGGTCGGCCAGCACGGCGCGGTCGGCCGCCGCCTCGGTGATCCGTACGTGGACCACCGAGGCCCCGGCCTGCTCCATGGCGTGGACGGTCGCCTCCGACCGGTGCGCCCCGTCCTCGGACTGGCCGTCCGAGGACAGCACCAGCCAGCTGCCGTCCAGTGCGACCGCCGGGCCCTCGGGCAGGGCCCGCCAGGTCACCCGGTAGCGCCAGGAGTCGACCACCGAACGTTCGGTGCGCTCGGTGCGCCAGGTGGCGAGCGCGGGCAGCACCACGTTCAGCGGGTCCTCGGCCGCCACCCCGAGGGCAGTGGTGAACCGGTCCAGGTCACCACCGCCGAGGGCCTCCCAGAAGTCGTCGCCCGCCGCGGACGGACCGCCCGCCGCGGTGGCGGTGTCCTCCAGCCAGTACGGGCGGCGCTGGAAGGCGTAGGTGGGCAGTTCCACCCGGCCGGGACGGTGTCCGGCGAACACCCGCTCCCAGTCCGGCAGCAGGCCGCCCACGTGGGCCTCTCCCAGGGACGTCAGGAAGCGGTCGAGGCCGCTCTCGCCGCGCCGCAGCGTGCCCACGACCACGGCGGGGCCCTGCGCGGAGCCGGCGGTGTCGGCCGCGTCGGCGGTCTGCTGGACACCGAAGGTGAGCACGGGGTGCGGGCTGGACTCGACGAAGAACCGGAAGCCCTCCCCCAGCAGCACCTCGGTGGCCTTGCCGAACTCGACGGTCTCCCGCAGGTTCCGGTACCAGTACTCGGCGTCCAGCAACTTCGTGTCCAACCAACTGCCCGTCACCGTCGAGAAGAACGGCACCTCGCCCGAGGCAGGAGCGATCCCCTCCAGATCGGCCAGCAGACGCTCGCGGACCTCCTCCACATGCACGGAGTGCGACGCGTAATCGACCTCGATCAGACGCGCCCGCACCCCCTCCCCCACCAGGGTCTCGACCAATTCCGCGACCGCGTCCGCGTCACCCGACACCACCGTCGACGACGGACCGTTGACCGCCGCCACCGACAACCGGCCCATCCGTTCGCGCACCACGTCCGCCGGCAGCGGCACCGACGCCATACCGCCACGCCCCGCCAGCGCGCGGATCGCCAGGGAACGCAACGCGACCACCCGCGCCCCGTCCTCCAGACTCAGACCACCAGCCACCACCGCGGCCGCGATCTCACCCTGCGAGTGGCCCACCACCGCGTCCGGAACCACGCCGAACGCACGCCACACCTCAGCCAGCGACACCATCACGGCCCACAGCACCGGCTGCACCACATCCACCCGCGCCAGCAGCGCCTCCGAACCCAGCGCCTCCGCCAACGACCAGTCGACATAGGGCGCCAGAGCCCGCTCACACTCCGCCATCCGCCCGGCGAACACCTCCGACTCGCCCAGCAGCTCCACCGCCATCCCGACCCACTGCGAACCCTGACCCGGGAACACCAGCACCGAACGGCCGGAGGACACACCGTCGCCCCGCACCAGGCCCGGCACCGAGCGGTCCTCCACCAGCGCCTTCACGCCGTCGAGCAGCTGATCCGGGTCGGTGCCCACCACGACGGCCCGCCGTTCGAAGGCGGTGCGCGTGAGGGCGAGGGCGCGGCCGGTTTCGGCGGCCCGCAGGGGTCCGGGGGTGGCGCCCAGGTGGGCCAGCAGCCGGGCCGCCTGGGCGCGCAGCGCCTCGTCGGTGCGGCCCGACAGCACCCAGGGCAGCGGGTGCGGGTCGCCGTCGGCCACGGTTTCGGCCGCCGGTTCGGCTTCCTCCGCCGGGGCCTGTTCGAGGATCAGGTGGACGTTGGTGCCGCTGACGCCGAAGGCGGACACGCCGGCCCGGCGCGGGCGTTCCGTGTCGTCCCAGGCGCGGGCCTCGGAGAGGACTTCCACGGCGCCCGACGACCAGTCGACTATGGGGGTCGGCCGGTCCGCGTGCAGCGTCCTGGGCAGTTCGCCGTGCCCGATCGCCAGCACCATCTTGATGACGCCGCCCACGCCGGCCGCGGCCGAGGTGTGGCCGAGGTTGGACTTCAACGAGCCCAGCCGGAGCGGCCGTTCGGCGGGCCGCCCCTGGCCGTAGGTGGCCAGTAGGGCCTGCGCCTCGATCGGGTCGCCCAAGCGCGTCCCCGTACCGTGCGCCTCCACCACGTCCACCTCGGACGCCGTCAGCCCCGCGTCCGCCAGCGCCGCCCGGATCACCCGCTGCTGCGACGGGCCGCTGGGCGCCGTCAGGCCGTTGCTCGCGCCGTCCTGGTTCGCCGCCGAACCGCGCACCACGGCCAGCACCGGGTGCCCGTTGCGGCGGGCGTCCGACAGCCGCTCCAGCAGCAGAATGCCCGCTCCCTCGGACCAGCCGGTGCCGTCCGCGTCCGCCGAGAACGCCTTGCAGCGGCCGTCGGCCGACAGTGCGCGCTGGCGGCTGAACGCCACGAACGGGTCGGGGGTCGCCATCACCGACACACCGCCGGCCAGGGCGAGCGTGCAGTCGCCCGCCCGCAGGGCGCGGATCGCCAGGTGCAGGGCGACCAGCGAGGAGGAGCAGGCCGTGTCCACGGTCACCGCGGGGCCTTCCAGGCCCAGGGTGTAGGCGATCCGGCCGGAGACCACGCTGCTCGCGGTTCCGGTGTCCAGCAGGCCCTGGACCTCGGGGAGGTGGCGCGAGCCCGCGCCGTAGCCGTTGCCGATCGCCCCGAGGAAGACGCCGGTGCCGGTGCGCCGCAGCGCGCGGGGGTCGATCGCGGCCCGCTCGACCGCCTCCCAGGCGGTCTCCAGGGCCAGCCGCTGCTGCGGGTCCATCGACAGGGCCTCGCGCGGCGAGATGCCGAAGAACTCGGCGTCGAACTCGGCGGCGTCATGCAGGAAGCCGCCGTTGCGGGTGTAGGAGGTGCCGGGCCGCTCGGGGTCCGGGTCGTAGAGGCCCTCCAGGTCCCAGCCGCGGTTGACCGGCCAGGCGGAGATCGCGTCGGCGCCCCGGGCGACCAGGTCCCACAGCAGTTCGGGCGTGTCGGCGCCGCCGGGGTAGCGGCAGGCCATGGAGACGATGGCGATCGGTTCGTGGCGGGCCTGCTCGGCCTCGCGCAGCTGCCTCCGGGCGTCACCGAGGTCGGCGGTGGCGCGCCTGAGGTAGTCGAGCAGCTTCTTGTCGTCGGACATCAGTGCCAGCTCTCTCTCAGACGTTCCCGAAGTCGTTGTCGATCAGGGCGAACAGCTCGTCCGCTGTCGCCGTTTCGGTCACCGTGGCGGTGTCGTCCACCGCCCCGGGAGGTACTGCCCCGCCGCCCGGTGCCCTGCCGCCCGGTGCGCCGGCGCGCCTGCGCCAGCCGCGCAGCAGTTCGTCCAGCCGTTCGCCGACCCCGTCGCTGTCGGCCGTTCCGGGCGGGGCGGCCGTGAGGAGCGCGGCCAGCCGGTCGAGCTCGGCCAGCAGCGGCGAGGGCGGTTCGGGCGCGGCGGACAGCTCCGCGTCCAGGTAGGCGGCGAGCGCCTCGGGCGTCGGGTGGTCGAAGACGGCCGTCGGCGGGACGGCCAGCCCGGTGGCCTCGCACAGCGCGTTCCGGAACCGCACCGCGAGCATCGAGTCGAAGCCGACCTCGGCGAAGGTGCGTTCCGGGCGCACCGGGCCGGTTCCGGGATGGCCGAGGACCGCGGCCGAGTGCCGGACGACCAGGTCGAGCACCGCCTGCCGGCGGGCCCGCCGGTCCAGCGGGGCCAGCCGGGCGGCCAGCCGTTCGGCGGGGGTCCCGTCGTCGTCGCCCGCGGCCTCCGGTGCCTCCTCGGCCGGCACCGCCGTGGTGGCGGCGGCCGTCCGGCCCGGGGTGGCCAGCCAGTACCGGTCGCGCTGGAACGGGTACGTCGGCAGCAGGACGGGTGCCGGGCCGGGGGTCCCGGTCCAGGGCGACCAGTCCACCGGACCGCCGCCGGCCGCCCACGCCTCGGTCAGCGAGGCCAGCAGCCGGTCCCGGCCGCCGTCGCCGCGCCGCAGCGTGCCGACCGCCGACACCTCCCGCCCGGCCTCCGCGGCCACCGCCTCGATCCCGGCGAGCAGCACCGGGTGCGGGCTGACCTCGACGAGCAGGGTGTGGCCGGCGTCCAGCAGGGTGCGGGTCGCTCCGGCGAAGTCGACCGGTTCGCGCAGGTTGCGGTACCAGTAGGCGGCGTCGAGCGATTCTCCGGCGACGGGTTCGCCGGTCACCGTCGAGTAGAGCGGGACGGCCGAGGCGCGGGGGCGGATCCCGGCGAGGGCTTCGCGCAGTTCGTCCTCGATCTCGGCGACCTGGGCGGAGTGGGCCGCGTAGTCCACCGGGATCGCCTTGGCCCGGACGCCTTCCCGCTCGCAGGCCGCGAGCAGGGCGGCCAGTTCCTGGGGCTCCCCGGCGACGACCACGGCTTCGGGGCCGTTCACGGCGGCCACGCACGCGCGTCCGCCGGCGGGCAGCAGGCCCGTGGTCCGCTCGGCGGAGGCGGCGACCGACACCATGCCGCCGCGTCCCGCCAGCCTCAGCAGCGCCCGGCTGCGCAGCGCCACCACGAGGGCCGCGTCGTCGAGCGACAGCGCTCCGGCGACGCAGGCGGCGGCGATCTCGCCCTGGCTGTGCCCGACGACGGCGTCCGGGGTGACCCCGGTGTCGCGCCAGTGCGCGGCCAGCGCGACCATCACGGCGAAGAGCACCGGCTGGACGACGTCCACGCGCTCGAGCGTCGGCGCGCCGGGCGCGCCGCGCAGCACCTCGGTCAGGGACCAGTCGGTGTGCGGGGCGAGCGCCCGTTCGCAGTCGGCGATGGCGGCGGCGAACGGCGCGGAGGTGTCGAGCGCCGCCGCGGCCATGCCGGCCCACTGCGAGCCCTGGCCGGGGAAGACGAAGACCGTGCGGCCGCCGCGCGCCCGGTCCTGCACGGCGTCGGGGGCGGGTTCGCCCGCCGCGAGGGCGTCCAGCCAGCCGAGCAGCGCGGCGCGGTCGCGGCCGGTGGCGGCCGCCCGGAAGGGCAGGGCGGGGCGGGTGGTGGCGAGCGCCCGGGCGGTCGCGGCGGCGCCCGCGTCGGGGTCGGCCCGCAGGTGCTCGCCCAGTCGGCGCGCCTGGCGGCGCAGGGCCGCGGGGGTCATGGCGGAGAGCAGCCAGGGAACGGTGGTCCCGGGCTCCTCGGCCGGCGGGCGGTGGTCGGCGGCGGGTGCTTCCTCCAGGATGGCGTGGGCGTTGGTGCCGCTCATGCCGAACGCGGAGACGCCGGCCCGGCGCGGCCGGCCCCCGTCCGGGGCGTCCCAGGGGCGGGCGTCCGCGAGCAGCCGGACCGCGCCGGCCGACCAGTCCACCCGGCTGGACGCCTCATGGGCGTGCAGGGTGCCGGGGAGCACGCCGTTGCGCAGGGCGAGCACCGTCTTGATGACGCCGGCGACTCCGGCGGCGGCCTGGGTGTGCCCGATGTTGGACTTCAGCGAACCCAGCCACAGCGGGCGGTCGGCGGGCCGGTCCTGGCCGTAGGTGGCCAGCAGGGCCTGCGCCTCGATGGGGTCGCCGAGCACGGTGCCGGTGCCGTGTGCCTCGACCAGGTCGATCTCGGCGCCGGACAGTCCGGCCGTGGCCAGCGCGGCCCGGATCACCCGCTGCTGCGCGGGGCCGCTCGGGGCGGTGAGGCCGTTGCTGGCACCGTCCTGGTTCACCGCGGTGCTCCGTACCAGCGCGAGAACCGGGTGCCCGAGGCGGCGCGCGTCGGAGAGGCGTTCCACGAGCAGGACGCCCACCCCTTCGCCCCACCCCGTGCCGTTCGCCCCTTCGGCGAAGGAGCGGCAGCGGCCGTCGGGCGACAGGCCCTGCTGGCGGCTGAACTCGACGAAGACGTCCGGGCTCGCCATCACCGCGGCGCCGCCGACCAGGGCGAACGAACAGTCGCCGGCGCGCAGTGCCTGGCCGGCCAGGTGCAGTGCCACCAACGAGGACGAGCAGGCCGTCTCCACGGTCACGGCGGGGCCGCCGAGGCCAAGGGTGTAGGCGATCCGGCCGGAGGCGACGCTGGTGACCGTGCCGCTGAGCAGGTGCCCCTCGACCTGGTCGGACGGGTCCTGCGGGCCGGTGCCGTAGCCCTGGGAGGCGACGCCGACGTAGACGCCGCCCTCGCTGCCGCGTACCGACGCGGGGTCGAGTCCGGCCCGCTCCAGGACCTCCCAGCTGGTTTCGAGCAGCAGCCGCTGCTGCGGGTCCATGGCCAGGGCCTCGCGCGGCGAGATGCCGAAGAACTCCGCGTCGAACTCGGCCGCCCCGTCCAGGAATCCGCCGCCGGTGGTGTAGAAGGTGCCCGGGTGCAGGGGGTCCGGGTCGTAGAGGTCCTCCAGCGGCCAGCCGCGGTCGGCGGGCAGCTCGGCGACCGCGTCCACTCCGTCGGCCACCAGCCGCCACAGCTCCTCGGGCGAGCGGACGCCGCCCGGGAACCGGCAGGCCATCGAGACGATCGCCAGCGGTTCGTCGGCCGCCGCGGGATCCGCCGCGGTCGCGCTGGTCGTGCCGGTCGTGTCGTCGGCGCCCGGTTCCGTGCCGCTCAGCCCGGCGAACAGGTGCTCGGCGAGGGCGGCCGCCGTCGGGTGGTCGAAGACGGAGGTGAGCGCGAGCGGCAGGGCGGTGGCCGCGACCAGCCGGTTGCGGAGTTCGACGGCGGTGAGCGAGTCGAAGCCCGCCTCGCGGAACGGGCGGTCGGCGGCGAGGCCGACGGCCGACTCGTGGCCCAGCACGGCGGCCGCTTCGCTCCGGACCAGCTCGGTCAGCAGTTTGCGGCCCTCGGGCCCGGACAGCCGGTGCAGCCGGTGCGACCACGAAGGGTCGCCGCCCGTACCGGGTGCGGACCCGACAGAAGTGTCCGCGGGGCCGCCGTCCGCCGTCCGGTACTCCGCGGCGGCGGGCAGGCCGCGCAGCAGCGCGCTCTCCCGGACCGAACCGAAGGTGGGCGCGAAGCGGCTCCAGTCCAGCTCGGCGACGACCTCTTCGCCCTCGTCCAGGGCCAGCGCCAGGCCGAGCGCGGACAGCGCCGCCGCGGGGTCCATCGGCACCAGCCCGTGTCGGCGCAGGCCGTCGCCGACGGCGCCCTCGGCCATGCCCGCGCCGGCCCAGGGGCCCCAGGCCACCGAGGTCGCCGGCAGGCCCCGGCCGCGCCGCGCCGCGGCGAGGCCGTCCAGGTAGGCGTTGGCCGCCGCGTACGCGCCCTGGCCGCCGCTGCCCCAGGTGCCCGAGATCGAGGAGAACAGCACGAAGGCGTCCAGTTGGCGGCCTTCGAACAGGGCGTCGAGGTGGGCCGCGCCGCGCGTCTTGGCCGCCGTCAGCAGGGCCAGTTCCTCCGGCGTGCAGTCCATCAGCGCGGTGTCCGAGGTGAGTCCCGCGGTGTGCACCACGGCCCGTACGGTGTCGCCCTCGGCGTGCAGCCGCTCCAGGGCCTGTTCCAGCGCGGTGCGGTCGGCGACGTCGCAGGCCAGCACGGTGCTCCGGGCGCCGAGCGCCGCCAGGGCGTCGACCAGCGCGTCGGCTCCCGGGGCCTCGGGGCCCCGCCGGCCGAGCAGGACCAGGTGGTCCGCGCCGCGCTCCGCGAGCCAGCGCGCCACCTGGGCGCCGAGGCCGCCGGTGCCGCCAGTGACCAGGACCGTGCCGCGCGGCGTCCACGGTGCGGGTGCGGGTGTCGCGGGCTCCGGCGCGGGGACGAGCCGGCGGCCCAGCGGTGCCGGCACGCGCACGGCCACCTGGTCCTCGCCGTCCAGTCCGGCCAGCACCGCGCACAGCCCGTCCAGCGCGGGCCCGTCCAGCAGCTCCGGCAGGTCGACCAGGCCGCCCCAGCGCAGCGGGTGCTCGAGGGCCGCCACCCGGCCCAGGCCCCACACCTGGGCCTGCTCGGGGCGGACCTCCTCCGTGCCGTGGGCCGCCACCGCGCCGCGGGTGGCGCACCACAGGGGTGCGTCGATGCCGCTCTCGCCCAGGGCCTGGATCAGCAGCAGGGTCCCGGTCAGGCAGGCGTCGAGCGTCCGCAGGCCGGGGTGCGGCCCCTCGGCCAGGGCGAGCAGCGACAGGACGCCCTCCAGGGAGCCGAACTCCGGGAGCAGCGAGGCCAGTTCGGCGCGTTCGACGGCGGCCCCGACCCGGATCACGACCACGTCGGCGCCGTGTCCGGCGAGGGCCTGTTCGCAGGCGAGCGCGGTGTCCTCGGCGCCGGGTCCGTCCGGGACGACGAGCAGCCAGCGGCCGGAGAGGCGGGGCTCCGCGGGCGCGGTGAGCGGCTCCCATCCGATGCGGTAGCGGTGCGGGCCGGCGGGGGCCGCGGTCCCCCGGCGGCCGCGCCAGGCGGCGGGGGCCGGGTCCGGCGCGGCCACCGGCCAGAAGCGCCGGTGCTGGAAGGCGTAGGTGGGCAGGTCGACCCGCCGCACGTCGGTGCCGCTCCAGCCCGCCGACCAGTCCACCGCCACGCCGCGCAGGTGCAGCGAGGCGAGTGCGGTGCGGACCGCGTCCGACTCGCCGCGGTCACCGCGCAGCAGCGGCACCGCCCCGGGGCCGCCGGGGGCGGGAGCGGAGCCGCCGGGGGCGGAGTCGGAGCCGGCTTCGGGGAGGCAGGCGTGGAGCATGCCGGACAGCACGCCGCCCGGTCCGAGTTCGAGGTACGTGGTCGCGCCCGCGGCCCGCAGTTGGCGGGCCCCTTCCAGGAAGCGCACGGTGCCCCGGGCGTGCCGCACCCAGTGGTCGGGGGAGCGGAGTTCCGCGGCCGTGGCGGTGCGCCCGGTCAGGTTGGAGACGATCTCGATGCCGGGCGCGTGGTAGGTCAGCGACTCGGCCACGTCCCGGAACGCGTCGAGCATGCCGTTCATCCGGGCGGAGTGGAAGGCGTGGCTCACGCTCAGGCGCCGGGTGCGCCGGCCGCGGTCGCGGAACGTCCCGGCCAGGCGGCGTACCGCGTCCTCGTCACCGGACAGGACCACGGAGGCGGGCCCGTTGACGGCGGCGATGTCCACCGCGTCCCGGTCCTCGGCCGACAGGGCCTGGCGCACTTCCTCCTCGCCGGCCTCGACCGCCACCATCGCCCCGCCCTCGGGCAGTTCGTCCATCAGCCGGCCCCGGGCCGTCACCAGCGCGCAGGCGTCGGGCAGGTCCAGCACGCCCGCCGCGTGGGCGGCGGCGAGTTCGCCGATGGAGTGCCCCATCAGCAGGTCGGGCCGCACGCCCCAGTGCCGTACCAGCCGGAACAGCGCCGTCTCCAGGGCGAACAGCGCGGGCTGGGTGTACCGGGTGCGGTCGAGCAGTTCCGCGTCGGGGGTTCCGGGTTCGGCGAACAGGAGGTCGCGCAGGTTCAGGTCGAGGTGCGGGTCGAGGCCGGTCAGCACCTCGTCGAGGGCGTCGGCGAACACCGGGTCCTCGCCGTAGAGCTCCGCGCCGGCTCCGGCCCGCTGGCTGCCCTGTCCCGGGAACAGGAAGGCGGTCCGGCCGGGGCGCACGCCGCCGCCGGTGAGCAGTCGGCCCGCCGTCGTGCCGCGCGCGAGCGCGGTGAGCGAGCGCCGGACGGACGCCCGGTCCCGTCCCAGGACGGCGGCCCGGTGTTCGAGCGGGGCCCGCCCGGTGGCCAGCGAGTAGGCGACGTCGACCAGTTCGACGTCCGGGTCGGCGTCGAGCCGGCCCACCAGCCGGCCGGCCTGGGCCCGCAGGGCCTCCGGTGTCCTGGCCGAGAGCAGCAGCGGCACGGGCGGGCCGGTGCGGCGGGCGGTGGGGGTGGCGGTGTCCGCGGCGAGGGCCATCGTGGCGGCGGCGGGGGTGGCGGCCGGGGTGTCCGTGGTGGGGGCGGCCGGGGTGTCGGTCCGGTCCAGGGCGGGCACGGCCGCGATGGCGGGCGCCTGCTCGATGATCAGGTGCGCGTTGGTGCCGCTGATGCCGAACGAGGACACGCCCGCCCGGCGCGGGTTCCCGGTCTCCGGCCACGGGGTGTGCGCGGTGAGCAGGCGGATGCCGCCGTCGGACCAGTCGACGTGCGGGTTCGGCGTCCCGGCGTGCAGGGTTCCGGGCAGTTCTCCGTGGCGGATGGCCAGCACCATCTTCATCACCCCGGCCACCCCGGCGGCTGCCTGGGTGTGCCCGATGTTCGACTTCACCGAGCCGAGCCACAGCGGGCGGTCCGCCGGGCGCTCCGGTCCGTGGACGGCCTGGAGCGCCTGCGCCTCGATCGGGTCGCCGAGCCTGGTGCCGGTGCCGTGGGCCTCGATCGCGTCGATCTGCTCGGCGCGCAGCGCGGCGTCGGCCAGGGCGGCGCGGATGACCTGCTGCTGGGACGGGCCGTTGGGGGCGGTGAGCCCGTTGCTGGCGCCGTCCTGGTTCACGGCGGTACCGCTGATCAGCGCGAGGACGGGGTGGCCGTGGCGCAGGGCGTCGCTGTGGCGCTCGAGCAGCAGCACGCCGGCGCCCTCGCCCCAGCCCGTGCCGTCCGCGTCCGCCGAGAACGCCTTGCACCGTCCGTCGGCGGCGAGCCCGCGCTGACGGCTGAACTCCACGAACAGCCGCGGGGTGCTCATCACCGACACCCCGCCCGCGAGGGCCTGCTCGCAGTCGCCGCGCCGCAGTGCCTGCACGGCCAGGTGCAGCGCCACCAGTGACGAGGAGCACGCGGTGTCGACGGTGAGTGCGGGCCCCTGGAGGCCGAGGACGTAGGACAGCCGGCCCGACAGCACGCTGGCCGTGTTCCCGGTCAGCAGGTGGCCCTCGGACACTCCCTCGGCGCCCTCCAGCAGCGCGGAGTAGTCCTGTCCGTTGGTGCCGATGTAGACGCCGACCTGCCGGTCCTTCAGCGCGGTCGGATCCTGCCCGGCGCCCTCGACCGCCTCCCAGGCGGTCTCCAGGAGCAGCCGCTGCTGCGGGTCCATGGCCAGGGCCTCGCGCGGCGAGATGCCGAAGAACTCGGCGTCGAACTCGGCCGCGTCGTGCAGGAAGCCGCCCTGCCTGGTGTACGTGGTGCCGGGGTGGTCGGGGTCCGGGTCGTACAGCCCCTCGGTGTCCCAGCCCCGGTTCGACGGCCAGTCGCCGACGGCGTCGGTGCCCTGGGCGAGCAGGTGCCAGAAGTCCTCGGGCCGGGCGACCCCGCCGGGGAAGCGGCAGCCCATGCCGACGATCGCGATCGGCTCGTTGCCGACGGGGTCGGCGGTGTCGCTCGCCTCGTCCGGCAGACCCGGGTCGAGGGCCTGGTCCAGGTCCAGTTCCGCGAGCAGCCGGTCGGCCAGTGCCGACGGGGTGGGGTGGTCGAAGAGGACGGTGGCCGGCAGGGCCAGCCCGGTGACGGCGGCGAGCCGGTTGCGCAGCTCCACCGCCATCAGGGAGTCGAAGCCGAGCGCGGAGAACGCCTTTCCGGGCTGGACCGTGTCGACGCCGGGGTGGCGCAGGACCGTCGCCGCTTGGGTGCGGACCAGTTCGGTGAGGGCTCCGACCCGGTCCTCGTGGCGCGGCAGTGCGGCGATCCGCTGCCGCAGGGTGTCGGCGGCGCCGTCGCCCTCCCGGGCCGCCGACGGTGCGGCGGTGTCCTGGGTGGGCCGCGCGGCAGCCGGGTCCGGTATCCCGTCGAGCAGGGCGGTGGACCGCAGGCCGATGGCCGCGGTGAAGCGCTTCCAGTCGACGTCGGCGACCAGGACCAGCGCGTCGTCCGCCTCCAGTGCCCGGCCGATCGCGGTGACGGCCGTTTCGGGCTCCATCACCGGCATGCCGAAGTCACGCAGCCGGCCGGCGACCTCGTGCGCCAGCATGCCCGGTCCGGCCCAAGCGCCCCAGGCCACGGACGTGCCGGGCAGCCCGGCGGCCCGGCGGGCGGCGACGAGTGCGTCGACGGCCGCGTTGGCGGCCGCGTAGTTCCCCTGCCCGGCGTTGCCCACGACGCCCATCACCGACGAGAACACCACGAAGGCCGACAGGTCGAGGCCCGCGGTGGCCTCGTGCAGGTTCCGGGCGGCGGTCAGCTTGGCGCGCAGCACCACGGCGAGCCGCGCGGGGTCCAGCGCGTCGAGCACACCGTCGTCGAGGACGCCCGCCGCGTGGATGACGGCGGACAGCGGGTACCGCGCGGGGATGTCGGCGACCAGCGCCGCCAGGGCGGCCGGGTCGGCGACGTCGCACGCCGCGAAGGCCACTTCGGTGCCCAGCGCCGTCAGTTCCGCCCGCAGCGCGTCCGTGCCGGGGGCGTCGGCGCCGCGCCGGCTGACCAGCAGCAGCCGCTCCGCGCCCTGGCCCGCGAGCCAGCGCGCCGTGTGCGAGCCGACGCCGCCGGTGCCGCCCGTGACGAGGACCGTGCCCCGCCACCGGGCGTCCGGGCCGCCCGCACGGGCCTTCGGCGGCACGGACGGCGCGGGCCGGAGGCGGCGTCCGTGGACCCCGGTGGAGCGCACCGCCACCTGTTCCTCGTCGGCCGCGGCTCCCGCGAGCACCGCGCACAGGCGGCGGGCGGCCCGTGCGTCCAGCACCTCGGGCAGGTCGACCAGACCGCCCCGGCGGTGCGGGTGCTCCAGGGCCAGCGTCCGGCCCAGGGCGGCGGAGGCGGCCTGACCGACGTGTCCGGGCCGCTCCGCGCCGCCCAGGACAGCCAGTCCCTTGGTCAGTATCCAGAGCCTGGCCTGGATGCCCGCGTCCTCGAGTGCCTGGGCCAGCGCGAGGGTCAGCGCCGGACCACCGGGCAGGTCGGGGTGTTCGGGGTGGGGGCGTTCCTCCCAGGACAGCAGGGACAGCACGCCGGCGATCGGCTGCTCCCCGGCGGTCTCCGTGAGCAGGGCGGCCAGCTGTTCGCGGGTCGCGCCCGGATCGGCGACGACGCACGGGAGGAGGTCGGCCCCGGCCTCGCGGAGGGCGTCCAGGACGGCCGCCGCGTCGCCGTCCTCGGGACGCAGGGCGAGCCAGCGACCGGGGAGGCCGTCCGCCGGCGTGACCGGCAGGGGTGCCCAGGCGACGTGGTAGCGCCAGGATTCCGCCTTCCGCTCACGGCTCCTGGCGGAGCGCCAGGTCGCCAGCGCGGGCAGGACTTCGTCCAGGGCGGCGCGGCCGACCCCGAGGATTTCGGCGAGCCGGGCGGGGTCCTGCAGTTCCAGGTCGTCCCAGCGGTCCTCGGCGGGGGCGGCCGGGACGGCGGCGGGGGCCGTCAGCCAGTAGCGGGTGCGCTGGAAGGCGTACGTCGGCAGTTCGACGCGGCGCGCTCCCGGGAACGCCCCCGACCAGTCCACCCCCAGCCCGCGCTCCCAGCCGCGTCCGACCGCGCGCAGCACCTGCGCCGGGCCGCCCTCCCCGCGACGCAAGGTCCCCAGCACCACGGCGTCCGCACCCGCCGCCTCGACCGACTCCCCCACCGCGACGGACAGCACCGGGTGCGGGCTGGACTCGACGAAGAAGCGGTGCCCGGCCGCCAGGAGCGCGCGGGTCGCCTGCTCGAACTCGACGGTCTCCCGCAGGTTGCGGTACCAGTACTCGGCGTCCAGGGCCTTCGTGTCCAGCGGGCCGCCCGTGACGCTCGAGTAGAACGGCACCGCAGCGGACAGCGGCACGATGCCGTCCAGATCGGCGAGCAGCTGCTCGCGGACCTCCTCCACGTGCGCGGAGTGCGACGCGTAATCGACCTCGATCAAACGCGCCCGCACCCCCTCCCCCACGAGTTCTTCCACCAGCGCCGCGACCGCGTCCGCGTCACCCGACACCACCGTCGACGACGGGCCGTTCACCGCCGCCACCGAAAGCCGGTCCGCGATGCGCTCCCGCACCACGTCCACCGGCAGCGGCAGCGAGGCCATGCCGCCACGCCCCGCCAACGCACGGATCGCACGGGAGCGCAGCGCGACCACCCGCGCCCCGTCCTCCAGACTCAGACCGCCCGCCACGCACGCAGCGGCAACCTCGCCCTGCGAGTGGCCGACCACCGCGTCCGGAACGACGCCGAACGAGCGCCACACCTCGGCCAGCGACACCATCACGGCCCACAGCACCGGCTGCACCACATCGACCCGCGCCAGCAGGGCCTCCGAGCCGAGCGCCTCCGCCAACGACCAGTCGACGTACGGCGCCAGCGCCCGCTCGCACTCCGCCATCCGTTCCGCGAACACGGCCGATTCGGCCAGCAGTTCCGCGGCCATCCCGACCCACTGCGAGCCCTGGCCCGGGAACACCAGCGCCACCCGACCGGAAACCAGCCCGCCGCCGGACACCGCGGCACCCTGCGCCAGCGCCTTCACGCCGTCGAGCAGTTCGCTCCGGTCCCCGCCCACCACCACCGCACGGTGCTCGAAGGACGCGCGCCCCACCGCCAGCGAACAGCCCACGTCCGCCACGTCGAGCCCGGGCTCCGCCGCCACCCGCGCCGCCAGCGCCTCCGCCTGCGCGCGCAGTGCCTCGGCGCCGCGCGCCGACACCGGCCACACCACCGGCCCGGGACGCGGGGCGTCCTCCACCGCCTCGGCCGGCACGGACTCCAGGATCACGTGGGCGTTGGTCCCGCTGATGCCGAAGGAGGACACGCCCGCCCGGCGCGGGCGGCCCGTGTCGTCCCAGGCACGGGCCTCCGTCAGCAGCCGGCCGGCGCCCGCCGACCAGTCCACCTCGGGCGTCGGACCGTCCACGTGCAGCGTCCTGGGCATCACGCCGTGCCGCAGCGCCAGCACCGACTTGATGACGCCCGCGACACCGGCCGCGGCTTGGGCGTGGCCGATGTTCGACTTCAGCGACCCGATCCACACCGGCCGGTCCGCCGGCCGCCCCTGCCCGTAGGTGGCCAGCAGCGCCTGCGCCTCGATCGGGTCGCCCAACCGCGTCCCCGTGCCGTGCGCCTCCACCACGTCCACGTCCGAGGCCATCAGCCCCGCGTCCGCCAGCGCCGCCCGGATCACCCGCTGCTGCGACGGACCGTTCGGCGCCGTCAGGCCGTTGCTCGCACCGTCCTGGTTCACCGCCGAACCGCGCACCACCGCCAGCACCGGATGCCCGAGACGCCGCGCGTCCGACAACCGCTCCAGCAGCAGCATGCCCACGCCCTCGGCCAGGCCGAAGCCGTCGGCGGCCGCCGCGAACGCCTTGCAGCGGCCGTCGGGGGCCAGGCCGCCCTGCCGGCTGAACTCGACGAGCATGCCGACCGTGGACATCACGGTCGCGCCGCCGGCCAGCGCCAGCGAGCACTCGCCGGAGCGCAGCGCCCGGACCGCGAGGTGCAGGGCCACCAGCGAGGACGAGCATGCCGTGTCCACGGTGACGGCCGCCCCCTCGAGGCCGAGGGTGTAGGCCAGGCGGCCCGACGCGACGCTTCCGGTGTTGCCGGTCAGCAGGTGGCCGCCCTCGTCGGCGCCCTGTTCGAGGGAGGGGCCGTAGTCCATGGTCATCGCCCCGACGTAGACGCCCGTCGGGGTCCGCCGCAGGGTGGACGGGTCGATCCCGGCCCGCTCCAGCGCCTCCCAGGTGGTCTCCAGCAGCAGCCGCTGCTGCGGGTCCATGGCGAGGGCCTCGCGCGGCGAGATGCCGAAGAACTCGGCGTCGAAGTCGGCCGCGCCGGCGAGCGAACCCGCCTCCCGCTGGTAGTACCGGCCCGGTGTGCCCGGTGCGGGGTCGTACCGTCCGGCGGTGTCCCAGCCGCGGTCGTCGGGCAGCGCGGAGACGGCGTCGGCGCCCGCCGACACCAGCTCCCAGAGGTCGTCGGGGCTGCCGACGCCGCCGGGGTAGCGGCAGCCCATGCCGACGATCACCACGGGGTCGTCGTCCGCGGGCCGCCGCACCGGCTCGACCGCGTCCGTGCGCAGGTCGGGCCGGTCGCCGCCGATCCGGGCGCTGAGGTACGCGACCAGGGCCGCCGGGGTCGGGCAGTCGAAGACGGCCGTCGCCGGGATGCGCAGCGCGGTCGCCGCGCTCAGCCGGTTGCGCAGCTCCACGGCGGTGACGGAGTCGAATCCCAGGTCGAGGAAGGCCACGTCGGCGGGGACCGGTTCGGACCGCCCGGTCACCGCGGCGATCTCCTCGTCCACCAGCCGGGCCAGCGCGGCGCGCCGTTCCGGGGCGTCCATGCCGGCCAGCTCCGCGTGCAGCGCGCCGCCGGCGTCCCGGCCGCCGCCCGTGCCGCCCGCACCGTCCGGGTCCGCCGGGCCGGGCTCCGCGAGCGCCGCCAGGACGTCTGCCGGCAGCTCCCGTACCCCTGCGGACGGCGCCTCCGGTTCCCGTTCCGGGGTGACACCGTGCACGTACAGGTCGCCGAGCGAGGTCAGGAACCGGCCCGGACCGCCCTGGTCCCGGCGCAGCGTTCCGAGGACGGCGGCCCGCGCGCCGTGTTCCTCCGCGCAGTCCGTGAGGGCGGAGGTCAGCACGGTGTGCGGGCTGACCTCCAGCAGGACGCCGTACCCGTCCCGGAGCAGGGCGCCGGCCGCCTGGTGGAACCGGACAGGGTTGCGCAGATTGCGGCACCAGTAGTCGGCGTCCAGGACCGGGGCGTCCAGTCGTCCGCCGGTCAGTCCGGAGTAGTAGGGCAGCTGCGGTGTGCGGGGCCGGATCGGTGCGAGGTCGGCGTGCATCCGGGGGACGATCGCGTCGATGTGGGGGGAGTGGGCGGCCAGGCCGACCGCGATCCGCCGTGCGTGCACCCCCTCCGAGGCCAGGTCGGCGAGGAGTTCGGCCGCGGCGTCGCGGTCGCCGGAGACGATCACGGACCGCGGACCGTTGTGCGCGGCGACGACGAGGCGGCCGTCCCAGCGGCGCAGCCGCGGCTCGACCGCGTCGGCCGGGGCCATGACGGAGACCATGTCGCCCTGCCCGGCCAGGGTCGCCTGGGCCTGGCTCCACAGGGCGACCACCCGTGCGGAGTCGTCCAGGGACAGCGCGCCGCTGACCGCGGCGGCGGTGACCTCGCCGACGCTGTGCCCGAGCACGGCGGCCGGTTCCACGCCGTGGGAGCGCCACAGCTCGGCGAGCGACACCGTCACGGCGAACAGCAGGGGCTGCACCACGTCGGCCCGGTCCGCGGCGGGGGCGCCCGGCGCGTCCGGGTCGCGGAGCACGTCGATCGGCGCCCAGTCGGTGAACGGCTCCAGGGCCTGCGCGCACGCGTCCATCCGGTCGCGGAACACCGCGGAGGTGTCCAGCAGGTCCACGGCCATCCGGGGCCACTGCGCGCCCTGTCCGGGAAACACGAAGGCGACCCGGCGGCCCGCCGCGGCGGTGCCCTCGACCAGGCCGGGCATGCTCCTGCCGTCGGCGAGCGCGTCCAGCCGCCGCAGGAACCCGTCCCGGCCGTCGGCCACCAGTGCCGCCCGCCGGCTCCCCTCGGAGGCGGTGCGCGCGAGGGCGAGCGCGATGTCCTGGGGGCTCCAGTCGTCACGACCGGCCAGGTACCCGTGCAGGCCGCGCGCGCCGGCCGCCAGCGACTCCCTGCCGCTGCCGGCCAGTGTCCACAGCAGCGGTGCTTCCGTACCGTCGGGGTGCGCCATCGTGTCTTCGGACTCCTTCACGGCGAGCGGGACCACCGGTCGCCGAACCGTGGCGGGCGCCCGCTCTCGCGGGTCGCGCGCCGACCGGGACGCCTTCGTCAGGCCCGGCGCGTACCCCCACCGGACCTGCGACGTCGATCTTGCCCACTGCCGCATAGCAGCCCGATAGCGCGGGCCGCGACACGACGCGGGTACGGGGAGCGGGCGGGGCGCGGAGCGGCGGGAGGGCCGCGCGCGTACCCCGTGGAGCGGGTCGGCCGGACAGGCCCTAAGTACGCGGCACCCCAAGCTCGCGCCAGATCCCGTCCAGTGCCGCGACGAACGCCTCGACCTGCGCGGGCTGGTGGACGGCGCCGGGCGCGCTCCGGAGGATTTCCTGTCCCGCGCGCACGCTGGGCGCGTTGATCGCCTGCACGTAGATGCCGTGGCGCTCCAGCAGCAGGGCGGAGATCCGCCGGGCGAGCGCGTCGTCCCCGACGAAGATCGAGACGATGTGGGAGCCGTCGGAGACGAAGGGGATGCCGTGCTCCGTGAGCAGCCGGTGCGTCAGCCGCGCGTTCGCGTGGAGCCGGTCGCGCTCCTCGTCGGAAGTGCGCAGGTGCCGGACCGCGGCGAGCGCGCCCGCCACGACCGCCGGCGGCAGGGCGGTGGTGAAGATGAAGGAGCGGGACAGGCCGCGCACCGCGTCGACCAGTTCGGCGGGACCGGCGATGTACCCGCCGGTGGTGCCGAATCCCTTGGCGAGCGTTCCCATGATGACGGTGAACTCGTCCGCGATGCCCAGGCTCGCGGCGATACCGGCGCCCTGCGGCCCGTACATTCCGACCGCGTGGACCTCGTCGAGGAAGGTCATCGCGCCGTATTTCCGGGCGATCCGGGCGATCTCGGCGAGCGGGGCGACGTCGCCCGCCATCGAGTAGACCGATTCCATGACGATCATCTTCGGCCGGTCGGGATCGGCGGCGGATATCAGCTCTTCCAGGTGCGCCGTGTCGTTGTGCCGGAAAATGTGCTTCTCGGCGCCGCTGTGGCGGAGTCCGTCGATGATCGAGGCGTGGTTCATCTCGTCGGAGAAGACGACGCAGTCCCCCAGCCGGCCGGCGAGGACCGTGAGGGCTCCGTCATTGGCGGTGTACCCGGAGGTGAAGAGAAGGGCGTCCTCTTTTCCGTGCAGATCCGCCAGTTCGTTCTCCAGCAGCACGTGGCAGTGGTTGGTCCCGCCGATGTTCCGGGAGCCGCCCGAGCCCGCGCCGTACTCGTCGAGGGCTTCGCGGGTCGCCGCCAGGACCAGCGGGTGCTGGCCCATTCCCAGGTAGTCGTTGCTGCACCACACGCTGATCTCGGAGGTGACCCCGTCCCGCAGGCTCTTGGCCGCCGGGAATTTCCCGGCGAGCCGGCCGATCTCCAGGAACTCCCGTTTCGCCTTCGGCGATCCACCTTCCTTCATGCGCCGCGAGAAGAGCTCCAGGTATTGGTTCATGACGACCCTTTTCTCCGAAGACTACGCCGATGCGGGGCCCGGACCGGTAGAGGGAATTGTCTCAGGGCGAAATATCACTTCGATGGCGCGGGGTGCGACAATTGAGAACCCACCGCGCATCCGCTTTTCCGATTCACGCCCCCTGGTGGACCCGCTTTGCTCGTTGTAGGCTGTGCGGAAATTCCTCGAAACGGCACCACTGGAGTTTCCCATGCCGTCGGACGAAACATATGTCAGCCAGATCCTTGAGGTAATCTCCGCGGAACCGGAGAAAGTGGTCCTGTCCTGGCGCGACCGGACGCTGACCGCGGCGGAGCTGACCGCCCTGGTCCGGTCGGCCGCGCAGGCCCTGCACCGGCAGACCGGTGGGAACGGCGCCGGCGCCGTGGTCGCCGTCCTGACCGTCACCAACACCGCCCCGACCCTGGTCCTGCGGTACGCCGCGAACCTGGTCGGGGCCACGGTGGTCCACCTGCACACCACCAACGCGGTCGACCCGGCGGACCACCTGGCCGCCGGCGCCAAGCTCAAGATCCTCCGGGACACCGGCGCGACGCACCTGGCCGTCGACGAGGAGAACCTGGCGCCCGCCCGCGAACTGCGCGAGCGGCTGGGCACGCCGCTCACCCTGGTCGCCCTCGGCGACCTCGGCCCCGACGTCCTGGACCTGACGGCCGGGGACCCGGACGCGCTGGACCCGGCCGGCATCGAGATCGCCCCCGACCGGCCCGCGGTGGTGACGTACACGAGCGGGACGACCGGCGAGCCGAAGGGCATCGCCTTCGACTTCCGGGCCCGCAACGGCTTCATCTCCGCCGGGCTCCAGATGCGCTGGCGGTCCGTCTACCTGGCCTGCCTCCCGCTCAGCCACTCCAGCGGCGCCACGGCCGACGACTCGCTCGCGTCCGGCGGCTCGGTGGTCCTGCGGGACGGCTTCGAGCCGGGCGACGTGCTGCGCTCCGTCGCGCGGCACGGGATCACCCGGATGCTGCTCTCCCCTCCGCAGCTGTACCTGCTGATGGACCATCCGGAGCTGGGCTCGACCGACCTGTCCAGTCTCCAGATGGTCACCTACCTGGGCTCCCCCGCGTCCCCCGAGCGACTGGCCGAGGCGGTCAAGGTCTTCGGCGACGTGCTGCTCCAGGTGTACGCGACCAGCGAGGCGGGTTTCGTCAGCATGCTCTCGCCCGCCGAGCACCTCGACCCCCGGCTGCGGGCCACGGTCGGCCGCCCGATGCCCGACTGGGTCCGGATCACCGATCCGGACGACCACCACGACCTGCCGCCCGGCGAGATCGGCGAGGTCTGCGTCCGGTCGCCCTTCACGATGAGCGCGTACGTGGCCGAGCCCGAGCTCACCGCCCGGACCGTACGGGACGGCTGGGTGCACACCGGCGACCTCGGATTCGTCGACGGTGACGGCTACCTGCACCTGCGCGGCCGGATCGGCGAGGTGATCAAGACCAACGGCATCAAGATCCATCCGGTGACGGTGGAGAACGCCCTGCTGGCCCACCCCGACGTGGTGCAGGCCGCCGTCTTCTGCGTCCGGGACCGGGACCGGATCGAGTACCTGCACGCCGCCGTGGTGCTGCGCGACGCGGGCACGGCCGGCCCCGACGAGCTGGCCGAGCACGTCCGGGCCACCGTCTCGCCCAAGCACGTCCCCGCGCGGATCCGCGTCCGCTCCGAGCTGCCCCTCACCGGTGTCGGCAAACCGGACAAGGCGCGGCTGGCCGCGGAAGCGAGCGGGTGAGACCCCCGTGACCCTCTCCGTGGCGGCCATCCTCGCCGAGTCCGCGCTGCGCCGGCCGGAGCACCCGGCGATCGTGTCCGGCGCCCGGAAGATCACCTACCGCGAGCTGTGGGACGGGGCGCGCAGGTACGCGGCGGTGCTGCGCGCGCGGGGCATCGGCCCCGACGACAAGGTGGCGCTGCTGCTGCCCAGCACCCCGCACTTCCCGCTGGCCTACTTCGGCGTGCTCGCGCTCGGCGCGGTCGCGGTCCCGGTCCACGCCCTGCTCCGGGCGGACGAGATCGCGTACGTCCTGCGGGACTCCGGGGCGGCAGCGCTGATCTGCGCCGCCCCGCTGCTGGCCGAGGGCGGCAAGGCGGCGGAGACGGCCGGCACGCCCCTGCTCACCGTCATGGAGCGGGAGGGTGCCCCCGATCGGCAGCTGGATGTGCTCGCGGCGCGCAGCGCCCCGATCGACCGCCAGGTGCCGCGCGACCCCGGGGACATCGCGCTGGTCCTCTACACCTCCGGCACCACCGGCAGGCCCAAGGGCGCCCTGCTCACGCACCTCAACGTGGTGATGAACGTCGACACGACCATGCTGTCGCCGTTCGACTTCACCCCGGACGACGTCCTGCTCGGCTGCCTGCCGCTGTTCCACACCTTCGGCCAGATCTGCGGCATGAACACCTGCTTCCGGGCGGGGGCGACCATGGTCCTGATGCCGCGGTTCGACGGACCGGGCGCGCTGGAGCTCATGGTGCGGGAGGGCTGCACCGTGTTCATGGGCGTCCCGACGATGTACACGGCGCTCCTCGACGCGGCCCGCGCCGACTCGCGCAGGCCGGCGCTCGACCGCGCGTTCTCCGGCGGCGCCGCGCTGCCGGTGGCGGTCCTGGACGCGTTCCGCGAGGCGTTCGGCTGCCCGGTCCTCGAAGGGTACGGGCTGACCGAGACGTCCCCGGTGGTGGCCTACAACCAGAAGGCGTGGCCGCTCAGGCCCGGCACGGTGGGCCGGCCGATCTGGGGCGTCGAGGTCGAGATCGCCCGGGCGGAGGTCGCGGACAGGATCGAGCTGCTGCCCGCCGGCGAGACCGGGGAGATCGTCATCCGGGGGCACAACGTGATGGCCGGCTACCTGAACCGGCCGGAGGCGACCGCCGAGGCCGTCGTGGACGGCTGGTTCCGCTCGGGCGACCTCGGCGTCAAGGACGACGAGGGCTACCTGTCCATCGTCGACCGCAAGAAGGACGTGGTGCTGCGCGGCGGCTACAACGTCTACCCGCGCGAGGTCGAGGACGTCCTGGCCCGCCACCCGGCGATCGCCCAGGCGGCCGTCGTCGGGCTCCCCCACCCCGTCCACGGCGAGGAGGTCTGCGCGGTGGTGCGGGCCCACCCCGCCAGCACGCCGGGCCCCGCCCTCGGCGCCGAGATCGTCGCCTGGAGCAGGGAGCGGATGGCGCCGTACAAGTACCCGCGCCGGGTGGAGTTCGTGGACGCCTTCCCCCTCGGCCCCAGCGGCAAGGTGCTCAAACGCGAGCTGGTCGCCCGGTTGAGCACCGCGAACCCGGACCGGCCACCGGCCGGCCCGCCGCGCCCGCACTGAGCCCGGGGCCGTCGGTTCACGGATCTGCCGGGCGGATCGGGTCGCCGGTGCGCAGGGTGCCGCCTTCGAGGATCCGGGCGCGCAGGCCGCCGCGGTGGAGGAGGCCGCGCAGGACGCCGGGCCTGGTGAGTTGTTCGAGCCGGGCGCAGGGCTCGCTGAGGGCGATGCCGAGCAGGCGTACCTGGTCTCCGACGGTGAATTCCCGGCCGACCAGCTCGGTCAGCGGGACGCCGCGGCACACCACGTTCCGGCGCGCCTCGGAGAGGGTGAGGTGGATGCCGTGTTCACGTTCCAACGCGGTCAGGGCGTCGATGTCGATCAGGGAGATCTCGCAGACGCGGGAGGCCCGCCTGGGTGGTGTGTCGCCGGGATGGTCCTGGAAGTAGCGGTCGCCTTCCAGGCCGCGGCCGGTGACGGCGACGGCTTCCCGCACCTCGACGAGGGGTGCGCCGTGGGTCGGTGCGAGGTGGAGCGAGACCGCCGTGCCCTGCCACATTCAGCGGCCCCCTTCTCCCGCCAGGAAGTTCTCCTCGATGGCGTGCAGCGTGCGGAACTGGTCGGCGCTCAGCTCCGCGACGTCCAGTTCACGGCCGACGAGGTCCTCCAGGAACAGGATGAACTCCATGAAGGCGAGGGAGTCCACGATCCGGTTCTCGATCAGGTCGAGGTCGGCGGGGATCTCGCCGAGCGCCGGGTTGCGGGCGCGCAGCCAGTCGACCACCGGCTTGAGGGAGTCATTCACCCTGGCACTCTCCTTCGTGGCGGGCCGGGTCGGAGCGGGTGTGGCGCAGCGCGCGGCGGTACTCGGTGCGGATGCGCTCCACCAGGACCGTGACGGGTTCGGTGGCGGTGATCCGTTCGCAGGAGTCGCCGCAGTACATCGCCATGTCCTCGATCCGGCCCTCGGTGCGGATGGACGGTACGGCGGCGCTGTACCGGGGGACGGGCAGCCGCCGGCCGTCGGGTGCGGCGGTGGTGGCAACGAACCGGGCGGCCAGTCGGGGGCCAGGCACGGTCAGCGCGTTGCGCAGGACCCGGTGGGGTCGGTTCGCCCAGCCGATGTCGAAGACCGTCGTCACTACGGTGTCCGAGGCTCCGGCCGTGACGATCCGGCGTTTGAACAGCGGGTGCGCCTCGGATTCCCGGGCCGCGGCGAAGACGGTGCCGGCCATCGCCCCGTCGGCGCCCTCGGAGACGGCCCGGGCGAGGTCGGCTCCGGTGGCGATTCCGCCCGCGACGGCGAGGACGGCGTCGGGGTGGTCGCGGCGGGCGGCGCGCAGCAGTGGCAGGGCGGGCAGGGTGCCGAGGAGGTGCCCGCCTGCCTCGACGCCTTGGAGCACGACGACGTCGGCGCCCAGTTCGAGGGCCCGGCCGGCGGCGTGCGCGGTGCCGACCTGGACCACCACCGGCAGCCCGGACCGGACGGCCGCCGTCAGCAGGTCCGGTGCGGGCAGCCCGTAGAACGTCACGAACGCCCGCTCCGGCAGGACGCCGACCGCCGCGTCGAGTTGGGTCCGGCACTTCTCCGGGGCCAGTACCTCGGGCACCAGGTTGATCCCGAACGGCCGCTCCCCCGTCCGGGCGGCGGTGTCGGTGATCAGCCGGCGGATCCGCTCGGGGGGTTCCTTGTACAGGCCGAGGACGCCGCCGGCGCCCGCCCGGGAGACGGCGCCGCACAGCTCGGGCCCGGCGATGCCGCCCATGCCGGCCTGGAGCAGCGGCAGGGTCACCCCGAGGCGCTGCTCCAGCCGGGTCCGGCGCAGCGCCGGCCCGGTCACCGGGGAGCCCCGGCTTCGGCGACCGCGTCCCGGGCGGCGGCGAG
Source organism: Kitasatospora sp. NPDC004614 (assembly GCF_042873675.1). Classification (NCBI taxonomy): domain Bacteria; kingdom Bacillati; phylum Actinomycetota; class Actinomycetes; order Kitasatosporales; family Streptomycetaceae; genus Kitasatospora; species Kitasatospora sp. NPDC004614. The sequence continues at coordinate 128,203 of NZ_JBIALR010000011.1, forward strand.
GTCCCCGTCGAAGCGCAGGTCCAGGACGTGCAGCCAGCGTTCCAGTCCGAAGGCGACGCATCCGGTGAAGGCGGGCATGCCGTCGTGCCGGATCGCGCAGCGGTCCCCGAAGAAGTTGCGGTGGTTGTTGAGCGAGGCCACCGCGGTGCCGTCCGCGGCGAGGAACTCCTCCTTGACCGGTGCGAGGACCTGCAGCACGGCGCGTGGGCTGTCGCGCCGGAAGAAGGGGTCACTGGCCGGGGCGCGGCGCAGTTCGACGCCGAGGCGGTCGGCGAAGGCGGCCACCTCCGTCCGGTACTGGTCCAGGTGCGCGCGGACGGCGTCCTGGCTGCCCAGGCAGACGACTTCGCGCATGGTGAACCCCCAGAGCCGGCGCAGGCCGTCGTGGTGGTCCTCGTTGCGGTAGCAGTGGGCGACGGTGGTCACGAGGGAGGCGTCCCGGTCGAGCGAGCTGTCGGAGAGGTGCAGGAACGCTCCGTAGCAGGCGGCCGAGGGCAGCAGGTGGGTGGCGTCGGCGAGGTCGTGGGCAGGGACTGGGTCGGCCCCGACCTTGGCGCTGTCCTGGTCGAGCCGGTCGGGCCGGATCCGGCTGACCGTGCTGCCGAGGTGCGGGAAGTTCTGGAAGTAGTCCAGTTTCCGGAGTTCGGCGGCGGGCAGCAGGGGCGGCAGCGTCATCGGCTCGGCGCCGCGGGCGGTCGCCCAGCCCGTGAAGACGTCGTCGAGCGCGCACAGCAGAGCGGTGGCGGGGCCGGCGAGCGTCGCGAGGCCGTCCCGGACGGACCAGGCAGTGCGGGTGCCGGGCGGGGCCGCGGCACGGTGGGTGTGGGACATCGTCCTCCTCCGGACGGCGGTCGAAGATCAGGGTGTGGTCGGCGCGGAGCCGGTTCACGCCTCCGGGACGCCGATCCGCCGGAGGAAGTCCCTGGACTTGCGCAGCACCCGCTGGTGCTCGGTCCGGCGCGCCGGGTGGTCCAGCAGGCGCTTGCGGAGGGCGAGTCCGTCCGGAATCCCGGCGTCCCGGTAGACGGCCGGGTTGTAGAGGGAGCCGATGCTCGTGGACAGGTAGCCCTCGAGGTACTGGCCGATGGCCCGGCGGTCGTCCTCGCCCAGTCCGGCTTCCAGCAGCCGCTCCCAGAGCAGTTGGACCAGCCGGGCCCCGAAGGCGATGTGCCGGCTCTCGTCCTGGTGGTGGATCCGGTTCAGCTGCCGGATGGTCGGGTGCAGCCGCTCGTCCACGGCGAGCCGCACGTTGTAGTGGTCGACGATCTGCTCGAACAGCAGGATCCGGGCGAAGACCAGGAAGTTCTCCCGTGCCGGGTCGTCGGCGGGCACGGCCAGCTTCAGCCGCTTCTCCGGGTAGATCCGTCCGCCGTACCTGAGGCAGAACGTCGCGAAGAACCACATGTGTTCGTTCTCCTCACCGATGAAGTGGTGGAAGAACTCGGACGGGATCTCGAATCCGGGTGTGTGGATCCGCCGCATCACCTCGATGAGCAGTTCCCTGATGCCGTGGACGTTCAGGCTGTAGAAGTTGACGCTCTCCCCGCGGCCGAGTGCCCGCAGCTGGTCCGGGGTGAGCCGTTCGGCGTACTCGGTGCCGTGGACGGACAGCAGCTCGGGCGAGAACCAGGGCTCGTCCTCGGGGAGTTCGGCCGGCCAGTCGAAGGTGGTGTACGGGTTGTAGTAGTCGCTGCTGGCCCGGGCCGAGAGCCGCTCCAGCAGCTGCCGGAATTCGGTGTCGTCCGTCATGCCCGCTCCCCGGGGGTGCGCCAGGCGATGCCGTCCAGCAGTTTGCGGTGGAGTTCGGGGGTGGACGCCGCGATGCAGGACCGCTGGTTGGTGACGTCCAGTTCGGTGAGCGCGGTGTCGCCGAGCGGCTGCCCGTAGGCGTCGGTGATGACGAGGCCGGCCTGTTCGGCCAGCAGCACCGCGGCGGCGATGTCGTACGGGAACAGGTGCAGCACCCGCCCGTTGCCCACCCGCTGGAAGTCGCCCAGCAGCGCGGGGTCGTCGCGCAGCAGCCGGTTGCCGATGTCGACGTACGCGTCGAGCTGACCGGTGATCAGGCGCGAGATGGAGTAGGTGGCGCTGTTGAAGACGAACACGCCGCCGGTGTTGGCCGAGAGGTCGATGAGGTGCCCGTAGGCCTCGGTCATCAGCTGGGCGGGGTGGCCGTTGAACTCCAGGGACCAGAACATCCGGGAGAGGTCGGTGGTCCGGGTCGGCGCGGGCACGGGGTGGTCGTACCCGTGCGCCACCACCCCTGGGGTGCCGCGCTCGGCGTACAGGTGGGCGCCGGTCTTCCACTCCATCAGCAGGGCGTGTTCGACGTCCGCGATCCGGGGGCGGTCGCCGAGCCGGGCGACCGCGATGGACACGGTGGCGGACTCCAGGCCGGCGACGGCCGGCCGGGTGCCGTCGATGGGGTCGACCACCAGGAGGTGCTCGGGGTCGCGGCCGTGGGTGCGCAGGCCGCGGTCCTCGGAGAACACGGCGACCGGCAGGTCGTGGTCGACGACGTACTTCCAGACGGCCCGTTCGGCGACGTCGTCGATGCCGAACTGGGCGTCGCCGCCCGGCGAGTGGCCGCGGACGCCGCGGTTCTCGGACCGGGCCCAGCCGGCGGTGATCTCCTCGCGGACGAGCCGGGCGAGACCGAGCAGGTAGTCCAGCATGCCGGCCATCAGCTCGCCTCCGCGGCGAAGAGGGTCTCCAGCCGGTCGCAGAGCAGGTCCGCCTCCTCGGTGGTGATGATCAGCGGCGGCCGGATCTTCAGGACGTTCCCGCGCCCGTAGCGGGAGGTGCGCAGGATCAGGCCGTGGTCCATGCCGCGGTGAGCGAGGTGCAGGGTCAGCGGGGCGTCCGGCCGGCCGTCCCGGTCGACCATCTCCAGGCCGATCATCAGCCCGAGCCCGCGGACGTCGCCGATCCGGGGGTAGCGGGACGCCAGGTCGCGCAGCCGCTCCATCAGGTGGGCGCCGACGGCCCGGACGTGTGCCAGGAACTCCGGGCGGGAGACGAGTTCCAGGGTCTTGTCCGCGGCTGCGGCGGCCAGCACGTTGCCGCCGTAGGTGAACGAGTGGTATTCGCCGTCCAGGCCCGCGAGTTCCTCGGTGGTGAGGATCGCGGCGACCTGCGCACCGGAACCACCGAGGCCCTTGGCGGTGGTGATAATGTCCGGCCGCACGCCGAAGTGGTCGGCGGCGAACATGTGGCCGGTGCGGCCGATGCCGGTCTGCACCTCGTCGAAGACCAGCACGATGCCGCGTTCGTCGCAGATACGGCGGAGCGCGGCAAGGTAGCCGTCCGGCGGCACGATGTTTCCGCCCGAGCCGGACACCGGCTCCACGACGATGCAGGCCACACTGCCCGACGAGGCGTGGTCGATGAAGTCGTTGATCCGCTCCGCGCACAGCAGGCCGCAGCTGTCGGGGCTCTGCCGGTAGAAGCAGCGCAGGCAGTACGGGTCCGGGACGTGCGTGATGCCGGCGACCAGCGTCGGGAACGGCGCCCGGCGGAAGGCCTCCCCGGACATCGCCGTGGTCAGCACGGTCTGCCCGTGATGGCTGCGGAAGAGCGTGATCACGTCCCGGCGTCCGGTGCGCAGCTGGGCCATCTTCACCGCGCCCTCGTTGGCGGTCGCACCGCCCGAGACCTTCAGGTGGACCCGGGTGAGGTTCGGCGGCGACACCGCGACCAGCCGGCGCACCAGCCGGTCCACCGGCTCGGTCTGGAACGTCGAGGTGGCGTGGACCAGCAGGTCGGCCTGTTCACGCATGGCCTTGACGATCTCCGGGTGCCCGTAGCCGAGGCTGAGGTTGAACGTCCCCGAGGCGCAGTCGATGTACGCCCTGCCGTCGGCGTCGTAGAGGTGGATCCCCTCACCATGCCGCATCTTGTACTCGCTGACCTGGTAGTAGATCAGGTCCTCGATTTTCTGTGCGTCTTCCACAGTTCCTCCCGAGGTCTGGGAATCGATCAGGAGGGCAGAATGAAGGTGAAACTCGCCAGCCACCCCTCCGGGGTTTCCTGCACGTCCATCAAGCATTCGGGGCGGAAATACTTGTCCAGCCGGTTCCGGCGCTCGCCGGGGAAGTACAGCATGGTCGTCAGGACGCCGCCGCCGGGCGGCTGCACCTTCACGTGCAGGTGCCGCGTCCGGCCCGGGTACTCGGCCGGCAGAACGGTCTCCAGCCGCCAGTTCCCCTCGTCGTCGGCGAACTGGTGCCCACGGAGGGTGAACCCCTCCTCGTCGTACACGCCCTCGTCGCCGACCTGCCAGAAGTCCAGCAGGGCGCCCCCGATCGGCTTGCCGTCCGGGTCCACGACCCGGCCCGACAGCACCATGGGCGTCCCGGTCGGGACGTCGGACCGGAAGCTCGTCTTGAGCGGCGTGGCCGGCTTGTAGTACGGGCCCTCGGTCTGTGCCGGGGTCGGCGGTATGCCGTTGCACTTGACGTCGGGAGTGATGATCAGGACATCGTTCTCAGGATTCTCTGCCACTTTTTCCTGCCTTCCATCGGGCCGGTTTTCCACCGACCGCCGAAGAAGCCGACCGAAAAGCCCGGCGGGAAGTCCGCCGAAATTCGGCACCACGAATTCCTGTCGTTCAGACTGTCTTCCGGGGATGGCCGTGTCAATAATTCGGACGGGCCGGGAATCAGCGCGGAACGGAGCGGGGAGGGACATTCCCCGCGGCCGCGCGGCGCAGCATGACGGCGCGGACCCGGGCGAACACCCGGTGGTCCGGCGGATCGGTCAGGATGTCGGCCAGGGCGAACAGGTCCAGGGCCTCGCCGGTGCGGCGCCAGCCGTCGGGCAGGAGCCCGCCGCCGTCCCGGTACCCGTCCAGGAACGCCCGGGAGTAGTCCGGCGGGTAGTCGTCCTCGAAACGCAGCATGTTGCCGACGTCCGTCAGCGGCGGGCCGCTGAAGGCGAGTTCCCAGTCGAGGACGGCGGCGACCTCCCACCGTCCGTCGCGGCCCGCTCCGACCAGCATGTTCTTGGGGTTGAAATCGTTGTGGACGAGCCGGTGGTCGGCGGCGGCAGCGGCGCAGAGCGGTGCCGCCCGTTCGGCCAGCAGTCGCAGCGTCCGGGCGTCCGACGCGCTGAGCCGGGGCGCCGCTGGGGGGCGTCGCTCCGCGGCCGCCAGGCAGTGTTCCACGAAGTCCCGCAGGTCACTCCGACCGTCCGGCGGCTGCGGAACGAGCGACGCCTCCTCGAAGCGGCCGGGCCCGGACAGTTCCCATGCGGAGACCCGGGCCAGGACCGTGCCGACCGCCCGGCCCAGATCTGCGGCGGCCGGTCCGGAGACGTCCGCCAGCGCCTCGGTCAGCGGAACACCCCGGATGTAGCGGTAGAGCAGGGACGGACACCCCGTGGCCGCGCCGTCCGGGTCGGCAGCCACCAGCTCGGGCAGGGGAAGCCGCCCGTGCAGTCGCCGCAGCAGCGCGGCCTCGACCTCACACGTGTTGCGCGGGACCCCGCTGTCCCCGCCGGGCCGGAAGCGGCGCAGGACGTAGCGCTCGTCCGCCTCGGTCACCAGCAGGATCAGCTCGTTGTTGCAGCCGCCGAGGAGCCGGCCGGCGCGTTGGACGCGCTCCCCGGGCAGGGCCTCGTCGTGCAGCCAGGCGCGCGTGCCGGCGTCGAGCTCGATGGGGCCGGTCGTCGTCACTCGTTCATCCTTCCTGTCCTCCGCCTGCTGTCGGACGCGCCACACCGCGGCGTCCGGTGCCCGGACGCCGTGCGCCGCGGTCAGTGGAGGTCGTGCCGCGCCTCGGCCCGGAACGCCAGGACGAGGCCGCCGGCCGGGCCGGCCATCGCACCGAGCTCCGCCGGAACGACGAAGTCGTCGGCGCTCTGTTCGGGCAGCCCCGGATACCCGCCGAGCTGTTTGAGCAGTTCCGCCCGCACCGCGGGAAGCAGCCCGGGGAGCACCGACATGCCGCCGCCGATCACGATCCGCTCGGGAGCGGTGCAGTAGACGATGCTGCGCAGTCCCTCGGCCAGGTAGCCGGCTTCGAGCTCGACCGCCCGGTGCAGCTCGTCCCCGGTCAGCTGCTCCGCGGGCCGCCCCCACCGGTCCGCGACGGCGGTGCCTCCGGCCATGCCTTCCAGGCAGTCGCCGTGGAAGGGGCAGTTGCCCGGGAAGTCGTCGCCCGGCCGCCGGCTCACCGCCACGTGCCCCATCTCGGTGTGGACCAGGCCCCTGACGGTCCGTCCGCCGATGATCGCGCCGCCGCCGATGCCGGTCCCGACGGTGAGGTACAGGTAGGTGTCGAGCCCTCGCGCGGCACCCCACCGCCCCTCGCCGAGGGCGGCGCCGTTGACGTCCGTGTCGATGCCGATCGGTACGTTCAACTCCCGTGCCAACGGGCCGAGTACGTCGATGTCGGCCCAGCCCGGTTTCGGCGTGTCGGTGGTGAACCCGTACTTCGGGAGGTTCGGGCGCAGCTCCAGCGGGCCGAACGAGGCGACGCCGATGGCGGCCAGCGGTCCGTACTGCCGCGTCGCCCGGCCGAAGAAGTCGACGACGCGTGCCAGGGTCTCACCGGGCGCTCCGGTGGGAAACCTGGCCCGGTCCACCACGTCGTCGGGTGAAGTGCCCACCAGGCAGACCACTTTGGTGCCGCCGGACTCGACCGAGCCGTACAGCGCGTGACGCGGGCTCATCCGGCGACCTCCGGCCAGCCGTCCGGGCCCACCGGGCCGGCGTCGGACCGGATGACGACCTTCATCGCACCGTAACCGGCGCCGTGGCCGGTCCCGTCGGCGCCGCTGTCGCTGCCCGCGGAGAGCAGCGCGAAGGCGTCCTGGTAGCGGTCGAGCGGGAACTCGTGGGTGACCAGCGTCTCCAGCGGCAGGTCGCCGATCAGGTCGACCGCGATCGGGAAGGTGTCCGCCCGGTAGTCGCCGGCCCCGATCAGGCTGACGCCGTGGTTGGTCAGGTACAGCGGGCTGATCCGGGGCCGGTAGCCGTCGTCGAAGCCCATGGCGACGACCCGGCCGCCGTCGGCCACCAGTTGCAGCGCGTGCTCGACGGCGACCCCGGTGGTGTCGAACACGACGTCGGGCCGGCGTCCGTCCCCGGCCTTGGCCACCGCTTCGAGCGGGTTCGGCCCGCCGGTGTCGACGGTCCGGTCGACCAGCGATCCGGCGACGGCCAGCCGGTACGGGTCGGACTCCGCGATCACCACCCGGCGCGCACGGCGCGCGGCGACCAGCGCGGTGAGGAGGCCGATCGGTCCCGCCCCCAGCACGGCCACGGTGTCGCCGTAGCCCACGTCCGCGGCGAGCACGTTGTTCAGGACGCAGGCCAGCGGCTCCACCAGCACGGCGCGCCGGAACGCCAGGACGCCCGGCAGCCGCTCGGTGAAACGTTCCGGCAGCACCACGTGGTCGGCGTACGTGCCGTCGCGGTCGACACCGACCTCGGTGCCCCGCTTGTTCCGGCAGTGGTTGGTCGCGCCCCGCCGGCAGGGCGGGCAACTGCCGCAGTACAGCGTCGGATTGACCACGACCCGGTCGCCGGGACGGACCGACGTCACATCCGCTCCGACCGCCTCCACCACGCCGACCGACTCGTGCCCGAGGACCACGCCGGGCCGGGCCGGGAATCGGCCCAGCAGGATCTTGCGGTCCGTCCCGCAGATACCCGTCCCCACGACCCTCACCACGACGTCGTCACGTCCGGACACCTCCGGACGCGGATGGTCCCGCAACTCGACGGGATGCGGACCGGAATCGGAATGGAAACCGGAACCGAGAAATACCAGAGCTCGCACGGCGTCTCCTTGGGGGCCGGTGGGCCTACCGCTGCCAGGTGCCTGTCACCGATCTGGCTTGCAAGGGGTTCACTGTAGCCTGCACCCTCCTCCCCCGAACCGTCCGTATTTCAGTCATCGTCGGACACCCCCGACCCATAAGGGGGCGTACGCCCGGCGTGATTTCCGGATCGCGCGCCGAACGGAAATCGGCCCGCCCGGCCCGGACGAAAGAGACCGCGCAGCACAGCACCCCGTTCCACCGCCGCCCCGCGCCGGCCAACGCCCGCACGCTGGACCGGAGCCCGCCCCGTCCCGCAGCCGACACCGGGCGGGAGCGGCAGCCACTGGTGGTGCCACTGGGATCTCGGCGAGGCACAGTGGTGGCGAGAAATCCACTCCGGATCGGCCCGGCCGGAATCCGAGAAATATTTCCCCAGCGCCTGCTGCTGTCGGCGGTGGAATTGTGAATTGCGGTGTCCGCGAGTTCACTGAAGGGAAAGGGCAACAATGGTGGTGTCCGCGTGAAGCCAGCTCGCTCCAAAGGGTATTTTGCCGCCGTCATATGACGGCAGTCCAGCTCGCCGGCCGGACACGGGCTCCGCGTCCTCCGCCCATGCGGCCCGCCGCCACGGCGCCCAACGCTGTGCGGCATCCGGTGGCGCTCCGGGGTTCCGGTTCATCGGGCGGCGGCCGCCCGTTCCGGTTGAACTGCCTGTTCAGGCGGGCGGATCGTGGGGAACGACCGAGGGCATGACGATTCCGCACCGCTTGACCGGCACCGGCGACCACCACGTCCTGGTCCTCCACGACTGGTTCGGCACCAGCGCCGGCTGGGGCCCGTTCCTCGACTACCTCGACGGCGACGCCTTCAGCTACGCCTTCCTCGACTACCGCGGCTACGGCCAGCGCAAGGACGTTCCCGGCACGTACACGCTCGCCGAGATCGCCGCCGACGCGCTCGCCCTGGCCGACGAACTCGGCTGGGACCGTTTCTCCCTGGTCGGCCACTCGATGGGCGGGAAGGCGGCCCAGCAGGTACTCGCCGAGGCGCCGCTGCGGGTGCGCAAGCTGGTCGGCCTGGCGCCGGTGCCGGCCGGGGCGTACCCGCTGGACGAGGCGGGCGAGGCGCTGTTCTACGGCGCCGCCGAGGACCGGGAGAAGCGCCTCGCCATCCTCGACCTGGTCACCGGCCAACGGGCCGGCCGGGTCTGGCTGGACCGCATGGTCGACCAGTCCCTCCGCCTGTCCGCCCCCGAGGCCTTCGGCGGCTACGTCCGCGACTGGGCGACGGCCGACCTGGAGCACCGGATCAGCGGCAACCCGGTGCCGGTCAAGGTGATCGTCGGCGAGCACGACCTCGCCCTCACCGCCGACGTGATGCGCGGCACCTTCCTCACCCACTACCCCAACGCCGAACTCGAAGAGCTGGGCGGCAGCGGCCACTACCCGATGTACGAGACCCCGGTGGCCCTCGCGGCGTCCCTGGAGGGCTTCCTCCACGACTGACAGTGAAGATGTGTGATGGCTTCGCCGTCGGGTCTGACCGGCGGCCTGCGACGGCCCGGATCCTCACGAACCGTCGCAGGCCACCGCCCGCGTCAGGCCGGCCGGATGCCCGGGTTGCCGGCCTCGGTGACGAAGGAGGCGGCGGTGAGCAGGGTGCCGTCGGGGCGGGTGATGTGGGTGACGGCCCGGTAGTCGGCGCGGGCGTGCTGGCGGTCGAGGGTGACCACGGTGTAGCCGCGCCGGCCGTCGTAGAACTTCATGTGCGGGTTGGCGGCGGTCAGGGTGGCCCAGTTGGCGGGGTGGGCCTCGCCGTCGCCGTCGCTGCTGATCGAGGTGCCGACGAACTCGACGCCCACGGTGCGGGAGTTCGGGTCGTCGAAGTCGCGCTTGACGTCGAGCGCGTAGGCGACGTGCACGTCGCCGGTGAGCAGCACCAGGTTCTTGACGCCGGCCTGGTCGACGGCGGTCAGGAAGCGCTCGCGGGCGGCGGGGTAGCCGTCCCAGGCGTCCATGGACAGCTTGGAGCTGGCGGCGGTGGTGTTCTTGCGGCGGGAGAACACCACCTGCTGCGGGACGACGTTCCACAGCGCCTTGGAGCGGCGCAGCCCGTCCGCGAACCAGCGTTCCTGGGTGGCGCCCATCAGGGTGCGCTTCGGGTCCTGGGATTCGGGGGTGGGGTACTGCCAGCCGTCGCCGTTGGCCTGGTCGTCGCGGTACTGGCGGGTGTCGAGGATGTCGAACTGCGCCAACTGCCCGTACTGGAAGCGGCGGTAGAGGGTCAGGTCGGTGCCGTTGGGCTTGGGCATCCGCAGCGGCTGGTTCTCCCAGTAGGCGCGGTAGGCGGCCGCGCGGCGGGCGACGAACGGCGCCGGGTCCTGGTTCTTCTCGGGGATGCCGCTGGCGTAGTTGTTCTCCACCTCGTGGTCGTCCCAGGTGACGTACCAGGGGTGGGCGGCGTGCGCGGCCTGCAGGTCGGGGTCGGTCTTGTAGAGCGAGTACCGCAGCCGGTAGTCCTCGAGCGTGGTGGTCTCGTGGTTGAGGGCGGCCGGCAGGACGCGGTCGGTGTACTTGCGGTCGCCGCCGACGGAGTCGATGCCGTACTCGTAGATGTAGTCGCCGACGTGGAAGACGGCGTCCAGGTCCTCCTGGGCGAGGTGGCGGTAGGCGGTGAAGTAGCCGTCCTCGTATGCCTGGCAGGAGACCAGCCCGAGCTTGGTGCTGTCGAGCTTGCGGCCGTGCGAGGGCGCGGTGCGGGTGCGGCCGACGGGGCTGGTCCACTGCCCGACGGTGAACCGGTACCAGTACTCGCGGGCCGCCTCCAGGCCGGTCGCGTCCACGTGCACCGACCAGTTGAACTCGGCGTGCGCCTTCGCGCTGCCGCGCCGCTCGACACGGCGGAACCGCTCGTCCCGGGCGATCTCCCAGCCGACCTTGATGCTCCCCGCCCGCGGCAGCCCCACCCCGGGCTCCAGCGGACGCGGCGCGAGCCGGGTCCACAGCACCACCGCGTCCGGCAGCGGGTCACCGGAGGCCACGCCGAGGGTGAACGGGTTCTCGGTGAGGGTGCGCGGCGCGAGTTCGTTCTCCTCGGCGTGCGCGCCGGGCAGGTTGACGCCGAACGCGAGCGCGGCGGCGGCCGAGGTGACGGTCAGGAACCGCCGCCGGTCGAGCCGTCCGGCGGCGGCGAGCAACTGCTGGTCGGGCGTGGGACGGTCGGAAGTGCTGGACATCGGACGGGCGCCTTTCGCCGAATGGGTCGGTGTGCGAAGGGAATTCGACCCGTCCTGGTGGTCTGCCCGTAGTCATCGCCCTGGCAAACGAATGATCATTTGATGGCAAAGTCGTGAAGAGCCGCGACAGGCACGCTCACTGATCGACCGTGAACACCACCGCCCGGCCCTCCTTCGCGGCCCGCCGGTAGAACTCCCGCACGCCCGGCAGGAAGCACACCGTGTACTCCAGGTCCTCCTCGCCGCGCGCGCCCTCGTAGTCCTCGAACTCCAGCTCCGCGTACCGCCCCCGCAACCACTCCTCGTCGACCTCCTCCAACGCGGCCGCCACCGCCCGCACCTGCGCCGGATCCACGTAGCAGGCCACGTAGTCGTCGTCCTCCAGCAGCAGCCGCCCGCCCAGAACGACGTGGGACAGCGGGAACTCCCCGTTCTCGAACTCCAGCCGACCGTCCGTCAGACACCGGTGCAGCGCGTCCCACGCCTTGTCCAACTCGCACACCCGCGGCCCGTCCCAGGCCTCCTCCACCTCCCCGACCAGCGCCATGACCTCTTCGTCGCCCTCACACGCCAACAGCCGCGTCCGCTCGCTCTCGGTCAGCGCGAACAGCACTCCCAGAGACCCCATCCCGGTGCCCCCTTTCCGTCCCCGGAAAGTGAAGCGGACCGCACTGACACGCTCAGCTCCGACCACTCTCCCGCAGGCGCTCGACGAGCTGCCGGCCCGCCGAGGTCAGTGCGTGCCGAACGCACCGGCCTTCCCTGACCGTTGAGATCAGCCCGGCCTCGCGGAGAACGGCGGCCTGACGGCTTGCAGCGGAGGGCGACAGGTGGAGGGCGTCCGCGAGCTGGCCGGTCGACAGCGGGGACTCCAGGACGGCCAGCACCGCGCACCGACCGGGGCCGAGAAACCGGCCCAGCAGGTGCGAGCCGGCCGGGGCCGACCGGGGCGAGGCCGTGATCCAGGACACCCCCGGAGACAGCGGGTAGGCGAGCACGGGGGGAAGGCGCGGATCGGCGATCGCCATGGTGCGCGTCGCAAAGAACGACGGAAGGAGGGTCATGGGGCGGCCGTCGATGTGAAAGTCCGCATCCACCGGGCACGGGACCCGAAGAACCCCACCGCTCCACTCAAGGCCGTCCGGGCGGTAACTGGTCATCAGCCCTTCGGCCCCGCGGTCCAGTGCGGCCCGCGCCCGCACCGCCCGGTCGGCGGCGACAGCGGCGGTGATCTGCGAGGCAAACGGGGCGACGGCGACGGCGTGATAGCGGCGGACGAGCCCGCCCAGCCGCCGGACGTCCGGACGGTCGCCCTCGGCAAGTCTCCCGGCCCACACCGGAAGCTGCCGGGCCTGCCGCGCGAACAGCGTCATCTCCTCGCGCAGCGTGGCCCGCACGGCAGACATCAGCCGGTCCGGGCCCGCCTCCGGATCCGTCACCTCCTGGCCGCCGACGAAGCCCGGGGCGCTGCCACCGGCGGGGTTCAGCAACGTCAACTCCCGCAACGCCCCGGACAACCCAGCCCGCTCGACATGTCGCCGAACCACCCGCTGCCACGGCCGGAACGCGGCCGGGGGATCACTGGCGCCGAGCACCAGCAGGCTGCACGCGACGTCCCACAGCGGATGGGAGACCGGAGCCACCCGAATCCGTAACGCGTCCTCCCCCGAAAAATGGAAGCTCAACATTCCGCTCTCCCCCGCCCGAATTCAAGTCCGGCATCGACGCCAATGCATTGATCGACTTTGCCTGCGGCACCTTTGCAGTATTCCGCAATGGCCGCCGAAGCGGCGGGCAGTTCGGCAATGTGGACCTGGGCTGCTCGTGGACGATCGCACGGCAAAGCCCATGGAACGGTCAAATCCGATTCAAGGGGGAGACATGAAACTGAAGCGAACCGCCACCGCGACGGCCAGCTGCCTGCTGGCGTTCGGCGGCGTACTGACGGTCGGCATCGGGCCTGCGAGCGCAGCCGCCGTCTGTGGGCCGAATAAGCCCGTCACGATCCCGGGCGGGAAGTCCTCGTACTCCGTGGGCTGCGGCGCCACCGTCACGCACGTCTCGGGCTGGCTGGAAGACACCTCCGCCGACGGCAAGTGCGTGCAGATCAAGATCTGGTGGCCGGGCAACCAGGTGTACACCTACACCCCGAAGGCGTGCCCCTCCGGAACTCGGGTCTACTTCGATCACAACGGAATTTCGAACCCCACGCCGCCGACCGTTCTCACCTACACCATCGGCTGACAATAGCCACAACAGTTTCGGGGGATGGAATCCGGAAATCCGGATTCCATCCCCCGTCCACTCTCCGGCCCCAGACCCACCGCGCCCCGCACGCCGACTCGCGTCAGACCTCGGGGTGCAGCACCGCCTCGGCGAGCTCCCGAACCCGCTCCATCGTGATGCCCGTGCGCTGTTCGACCGCCAACGGGTGGTCGGTCGGCTCCAGTTCGATGATGGGGCGCCGGCCGACGGGGCGGGTGTGGAGCATCGCCTTCAGGTTGATCGTCGACGGCGTGTATGGGAACAGCTCGGTGGACAGCCAGCCGAAGTACGCCGGTTCCGACTCACGGCCCGGGGTCTCCCACAGCTCGCTCGCCCGCACGAAATTCTTTTCGCTGAGCGAGACCCACACGCCCCACGAGAACACCTCGTCCCCGCCGATGACGGGCAGCTCGATCAGCCCGCGCACGAAGAACGCCTCGCCGCCGATCACGCACTGGTCGGACGTCAGCTCGCAGTCCGGCGCCTGCTCCATGCCCGGCTCCCAGTAGTCGGGCGCGGGGCTGGAGAAGTTCATCGGAAGCTCTGCGTGACGCTCGCCGCAGCAGGTGCAGGTAGATCCAGGATCGGCCGACATGGCAGCAGACACTACCGGACCGTTTCCCGAGGTCGGCGGGCCTCCCCCAGGCACTCACCCCCCGTCGACGAACGCCCGCACATCCGCCGCCAGCGCGGCCAGTTGCTCCCCGCCCTCCACCCACGTCGTCACGGACGCCTCCCACCCGCGCTGCGCCGTGCGCCACGGCCGCACCGTCCAGGTCAACCCGACGTACCCGCCGGAGCGGAACACCGCGCGGACCGTCAAGTCCCGGTCGTACGTGGCCCAGACCCGCTCGCCGTCCCACCCGCGGAACTCCTCCGCCAGCCCCGCCAGGAACCCCGCGAGCCCGTCCGCCGCCCCCACCCAGCCGACCGCTTCCTCCACCCTCGCGGCCAGCCCGGGCGCCGACACCTCCGCGAACCGCACCGCCCCCGCCTCCGGCCCCGTCCGCTCGACCAACCGCACCCCGACGCCCGCCGAATCCGCGCACCGCACCGCCACCACGCCCTGCACCTCGCCCACTCCTCGCTCACCCGACCGTCCGCCGACGAACGACAATACGCCGGGCCCCACGGTGGCCGGTTCGCCGTCCCGGCACGGCGAACCGCCGGTGCGCAATCGCGCGCCGGCGTCCCGAACTGCGAACTCGCCTACTGGGCATCCTCGTTCGACCCGTTGCCGCCGGAGTTCTGACCGTAGCCGTTCGCGTCCTTCATGGTCTGCTTGATCCACCCCGCGTAGGCGGGTGCGCTGCTGTAGAGGCCCGGCCCGCCCGAGCACGGCACGCCGCGGGCGCCCGGGCCGGAGGTGACGCCGACCAGCTCCCACCGGCCGTTGCGGGCCTTCTGGAGCTGCGGGCCTCCGGAGTCGCCCATGCACGCCATGGCCTTGGCCTTCAGGCTGATCGTGCAGAGCCTGGTCGGGTCCGCGTAGCCGGGGTCGCATTCGGAGACGGCGCCCAGCCGGGTGTTCAGTTGCAGGAGGTCCTCGGAGAAGGCGAACTGGCCGTCCACGGTGCTGCCGAAGCCGAGCAGCCGGGTCGGGGTGCCGGGCTGCCCCGCCTCCTTCGCGATCTTGATGGGCTGCTGGGTAACCGGCCGGTCGAGGCGGATCAGCGCGACGTCGTCCTTGTTGGGGCCGAGGTTCTCACCGTTCACGTAGCCGGGGTGCACGAACGTCCGGTCGATGTTCCGGACCGTTCCCCCGGACTTCCGCTGGTCGGTACCCACCCGCACGGTGCCGTCCAGTTCGATGCCCTCGCCCGTCACGCAGTGGGCCGCCGTCAGGACCCACTGCTGGTCGATCAGCGAACCGCCGCAGCTGCCGTCGAGCAGACCGGCGTCCGGCGCCGCCATCGGGATCACCGCCATGAAGGGGTAGCTCTCGCTGGCCGCGTCACCGTTGACGATGGCCCCGGCGCTTCCCGCCATGACGGTGGTACAGGCGACTGCGGCGATGGCTCCGGCGGCGGCCACGCGGGCCGCGGCGCGGCGGGACGGCTTCAGGTTGAACACGGAGGATTCCTTCCGTTCGGGGAATTCGTATGCGTTCAGCCTGCCTTTCCAAGATCCAGTAGCCCATGGCGACAGCAGGTGGAAGCATCCTGGGGCCACCGACCCCACAGATGGTGGGGTTATCCCCCTCCCGCAGGGGCGCCCAGAGCAACCCTGGCCGCCCGCCCCGCTCATCTGGCGGCCGAACTCAACCAGCGGGAAGCACAGTTGCCCGGGCCCCGATGTCCGACCCGGACCATAGAGTGCGCCGATGCCCATCGCAGAGATCCGACGCCGCTCCCTCGCCGCCGCGGCCGCCGACGCCGCATCGGCCGCCGTCGAGTTCGACGATGCCCGCCGCTGGTTCGCCACCGCGCTGGGCACCGGGCGGGTCGAACCGCTGGGCGCCGAGGTCTGGGTCTTCGACCCGGCGCTGACCCGCGTGCTGCTGGTGCGCAACCGCCACCGGGGCTGGGTGCCGCCGGGCGGCAAGGTCGAGGACGACGAGACTCCGCGCGAGGCCGCCGCCCGCGAACTGCGCGAGGAGACCGGCCTCGTCGCACAGTTGCTGCCGCAGCCGGCGGCCGCCACCGTCCGCTCGTACCACCCGGACCTGCCGCCGACCCTCGGCCTGTCCTATGTCGCACTGGCCGACCCCGCCACCCCGCTCAGCCCCGAGGACGGGCAGCCGACAGCGTGGCTGCCGCTCGACCGCCCGTGGGCGAGCTGCTTCCCCGAGGACCGCCCCCGCATGCGCGACCACACCGGGCGCCTCGCACCCGGCCGCTGATCACCGAAGCCCCCGGCCTGCTCCGACCCCGGGCACCAGCCGCGTCACCGCCACGTCATGATCAGGTAACAGCCGCCGGGCTCTCCGATCCTGCCCCCTACGCTCCCCCGCATGAGCCTGACAGTTTCTGATGTCGCCGCCGCCGGTGCGGCCTGGGTGTGGATGCCGGACGACGCCGAGGTCGTCGAGGACCCGGAGTTCACCTTCCTCCGCCTGCCCGACTACTGCCCGTTCGACCTCTCGGTGGTCTCCTTCACGCCGACTCGCCCGCTGGACCAGGTCGTTGACGCCCTGATGGCGCGGGCCCGCGCTTTCGGGCCGCCGGTGCTGGACTGGCAGGTGCTGCTCGGCGCCCCGGAGGGGCTGGAGGCCGAACTGTCCGCGCGCGGCGGGAAGGTGAAGATCGAGCTGGAGATCCTGGCCGCCGATCTGAGTGACGGTGCGCCCGAACTCCGGCCCCCGACGGTGGACGTCGAGCTGCGCTGGGCCACCGACGTGACGACGGCCCTCGACGGGCTGACGATCGAGGCCGCCGGGTTTCGCGGCGAACTCCCGCCCGCCGAACGGATCGAGGCGGTCGCGGCGAAGAACGCGGAGACCGTCCCGGCCGGCCACGGCGGCCTGCTCGTCGCCTATGTGGACGGCGAGCCCGTCGGCACCGGCGGCGTCTCGGTGGTGGACGGCGTCGCCCGGCTCACCGGCGGCGTGACGGCCGAGCCGTGGCGGGGTCGCGGGGTGTACCGCGCCGTGCTGGGCGCCCGGCTGAACTACGGTGCGGCGCACGGCGCGACGATGGCACTGGTCAAGGCCAACCCGGCCACGTCCGGCCCGATCCTGCGCAAGTCCGGCTTCACCAGCTTCGGCCCGGAACCGGTGTACGCCATCCCTCTCCACGAGGACCGGCCCTGACCGCGGTTCACAGCCGACGGGCCCGCAGCACCCCCGTCAGCATCGGCAGGACGAACTCGCCGTCCGCCGTCTCCGGCCGACCCGCCAGGTAGTCCCGGGCCCGGGCCAGCCGCGCCTCCCGTTCGTGCTCCGGCATGACCAGCAGGCCCGCCTTGGTGGCGAGCGTCGCCACCAGCGAATCGGCGGTCCGGCGCTGGCCGTGCGGGAATTCGGCCTGCTCGGCGGCCCCGAACCGGGCGGGCCCGCCGGCCGGGGGCAGGTGCATCCGGGCCGTCCCGGTGCGCCAGCTCGCGGGGACGTCGCGCGGCCCGATCGCCGCGCTCCCGCCGGCCTCGGCGAGCCCGGCGACCCAGGCGACTCCGTCGTCGAACAGGTTCCACAGGCCGGCCAGCACTCCGCCGGGGGCGAGCACCCTGGCGATCTCGGGGCCGGCCGCGTCCATGTCGAACCAGTGCATCGCGTTGCCGGACAGCACGGCGTCAACGGACCCGTCCGGCAACGGAATCGACTCCGCACACCCCGTCAGCGCCCGCACCTCCGGCAGTTCCCGGCGCAGCTGGGACAGCATCGCGGGGTCGGGTTCGACGGCGACGACCTCGGCGCCCGCCGCGAGCAGGCACCCGGTGAGCTTGCCCGTCCCGGCCCCGAGGTCCAGCACCCGCCGCCCGGGCGCCGGTTCGAGCGCCCACCGGACGGCGGCCGGCGCGTAGTCCGGACGGTGCGCGGCGTACGCTCCGGCTGCGGCGCCGAACGACGAGCGGTGCCGCAGGTGTTCGTCCTTCACGCGGAATCACCCGACCCGACCGGCATCGTCCGGCTCGACGCACCGGGCCGCGCCACGCCGTCGACCGAGACGCAGATGCCGAAGACCCGGTCGTGGCCCGTCCAGCCGTTCACGCGGCCCCGGTTGTTGCTGATCTGCACGCGCCGCCGGGCCGGACCGAGGGCGGACACCAGGTGGAGGTACACGGTGCCGGCGACCCGGGCGAGCACGATGTCGCCGACCTTCAGCAGTGTCGGGTCCACCGGTGCGACGAGCACCGACTGCCGACTGCGAATCAGCGGCACCATCGACGAACCGCTCGGCCGGAACTCAACGGTGGCCCCGTCGGCGACTCTTGCCGCCACGCCGTCCAATGCTCCCATTCGACGATCATGGCGGCTCCTTCCCGGGAGTTCCAGCGAATTTCGGGCCTCGAACCTGAGCACGGATACTCTGTCGGACGATCCATCGCACACCGAAGGATCGCCTGCCTGGGGGACGGGCCGCCCGGGGCCCGCCACAGTCTTTTTTGGAGTACTCGCCGTGAAGCGTCCTGTCCTGGTCCTCGCCGCCGTCGTGTTCGCCACCGCCGGGGCCCTGACCGGCTGCGGCAGCAAGCACGTGACCGACTCCGGTCAGGCGGCCCCGGCCCCGCAGACCTCGGCCAGCGCCAACCAGGCCCAGCAGGAGGCGCAGGAGCGCTGGCAGCAGCAACTCGCCGAAGTGGACCGGAAGTTCCCCGACGTGGCGAAGCTCTGCGCGGACAAGGCCACCACGGCGCCCACTCCGCCGCCCGCCACCTCCGGGACCGACCCGGAGAACTCCAAGTACGCCGAGAACCACGCCTACTTGCAGATGGCCACCCTGACGGACAACCAGCGCTGCCGCGGCGAGGCCCACGCGGCCCGTATCACGGCCGCCGTCAAGTCCGCCCCCATCGACGTGAGCCAGGCCCGCACCCTGATGACCGGCCTCGGCTACCCCGACGCCAACTTCACCCCCTACGGCGACGGCATCCACTTCACCCTCTCCGTCCCCGGCCCGGGCGGCTGCCTCACCGGCAACCTCTCCTCGGCCGCCCGCATCGAGGTCCACGGCGCCTACCTCGAAGGCGGCTGCGAACGCCCCCGCGGCGGCCACTGACCGATCCGGAAGGTGGCGGCGTCTCACCGTGACAACTCACATCGAGGAAGGCGAAGTTGTGACTCGGGGGGACGAAGTCGTCAGGGCCCTGCTGGCGGCGATCGCGGCCTTGGACGACCTCGTCACGGTGGGCCATGACTCGCATATTGCGCTGAACGCCCTGGAAGAGATCGCCCACGAACTGGGCAGCATGGAGCCGGAGGAGCGCCGGCGGTTCATCGAGGGGCTGGACCGCGTTGCCGCACAGGAACCTGATCGAGCGGCTTGGATCGGGGGCATTCCCGACGCACTGGGGCTCGATCGCTGAACCCTTCGCTGCACTGCCGCCGCCTTCAGCGCGTCACCTCACAACCAACGGCCGGAGTTGCGCGCAGCGATGCCCGCCGCGCGCGCCAGCACCTCCGCGGTCCGCGTCCCCGCCCGCACGGCGTGGTCGGCGGTGCTGGGCAGGCAGCGGGCGTGTTCGGGGACGAACTCGGTCATGATGACGCCGGCGTGGTCGGTCACGTCCTCGTGGAGCAGCACCGGCCGGCCCCGTTCCGTGAGAGCCGTGAACAACTCGCGTGACCGCTCGACGTCCACCACCGCGTCGGCGGTGCCGTGCACCAGCCACACCGGTACCGGCGCCCCCTGGTCGCCGCCCACGCGCAGGTCGTCGAGCGGGACGGTACCGGTGGTCGGTGCCGCCGATCCGTACGCGCCGGCGATTCCCACCACGGCTTGCGGCCGCCAGTCGCCGAAGGCTCCGGGGTTCACGGCGACACCCACGGCGGCCTTGCCGCCCAGCGACCAGCCGGCGAGCGCGATCCGCTCGGGATCCCCGCCGAACTCGGCCACGTGCTGCCGCGCGAAGGCGGCCGACTCCCTCAGGTGCGTTCGCCCGCCGTCCGGGGCGTCGGGACGCCAGTCCGGCACCAGGACGACGACGCCCCGCTCCGCCGCGGCGCGGGCGACGGGCGCGAGGACGTCCCGTTCGTCGGGGCCCCGGCCGTGCCAGAGCAGCACCGCGGGCATCGGCTCCGGCGCGTCCGCGGGCCGGTGGACGTCCATGAGCTTGCCACTGGCCCCGTACCTGACGACAACCATGATGGTCACCGCGACACCCCCGACTCGTCGGACCACGAAAGACGTCACGCTACCAACCCCGGTCGACCGACCTGACGTCACCTCAACTCGCTGCCCCGGCCCCTCCCGGAAATCGAGGTGCCGGGCGCGCGGCAGGCCGGGCAGGATGCGGTGATGACGAACTCTTCGCTACCGCAATCCGCTTGGCGTCTCTGGGAAGGTCTGGCCGGGGCAGCCTTCCCGCCACCCGGCGGGGTGACCGTCGCCGTCGCGCCGCGCTCCGGCCTGTGCCCGCCCGGGTGGGTCGGGCTGATCGCACTCGGGGGTGCGGTGCTGGCGACGGCGCCGGACGAGCGGCGGGCGCGGCTGGTGCGGGCGGCGCTGCGGAAGGACCCGACGGCGGTGGCCGGGGATGCCGAGCGGCTGCGCGAACTCCTCCCGATCGGTGAGTTACTTGGCCCGGCCACGCTCGCCTACCTCGCCCCGGATGGGCTCCGACCCCAACCACCCACCACCCTCTCGACAGTCCAACTCCCGCCCACCGACTCCCGGTTGCGCGACCTGGAGCGCCGGGCCGGAGAGCAGGACGCCGACGAGGCCGGACTCGAAGACCTCACCTCCCCCGTCTTCACCGTGCTCGCCGACGACCGGGCGATCGCCGCCTGCGGCTACCGCGCCTGGCCGTTCGAAACGGCCCATCTCGGCGTGCTCACCGACCCGGCCCACCGCGGCCGCGGCCTCGCCGGTCACACCGCCGCCGCCTCCGCCCGGCACGCCCTCGCCGCCGGCCTCCTCCCCCAGTGGCGCGCCCGCGTCCCGGCCTCCCGCCGGGTCGCCGCCCGGCTCGGCTTCCGCGAACTCGGCACCCAGGTGTCCGCCGAGGTGCGCTGAGCGTTCAGACCCCGGCGATGCCGAGGTGGGTGCGGTGGTGGCGAGGGGTGTCGATCTCGTCGAGCAGGGCGCGGGCGAAGTCGGCGTGGGTGACGCGGGCGGCGAAGTCGCCGGTCGTGACGGTGTAGTGGCCGGTGGGTGCGGCGGTGTGGTCGAAGTCGCCGGCGGGGCTGACGATCAGCCAGTCCAGCACGGTATCGGCGGCGCGGTACACGGCGCTGCCGGCGGCGTGGGCGCGCGAGAACGGGCGGTACTCCTGCGGAAAGCCGGGGGCGTCCATCAGCGGTGTGCCGGGGGCGAGTTCGAGGGTGGCGGCCAGGCCGAGGGTGATCAGCCGTTCGACGCCTGCCCGTTCCAGTCCGTCGACCAGGGCGTGCGCGGCGGCGGCGAAGAACGCGTCCGGCCGGGCACCGGCGTCGTACGCGGCCATGACGGCGGCGTCGTGCCCGGCCGCCAGGTCGGCGACGACACCGGCATCGGTGACGTCACCGGTCACCACATGGAGGCCCGCCAGGTCCGGGTGGGCGTCGGGGTTCCGCACCACGGCGGTGACGTGGCGCCCTCGGCGGACGGCGTCCGCGACGGCCGCACGTCCGACGCGTCCGCCCGCACCGAAGATGATGATCCTGCGCATGAGTTGCTCCCTCGACCTGTCGCACTGCCAGTAGTGCCTCCGGACGGTAGCCACCCCCCTGGTTTCCGCCCGGATACCGGGGCGCGGCGCTACGGTGGGCCAATGCGCGAGCCCCTGGACCCGGAGATGTTCGATCCAGTGTGCCCGTCCGAGCTGGTGCCGATCCGGGTGGGCGGCGACAAGTGGGCGGGCATGATCGTCCAGTGCCTGGCGGACGGGCCCCGCCGCTTCTCCGAACTCCGGGTCCCGCTGCGCACCATCACGCCCAAGGTGCTCACCGCGTCGCTCCGGTCGCTGGAACGCGACGGCTTCGTCCTCCGCACCGTCCACCCCGGCCCCGCCCGCCGCGTCGACTACGAGCTGACGCCGCTCGGCCGCAGCCTCCTCGACCTGCTGGCCACCGCCCGCACCTGGGCCGAAACCCACCTGGACGAACTGCTGGACGCCCGCGAAGCGGCCGACCGCACTGCCTAACGCCGCGCAGCCACCAGCACCGCCGCATGCGGCAGCTCCAACCCGCCGTCCTCGCCCACGAATTCGGCCGCCAGCCGATCGAACTCGCGCCGCACCCCGGCCCGCACCTCCGGCGACTGGCGGCGCAACAGCTCCCCCAGGAACGCGACCCCGTCGGCCGGGCCGCCCCACCACGTCTCCACGGCCGTCCGGTGGTTCCACGCCACCACCCGGCCGTCCACCCCGCCGAAACCGGCTGCGGCAAGCAACGCGAGGAAGCCGTCGACCTCGGTGACGGCCCGCAGGGCGGCAGGTGGCGGGGGCAGGTCGGTGGGGCGGACGGCCCCGGCGGCTTCGAAGGCGCGGCCGAGCAGGGACTGTCCGGGCGGTGCGGGGGCGGCCCAGGTGGTGAGGGCGAGTCGTCCGCCGGGGCGCAGCACGCGGCGCAGTTCGGCGAGCGCCTCGGCGGGTCGTCCGACATGGTTGAGCACGAAGTTGCCGACCACCGCGTCGAACGTGCCGTCCGCGAACGGGAGTTCGGGCAGCGTGGCGGTGTGCAGCTCGGCCTCGGGCGCGGCGCGCCTCGCTTCGGCCAGCATGCTCGGTTCGGCGTCCACGGCGGTGACGCGGGCACCGCGCGCACAGGCCGCCGCGGCGGCGGTGCCCGTCCCGGTACCGACGTCCAGCACCGTGCTGCCGGGCCCGACGCCGGCGGCGTCGAGCAGTGCGGGCACGGGGTGGGCGCACAGCCGGGCGACGCTCGCGGCGTAGGCGGTGGCCCGGCCCGCCCAGATCCGGCGCTCCAGCGCGTCGAACGCGTCCACGTCCGCCTCGGCGATCCCGCTCATTCCTGCCCCCTCCGGCATGTCAACTCGCTTCTGTCCTGTCTCAGCGAAGCGAAGGTTGAACAGTCTCACCAAAGGTTAAGCACACCGCCGGGAGGTCCGAGCACCCAGGCCCTGTTGGCTACCGGTCAACTGGTCCATCGCCGGGGAGCATTGGTGACCGCCGCTGCAAACTTCGGCCTTCCCGGCGGGCCCTGGTCTGCCTACGCAAGCTGGCGGTCACCAGGGTTCAGCGAGAACGCGCAGCCTTCGTTGAGGCGGGGACACCTGTCAACTCGCTTCCGCGCCCTCCACCTTGGCGAGGAAGCCTGCCAGATTGTCCCGTACGCGATCGATCCGCTGTTCCACCGTCAGCGATTCGTGGATCCGGGTGCCGGTTTCGCGCAGGCCGCGGACGTACAGCGAGCAGGCGAGGTCACTGCACATGTACGCGCCGACGGAGTTGCCCTGGCGGCCGGCGGGGCCGGCGAGCGGGGCGACGAGGAGGGAGACGCCGCCGGTGTGGGTGGTGACGCAGAGGGAGCAGATGCTGCGCCGGGGCTGCCAACTGGCGGCGGCGGAGCTGCGCAGGACGACGGCTCGGGGGCGGTCGTCGTGGACGGTGACCAGGTAGGCGCGGTCGGGGGCCTGCGGGTCGCGCCAGCCGAGGAAGTCGAGGTCGGACCAGGGCAGGTCGGCCAGGTCGCGGGGCAGGTTGAGGCGTTTCGCCTCGCCCTTGGAGCAGTTCAGGAACGCGGCGCGGATCTCGGGGTCGGTCAGCTCTCTCACGAAACGCCACGCTAATTTGCCTAAGTCGTTTAGGCAAATGGATAATCGCTGGAGAAGGAACGATCGAGCAGCAGGAGGCGGGTCCAGTTGGCGCGTGCAGGTCTGTCGGCGGAGGTCCTGACCAGGACGGGTGCGGAGCTGGCCGACGAGGTGGGCTTCGAGCAGGTCACGGTGACGGAGCTGGCGCGGCGCTTCGACGTGAAGGTGGCCAGCCTGTACTCGCATGTGAAGAGCTCGCAGGACCTGAAGGTGCGGATCGCCCTGCTGGCGCTCACCGAACTCGCCGACCGGGCCGCCGACGCGGTCGCCGGACGGGCGGGCCGCGACGCGCTGGCCGCGTTCGCCGAGGCGTACCGCGGCTACGCCGTCGAGCACCCGGGGCGCTACCAGGCCACCCGCCTGCGGCTGGACCCGGAGACGGCGGCAAGCAGCGCGGCGCCCCGCCACGCCCAGCTGACCAGGGCGATCCTGCGCGGCTACCACCTGCCTGAGCCGGACCAGACCCACGCGGTCCGCCTGCTCGGCGGCGCGTTCCACGGCTACATCGAACTCGAGGCCGCCGGCGGCTTCGCCCACACACCGGTCGACCCGCAGGCGTCCTGGGACTGGATCGTCGACTCCCTGGACACCCTGCTGCGCGCCCGCGCCGAACACTGACCCGGCCCGGAACCACTCGCCCCGAAACCACCCGCCCCGAAACCGGCTGCGCGCCCGCGCCAAGCACTGACCCCACCCGGCTCGACCTGGCTCGACCCGAAAACACGCGACCGCCGACCGGGCATACCCGATCGGCGGCCAACCCCCGACTACGCGTCAGGCGCCGTCACGCACCGGCAGCTCTCACCCCGGCCGCAGCTGACACCACCCCGAACCACCGGCCGTCGACCGACCACGACCAACCGCACCCGGCCGACGATCACCCCCACACCACCCGCCGACCCGCCGTCAGACGTCACGCACCGGAAGCTTCCACCCCGGCCGCAGCTGACACCACCCCGAACCACCGGCCGTCGACCGACACACGATCAACCGCACCCGGCCGACGATCATCCCCACACCGCCCGCCGACCCGCCGTCAGGCGTCACGCACCGGCAGCTTCCACCCCGGCCGCGGGAAGTGGCAGGTGTAGCCGTTGGGGTAGTGCTGGAGGTAGTCCTGGTGCTCCGGCTCGGCCTCCCAGAAGTCGCCCACCGGCGTCACCTCGGTGACCACCTTTCCGGGCCAGAGGCCGCTCGCGTCGACGTCGGCGATGGTGTCGAGCGCGGTGGCGCGCTGCTGCTCGTCGCCGTAGAAGATCGCGGAGCGGTAGCTGCTGCCGATGTCGTTGCCCTGCCGGTCCACGGTGCTCGGGTCGTGGATCTGGAAGAAGTACTCGAGCAGCGTGCGGTAGCTGATCCGCGCCGGGTCGTAGACGATCTCCAGCGCCTCGGCGTGGCCGGGGTGGTTGCGGTAGGTGGCGTGCGCGTTCTCGCCGCCGGTGTAGCCGGTGCGGGTCGACTGGACGCCGGGGAGGTTGCGGATCAGCTCCTGCATTCCCCAGAAGCAGCCGCCGGCCAGGACAGCCCGGTCCGTGGTCATCTCGTTCTCACTCCTCGCGTGGGACGTCCGCACCCCTGGTGCGGTGCGTGGCCCGTCCGCCGGGACGCTGCCCGGCGGGACCATCCCCTCCAACCTCAGCCGCCCGCCCGGTGTTCCCGCTGCCGAAAGGTTCAGCCGGCCAGCCCGTCCAACACCTGCGCGCCGGGCAGCGCGGCCAGTGCCGCGCCGGGCAGGATCAGCTTGCCGCGGCGCCGTCCGCTGCCGATCAGCACCCACGGGGTGGCGGCGACGGCGGCGTCGATCAGCAGTGGCCAGTGCGCGGGCAGGCCGACGGGGGTGATGCCGCCGTACTCCATGCCGCTCTCGCCGACGGCGGTGTCCATGGGCGCGAACGAGGCCTTCCGGGCGCCGAGGTGACCGCGCACCGCCTTGTTGACGTCGAGTCGGGTGGTGGCCAGCACGAGCCCGGCGGACAGCGTGGTCTCGCCGCCGCGCTTGGCGGCGACCACCACGCAGTTCGCGGACGCCTCGGCGGGGACGTCGTACGCGGCGCAGAACACGGCGGTGTCGGCGAGTTCCGGGTCGGTGTCCACGTACCGCACGGCGCCGGCGAGTTCGGCGTCCCAGTGCTTCAGCGCGGCCGCCACCGGCCCGGCCAGTTCGGCGACGGCGTCCAGCGCCCGCCGCACGTCCGGAAAGTTCCCGAACGGCGCCGTCACCTGCTCGTCCAGGGAGTCCTGTTCGTCCATGGACCAACCCTAGCGAACGCCACCGCGCAACCCGGGCTGGCCCATTGGGGTGAGCCCGGCCGGTGTCGCGGCCATTCGGACGGCGCCCGGACCCTATCGTCATGGGGGTTTCGGGGGACCGCAGCTGGCGTCGACAGGGTGGAGTGGCATGGCGACCGAGGTTCCCCCGCAACAACCCGCCCGGCAGGCCCGCGCGTGGCAGGTGCTGCGCCGGTGGCGGATGTGGCTGGTCCCCGGCGTCCTGAGCGCGCTGGTCGCGCTGGTGCTGTCGCTGCTGTACATGGGCGGCATCCTGACCCCGACGGACCATCTGCACCGGATGCCGATCGCGCTGGTGGACGCGGACGCCGGACCGCCGTTGCCGGGCCAATCCGCGCCGCTGGGAGCGGAGTTGACGGACGCGGTGGCGGCGGGGACGCCGCCGGGGCAGGTGCAGTGGCAGCGGGTGTCGCGCGAGCGGGCGCAGGAGCTGCTGGCCTCGGGGCAGGTGTACGGGGCGCTGGTGGTGCCGGAGGACTTCTCCCGCACCGTGGCCGCGCTGACGACGAACCAGGCCTCGGCACGTCCGGTGCTGTTCGCACTGACCAATCCGGGCACCGGTTCGCTGGCGTCCTCGCTGGCGAGCCAGATCACCCAGCAGTCGGCGCACCGCTCCTCGCAGGCGCTCGGCAAGCAGCTGACGGCGGCCGTGCCGAACGCCTCGGCGACGGCGCGGCTGCTGCTGGCCGACCCGGTGGACGTCCGGGTGCAGCCGGGGCATCCGATCGGACGGCACAGCGGGCTCGGCCTGAGCGCCTTCTACTACACGCTGCTGCTGGTGCTGGCGGGGTTCCTGAGCGCCAACCTGGTGCACAACGGGGTGGACACGTCGCTCGGTTACGCAGACAGCGAGATCGGGCCGTGGCACTGGCGCCGGCCGACGGTGCCGATCAACCGGACCCAGACGCTGGTGGTGAAGATGGAGATGACCGCGGGGCTGTCCGTCGTCACCACCACGATGATCATGCTGGCGACGATCGGCATCCTCGGCATGGACGCCCCGCACCTGCCGCTGCTGTGGGTGTTCTCGTTCGCCGCCTGCGTCACGGTGGGCCTGGGCGTGCAGGCGATCAACGCGGCGTTCGGCACGCTCGGCCAGCTGGTCGCGATGTTCGTCTTCATCGCGCTCGCCCTGCCGTCCTCGGGCGCGACGATCCCGCTCGAGGCCACGCCGTCCTTCTACCACTTCCTCGGCGCGTTCGAACCGATGCGCCAGGTCGCGGGCGGGGTGCGGGCGATCCTGTACTTCGACGCGCAGGCCGACGCCGGGCTGACCCGGGCCTGGGTGATGATCGCGGTGGGCTTCGTGGTGGCGCTGGTCTTCGGCTTCGCGATGACCTTCTACTACGACCGCAAGGGCCTGCACCGGATGGTCCCGACGCCGTCCTGACCACCGCGCTCAGGACGCACCGGCTGCACGACTCGCGCCGTCCTGACCACCGCTCAGGACGACGGCACCGCTCAGGACGACGCCACCGCTCAGGACGACAGCGCCGCTCGCCACCCCCACGACTCACGCCGCGCCAGGCCCGGCAGTTCGCCGCGTCCGGTGCACCAGAGCAGCACCCGCACCGGGTCGCCGGCCGGCGCGTCGGGGAACAGCCGGGCCAGCACGGCGGCGCAGAGCGCCGGCGGCGGGGTGCGGTCGAGGCCGAGGCCGAGGCCGGTGGCGATGTCGTGGGTGTGCAGCAGGATTTCGGCGACGCCCATCGCGGCGAAGCCGGCCCGATCGGCCGGCCCCCAGTGCCAGGCCCGCAGGTCGGGCCCGGCGGCGGCCAGCGCGAGAGCCAGCAACTCGCCGCAGGCCAGCGCGATCTGCAAGGTGGTGGCGGGGTCGGTGCCCGGCCGGACCGTCAGGTCGAACGGCAGGTACCGGTCGTCGGGACGGGCCGCCAGCTGCCCGGCGTAGGCGAGCAGATCGTGGCCGATGTGCGCCAGCGTCTCCTGGCACGACCACTCCAGCCCGCCGGCCGGAACGCCCCAGTCGGCGTCCAGGTGCGGGGCGAGGGTGAGTTGCAGCTCCGCGAGGGCCGCGCGCAGATCCTGATCGTCCATCAGGTCATCCTCGCACCCGCACCGTGGAACGCCTACGGCGCCTACAGGTAGGGGCGGGTGATCAGCTCCAGGCCGTGACCGGCCGGGTCGAGCAGGTAGACGCCGCGCCCGCCGTGCTCGGTGTTGGTCTCGCCGAGGCGCTGCATCTGCGGGTCGGCCCAGTGCGGGATGTCGCGCTCGCGCAGCAGCGCGTAGGCGCGGTCGAAGTGCTCGTCGTCGAGCAGGAACGCGTAGTGGTGCATCTGGATCTCCACCGGCGGCTCGGCGAACTGGAGCAGCACACCGTCGGCGATCGTCAGGTTGCTGAACGGCCCCCAGGACGGGGCCTCTTCGGCTTCCAGCAGCTCGCGGTAGAAGAGCGCGGAGACCGCGCGATCCACGGCCGGGATGATGGTGTGGTTGAAAGCAGCAGGCATGGTGGTAGGTGAACCTCTTTTTTCCGGTGTCGGGGGGTTGGCGCAGGCATGGCCGGCCTGCTCGGTCTGGGCGGTTACGTGCTCCCAGGACCGGGCGGTCCCCTGACCGGTGGGCACCCCGAAGGCACCCGGGGCGGCCTCAGCCGCCCACCGGTTCACCAATCCGTGCGTGGCCCATGGCCGTTCCGGTGTTCACCCGAGCACCGTACGCAACATCCCGTCCCGGCGACAACCGGTTTCCACCGCCTCCCGAATCGGCAGGTGCCCGGGCGTACTCTCGCCCGCATGGCTGACGAGTGCTTCACCGACCCCCAACTGGCCGCGCTCTACGACGCGCTGGACCCGGACCGCTCCGACCTGCTCCCCTATCTCGCCCTGGCCGACGAGCTCGGCGCCCGCAGCGTCCTCGATCTCGGCTGCGGCACCGGCGTGTTCGCCCTGCTGCTGGCCGAGCGCGGCATCGAGGTGACGGGCGTGGACCCGGCGGCGGCCTCCGTCGAGGT
The DNA here is from genome assembly GCF_042873675.1 of Kitasatospora sp. NPDC004614. Taxonomy (NCBI): domain Bacteria; kingdom Bacillati; phylum Actinomycetota; class Actinomycetes; order Kitasatosporales; family Streptomycetaceae; genus Kitasatospora; species Kitasatospora sp. NPDC004614. The sequence continues at coordinate 157,085 of NZ_JBIALR010000011.1, forward strand.
GGCCCGGGCCAAGCCGGGCGGCGACGGCGTCCGCTGGATCTGCGGCGACGCGACGACGCTGCCGCCGCTGCGGGTCGCCCTGGTCACCATGACGGCCAACGTCGCCCAGGCGATCACCGACCCCGCCGACTGGCTCGCGACCCTGCGCGGCGCCCACGCGGCACTCCGCCCCGGCGGCCACCTCGTCTTCGAGACCCGCGACCCGTCCCGCCGCGCCTGGGAGGGCTGGACCCGGGAGGCCACCCACCAGCTCGACGACCTGCCGGAGGTCGGCCAGGTGGAGTCCTGGATCGACCTGCTGGACGTCAACGGGCCGCTGGTGACGTTCCGTTCGCACTACGTCTTCGCCTCGGACGGCCGGCACCTCACCTCCGACTCCACCCTGCGCTTCCGCGAACGCGCCGAGGTGACGGCCGACCTGCAAGCGGCGGGCTTCGGCCTCCACGAGGTCCGCGACGCACCCGACCGCCCGGGCCGCGAGTTCGTCTTCCTGGCCCGCCGCCCCTGACCTCGCGTCAGGAGACCCAGGGGTCCTCCAGCACCGGGATGCACGGCGACAGGCGGGTGTCCTCGTGCACGCTCACCTGCCCCCGCACCATCCGGTGCACCACGAACCCGTCGGCGTGCGCCCGGTCCTCCTCGTCGTGGACGTACAGCAGACCGTACGAGCCGGGCGCGCGGACGCCGACCTCCCGGTAGAAGGCCAGGATCGCCGGGTACGTGTGGTTGCTGAAACCGCCCAGGTGCAGGAACGGTTGGCCGTTGATCCACCGCACGTCGACCAGCCCGTGCCCGCCGAACTCCCGGGCCCGCTCCTCGATGGCCGCCACCAGCCGCCACAGGCGCGCCTGTTCCGCCGCGAAGTCCTCGTCGTCCTCCGCGTCGGCGCGTTCCCGGATGGTCACCCAGCCGTGGTACTCGAACATGCCCGGCAGCCTACCCGGCGCCCATCGGCCGCAGCGCCGAGCCGTGAATCACGGGCCCGATGTCGGACGGGAGTTCGCGCACGGCGCACGCGACCGCCTCCGCCGCGGTGGTGAAGCGTCCGAGGTCGGGCGCGAGAATCCCGGTGCCCACCCCGAAATCACCGTCGCCGTTCGCCGACACGACGGGGCCGACCGCCGCCATCAGGGGCCCGGTGGTGGTGGAGAAGCGCAGTCCCCAGTGGCTGGTGAAGGGATACAGGGCCCGCAGCACCGGCTCCGTGTAGGCGGCCTCGATCAACTGCCGGTACGAATCGGCCCAGGAGTACTCCATCGCGGCCGCCTCCGCGCGCTTGAACTGCCATTGGGACTCCACCACCTGGTCAACGGTGGCGTCGGCGGGGTTCGGTGAGTCGTTCACGTCCCTCATCGTCCCAGATCGCCGTCAGGGCAGTTCGGTGCCGGCCGCGCGCAGCTTCTGCTGGATCAGCGCGGTAAGCCGGCGCCACCCCGGCCGGTCGTCCTCGCCGTGGTGGGTGAGCAGGTCGTGGCGGGTGACGGCGTCGTCCTGGTGCTGAAGGCCGGTCAGGGTGGGCAGCAGGGACGGGTCGGCGAGGAAGTGCTGGGCCATCTCCTCGGCGAGGTCCTCGATCCGGGGGTCGTCGGCCGCCCAACTCCCGGCGCTCCAGGTGAGTTTGATCAGGGCGACGTGCCGGGGGTCGTCCAGGCCGTGCTCGATCTGCGCAAGGTAGTCCTCGAAACCCTCCGGCATCAGTGCCCGGACCAGGATCAGGCCCTCCCGCGCGATGGCCATGTCCTCGGCGGAGAAACCGAATCCAGGCATCCGGTCGAGAATGGCGCAGGCCCGGTCGGGCAGCAGCACCCGGTCGCCCGTGGCGAGGCGGCGCAGCGTGGCGCGGCGGGCGGTCAGCTCCTCGATCCGCCGGGTGAGGTTCTCCTCGACCTGGTCGAGCGCGGTCGCGAATTCCTCACCCTCGGCGTCCAGGATCGGCCCGATCTCGGCCAGTGGCACGCCCGCCCCGGCCAGGGTGCGGACCTGGACCAGGCGCAGCAGTTCGGCGGTGCCGTAGCGCCGGTAGCCGGAGCTGTCGCGGCGGGGTTCGGCGACGAGACCGGTGCGGTGGTAGACCCGGACGGCCTTCACCGTGATGCCGGCGAACGCGGCGGCCTGGCCGATGGTGATCCCGTCCGTCATCCCGCCTGCCGATCCGCCTACCGATCCGCCTGTCACTCCGCCTGCCAATCCGCCTGTCACTCCGCCTGCCGATCCGCCTGTCATCCCGTCAGAAAACCTCACTGCAAGCTGTCCTGTCCAACCTCCCGAACCGCGGTGGCGATGGCCCGGAAGTCCTTGCGCACGATGGTGGTGTGCTTGCTCGGGACGGTGGCGCTGACCTGCACGTGCGGGTTGCGGGCGAGGATCGGGTCGAGGGTGGCGCGCATCGCGGCGAGCCCTTCCGCGGTGCCGCCGAGGCTGGCGCCGGTGGCGACCAGGAAACGCATGGGGAAGGTCACTTGGTCGAACACCGGGTCACTGTCGGCGACGATCTCGTTCAGTTCGATGTTGATCTCGGCGTGCTGTTCGGCGGACATTCGCGCGGCCATCCCCAGCGGCCGGACCAGCGGCATGATCCAGCCGAACTTCCGGAACATGGTGCGGATCTGCTCGCGGCCGGCCTCCCGGCCGCCCTCGACGGTGGCAAGGTAGTCCCAGGGGTAGCCGCCGTCGACCATCACCACGCCGGCGGTCCGGTCCGGGTTGCGGGTGCTCCAGTGCAGGGCGAGCGCGGCGCCGTAGGACCAGCCGACCAGCAGCGGCCGCTGCACCCCGGTGGCGTCCAGGACGGCGTCGATGTCGCGCAGGCAGGCGGCGAACGAGTAGTCGGCCGACTGCTTCGAGCGGCCGCGGGCCCGTTCGTCGAAGGTGATGTGACGGTGGCCGTCGCCGAGTTCGGCGATGACGTGCCGCCAGTTCCGCTGCGTGGCGTAGGAGCCGTTGAGGTAGAGCACGGGCTGCCCGGGGCCGCCGGTGTCGGTGACGGCGAGCGCCGTGTCCTCCACCGGGACCAGCCCGGACCAGGCAGCGTTGCGAGTCTTCGTGTTCGCGTTCTTCGTCATGCCCTCCAGCGTGGGGCTTGACCTTGGGTCAAGGTCAAGCCGCTTCCGCTCACCACTCGGCGACGACCGGCTCCCCGGGTTCGTGCCGCTGCCAGGCGGTGTCGAGACGCGCCAGCCGGTCCGGGGCGGCGACGCCGCACAGGCCGGCGACCTTGCCGTCGCGCAGTTCCAGTACCACGGCGCCCTTGACCCGGCCGTCGACCACGGCGACGACCGCCGGGGCACCGTTGACCTGCGCGATGTGCAGCGCGGAGATGCCGCCCGCCAGCCGTCGTTTGGCGGGGGTGGACCGGAAGCCGGCCCGCACGCCGGCGGCGATCTGTTCGCGGCTGGTGAGCCGCAGCAGCCGCTTGGCCCGGCCCGCTCCGTCCGAGACCGCGGTGGCGTCGGCGGTGAGCATCGCCACCAACTGGTCGACCCGCCCGGAGGTGGCGGCGATCAGGAACTCCTCGGCCACCCGCTTCGCGGACGCCGGGTCCGTCTCGGGGCCGCCGCGCCGCTCGGCGGCCACCCGCCGGCGCGCCCGGTGGACGTGCTGCTGGCTCGCGGACTCGCTGATGTCGAGGATCCCGGCGATCTCGGCGTGCGGGTAGGCGAAGGCCTCGCGCAGCACGTACGCGGCGCGTTCGACGGGCGCGAGGCGCTGCATCACGGTCAGCACGGCCAGCGACACCGACTCGCGCTGCTCGAAGGTGTCGGCGGGGCCGAGCATCGGGTCGCCCTGGAGCAGCGGTTCGGGGAGCAGGTCGCCGGCGGCCCGCTCGTACCGGGCGTGGGCCGAACGGAGTTGGTCGAGGCAGAGGTTGGTGACGACTTTGGTCAGCCATGCCTCGGGCACCTCGATCCGGTCGCGGTCGGCGGCCTGCCAGCGCAGGAAGGCGTCCTGCACGGCGTCCTCCGCGTCGCCGGCCGAACCGAGCAGACGGTACGCGAGCGAGGCCAGCCGGCTCCGGCTGGCCTCGAAGCGGTCGATGGCGGCGCTGTCCATGCACAACAACTTAGGCGGCGCTCCGCGTGCGGGTCTGCTGGGGGCCCTGTGCGGGGCGCTTCACCGGAACTGCCGTCAGGTGGCGCCTGCGCTTGGGCATGCCGTAGGTCGGGTGCGCGATGGTCCACGCGGAGGCCCTGAGCACACTCGTCTTGAACCGCACGGCGGTCCGGCCGCCCAGGTACCAGGACTTGGAGCGTTCGGCGCCGTCCACCATCTGCACGAGCGCGTCCCGCTGCCCGAGGCTGATGTGGTTGCCGAAGTACTTCAGCGCGGAGACCGGATCCTCCCGGCCCGTCAGGCGGGCGATGATGGCGGCGGTGGCCTGGGTGGCGGTGAGGCCGGCCGAGGCACAGGACATCGGCAGCGGACGACCGTTGACGCCGATCGCGTGGGCGCTGTCCCCGGCGACGTAGACGTCCGGGTGCGAGACGGAGCGCATGCTTTGGTCGACCAGGATCCGGCCGTCCGCGGCGAGCTCCAGGCCGCTGGCGGCCGTCAGCGGGTTCACGGCGAACCCGGCGGCCCAGACCGTCACTTCGGCGGGCACGGCGCGGCCGTCGGCGGCGAGCGCCCGGCCCGGCTCGACGGCTTCGATGCCGGTGTGCTCGTGGACGGTGATGCCGAGCCGGGCGAAGGACGCCCGCAGGTAGCGGCGGGCCTTCGGGGAGAGCCAGGCGCCGAGTTCGCCCCGGGCGGCGAGCGCGACCGCCAGGTCGGGGCGGGCCTCGGCGATCTCGGCGGCGGTCTCGATGCCGGTCAGCCCCTCCCCTACCACCAGCACGGTGCCTCCCGCGCCCAGCTCGGCCAGCCGGTCGCGCAGCCGCAGCGCCGAGGGCAGGCCGGTGACGTCGAACGCATGCTCCGCCACGCCGGGGACGTCGTGCCGGTCCACCGCGCTGCCGAGCGCGAACAGCAGCGTGTCGTAGGCGAGTTCGGCGTCGCCGTCCGCGTCGCTGACGGCGACGGCCCGGCGCTCGGGGTCGAGCCCGGTGACGCGGGCCACCCGCACCCGCACCCCGGTGCCCGCGAACATGTCGGCGAGCGGGCGGAATTCGACCTTGTGCCCGCTGGCGAGCTGGTGCAGCCGCATCCGCTCGACGAAGTCGGGGGCGGCATTGACGACGGTGATCTCGATGTCCTCGGCGTTCAGCCGGCGGGCCAGGTTCCCGGCGGCGAAGGCTCCGGCGTAGCCGGCGCCGAGGACGACGATGCGGTGCCTCATGAGGGTGCTCCTGTCTGGTTCGCGTGCCCTCTGAACGGGACGGCGCACCGATTGCTGACAGCGCCCGGATGTGAGCTGGGTCACCGCGAACTCCGCTACCCCCGGCCGGTGTTGGTAACGGCCCAACTGGCCGGCAACGTCAGCGCCACCCACAGCCGGACCGTCCCCGCCGTCAACCAGCGCGAGGTCCACCCGTTCCTGCAGCAGAGCGCCGCGAAGGAACTCCAGGACCGGCACGGCACCGTCCTCCAGGCCTGGGGCCCGCTCGCCCAGGGCAACCCGGACCTGTACGCGCACCCCGTCCTGCGGCGCATCGCCGCCACCCATGGCAGGTCCGTCCCGCAGATCGCCCTGCGCCGGCTGCTCCAGCGCGGCATCCCGCTGGTCGCCAAGAGCACCGACCCCGGGCGGCTGCGCCGGAACATCGCCGTGTTCGACTTCGAGCTGTCCCCCGACGAGCTCGCCGCCATCACCCAACTCGACTGCCACCAGCCAGGGTTGGGATTCACCCACCAGGACCCTCGGATGCTCGAACTCCTCCTGAAGTACGCGTGACCCTGTTGGGCGCTCAGTGCGGCCAGTCCGGGGCGGGATCCTCGTCGAGCAGCGGCCTGATCGCGCCCAGGACGGCGCCGATGCAGATGTCGCGCAGCTCGGCGCGGGTGCAGTGCGGCTCGATCAGCCAGTCCACGCACAGGACTTGGACGAACACCAGCCAGCTCTTCAGCACGCCCGACACGGCCTCCCTGGTCCGGTCGCCGGCGGGCGGGAGCACACTCAGCAGGCGCTCGCGCAGCGCGTCGAGCTCGTCGGCGATGATCGTCTGGACCAGCCGGTCACCGGCCAGCACCCGGTTCGCCGCGAGCACGGTGTTGCGGTTCTCCGCGAAGTACTCGATGTGCGCATCCAGGCCCTCGGCGAGCTGCTCGACCAGGGAGTCGGCGGGGTCGAACCGGGTCTTGGCGAGCAACTGCTCGGCGACCTGCCGGTAGAGGGCCGCGAACAGGTCGCGCTTGCTCGGGAAGTGCCGGTAGAGCAGCGCCCGGGACACCCCCGCACGCTCGGCGACGTCCTCCATCAGCACCTCGTCGTACGTGTGCGCAGCGAAGAACTGGGCAGCGACAGCGAGGAGTTGGGCGCGGCGGTCGGCGGGGCTGAGGCGCTGGCGAGGAGGCACCCGGCCATCCTACTTGACACGTGTCTACTAGCGGCGCGTAGCCTGCTGCTCCTGGTTGACGCGTGTCTACTAACAGGGGGTCGGCGCTGTCATGACCAAGGACAAGGCACTGCACGCACTCATGCTCGTCATGGGCTACGGCTGCGTGGCGATCGGGCTCTTCCACGTCCTGCTCGGCAACTCCGCGATCCCCGGCGAGAGTTCGGCCGGCCCGACCATCGACAGCCTCGGCCGGTTCTTCGGCGCGATCTTCGCCGGCTACGGCGTCGCCTGGCTCCAGGCCGCCCGCCAGTCACCGATCCGCACCACCGCCGTCCGCTGGCTGGCCGGCATCCTGTTCCTCGGCGGCCTCGGACGAATCCTCTCGCTCGCCGTACACGGCTGGCCGCACTGGTTCCAGGTCGCCCTGGGCATCGTCGAACTGGCCCTGCCGCCGCTGTTCCTCTGGCTGGCCCGCACCGACTCCGAGCAGTAGGCGCACGATCAACTGCCAGCCGAGGAGCAGCAGTCCGACCGGTGGAGAACGCGAGCCAGGGCAGACTCGGTGGTGTCCCACTCCTCCCGCCGGTCCCCGGAGTTGAGCACCAGCGGTTCGTCCGCCACCTCGGCGATCCAGTCCAACAGCATGCGCGCAGCCTGCCGCCCCTCACCGGGGCACCGCCCGCCCCGTCACCTGGACGCCCGCGGACCCGTCCGCTCGTAAACGGCCCCGCCCGGGATGTACCAGCCCGCCTTCTTCCGCACAGCCGGACTCGGGTCCTGCCGGTGCGACACCTGCAGAGCGGCAACAGCCCGGGCATCGGCACGGGCGAACTTGCCGACCAACTCGGCGGCCCGCGACCGCACCTGCGGGTCGGGGTCGGAAGCCAGGTGCCGCAACGCGGGTTCGAGCACCCGGTCCGCACCCGGCGCGCACGTGTCGTCCTTGCACCGGTCGCACGCGAGGGCATGGAACGCGGCGATCCTGACCCGGGCGTCCGGATCGTCGGCCATCGTGATCAGCTGCCCCATCGACTCCGTGTCGACCAGGTGGTCCAGCAACCGGCAGCAGCCCTCCCGGACAGCCGCACTCTCATGGGACAGGCCGGCCCTGATGGCACCCACCGCATCCCCCTTGCGCCGCAACAGTTCCCAGTAGGCCGCCACGGCACGCTGCGGGTCGCCCAAGTACGCGACGAGGGCTTCGTTGTCGGTCCTCACGAATCCGAGCATGACCTCAGTGTCGAACCGTCCAACAACCCCGACAACCGAATTTCCCCCACCCCCACCCCCACCCCCCACCGCCGAAGGCCGAGGCGCCCCCTTCCACCCCGGCCCGCCGACCTCAGTGCCCGGCGTGATGCACGAACACGTAGGTCTCCCGGTCCAGTTCACTCACCTCGACACAGAACGCGGCCGGCACCCGAACATGCGACCGCAGCAAATCCGTCACCCGCGCCGACAGTTCACTACGCGCCGCGACACTGCGCCCGCCCAGAATCTTGATCTCCACCAGCACCACCGCCTCCCCCGACGCCCCGTCCCCGACCAGATGCGAAACCGCCGGCCGCACCAGCGTCTTGCAGTCACCCGTCGCCGTGTCGATCACCTCAGGAATCAGCTGATGAACCTCCTTCGCAAACGCCGTGGCGTCGAACTCGAGCCCCGGCGAGTGATCGATCAGGATCTGCGGCATGACAAACACCCTCCCGGACGCACAACGCCCCGGGACCCTCCCGGCACGACGGCGTCCATGGTCAGCTGACTCTACTGACCCGCCAACCCACCCGACCCGACGCAGCCGCCCCTCCCCCCGCGCGCCGATGTCGGACCCCGCTGACATGCTCCGGCGTCATGCACACTCAGCGCTTCTGGAACTTGATCGAGGATGCCCGCAGCCAGGTCCCCAATCCCGCCGACGGAGACGCAGTCGCCACGATGGCCGTCGCCATGCTCCCCACCCGCTCCCCACCCGACCGCGCGCCCAAGGCCTGCTCCCAGACGCCACCGACACCGGCCGCGCTCCACCTCCTCGGCCTCCGCGCTGCGGTTCGGCCCCGCATCCGCCTGCTCGACCACCGTAGGTACCTCGCCGCGCGACCGCCTAATGTTCTCCCGAAGGAGACGACCCCTTCCATCGAACACGGAACCCGATCCACCCCCAACCCGACGGAGGCTCCATGCACTTGACCTCAAGTGGCAGGCACCACGCCACGTTCGACTTCGGCAACCTGCAGGTGGTCTCGCTGCGGGACGGGTACATCGACATGCCGCCGACCCGCCTCCGCGACGAGGACGGGCGCACGCTCGACGTGCTGCCGGCCGCCGTCCCGCTGGTCGGCGAGAACCTGCGGCTGTCGGTCAACGCCTTCTTCGTCACCGACGGCACTCGGTCGGTCCTCATCGACACCGGCGCGTCCAACGTCTGGCACGACCCCACCATGGGCTTGATCTACGACGCGCTCGACGAGGCGGGGGTCGAGCGCGCGCGGATCACCGATGTGGCCATCACCCACCGGCACGAGGACCACGTCAGCGGCCTGATCACGCCGGACGGTTCGGAGGCGTTCACCGGACTCGAACGCGTCTGGATCGGCGCGGGCGACACCTCGGTCTTCACGGGGCGCCTCGCGCCGATCCGCGACCGGGTCGTCCCCGTCACGGAGAAGGTCGCGATCAACGACTGGACCACCGCGATCCCGACACCGGGCCACACCCCCGGCCACACCGTCTACGAGGTGAGGAGCAGCGCCGGCCACCTCCTCGTCTGGGGCGACACCGTCCACGTCCCCACGCTCCAGTTCGACCAGCCGAACGTGTCCTGGGAGTTCGACGGCAACCAGCCCCAGGCCCGCACCTCACGCGCGGCCCTCCTCGAACAACTCACCCGCCCCCACCACTTCGTGGCCGGCGCCCACCTCGACTCCCCCGGCATCGCCCGCGTCACCCCCGCCGGCGACGGCTACGCCCTGGAATACCTCGCCCCACCGATCGGCTGACCGATCCCGGCCTCGGGCCACTCCGTGAGGGTCAGCGTACGTCGCCGGGGCTTTCGAGGACCAGGGTGGTCTCGTTGACACGACGAAAGCGGCCGTCCGCGGCGAACTCGCCGAAGAGGTGGACCTCCATGAGGAGGGTGGAGCCGTCCTTCATCGAGATCGTGGCGGTGTGACGGTCGGCGTACTGGTCGCCGTCGAAGAGCTCCTGGTGCACCTCGATCACCCCGGAGGCCACGCTCGCACGGAGGTGGGCGATGTGGGCGAGAAAGGCTTCCCGGTCAAGGGAGTTGCCGTCGGTGCGCTGGACGTAGTCGGGGGTGATGTGACGCTCGGCGGCCTCGTTCAGGTCGAGGTCCGGGGAGAAGACGAGGTCGTTGAGGGCGGCACGGATGTCGGTACGAGGCATGGATGCGCTCCCTGTGTCGGACGACGGCGGTGGCCGCGTGCGTGACGAAGGACTACCGGACGGCAGACCCGCAGGCACGACCAGGGCCGAAATGACCCCCGCCGCCACCACAACTTCCCTTATATCAAAGGAGTTTCATACACCGCGACGGTACGCCGACGGCCCGGCACCGAAAGGACGCCCACCCCTCGGCGCCACCGACTTCGCCGCGCGAGCTCCGCAGTCCCACACAGCAGCGATACCCACAAGGCATCAGCCCCGCAGAACAGGTCTTGGACACCGACCCACCCCCAGCGGTGCACTCGTCCACATGACCAGGCAGACGAAGACCGACGACCCGCAGACCGCCCACACCGTCTCGGTGGTGAGCCCCGGCGACGGCGAGACGATCGTTCTGGGCACCACCCGCATGCGCATCCTGGAGGACGGCAGCCACACCGGCCACCGCCTCGCAATCGCCGAGTCCGTCCTCGCCCCGCACACCCAGGGACCGCCGCAGCACCGCCACGCCCTGCACGACGAGGGCTTCTACATCCTGGCCGGCACCGTACGGTTCACCGTCGGGAACACGGACTACGACGCCACCCCGGGCACCCTCGTGATGGTCCCGCCCGGCACCCCGCACACCTTCGCCAACCCGACCGACCAACCCGCCGTCCTGCTCAGCACCTTCACCCCCGACCTGTACGTGCAGTACTTCCGGGACCTCCAGCAAGTCCTCACCGACGGCCGCCCGTTGACGCCACAGGCCAACATCGACGCAATGAGCCACTACGCGACCGAGCCCGCCACCGACCACGCCTGAACCCCCGGCCCGGCCTCTTCCGGCACGCGACACAACCGACGGGTCCCGCGTGAACCGGCGGCCCAATCGGCCTGATCCTCCCCCCAACTCGCCGACATCGCCCCCTCCCTGGCCCCGGCCGCGGCCGCGGCCACCGGCTTCGTCCTCCTCCAAACCGGCGCAGTCACCGTCCACTTGACCACCGGAGACCGCCGAATCGCACTCAACGCCGGACTCACCATTGCTGCGGCCCTGACCATCTGGCCGGCCATCAGGACCTGATCGAACACAGCCCACGACCAGCTGACGCGACGTCGGATCCGAACTGCGGCGTCCACCGGACCGACCACAACACCGTGCCGGCGAACATCCGCCCCCCCCTGGCACCGCCCGGACCGACAGGGCGCTCCGGGGCAGCGCCCTCAGGCAGTGATCAGGGCCGGGTCGCCGGCAGCGGCGACGACGTGGGACAGCGTCGAGAAGAACGGTCCCGGCCAGCTGTCCTCACGGGCGTGCGCGTCGTTGATCGCCCAGTCGCCGGCCCGCAGCATGACCGCGGTCATTCCTTGCGCAGTTGCGCCACTCAGTTCATCGCCGCCGCCGTCACCGACATAGAGGCAATCGCTGGTCGGCGTATCCAGTTCCCTCGCGACCTGGCGGAACAACTCCGAATCCGGCTTCCTGCGCCCTTCCTGGCAGGACAGGACGACCGCGTCGACCAGCGGGGCAAGCAGCAACGTCGGCCAGGTTTCGGCGAGTTCGATCGTGCAGTCACTCAGGACCCCGATCCGAAGGCCGTCGCGGCGAAGCCGCTCCAAGGTCTCGAGCGCGTCATCGCGGAAGAGGCCGGCGCCCCGGCCACCATCCGCAGCTTCGCTCACCCGAGACCACCCGTTCTCAGCGCGGGATCACACCGAGCCGGACCACACCGAGCCGACTCACGTCAGCTCGTCCAGCAGCCGCTGCTCCTCCGCAGCGGTGAGCCCCTCCTCGTCTACGGCCGGTCCACCGCGGGCGGTGTCCCAGGCGAGTGTGTCGGCAACGGTCTCGGCGAGCGGACGGTACATCAGGCCGGCGGCAAGGGCGCGGGAGATGTCCACCCGGTTGATCGCCACGCACTCGGGGGCGCCGATCCACATCGGGACGCCCATCCATGGGTTGACGCCAGCTTTCAGCAGCTTCTCGCTGCTGACCCAGACCGGCTCCGCACCGGGGTTCACCAGTGCCCGGCAGACGGCGAAGAACTCGCCGAACGGCAGGGTGCGACCGGTGACGTTGTAGATGCCGCCGCGCTGTGCTGCGATGCACCCCAGGATCCACGCCGCGACATCGCGGACATCGATGAACTGGGCCGCGTCGGCCGGGTCGCCCGGCAGCAGCACCGTGCCGCCGCGCTGGAAGCGCCGCGGCCAGTAGGGGAAGCGGTCGGTCGGGTCGTGCGGCCCGACGATCATGCCGGGGCGGACGATGCTGGCACGCTCGCCGTACGCGCCCAGCACGATCCGCTCGCAGGCGGCTTTGCGTGCGCCGTAGAGCTGGTGTGGCGGCAGGTCCTCGCCGAGGACGAGCAGATTTCCGTCCTCGTTCTGCACGGTCGCCTGGTCGGCAAGGACCGACAGGGAGGAGACGAAGACGTACCGGTCCACGCGCTCACCCAGGGCGGTGACCGAGCGGCGGACCACCTCGGGCTCGTAGCCTGCGACATCGACCACGGCATCCCAGCGGCGGTCACCGAGCGCGGACAGGTCGGTGGTGCGGTCGCCAATGATGGTCTCGACCTCGGGGAAGAGCTCGGGCGCGGTCCGGCCGCGGTTGAACAGCGTCACCTGGTGCCCCTCGGCCAGTGCGGCCTCGACAAGGGTGCGACCCACGAAACGCGTGCCACCCAGCACGAGCAGGCTCAGCGGGCGGGGGGTCATGCTCTGCATTGTTGACGAACTCCGGAGTTGTGAAGCGGTCCGGGCCGCTGGCGGCAGAAGCCGGCTCAGTCGGCGACCCGGTCAGGGACGTGACGGAACTCGCTCCCGGCAGCCATAAACCTCACCCTCTCGGTGACGCGTCGACATGGCACTGCTCTGGCGCAGGCGAACCTAGCAGTAGACGATCACGGCCGTCGACAGCATTACGGCACCGCGGACCGGTCCAGGGGCAGCCGAGATCACGATCTGAAGCCGGAGTACTGACTGCCCCGACCCGGTATCTTTCGGACCTGCAAACCCACACCCTGTCCTGGGAAATGAAGTGCAGCATGCACATCCTGGATGACCTCACGGGTCTCACCTCGCGTGCAAAGAACCTGCTCGACCGAACCGGCCGACGCGACGATCCGCAGGAACCCCGACTCTCCACCGAGTTCCTGCAAATCCGTGACCACTCCGGCCAGTTGACCCCCGCGCCCATGATGCTGGTCATCCGCCGGGAGGGATTCGAGCAGAGGTACGGCGGACTCCGCTACCAAGTCCGAAGCCGCTGCACCATCGAGGGCGAACGCCACGAGACGCTCCGCGACTGGCACTACGACCTGGGCCAAGGCATGTGGGCCGGCCCTGCCAACGGCTGGTACTTCGACTGGTTCGGGGAGTACGTGTCCTCCCCGGTCCGCTACCTGGTGCACACGGACGGCCGGGTCGGAGTAACCGACCGAGGCGGAACGTTCCTCGAAGTCGCCCCGTCCATCCCGGCACTCATCGAATCCCACGCCCTCACCGACACGCTCGCGACCTGGGACCGCGTCGCCACCACCGTCGACAGCTTCGCACTCGCCCAGCATCTCGACGGCCTCACCGACATCCCCGAAGCATCAGGCCGCACCGTCCGATGGCGACTGTCCGACAACGTCGCAGTCAAGGAGTTCCGGATCTGGAGCAGCGACGCACCGCGCCGCTGGTGTGCCTTCCTCTGGAGCCGAGGCGAATCCGGCCGCCGCCAGGTCGAAGCGGCCACCGCCCGAGCAGCGACCACACAGCAGGCTCCGGCAGCTACTTGACCCACCGCTCGAACCATCCCCGGCGTTCCACCGCCATACCAACGAACGAACTGACCCACCGGACGCGAGCATCGAACTCGGCACAGGATCCAGGCCGGTCCCGACTCGACGCTGCTCGACCTCGCACATCATCGGAGGCCGCCACCACCTGCCGAACGCCCACCCGCAGCAAGGCACCTCTCCCCCAGGCGAACAACTGCCCGACCGTCCCTGCCTCGACAACCCGAGGAAACGCCCTCGTCCGAGCCTCCGCCGTCATGGCGCCGGGCCGTCCTGTCAGCAACTGCTGCAACGCTGTCCCCATGGCACTCCCCGGCTCCCGAACGAAGACGACAGATGTCTGGCTGCTACCGGAGGACGAGGCCCTGGTCGGGCAGCGGATCGGGGAGCTCCTGCCGGGTGCTGGATGGCTTTGCAGCCAACCGGGCCCACTGGGCCTGCACCAAGTACATGTGCACTCGACGGTCCAGGAGGCTCTGTGCTGCGGCGGGGTTCAGGCCTTTCTGGCCCTGCCAGGAGGGGCTGCCGCCCCCGCGGCTGTCCAGGACTTGACCGGCCACGCACACGGTCCTGGGCTGCCGCGCGCTGCGGTGGTTCAACTGCTGTGCTCACGGCGCAGGCCGAGTCACCGCGGCGAGGCGTTCGAGGCCGGTCGCCTCGCCGTGCGCTGGTTCGAACCTGAGGTTGGGCCCGAGATGCACCAACTCCTGACCGAACAGACGCGCACCGTCTGGCAGGCTCTGCGGTCAGGCACCCGGCCGGCCGTGGTCGCGACCGCGGACGGCCGAAGGATCTCCGGCATGCGCATCGGCCACGCAGCCCACGCGCTCGCAGCCGGCACGGGCATCCAGCTCACCCGCGGAGGGTCCCAGCGTCTGCACCTGGTCACCGTGCCCTCCGGCCCCGGCCAGCCGTCAACCGCGAACAGCTAGCGGGTCAGCCCGCAGCAACGGCCCTGTCCGGCCTGCGTGAAAGACTGCGACGCATGTCTCTCACCGACCTCACCTTCGACCAGTGGCGGTCGTTCGACCTCTCGACCGCCCGCCAAATCGCGCAGCAGGCAGCTGATCTGGCCGGCGGCCGCGTGATTGCCGTCGAAACCGGCGAACATCTCGGCTCCCGAATGCACCGCGTCCTGATCGACCGGAACGCACAGGAATTCGCCCTGATACCCGGCGGCCCAATAACGCTCGGATTCGACCTCGACACCTGGCAACCGACGCCCGAACAGGCCGCCGACTACCAGGAGAGCCTGGACCAGGGCTTCGGCAACGACCCCGACCTCCGGGCCCACCTTGCCCGACTGCTCAGCCCGCGCCGGCGCGTCAACCTGGCGACGGTACTCATGGCCGTCGAGGACGAGAACCTGACCGAGCCACCCACCGACATGCCCGCCGTCCTCGCGGCCCGCGGCCTACGAATGCCGAACTCCGACGAGTGGGAACACGCCTGCGGAGCCGGCGCCAACACCCTGTTCCGCTGGGGCAACGACTGCCCCCTCGACCGCATCCCCTACGACGATCACACCGGCCCCCAGCACCAACCGAACGCCCTGGGCCTCCGCATTGCCCACGACACGTACCGCACCGAACTGACCAGCGACCTCACCGCAGTACACGGCGGCGACGGCGGCGAGTCGGCCTGCGGCGGCTACGGCCACCTCCTCGGATGGCTCCCGCTGGCCACGGCCAACCGCAACCCCTTCTACGCCGAGTTCGTGTACGGGCCCGACGGCGAAGACATGTACGAGGACTTCTCCACCCGACCGGTATTCGAACTCTGACCCGCCACCACCCACCACGGCACTCACGACCCTCGCACCAGCCGTGACCACGCACGGTCAGACCAGGCCGGCACCGATGCGGACCTCAAGTGGCCGTCCGGGACCCGACCCCAGACCCCGAACCCACCCGAGAACGCGGTCATCATGGCGTTCGCAGGCAAGTTGGGCGATCGCCGGGATCAGGCTCCGACGAACCCCCGCATCGTCGTCCCTCGCCAGCCTGGACCGTCCAGCCCACCGGGCACACCGTGCTGCGCTCAACCATCAACGGCTCCTCGGCAACCCTGAGTAGGCCTTCCCCCGATCCGTCCGCCATGTGCTGACACCAACCGGTCTCGGCAGCCGAACCAAGGGTTCGGGCACGAAGCTCGGGCCGCCCGGTCGCCGCAATCCGAAGCAGGAACGGCGCCAATGCTCCCACCGCGATCGTTCCGCCCTGCTGGTGAAGACTCGTCCAGAGCCGCCACAAGGCCCCACCGGCAGCTTCGGCGTCCCCGAACACAAGCGTGGCGAGCAGGCCGGGGATCTCCTCGCACGGGCCATCGAAGTGCCGGAACCGCCGCCAGGGAACCTCGTCGTACCTGAGCCCATCCCTGGCCTCCCCCGGGCTCGCGCCCACGGCCGTCCGCGCGTCGCCGTCCGTGCCGCCCCACCGTTCCAGCCGGCCAGCCAACAGTCATCAGTCATCAGTCATCAGGCCGGCAGCGGCCCACTCCCCACGAGGCAGGCATCCGCATCTGCCGAGAAGCATGTGCCTCGCGCGCACATGCTGTGCGCACTGCGCCTGACCAGCGACGCAGTGGGAAGAAACCGTCAAATAAGGACGAAAGAACGGCAAATGCCGGGCCGATCCACAAGTAGGCGCCTGCGGGCGAGGCTCCGATAAGGTGAGTTGATCTCCGGACTCGTACGCGTGGGGGGCGTAGCAGTGACGACCGAGGTGACGCCCGAACTGGCCGAGGCGATCCAGCGTGGCTATGACCAACGCGACCGGGCGAACATGGCGCCGACGATCGCCTACTTCCAGGCGCTGCTTGCCGAACACCCGGACCACCCGGTCCTCGTGTACGAGGTGGGTGGCGCCTACGACACCGCGGGCGAGGAGGAGACCGCCCGCGGCTACTACGAGCGCGCGCTCGCCCTCGGCCTCGACGGCGACGTCCTGCGCCGGTGCCTGTGCCAGTACGCCAGCACCCTGAGGTGGCTGGGCAAGTTGGACGAGTCGCTGGCGGTGCTCGACCGCGCCCGCAGGGAGTTCCCCGAGTCCGACTCCGTCCGCGTCTTCCGCGCTCTGACCCTCAACGATGCCCAGCGACCGGACGAGGCGGTCGCCGAGTTGCTCACCGTCGTCACCGGGCATGCCGAGGTCACCGACCTCGGGCGGTGGGCGGTCGGGCTCCGCGGCCTCGCCCAGTGGCTCGCCGACGGCCGCCCCGAATAGGAAGCATCTGCCCTGTAAAAGGCCGGCGCAGGGGAACCGGCACGTGGTGACCTTGGCTGATGCGCGCATCCGCGACCAGCATGCACACCGCAGTGTTCGCCGTAGGACCGGCTCTCTGCCGCGATGAGCGACTGGGGCGAGGGCTCCTCTCGCACCCCAATCCTGGAAGCTCTGGGAGTAGATCATCCCGCTCGGCCACAAAGGCAGCTGCCACCAGCAAATCGGCGCCTCCCTACGCCAGAAGCGAACCTCGCCGCAGCCCGTGACCGCCCAGAGCCGCCGTCGTCCTGGACCGTCACCGGCTGGATTCTCCGGCGACCCACGGCACTGTCCGACGCAGAACAGCTCCAGTTCAAGACCGTCCTGGCCCACTGCCCGCAGCTCGACGCCCTGACCCGGCACGTCCGCTCCTTCGCCGTCATGCTCGCCGAGCACCAGGGCGAGCGTCTCCCGGAACGGCTCGACGCGGTCCGCCGGGACGACCTGCCCAACCGGCACACACTCGCTGCTGGAATCGACCGAGACCGGGACGCTGTCATCGCAGGCCTCACCCTTCCCTGGAACTCCAGCGTCATCGAAAGGCACGTCAACCGGATCAAGATGCTCAAGCCCCAGCGGTTCGGCCGAGCCGACTTCCATCTCCTCCGCAAGCGCGTCCTGCTCTACTCACAGGACATCGCGTTCTGATGGCATCCATGTACTTCGCCGGGCAGACCAGGCTCAGGCCGCCATGAATCGGCCCAGCTCGCGCGCCTTGCGCTGAAGGGCGGCCATCCAAGCCGCCTCAGCGGAACCCGAGGCGGCCGGCACCTGAACATCCTTGAGGCCGCCGTCCTCGGCGGAGCCTGCTGACTGCCAGTTCACCTCGATGCCTGCCCTTTCCGCCAAGACCAGCATCGTGACGACGAAACCCTCGGAGAGGGCAGCCATGACATCGTGAGTCGTTCTCCGGTGCCACGCGAGCAGGGCGTCGACGAACTCCTTGAACACGACGGGGTCGATCTGGCACTCGTCAGCCTGCATGGGCCCGATGCCGGACCGCAGCCCCAGTTCCGTCTGGTAGACGCTCACTTGACTCATGAACAGCCGGGAGGCCCCGTTGGACGGGTTCCACACGGTCTCGTCGCCTATGTCGTAGTACTGGCTCAATGCAGCCCCTCCTTGCTGGTCATACCGGCCAACGTCGCGAGCGCGTGACCTTACGGTGAGTCAGCCCTCCAGGAAAGTAAGCCAGAACCACTTCGCATGAACGAAGCCGCCATCAAGCCAACAAGACGCACTCGCGCAGAACTTCGAAGCCACCGTGCCGCAGCGCCCGCAGGTGCTGACCGACCGACTTGGCGCAGGTCCGGCACAGCAGTCCATCCACGCCGGTCCGGCAACCTCCCGGATCTCACCGCAGCCGGAGCAGGTTCCCTCGCAATCCGGCATCCGGGACCGGCAGTTCGTTCGGGTCCCAGCCCCGCCAGCGTCCCAACCTGCAACCGGCTACGCGCATCACGCCACATGTCAGATCGCACCGACCAACGCCGGCCCACGACAACACGGGTGACCCGCCGACCCCGCGTAACCTGCGTGCCGGCCAGCCCGGTCACCGGCAGGGGCCAACCGCATGAACCGCGCACCGCAGCAACCATGTCCGCCTCCACCACAACCACCCGGACTCCCAACCTCCCCTCACGCCGACCGGGCACCCCACCGATGAGCGATGAGCCCATGAGGCTTGCCGCAGAGAAGATCGAAAAACATGGCCCCCGCTATGTCGCCGGCGGCAGGCATACTGGCGCAATGTCCGACCATCGCCCGTCCGATGCCATCGAACCGCCGGACCCGTTCGAAGGTCTGGTCCTGGACGAGGAGTTCGTCCGCTCCGCCACCGTGACCGAGCCGTCCGCGCGGGCCCGGATGCTGGCGGAACGCTGGCGTCATGAGCCGCCGGTCGACCCGGGTGGCCGCCACTGGTCGCCGGGCGGGTCGCGACCGTCCCGCCGCAGTCGGCGGCCCCGGCGGACAAGGCAGGCCCAAGTTCCCTACCACACCCGGCGATTGGGGCGGCTGCGACGGTTCCGCTCGCTCAGCCGGGGTGAGCAGTGGACGGTGGTGCTCGGGCTGCTGATCGTCCTGCTGGTGGTGGGCGGGGTGCTGTTCGAACCGCAGCGCGCCCACACCCCGCAGCTGGCCCGCCTGGCAGGAGAGCCGGGCAGCCCGTCGCCCTCGCAGGACCGTGCGCTGCCGGGCGGTGGGATATTCGTCGGCAGCCGGTGCGGGACTCGCGGCTACCACCATTTCCCGGCCGCGCCCGCCTCGCTCAGCGTCGACGGGTCGTCAGGTCCTGCGTTGCTGCTGGCCGCCCACGGTTACCGACACCTCGGCACCGACCGGCCCGGCGAGTTCACCTTCGACCTGCGGCTCAGCTCGGGCTCCGCGACGCCGATGGTGCTGTCCGGACCGCTCGGCCCGGAGGGCGTGGCGGTGGAGATCGAGGGACCGAACGGGCTGGTGGCCGGCGCGTACGGACTGCCCGCGACAGTCGAGGGCGCGCCGCACACCTCCGACGGCCGGAGCTGGCTGATCTCCGACTACGGCGCGGTCGCGCACGTCGTGCTGCCAGCGGCGGCGCTCTGCCCGGGCGTCGACGCGCAGGCCCTGGCGACCGGGCTGGCACTGCGCACCGACGGCGGCAACACCATCACCGGCCCGGCGCCGTACACCGTCACGATGTCGCTGGCCGACCCGGAGGTGGGCGAGCTGCGGCGCACCCTCGGGGTGCTGACCCGGGGCGAGGTCCTGGCGGTCACCAACCAGATCCCGGCGCGCGCGACCAGCCCGATCTGATCCTGTCGCGAACCTTCTTCCTGAGGCTGCCCCAATCTCCCCAAACCTTCCGGGGGTTGGCCACCGGACACCGGTGGGGATAACCCCACCTCGAACCTTCGTGCCCCCTCCATGGCGGGTGACCTGCGGTTTTCCTAGCGTTGGTGAGGCCCCGGCAGAGAGAACCACTGGGGCCTCATCTCCGAGGAAGGCTTCACCATGTCGCCCCGCCTGCGCCGTTCCCAGCCCGGCCGGCCCGCCCATTCCGCCACGCCGGACGCTGCCGCCGCACCGGGGTCGCCCTGGCCCAGCCATGCCGCGCCCACGTCCACGCCCGGCCTGCCCACGCCCGGCCTGCCCGTAAACGGACGGCCCATGGACGGACGGCCCACCGGCGGGCAGCCGGCGAGCGGGCAGGCCACGGGCGGACGGCCCGTCGACGGAACGCCGGCGGTCGAACTGCGCGGCGTGCGCCGGGTCTACGGTCGCGGCGCCGCGGCGGTGCATGCCCTCGGCGGGATCGACCTGGCCCTCCCCGCAAGCAGCTTCACGGCCGTGATGGGCCCGTCCGGCTCCGGCAAGAGCACCTTCCTGCAGTGCGCCGCCGGCCTCGACCGGCCCGATGCGGGGCAGGTGCTGCTGGCCGGGAGCCCGATCAGCTCGCTCGGGGAGGACGCGCTGACCAAGCTCCGGCGCAGCAGGATCGGCTTCGTCTTCCAGGCGTTCAACCTCCTTCCGTCTCTGACGGTCCTGCAGAACGTGCTGCTCCCGCAGCGCCTGGCCGGCCGCCGACCGGACAAGGCCCGGGCCCACGAACTGCTCGCCCGGGTCGGCCTGGGTGAACATGCCGCCCGCCGCCCCGGTCAGCTCTCGGGCGGCCAGCAGCAGCGCGTCGCCCTGGCCCGGGCGCTGATCACCCGGCCCGACGTGATCTTCGCCGACGAACCCACCGGGGCGCTCGACACGCGCAGCGCGCACGAGGTCCTCGGCCTGCTGCGCAACGCGGTGGACGGCCTCGGCGCCACGGTGGTGCTGGTCACGCACGATCCGGTCGCCGCGTCCTTCGCTGACCGCGCGGTCTTCCTGGCCGGCGGTCTCCTCGCGGGCGAACTCCACCGGCCCGATCCCCGCACGGTCTCCGAGCACATGCTCACCCTCTCCGCCCAGCCCGTCGGTACCCGCGAATGAACCCGCGCCGTCCCCGCCCACGCCCCGGAGTCGGCCGCGCAGCCGACGGACCGGCCCGCACCGGCATCGCCTCCAGGCCTTCCATTACCCTCTTCCCCTGCCACGCCCCGGAGTTGACCGCATGACCAACGGACTGGCCCGCGCCGCCATACGCTTCCGGCCCGCGTCGTTCGCGGGCACCTTCCTTGCGTTGCTGTTCGCCTCGACGATCGTGACCGCCTGTGGCGTGCTGCTGCAGACCGGGCTGACCGCGAGCATCACGCCCCACCGGTACGTGGACGCACCGATCGTGGTCTCCGCCGATCAGCAGGTGAAGATGACGGTCGTGCACGGCAAGAGGCCCGACACGATCGCCCAGACGCTCCCCGAACGGGCCCGGCTGGACGCCTCTTTGACCGCAGTCGTGGCCGCCGTGCCCGGCGTCGAGCAGGCCCGGCCCGACTCCGCGTTCCCGGTGTCGGCCGGCCGATCCGGACTGCCGGCGCTCACCGGCTGCGGCTGGGCCGCACTGGGCATCGCCCCCGGCGAGCGGCTCACCGAGGGCCGCGCCCCGGCCGACGGCGAACTGGTCCTGGACGCCGCGAGCGCCCGCGCCGCCCACCTCTCCCCCGGTACGGACCTGACCGTCGACACGCCCGTCGGCACCGCGTCCTACCGGATCTCCGGCCTCGCCGAAGCCCAGCCCGGCCGGGCAACCGCCTGGTTCGCGGACGGCACCGCCGACCGGATCTCCGGCCACCCCGGCCGAATCGACGCTCTCGCCGTCCGCCCCGCGCCGGGCACTACCCCGGCCGCACTGGCCGACGCGCTGCGCCAGGCGCTGGACGGCAAGGCGCAGGTGGCGACCGGCCAGCAGCGCGGCGAGGTGGAGCAGCCGGTGCTGCTGAAGGCGAAGGAGGTGCTGGCCGGCATCGGCGGTTCCTTCGGCGGGACGGCCGCCACGGTCGCCGTCTTCGTGCTGGCGAGCACCATCGCGTTGGCCACCGGCCAGCGGGCCCGCGAATTCGCCCTGCTGCGGACCGTCGGGGCCACGCCCCGTCAGATCCAGCGTTCGATCGCCACCGAGGCGGTGCTGATCGCCCCGGTTGCCGCCGCGATCGGCATCCTGCCCGGGCTGGCGCTGGCCCGCTGGTGGTTCGGCGAACTGGTTGCCCGCGGTGCGGTGCCCTCCGGGGTGCCGCTCGACACCGGCCCGCTGCCGCTGCTCGTCTCGGTGGCGGTCTGCACCGGGACAGCTCTGGCGGCCGGTCTGCTCGCGGCCCGGCGCAGTGCCCGGATGCGGCCCACCCAGGCACTCGGCGAGGCCGGCACCGGGCCGGGCACGCCGGGCGTGGTACGCGCGGTGTTCGGTGCGCTGTTCGGCGCGGGCGCCGTCGTGCTGGCGGTGGTCGCCGCCAACCTGGCGGGTGCGACCGCGGCGAACCTGGCCCTCGGTGTGGTGCTGTGCTTCATGGTCGCGGTGGGGCTGCTCGGCCCGTGGCTGGTGCGCGGCGCGGTCGGTCTGGTCGGTGTGCTGCTTCGCGCCGCCGGGGCGTCGGCCTCGCTGGCTGCCGACAACGCCCGCGCCGGCTCGCGCCGGCTGGCCTCGGCGACCGTCCCGATCGTGATGGTCATCGCCTTCTGCGGGACGCTGGTGTTCCTGCAGTCCAGCCTTCAGCACGCCGCCTCCGAGCAGGTCCGCGAGGGTCTGAAGGCGGATCTGGTGGTCACTGCCGAAGCCGCTCCGGGATTGCCGGCGAGCGCGGCAGAACGCGCGGCCAAGATGCCGGGCGTGGACGCCGCGGTCGGCCTGCTGCCCACCGGTCTGGCGTACCAGAGCTCCGGCGCGCTCGGCACGGCCACCGCCGAGGCGGTGGACGGCGATCCGGCCGCACTGGCGAAGCTCCTGGACCTGAGTGTGACGTCCGGTTCGCCGGCCGACCTGTCCCGCTCCGCCGACACCGTCGCGCTGGACAGCCTTCTGGCCGAGAGCCTGCATGCGAAGGTCGGTCAGCGGACGGCGTTCTGGCTCGGCGACGGCACCCGGGTTGAGCCCACGGTGGTCGCGATCTACCGCCGTGGACTCGGTTTCGGGCAGGCCCTGCTGCCGAAGGCCGCGGTCGCCGCGCACACCGATTCGCCGTACGCGACCCGGCTGTTGGTCGCCATGACCCCCGGCACGGACGGAGCGGCCACCGCGAAGGCACTCTCCGAACTCGCACCAGCGGGCCTGACAGTGACGGATCGCCAGGGCTACGCGGCGCAGACCGACCAGGACCGCGAGCTGAACGGCTGGGTGAACAACGTGATGGCGGGCGTGCTGGCCGGGTTCGCGGCGCTGACAGCCGCGAACACCCTGGTGATGACGGTGCTGGACCGCCGCCGCGAGATCGCCCTGTTGCGACTGGCCGGCACCACCCGCCGTCAGGTCCGCGCGATGCTGCGCTGGGAGGCGTTGCTGATCACCGCGATCGGCCTGGTGACCGGTGCCGCGATCGCCTGGGCGACGCTCACCCCGATCACCCGCGCGCTGACTTCCGCAGCTCCACATGTTCCCCTCACCACCGCCCTTCCGCTCGGCGCAGCGACCGCTCTGCTCTGCCTGGCCGCCACTGCTCTCCCCGGACGCGCCCTGCTGCGCACCCGTCCCACCACCGCGCTCTGACACCGCGCCCGAACTCCGCGATCCCGACCGGCGTACCCGCGCGCCCTCGGCGGCCGCCCCTCCCGAGGGGGCGGCCCTGCCGCGTTCCCCGGCGCCGGGCGCGCCGGGCACCGGGCATCCGTCATGGTCGGCCCAGGAGTTGAGTGCCGGCCATGCTGCTGGAGCGGGCGGTGAAGAACTCAGTGAAGCCCCGGACGAATTCCTCCTCGGTGATCTGGCCGTCCCCATCGGTGTCCAGTTGGCGGAAGCCGTGGGAGAGTTCGGCCGGGTGGACACGGGAGCCGCCGAACAGAGTGCGGTACTCGTCGGCACACAGCTGGCCGCTGTGGTCGACGTCGGCGGCGTGGAACATGGCGCGGACGGCGACGTGCAGGCCCTGCTCCAGGTAGCCCGGGTCACGGTCGGTCCCGGCCAGCATCGCGGTGACGAACTCCTCGCAGGAGATCTCCCCGTCGCCGTTGGCGTCCATGGTGGCCAGCAGGTGCTGCCACCAGGTGTCGAAGGCGGTGTAGACGGCGGACTCGGTCTCCTCGTCGCGCTCCAGCGGCCAGCAGATGTTGTGCGCCATGGCCCGGAAGTCGGCGGCGGTGAGGCGTCCGTCGCCGGTCTGGTCCATCACCTGGTGGTAGAAGGCGGCGATCCGGGCCGGTCGGTCGTCCCGCCGTGGCGTACGTGGTGTGCGTGACGGCCGGGGCGGTGCGGTGGTGGCCGCCCGGGGCTGCTCGCCGCCGGGATGGGTGCGGTAGCGGAGCCGGTCGGGCAGCCGCTCGGCGATCAGGCGCGCGCCCCGGTGGACCGTCCAGGAGAGTAGGGCGGCGCTGCGGCTGCGTGGCAGGCCGCACTTGGCGCGGAACTCCGCCGGAAGGTCGGCCAGGGTGAGCGTGGTGAGGAAGCGGGCGACGAATCGGCGCAGCAGCGGCCAGGCGGGTCGGAGCCGGCCGAGGCGCCGTGGGGCCGGTGCGCGGGTGAGGACGGTGTGCAGCATGTCCTTGGCGGCTTCGGTGAGTTCGAGCGTCTCCCTGATGGTGTCCCGGAGGTAGCCGGGCACGTCGGCGGCGGTGGGCGGGAACAGCTCGTCGGGGAGCCGGAAGGCGGTGCAGACCTCGCGGAACTCCCGGTAGAGCTTGTCCAGTTCGGCGGGGCGCAGCGGGCGGCCGGAGAGTGCCCGCATTGCCGTCATAGCCTCGTACAGGGTGACCAGCACCCAGACCCGGACGGCGGGGTCGAGGGCCGTGTAGGGGCGGCCCTGGGCGTCGACTCCGGCGATCCGGCGGTGGCTGCGTTCGAGGCGCTCGATCTCGCGGCGCAGCGCCTCCTGGTCGGAGAAGAACAGGCGCCTGCCGCTGTCCATGGTGTGTTCGATCCGCCGCCAGGGGTGGCTGCGGTAGGTCGACAGTTGGTCGACTCCGGCGCCGACGGCAGGGTGGGCGTTCTGCAGGACGAGCAGCCGCCAGGCGACCAGGGCGATGCGCCGCTCGCCGAGGGTGCGGCGCAGCATGGAGTCCGATTCCGCTCGTGCGGTGTGCGTCATAGGTCCGTACCCCCTTTCGCTCCGGCTGGCCCGACGGCTACTCAATGGCCGTTCGGCTTCGGCCCGTTCCGGTTGTTCCGAAGCCTAGGGGCGGCTCCCAGCCGGACCCGCTGGCACAGGCCCCAAACCACCCGGCGGGGTGAGCCGAAGGGCAATTCTCCGCCCGCACGGGTGGATCGGCCCTGAGCGAAGTTGACGTTCACTCAATCTCCTTTTGTGAATGGCACATTGCGGAAGAAGCGAAGGGGGCTCAGTCCCGCCAGAAGGACCACTGGTCGGCATTGACCAGGCCGGGGGCGTAGTCGGCGATCGTGCCGACTCCTTGGAAGATGTTGTCGGGGCAGAACGCCAGGTGTTCGGCGGCGATCCGAAGCGCCGGTTCGTCGTCCTGGGGTGGCGCGCCGACGCTCAACTCGAGTTCGGCGAAGCCGACCTGGACCAGCCGGGTGCCGTAGCGGCGTTCCCGGTCGAGCAGTACGGCGGAGACTTTGGCGATGTCGCCCTCGTGGTTGACCGGTCCGGTCCAGCCGCAGGCGGTCAGTGCCTCGGCGCCGGTGGCGGCCGGAACCAGGCCGATCCGCAGGTGCGCGTTGTTGGCCAGCAGTTCGCGGGCCAGTGCGCGGGCGGCCCGGTCCGGGTCGCCGGGCTGTTCGGCGGCAGACGCCGTTCCGGGCCAGCCGTCGGTGAACGGGGCGAGGCTCTCGGCGAGTTCGGCGCTCTCGTCCGGGTCGGGGGAGCGTCGGCGTCGGGGGTTGCGTAGTGCTCCCAGTTGGTGCGCAGCAGCGCGGCGGGGTCGTACCAGTCGGGTTCGGTGGCATAGCGCGGTTGGAGTTCGCCGGAGCTCCAGGGGCGGAATTCGACGTCGGTGGTGGAGAGCGGGGCGAGCAGTAGCGGCCACAGTCCGCTGGCCGGGGGCTCGTGGTGCAGTTTCTCCCAGAGCCCGAGGGGTGCCGGCCCGTCGCTCGTCCAGAGCACGGGGGCGGTGTCTTCGTCGTTGTCGTACGGCTTCACCAGCCGTCCGGCGGTCAGCAGTGCGGCAACGGCGGCCAGGTCGGCGTCGGGCCGCAGGTGGCGCAGTTGGTGGAGGGTGTCGGTCATGCGGGCAAGCTAGCGAGCCCTCCTGGCAAGGCATTTTCTACTGATGGGTAGTCATGCGGCAGCCGTGCGAGCCGGTTCACGGACCTGCGGAAGTGGACGCAGAGGCCCTGCCTTGATTACGGTCTGGCACCAAACCGATTGTCGGATGATCACGCACTCAGACGCATCCGACCGGAGCAGAAAGAAGGAGCCCACATGGCTTCCCATCGACGCCCGAAACAACCGAGCCGCGCCCGCACCTACGTCCTGACCGGTGCCGCCGCGACTGCGGTCGTGCTGTCGGCCCAGGCGAACGCGCACGCCGCGCCGGCCCAGCCGAACAAGAACGAGGTGAAGGCCCAGGTCGACAAACTGCTGGAGGAGCAGGAGCAGTCGACCGAGAAGTACAACGGCGCCAAGGAACGGGCGGACCAGCTGCGCAAGCAGGCCGACCAGTTGCAGGACCAGGTGGCCCGCGGCCAGGAGCAGTTGAACGAGCTGGCCTCGGGGCTGGCGGCGGTGGCCGGCGACCAGTACCGGCACGCCGGCGTCGACCCGTCGATGCAGCTGATGCTCTCGTCCGACCCGGACAAGTACCTGGACCAGGCGTCGTCCTTCGACCAGGCCGCCAGCACCCAGTCCGCCACGCTGAAGGCGTTGCAGGAGCAGCAGCTCCGCTTGGAGCAGCAGAAGCGGGAGGCGGCGACGGTACTGGCCGAACTGGACAGCCGGACCCAGGAACTCAACGGCGCCCGGAGCACGGCGCAGTCCAAGCTGGCGGAGGCGCAGCGCCTGCTGTCCACGGTATCGGCGGCCGACCGGGCCTCGATCGTACGGGGCGACGACGGGTCCGCCTCGCGGAGTGCCTCCCGGGTCGATCCGGCAAGTCTGCCGGCAGCCAGCGGCGCGGCGAAGGTCGCGGTGGACGCCGCGCTCAGCAGGCAGGGTCTGGACTACGTCTCGGGCGCGACCGGTCCGAACACCTTCGACTGCTCCGGCCTGATGGTGTGGGCTTACGCGAAGGCCGGTGTCTCGCTGCCGCGCACCTCGCAGGCTCAGGCCGGCGCCGGCATCAACGTGGGCACCGACTGGCACAATGCCCAGCCCGG
Organism: Kitasatospora sp. NPDC004614; assembly: GCF_042873675.1. Classification (NCBI taxonomy): domain Bacteria; kingdom Bacillati; phylum Actinomycetota; class Actinomycetes; order Kitasatosporales; family Streptomycetaceae; genus Kitasatospora; species Kitasatospora sp. NPDC004614. The sequence continues at coordinate 184,278 of NZ_JBIALR010000011.1, forward strand.
CGACCTGGTGATCTACAAGTCCGACCGGAGCCACGTCGCCATGTACATCGGCAACGGCATGGTGGTGCACGCGCCGAAGGCCGGTGACGTGGTCAAGGTCATGAAGGTCGACGCGATTTCGATCAACGTCATCCGCCGGGTCTGACGCGCGGGGGCCGAGGCCCCGGCACCCGATCGCCGATCAGCTCCGAGCGGGGGCGGGGCGGCGGTCGGGCAACTGTCCGGCGACGATCGAGGCCAGCGCGAGGGCGAAACCCACCAGCTGGACCGGGCCGAGGGTCTGGTCGAGCACCACCGCACCGAGGACGGCAGCCACCAGCGGAGAGAGCAGCCCGAGCACCGCGACGCCGGTGACCGGAAGGCTGGTGATGCCCTGGAACCAGAGGGCGTAGGTGAGCAGTCCGCCGATCAGGCCGAGCCACAGGTAGCCGAGCGCGGCTCGCCCGTCGATGGCCGGCGGGGCGCCCTCGAACAGGAAGGTCAGCGGCAGTAGGAACAGGCCACCGGAGGTGAGTTGCCATCCGGTGAGCGCGAGCGGGGAGACGCCTTCGGGGCGGCCCCAGCGCTTGGTGAGGGTGACGCCGAGCGCCATGGTGGCGGCGCCCCCGAGCCCGGCAGCCACGCCGGCGGCGTCCAGGGCGGCGCTCGGGCCGATCACCACCAGTCCGACGCCGAGTACGCCGACCAGGCCCCACAGCAGTCGTCGGCCGGAGAGCCGTTGGCGCAGGACCACCACGGCCAGTACGGCGACGATCATCGGCTGGGCGGCGGCGAGGGTTCCGGCCACTCCGCCGGGCAGGCGTTCGGCGGCGGTGAACAGCAGCGGCAGGAACAGTCCGATGTTCAGTACCCCGAGGACGGCGGCCTTGCCCCACCAACTTCCGCGCGGCAGCGTCCGGGTGACGGCCAGGGCGATCAGGCCGGCGGGCAGGGCGCGCAACAGGGCGGCGAACATCGGGTGGCCGGGCGGCAGCAGCTCGGTGGTGACCACGTAGGTGGTACCCCAGACGGCGGGGGCGATCGCGGTCAGCGCGGTTCGCGGCAGGACGCCGCGGCCACCGCCCGAACCGCCGGACGGTGCACGGGTGGTGAGCGGTTCGGCGGACGGGGTGGCGGTGCTGGTCGCTGTCATGCGGAGAGTCTGACTTTCACCCGATCGATGAGTCCAACACATGTTTGTCAGTGCATTGATCTCGTTTCGCGATGGATGCAGGATGGGGCGCATGGAGCTCCAGCAGGTGCGCTACGTCGTCGCGGTGGCCGAGACACTCAACTTCACCCGTGCCGCGGAGCGCTGCCTGGTGGTGCAGTCGGCGCTCAGCCATCAGATCTCCCGACTCGAACACGAGCTGGGCGCCCGGCTGTTCGAGCGCACCAGCCGTCGGGTGCGGCTGACCGCGGCCGGCGAGGCATTCCTGCCGGCCGCCCGCCAGTGCCTGGAGGCGGCGGAGCGGGCGGCGGCCGAGGTCGCGGCGGCAGTCGGCGAGGTACGCGGGCGGCTCGCGGTGGGCCTGATCCCCACCGTCACCGCCGTGGACATCCCGTCCGGGCTGCACGCGTTCCGCGGCCGCCATCCGCAGGTGCGGATCAGCCTGCGGGTCGGCGCCAGCGACGACCTGATCGAACTGGTCCGCCAGGGCGTACTGGACGTGGCCTTCCTCGGTCTGCCACCGACGCTGCGCCCGCAGGGGGTGACGGCCCGTGAGCTGGCCCGCGGCCGCCTGGTCGCGGTCGTCGCGCCGGACCATCCGCTGGCCGCCCTCAGCCGGGTGAGCTTGCGCACGCTGGCCGCCGAGCCGTTCGTCGACCTGCCTGCGGGCACGGCCGGCCGTGCCCAGACCGATCTGGCGTTCAGCGCGGCCGGCCTGGTCCGTGATGTGGCGTTCGAGGTCACCGACGCCGCCTACATTCCCCGGCTGGTCGGCCCTGGCCTGGCGGTGGCGATGCTGCCCGCAGCGTACGTGGACCGGTTGACGGGCGTCGCCACCGTCGAGGTCACGGACGCACCGACCCGGATCGAGACGGTGGTGTGGAGCCGCACGGGCCGCACGCCGGCCACCGCGGCATTCCTCGATCTGCTGGGCATCCCGGCCGACGCGTCCACCTGAAATCGGCTCGTCCGACGATCAGATGATGACCCGTCAGGTCTCCGTGGCGTTTCGCCACATGTCCCCGCGTGTCCGCTCCTGCGATCCGCTGGCGGGTCGATCCCGCGCTGTGCTTACCTGACGCCGTGACCGCCCGGGCGGCCTTCCTCCCCCGCCCCGCGCATCTCTCACCTCCCCATCCCGCGACGGCTTCGCCCTGCCCGCGCAGCCGTCGCTATCCCCGCACGCGTACAGGAGCAGCATGTCCGATCAGAGCCCCGTCGCCACCCCCGGCTGGTCGTTCGAGACCCGGCAGATCCATGCGGGCGCGCAGCCCGACCCCGCGACCGGGGCCCGGGCGGTCCCGATCTACCAGACCACCTCGTTCGCGTTCCGGGACACCGCGCACGCCGCCGACCTGTTCGCCCTTGCCGAGCCGGGCAACATCTACACCCGGATCCACAACCCGACCACCGACGTGCTGGAGCAGCGCCTGGCCTCCCTCGAGGGCGGGGTGGCGGCGGTCGCGCTGGCCTCCGGGCAGGCCGCGGAGACGCTGGCACTGCTGACGGTGGCCGGGGCCGGCGACCACCTGGTCTCCTCGGCGTCGCTGTACGGCGGCACCTACAACCTGCTGCGGCACACCCTGCCCCGGTTCGGCATCGAGGTGAGCTTCGTCGACGACCCGGACGACCTGGGCGCCTGGCGGGCGGCGATCCGCCCGAACACCAAGGCACTGTTCGCGGAGTCGCTGGGCAATCCGCGCGGCAACGTGCTGGACGTACGCGGCGTCGCCGAGGTCGCGCACACCGCCGGGGTGCCACTGATCGTCGACAACACGGTGCCCACGCCGTTCCTGCTCCGGCCGATCGAGCACGGCGCGGACGTGGTCGTGCACTCGGCGACCAAGTTCCTCGGTGGGCACGGGACCACCATCGGGGGCGTGGTGGTGGACGGCGGCACCTTCAACTTCGGCGCCCACCCCGCACGGTTCCCCGGCTTCACCGAGCCCGACCCGAGCTACCACGGCCTGCGGTTCTGGGACGCCCTCGGACCGGGCGCGTTCGCCGCCAAGCTGCGGGTGCAACTGCTGCGCGACCTCGGTCCGGCGCTCTCCCCGCACTCGGCGTTCCTGCTGCTGCAGGGCATCGAGACGCTGTCGCTGCGGCTGGAGCGGCACACCGCCAACGCGCTGGAACTGGCCCGCTGGCTCCAGGCCCGCGACGAGGTCGCGGCCGTCCACTACCCGGGCCTGCCGTCCAGCCGTTGGCACGCCGCCGCGCAGCACTACCTGCCGCGCGGCGCGGGCGCGGTGCTCTCGTTCGAACTGCGCGACGGCGTCGAGGCCGGGCGGCGGTTCGTGGACGGGCTCGAACTGTTCAGCCACCTCGCCAACATCGGGGACGTGCGCAGCCTGGTGATCCACCCGGCATCCACCACGCACAGCCAGCTGGACGCCGAGCAGTTGGCGGCCACCGGCACCTCGCCCGGCCTGGTGCGGCTGTCGGTCGGGCTGGAGAGCGTCACCGATCTGAAGGCGGACCTGGAGGCTGGTTTCCGCTCGGCGAAGGGCGCGTCCTGAACGGCACCTTGGGCCTCGCCGTCCCGCCCGCCACCGGGGCCTGGCGGGACGGCGACCCGGCCGGCCGGCGGCGCTGGTTCACGCTGCCCGGGCCGCTCCCCCTGGAGGCGGGCGGCACCCTGCCGGGCGGGCGGCTGGCATACGAAACCTGGGGGACGCTCGCTCCGGACGGCTCCAACGCCGTCCTGGTGCTGCACGCGCTGACCGGCGACAGCCACCTCGCCGGGCCCGCTGCGGCCGGGCACCCCACGCCCGGCTGGTGGGACGAACTGGTCGGCCCCGGCCGGGCGCTGGACACCGACCGCTGGTTCGTGGTGGCGCCGAACGTGCTGGGCGGCTGCCAGGGCTCCACCGGGCCGTCCGCTGCCGCGCCGGACGGACGGGCCTGGGGCGGACGCTTCCCGTTCCTCACCCAGCGCGACCAGGTCACCGCCGAGGCCCACCTCGCCGATGCGCTCGGCGTGGGGCACTGGGCGCTGGTGGCCGGCGGGTCGATGGGCGGGATGCGGGCGCTGGAGTGGGCGGTGACACACCCTCGACGGGTGGGTGCGCTGCTGGTGCTGGCCACCGCGGCCGCAGCTTCCGCCGAACAGATCGCGCACGCCTCCGCGCAGCTGCACGCGATCCGCACCGACCCGGGCTGGCACGGCGGCGACTACCATCACTTGCCGCTCGGCGCCGGGCCGCACCGCGGCCTCGGCCTGGCCCGCCGGCTCGCCCAGATCACCTACCGCAGCGAACCCGAACTCGCCACCCGCTTCGGCCGCGCCCCGCAGCCCGGCGAACACCCTTGGCGCGGTGGACGGTTCGCCGTCGAATCCTACCTCGACCATCACGCGTCGAAGCTGGCGCACCGCTTCGACGCGGGCAGCTATGTCGTCCTCAACGAGGCGATGAACGCCCACGACCTCGGCCGCGGTCGCGGCGGGACGGCCGCCGCCCTGCGGCGGGTGACCGCGCCCGCGCTGGTCGCCGCCATCGACTCGGACCGGCTCTACCCACCCTCCCAGCAGGCCGAACTCGCCGCGCACCTGCCGCACGCCGACGCCCTGCGGGTGATCTCCTCGCCGTACGGCCACGACGGCTTCCTGCTGGAGACCGGCCAGGTCGCACCGCTGCTCGCCGAACTCCTGCCGGGCGCCGGCCGATGAACACGCACCGGGGCCCCAGGGATGACCGGCCGTCAGGCGATCGAGGCGGAGACGATCGCCGCGGCAGCCAGGTTGCAGCTGGCCGACACCCACACCGCCGGGTGCGGCTGATTCGACACCAGGATCGCGCCCAGCCGCCCCGGGGTGAGCAGGTCCAGCAGCCAGAACGCGAGCGCCATGAGCAGCAGCCCGAGAACGCCGAAGGCCAGCGTGGAGATCAGGCCCTTGCCGAAGTCGTCGTAGGTGGTGCGGATCGCGGTGTAGACGATGCCGCCGACGCCGAGCAGTGCCGAGCTGAGTAGCAGGGCGGCGTTGCGATTGCCCTCCGCCCAGATCAGCCGGCCGAGCTTGCCCGGGGTGAGCATATCGATCAGCAGGTAGCCGAGCAGCAACAGCACCAGGCCGACCAGGCCGTAGACGGCGGCCGCGCCGAGGCCGTGGGCTATGTCGTTCATCAGCGGGGCTCTCCCAGGGTCGGGCAGCCGCGCCGGGCCGCGCCATGGTCAAGGATCGGCAAAACATAACCCATCTCCCCGGCAGCCCGTCAGATTCCGACGGCACTGGACCTGACATCACATCTTCCGCGTACGATGGTCCGCCATGACACCGCCGCCGCCCGCCACTTCCGCCCCGGGCCTTCCGATACCGGAAGGCCGTCGCCGGTCCGGTTTCGTCACGCTGGGGATGGTCGGCACGCTCGCCCTCACGCTGTCCGGCTGCTCCTCCCCCAGCGCCCCGCCCAGCCGCTGCGTCGACCCGACCACGCTGAAGGTGCTGGACAGCCACTCCTGCTCGGGCGGAGGCTCCGGCGCGGGCCGCTGGTACTACTGCGGGTACGGCACCGACACCGCCAACGGCGGCACCTTCGACAAGGCCGCCACCAAGCGCGGTGGCTTCGGTTGCCCCAAGGGCAGCAGCAGCGGCTCGGGCGGCGGCTGACCCCTGATGCGCCGCCACACCATCACCCCGCGCCCCGACTGGCTGGCCACCGTCGAATCCCAGGGCCTCGTCTACGCGATGTGCTCCGACCCCTGCAACCAGGGCGGCCCGCACCCCTACTGGGACGAGAGCGCCTACTACGAGTTCTCGCTGCCCGAGGTCGAGGCCCTGGAGGAGGTCGTCGAGGAACTCCACGAACTCTCCCTCGCCGCCGCCGACCACGTGGTGCGCAGCGGCCGCTTCGCCGACTTCGGCATCACCGACCCCCGGCTCGCCGCGATCGTCGCCGAATCCTGGCACCGCCGCGACGAACAGCCCAGCGTCTACGGCCGGTTCGACCTCGCCTACGACGGCACCGGACCCGCCAAGTTGTTCGAGTACAACGCCGACACCCCGACCTCGCTGATCGAGGCCGCCGGGCCGCAGTGGTTCTGGCTGGAAGACCGCTTCCCCGACGCCGACCAATGGAACTCCCTTCACGAACGCCTGATCGCCTCCTGGCAGCGCCAGAAGCACCTGCTGCCGCCCGGGCCCGTGCACTTCGCCCACTCCCGCGGCGACACCGAGGGCGAGGACTGGCTGACCACCCTCTACCTCCAGGAGTGCGCCGAACAGGCCGGCCTGCAGACCATCGGCATCGCCATGGAGGACATCGGTTGGGACGGCCTGACCGGCCGCTTCGTCGATCTCGAACACCGCTTCATCCGCTCCGCGTTCAAGCTCTACCCCTGGGAGTGGCTCGCCGAGGACGAGTTCGCCGACCAACTCCTCGACGTCATCGACCTCGGCGGCAGCACCGGCTCCACCCTGTGGATCGAGCCCGCCTGGAAGATGCTGCTGTCCAACAAGGCGCTGCTGGCCGTCCTGTGGGAACTCAACCCCGGCCACCCGAACCTGCTGCCCGCCTACCTCGACGGCCCGCGCGAACTCGCCGACCCCGACGGCCCCGGCTACGCCGCCAAGCCGCTGCTCGGCCGCGAAGGCGCGGGCATCCGCATCGTCGAACCGGACGGCACCCAGACCCGCCTCGCCGACTGGGCCGGCGACCCCGACCGCTACGGTGCCGAAGGCCACTGCTACCAGCAGTACCACCCCCTCCCCGACTTCGACGGCAACCGGCCCGTCCTCGGCACCTGGGTCGTCGACGGCGAATCCGCCGGCCTCGGCATCCGTGAAACCGACGACAGCCCCATCACCCACCAGGGCGCCCGCTTCCTCCCGCACGTCATCCGCTGAACTCCTTGTCCTGTCGACCCACCTCGGCCACTACGTACTCTTCGCCGTGCCGGATGGGTATCCCCTACGCATTGATCAGCCCACCGCCCACCGCAAAGCTGGTATTCGCTCTCCCCACCCCCAGTCAGGAGATCCGGATGACCCGCCGCGAACGCTTCCGCCTGTACGCCAGCGAGCACTTCACCGCACTCGCCGAACGCCCCGCCCCCCGCCGCGGCTTCGTCGAACGCCAGACCCGCCGTGCCACCCTCTCCCGCCTCGCCCGCCTGCCCCATCGTCCTCGTCTCTGAGTCCCGCGACTCGCTGATCCACCGCCTCTCGGCCCACACCTGCCAACTCGGCGCCCACGCCCGTCGGCTCACCGGCCGTCACGTCGCCGCCAACGCCTCCGCCACCTCCTTCCGCCCCACCCCGAGCTTCCGCAGCACGCTCGCCACGTGGTGCTCGACCGTACGTGGCGACAGGAACAGCGCCTGGGCGATGTCCTGGTTGGTGGCCCCTTGCCCAACCAGCTCCGCGACCTGCCGCTCGCGTGGCGACAGTGCCTCGCCGTAGCCCCGCCGCCCCGGCGACGCCATCCGCCCGAGGCCGAGATCGCGCCGGACGTGCTGGCAGCGCGCCGCGTCGGACGCGGCCCCGAGCGTGGTGAACGTCGCCTCCGCGGCGGTCAGCCGCTCGGCCGCGCTCTGCGCGTCGTGCTCGGCCAGCACCCGGGCCAGCCGCTCCTCCGCGCGGGCGGCCTCGTACGGCCGCCCGATCGCCCGCCAGGCGTCCCGCGCCCGCCCGAAGGCCTCGGCCGCGCCGTCGCCACCACTGGCAGCACCGCCGACACCGTCCAACAAGAAGCCCCTGGCCAGTTCGAGTCCGGCGTGCGCGGCCGGCGCATCGACGCCTTCCAACGCCTCCGCCGCCTCTTCCGTGAGGTGCCGGGCGGCGTCGATGTCGCCGACCGCCCGTGCGGTCTCCACCGCCAGCGGCAGCAGTTCCGCACTGCGCGCCCACGCCCCCGCCTGCCGCAGGATCGCCACGGCGGGCGCCACCACTGCGGCAGCCGCCGCCCCTCCGCGCTCGGCCAGTTCGAGCGACCCCAGACCGGCGGCAGCCCGCAGCGCGGCGGTGACCTGTGACTCCCGCTCACCGTACCTGGCCGCGCTGGTGAACTCGGCCCTGGCCACCGCCAACCGCCCCTGGGCGGCGGCCAGCCGGCCCAACAGCATGGCCCGTTCGGCACCCGCCATGGCCACGTCGGGGAACTCCGTTCCGAGCGCCGCGAACCGTTCCTCGAGCCCCTGCCACCGCCCGGCCAACCCGTCCAACCTCAGCAGGGCAATTCGGCTGTAGCACTCCAGGTAGGCGATCGAGGCCTGCCGGGCCAACGCCCGGCTCTCGGCGAGCAGCCGACCCGCCTGCTGGTCGTGCCCCGTGTCGAGGGCGATGTCGCCGACGTTGTACAGGGCGCGGGTGGTCTGCCGGACCACCTCGGGGTTGGTGGAGTGGCGCGGCAAGCGGTCCAGTTCGGGCCACAGTTCGGGGTCACCCTCGCGGGCCTGGAAGGTCAGCAGGGTGGCCCGGTACGCGGCGGTGACCTCCTCGTCCGGCTCGGCCTCCAGCGCTGCCGCAGCGTTCGCCATGCGCTCCCGGGCGGCAGCACCGGCACCGTCTCGTTCGTTCATCGCCAGCGCCAACAGTGCCCGCGCCGCCCGGGCGGGACGCCCGGCAAGCTCGTCGGCAGCCTGCTCGATCTGCGCGAACCCGGCGCGGTCGCCGCCCTGCACGGCCACCCGCAGGCCGAGCGTGAGCCGGATCTCGCCCCGATCGCCGACCGGCAGACGCGGGTCCGCGATGATGCCGACCAGCGCCGCGGTACTCGCGGTGTCGTCGGCGGCGTTCGCGGCGATCGCCGACAGGGCCCGGGCGACCCGCACCCGTCGCTCGGATGCCAAATCCGTTTCGGCCAGCAATTCGCGCAGCAGCAGCCCCGCATCCGCCGGATCACCCTGCTCCATCGCCTGCTCGGCCGCCGCTTCGGCCACCTGCTGCCACGCCTCCCGATCACCGAGGGCCCCGGTGTGTGCGGCGATCCGGATGAGCGGCTGCGGCTCGAGGCCGCGCAGCACAGCGATCGCCCGCCGGTGCAGCGCCGACCGCGACGGCCCCGGAATACGCCGGTACGCCACCTGCCGGGCAGGCTCCCGCCGGAAGGCGTACCGGGCTGCGGTGGGCTCGGCCAGCACCCCCGCCCGCAGCGCCTCCACCAGGCCCGCCGCCACCCGTTCGGCCGATAGCTGCGCCACCTCGCCGATCATCTCCTCCCCGGCCGGCTCACCCAGCACTGCGGCTGTCTCCGCCACCGCAAGCGCGTCCGATCCGAGCGCGGCCAGGCGTTCGGTGACCGCGTCCCGCAAGCCCCGCGGTGGCTCCGCGGCCATCAACGCCGCAACCGGATCGGAATGCGGGCCGCCGTCTCGCAAGGCCGTCAGGTCCTCCAGGACAACCACCGGAAGCCCCCCGGACCGCTCGCAAAGCACGGCTGCCAGCCCGGTCACCGCATCAGCACCCCACTCCCCGCCGACCATCTCCCGCACCTCGGACTCCCGCAAAGGACCGAGCTGGACCACCCCACCTGCCACCCCTGGCGGGCAGCGATAGGCCGCACCCAGCACCGACACACCTACCGCCATCTCCTCCGCCCGGTAGGTCACCAGCAACGACAGGCCCGGCAACGGATCCCTGGCCAGCAACAGCAAAAGCTCGCGGCTCGCCGGGTCCGCCCACTGCGCATCCTCGATCAGCAACACCACGCCACCCAGCGCACCCAGCAGCGCCCGCATGCCCTGCATCAGCCGGTACCGTTCGTCGCCGCCCTCGACCTCTCCCGGAAGCCAGGCTCCGATGTCAGGCAGCCACGGCCGAAGCGCACCCGCACTCGGTGGCAGCTCCGCCGCCTCCGCAAGCAACGGACCACTGCGTCGAAGCGCATCGAGCACCGGCCCGTACAGCGTCGGCTCGGCAACCGGATGGCAGCGCCCGGTCAGCACCCGCCCAGGCGCCACGCCGGCCTCCGCCAAAGCCTGTCGCACCAGTGCGGACTTGCCGACACCCGCCTCACCTTCCACCAATACCACCGAAGGTGCCGCCCGCAAGGCGGCGACCAACCGGGCCCGCTCACGCCGCCGCCCGACAAACCCCGGCACCCTCAACACCGCACACCTTCTCCGTCGACCGTTCCGAGCTCGCCCATCGGCGGGAGCACATCGCTTCCGCTCCGATCATCATGCGCTGCTGCTCCACCACCCCGACCAGCTCCGCTCACCACCTCCCGTCGCCGCCGTCGATCCGTTGGCCACTCGACACGCCACCTCGTGGACCAACGGCTCCAAGCACCGCAGCGGGACCTGCCTCCGCCGCAATCTGCACGCGACCCCATCCGACCCGCAACGCCAACCTGCCCGGCCTTCCCGCGCCCTCCCTCTCAGGCTGCTGCCGCCGCGCCGTGTTGCGAGCCGGGTGGCTCCCTGGCGAGCATGAAGAAGCTGCGTGGGACCTCACCCCGAGTGACGAGGACAGGTGCTGTCATGACCGACTGGGACCCTCAGGACCCGGAACCCGCCGAGGACGACGGCGTTCTCGAACCGGCCGACTCCCTGCTCACGGACCGGCTCGACGACGACCCGCTGGACACCGGAGTCATCCCTCCCGACGGGTACTACGGCTCGACCGCGTACGGAACGACACCCGGGGAGGCCGCGCGCGGGGAGTCCCTCGACCAGTTGCTGTCCGAGGAGGAGCCCGACGACACCCCGGAGATGGTCGACGACCGCTGGAATGAAGGGCCGTCCCCACGCGCCGGACGCCTGGTCGAGGACGGAATCGACACCGCAGGCTCCGATGTCGGCCCCGACGGTGGGGCGGCCAGCGCCGAGGAGGCCGCCGTGCACCTGGTCTACCCGGACGAGGACGCCGAGGCACAGTTCGATGACGCAGCACCCGACGAGCCATTGCGCGAGGCCGTCCAGTTCACCGTTCTCGACGACCTGGCCGACCGGGTACCCGACGACGAATTCCGCTGACGACCAACGCCCACCGCCGACTCCCAGCCTGTCTCACTTGCTCATCTCCACCTCCAGGTCAGCCACCAGCACCTGCGGACCAGTCTCGTCCGCCTCCGCCACCACGGCGCCGTCCGGAGCCCACACAGCGCTGCCTCCGCAGCCCGTCCACGGCCCGGCGACGCCCACATGATTGGCCAGCATCACGTGCATACCGGTCGCCTTCGCTATCGCCGGATGCACCGTCCGCCGCTCTTCCCTCCCACCTTCGGTGCCGTACAGCGAACTGGCGAGGTGCACCTGGCATCCCAGCGCCGCATTTCGCGCCGACACCTCTGGGAAGTGGTTGTCAAAACAGGTGGCCAGCGAGAAGCCGACCCCATCCAGCCAGAACCGGCCACCACCGCTGCCGGCTGCGAACACCTCCTGCTCGTTCTCGTACAAGTGCTCCTTCGCGTACGTCGTCACCACGTCCCCAGTCGGCCCGTACACGGTGCTGACGATCTGCGGTTGATTCCCCGGCCCCGCAGCGACGCCATTGACCACGACCGCGATACCGACACTGCGCACCGGATCGAGTCGCGCGTCGTTCGGCTCCGTCCACAGCCCCCGATCCGCGGCGATCATCCCGAGCTCATATCCGGTGAGGCACAACTCCGGCCCGAACACCACAGCCGCGCCGGCCTCCCGTGCCTGCTGCGCCAGCGCCGTGATCCGCTCGATGTTCGCCTCCACATCTCCCGGCACACATTCGAACTGAGTCGCCGCCACCCGAACCCGTCCCATGCTGCTTCCTTCCTCCGACACGCCATCACCCGTCTTGTTGACCGGCCATCACCACACCGCCCTTGCCCGGGCCCGAGTTGCGGGCCCGCCACCGCCGCGCCACTGGCAACAGCACTTGTGGATCGCCCCGCCCCGCGCCCGACTGCTCCCGTCCCGATCAGGACAGTTCGAGGTACACCGTAGGGCGTCCGGCCCCGGCCTCCGGCGGGACTCCCAGTCGCCACCCGGAACCGGGCTTACGCGCCCTGCCGAACTGACCGCGACCGGCCCTCTGTTCTCCGTTGGCGGTTCGGGGCTGACCTTCAGTCAGCCCCGAACCGCACCTCACCGCTCAGACCTGCGAGCCTCCGTCACCGACTCGTTCCGGTCGTTGCGACCGGCGACGCCACCCCATCAGCTCGCCAATTGGGCGGTGTCCCAACGTGGTCGCTCTGTCCACCCCTCCCAAATTCCCACCCATTGCTCGGGCGGCTTTCTGGGACATCGGGACTACCGGCGTATGCCCTCCCGCAGTCGCTCGAAGGCGGTCTGGTCCGGTTGGTTCGGCAGAAACGCTTTGATCCGCTCGGCACACTCGCGCGGCGAGTACGCTCCGCTGTCACATTCGAAGTCGTAGTCGCCGTGCTGGTGCACCAGGTCGTGCTGCCGGGCTGCCAGACCGGGGGGCCGGTCACCCCGAGCTTCCTCGCGCCGGGTCAACTCCTCCACGTCACAGCGAACCCCAACGAACATGACTCGATAGGGACTGAGCACGTCCAAACAGTCGGACAGCCGCCACGGCTCGCTCAGGACATGGTCGACGATCACGTTGTTGCCGGCATCCGCCATCGCCGCGATCGACCGGTGAAATCCCTTCCTGGTCCGTTTCAGCGCCTCATCGAACTGAGCCTGCTCTATCGCGCGCATCGTCCGCATGGCGTTGAACATGTCGACGCCAAGATGGAACCAGACCTCGTCATCGAGAATTTCCAGCAACTCACGTGCGATGCTCGACTTTCCCGAGCTCGACGTTCCGTTGAGGAAGATAATGCGCCCTGGCGCTTCACTCATGTGATCACCCATTATTTCATTCCATTGATTTGACATCTCGACAAATCGAGTCTCCGGCACGCCCATCGACCCCATCAGCCACCCATGCCAGAAACCGCATGCCGATCTATAGATGGACCAAGGACGCCAAAGCCTCACCGACCCAGCCACAACGGTCCATCTGACCCAGCCGAGCCGAGCAACCCAAGACGGTTCACATTCCCGTCACCATCACCACCCGAGCCTTCGCAGGTTCAAGGCCAGAGTGAGCATTTCACAAAACTTCACCCCAGGCCCCCTACGGCCCAAAACCTTCCTATCAAATCCACACATCACGAACACTTCGGCAAGCACCATCGCCCCGGCATGAGCGTCAGGCGACAGCGAATGCCGCTTATGCCTCATGCAGTCCGCCCTCGAGGCTCGGCCACCCTCCCTCCCTGTCGAGAAACCACTCATTGGGGGCATTTGACAGTGCGCCCCGATGCCCCCATCGCGGCGCGCCCGTTGAGCAACACGGCGGCGCCTTGCCCCGCCGGACAACCCGCCACACCCAACCAGCTCAACGGAGGTAACCCATGTCCACCACCACTGTCTTCACCGTCGAAGGAATGAGCTGCGGCCACTGCGAACGGACTGTCACGGCCGAGTTGACCGCATTGCCAGGTATCACTGATGTCACCGTGGACACGCGGGCCGGCCAAGTCACCATCGAGTCAGCCCAGCCACTGGATGACGACCAGGTCCGATCCGCCGCAACCGGATCCGGCTTCATCCTCGGTGTCCGTATCTGATCTCCTGACATCCCCCAACACCGCCCGAAGTGCTAGCGGCCGGCGCCCACGTGCGCCGGCCTGCCACTCCACCCACTCATTCGCCGACACCTCCTCCCAGGTTCGCTGCCGCCAGTGACATTTCTACCGCCGCCGGATCAGCACCAACCGCACTCATGGTCGATATTTCCTGATCCACTCTTTCGAGTAATTCAGCGTAACCTGCTCCAGCCCTTCACCATCTACGCACCCGACGACCCTGATGCGCGTCGCTGCCCGGCCCCCTGTCGCACCAAAAACCAACCCAGCCTCAAATGGATGCTTATAGAAAAAGCTTCCTAATGCAGGCTATTTCAACAGTGCTTCACAACACAGGAACCTGCCGGGATCTCCCGCTGAATATGCAAGCGCCACCACTCGGCACCGCCCCCGGAGCAACCCATTTTCCCGGCCGCAACAAGCCCTGCGAAATAATCTCCGAAAAATAATTTGCGAACCACCCACCAACCTCTCTAAGCTTCGGGCCACTGACGGTGGATCAACTCTACCGACGGTCCAGTGCACGCCCAGCCGCAGAGTGGCTTCGCACCCACGATGCCCCGCACCGAGAGGAGGTCCTGTGGTAGTCCCGATAACTCAGCTCCGTCCCACAGCGCATCCGATCACCCGCGCGTCCAGCTGACACGCCCCCACTTGGGCGGTCGCCACGGATCATCGCGGTCGGGATGCGTCCACTACTCCCCTGCCTCGGAGACCCTGTGATCTTCCGCCCGATCGTCCTTCAAGAACTCGACACGGCCCTGACCTGCCTTCGGTCCGACCCGTCCACCACGATCTCCGCCGAGGTCGTCCTCGCCCGCATCGCCGATGGCGAGTACCGACCCGAATGGATCTGGATCGCGGAGGCCAGCCCTGAACGAGTGCCCTTGGCGCTCGCCATCTGGTGGGGCCTGCCCGACGACATCCTTCCCCGAAGCTTGGACGCACTGTTCACCACTGAGGCGGCCACAGCTCTCACAAACCTCGATACACCGGGGCCTGGAGCGCGCCTGCTGCCCAGCGACCCTCGCTCTGCGATCGCCGCCGCTCTGCTCACCGCAGCCCACCAGGTCTTCGCCGCCGACAGCCTGGCCGTCCCACCGGAGTACCACCTGTTCCTGCCTGCGAACTGGCGCGGCCAACCTGAGGCTGCGACAGCAGTGGAGTGGCGCCGCGAGGCCGCGAAGCTGGCCGGCCTCCGTCTTGCCACCGAGCGTCTCCGTTTCGAGTGGGAAGCGGAGCGGCCAGTCCCCACCGTGTCCGAGCGGTTGGTGTTCGCACCGGAACCCGACGACGAGGTCTTCGTCGATCTCTTCCGCCGGGCTCTACCGGGGAGCCTGGACGCGGCCACCACACGGGAGTCGCTGCTTCTCGGGCCGGCGGAGCAAGCCCGGAACGACGTCGCCTTCTATCACCATGACATGCTCGGTGACCGCTCCTGGTGGCGAATAGCTCGAACTCCCACGGGGCAGGTGGTCGGCTTCGGGATCCCCTCACGCAACTCCGCCGCTTCGGTGGTGGGCTATCTCGGAGTCCTTCCCGAGTTCCGCGGGCGGGGTTTCGTGGCGGAGATCCTCGCCGAGGTCACCCGGGTCCTCGCCACCGAGGCCAAGGCAACCGTCATCCGCGCCGACACGGACCTCGCCAATCACCCGATGATCGCCGCCTTCGAACTGCTCGGCTACCGCGAGACAGCGCGCCGGCTTGTTCTCTCCGCGGACTGATCAGCCCCACCACACAGCCAATCCGCCCGACCACGCGCGAAGTCGGCTGGACGGTCCGCCCACGCCGCCGCTCTCCAGCGTTCCGTCCAGCCGATGCCTCAGCCAATGTCCGGCTCGCCGGCCAAAGCCGACCAGCCGACCTCGCCTCCAGGGAAGGAGCTCGCCATCAGGTACGACTTCCAGCACAGCAGCCCGCGTGACCCGCTGTCCACCTCAGCTCAGCGAGAACGCCCCGGCCGGTGGCGGCGGCGAATCCTCGGCAGTCGCATCCGTGACCGGCTCGGAAGCCTGCTGCGGCGATTCCGTCAGCCTGGCAGGGAAGGGGTCGGAGGCGAGCCGCCGACTCAACTCCCCTGCGGGCAGCGGCTCATCGGAGCCGATCAGCAGAACGTTCCCGTACCGCCGGCCTCGCAGCACACTGGGCTCGGCCACCAGGCAGACATGAGCGAAGACAGCGGCGACGGTGGCCACCTGGGCCTTGGCGAAGGCGAGTGGCGGGCCATCTGCGAGGTTCGCCGCGTAGCACCCGCCGGGCCTGAGCGTGGCGGCGGCAAGCCGGACGAACTCCACGCTGGTGAGGTGTGCCGGCGTCCGCGAGCCGCGGAAGACGTCAGCCACCACGACGTCGAGTGTTCTCGGCGCCACAGATTCGAGTGCCGACCGCGCGTCGCCGACCACCACGTCGATGCCGGACGGCCAAGGAAGGTGCTCCGCGATGAACTCGGTCAACGGCCCGTCGACCTCAACCACTTGCTGCCGCGAGCCGGGCCGAGTATGTGCCAGGTAGCGGGGCAGGGTGAGCGCACCACCGCCGAGGTGCAGGACGTCGAGCGGCTCTCCGGAGTCCGCGACCACATCCAGCAGATGCGCAATTCGCTGGACGTATTCGAACTCGAGATGCGTGGGGTCTTGGAGGTCGACATACGACTGCGGGGTGCCGTCGAGGGTGAGCAGCCAACCGCCCTCGTCATCGATGTCGGGCATCAGCTTGGCTGTCCCCAGCGCCACCTCGCGCTCGACGGGGCGCGGCTCCGGCAGGCCGGCGGCCGGGCCGGTCATCGGACAGCCCTCCGGAAGGTGACGGTGAGGAGAACGATCAACGAAGGGGCAGCCATGCGGGCAGCTTAGGCCCGACCAGGGCAGTCTTCCCAAACGGAGCGACTTACCGACCGGTATGGTCGCAGAAGTGGCACCGCCTCGAACGGCCTCGGGGCGGCGAGCAGAGCAGGAAGTGGGTGTGGTTGACATGGAGTTCCGCGAAGACATCCTGGGTGCCCCGTACGAGGCGGCGGAGCTCCCACTGATCCCGGACGAAGAAGGAGAGGTCAGCGCCACGCTGGTCCGCCGGTTGGTTCCGGGATCCCGCCAGGCGGTGCTGTACTTGCACGGCTACACCGACTACTTCTTCCAGACCCACCTCGCCGATCATTTCACCGCCGCCGGCTATTCCTTCTACGCCCTGGATCTCCGCAAGTACGGCCGGTCGCTTCGGCCCCACCAGTCCCCCAACTTCGTCACGGACCTCGCCTCGTACGACGAAGAACTGGACGAAGCCGTCCGCGTGATCCGGGAACTCGACGGCCACAGTCGGGTGCTGGTGAACGGGCACTCCACGGGTGGGCTGGTGGCGGCACTGTGGGCGTCCCGTCGTGGTGGACGTGGACTGGTCGACGGTCTGTTCCTCAACAGCCCGTTCCTGTCGATGCCTGCCGCACCCGCAGTCCGCAAGCTCGGGGCGCCGGCCCTCGATGCTCTCGGCCGGGCCGCCCCCACCCGGAAGTTGCCGGCACCGCTCAACCCGCACTATGTCCACAGTCTTCACCGGAAGCACCGCGGTAGCTGGGAGTTCGACCTCGCTCTGAAGCCGGCCGAGGGCTTCCCGCTTTACGCCGGCTGGCTGGCGGCGATCCAGCGCGGACACCGTACGGTCCGACGCGGGCTCTCCCTCGGCTGCCCGATCCTGATGATGGCTTCCACCGCGTCCACCGTCACCAGTCGGTGGGATCCCGCACTGATGCACACCGACGCGGTCCTCCGCGCCGACGACATCGCCGCGCTCGCACCACGCCTCGGCCAGCACGTCACCACTATCCGCATCGAAGGCGGTATCCATGACCTGGTCCTCTCGGCCGAGCCGGTCCGGGCCCAGGTGTTCGCCGAACTCGACCGCTGGCTCGCCGCTTACTTCCCCGCTCCCTGACCACCGCAGCACCACCGGGGCAACCACCCAACCCGACCCGGTGGTGCTGCCGAACCGTCGACCCAGTGTCGACCGCCGGGACCTCAACCCAGGAGGCCATCGCTGACCAGCAGTCAGATCCGCAGCTGTCCGCCCCACCCAACTACGTTCGGCACGGCAAGCCGCTGATCAGCGAACACCTCAGCTCTCGGAGCGCACTCGCCTGCGGCGGCTCGTGGGCGCCCCAGGTGTCTCCGCGCCGCCACGCAGCACCGACACCACGCCGAGGCCGGCCGCGCTGACCGGCACGGCGAGCAACGCTCCGATGATTCCGGCGATCCCGGAGCCGGCCACCACGGCGATCATGATCGTCGCCGGGTGAAGCTCGACGGTGCGGCTCTGAATGACCGGTTGGAGCACGTTGCCTTCGATCGCCTGCACTGCCAGCACCACGCCAAGAGCCCAGAGGGCGGTGCCGAGACCGCCGTTCGCCAGGGCCACGAGTACCGCCACAGTCCCGGAGAGAAAGGCCCCGACGAACGGAATGTAGGACCCCATGAAAACGAGAGCACCCAGTCCGGCCGCACCCGGAACATCGAGGAGCAGCAGTCCGATGGAGATGAATGTCGCGTCGATCAGCGCGATCAAAGTGGTGCCGCGCATGAAGCCGGCCATGGCCGCGAAGGCCTGCTGACCGCAGGCGATCACCGTGTCGGAGAGCTTGCCCGGCATCAGTTCGTGGATGGCGTCGGCAAACCGATGGCCGTCGCGCAGGAAGAAGAAAACCAGCGCGAGGGCCAGCACTCCTCCGGTAAGCAGCTGAGTGACCAGGCCAAGTCCCGACAGGACCCCGTTGGCGAGGGAATCCACCAGGTTGCTTCCCGAGCCTGCGCTCTGCCGAAGCGCGTACTGGATCCTGTCGCCGAGTGGTCCGAGCCACGAGGCGATCCGGTTGCCCGCCTGTTGGAGTCCCGAAGCGATCTGTGGGGCGCTGTTCACCAGAGAGTTGACGAGCAGTGCGATGCCTCCGGTGACAACGAGGACCAGGGTGGCACAGGTCAGTCCAGCTGCCGCTCCACGGCCGACGCCCCGGTTCACCAGCCATGGCATGACCGGGTAGAGCAGCGCGGTGGCCAGGAGTGCAACCACCATCGGGATGGTCGCTGCTCTGAGCGCCACGACCACGAACACCGCAGCCCCGGCGACGGTGACCAAGAGGATCACCGCGGCCGACCAGGCAGCGGCGGCTCGAACGGATGGCGGCAGCATCAGGGCCGGCCTCCGATCGTCCGGCACCGTACTGCGGGTGGCCACCACCGCGCCCGTTTCCGACAAGCCCTCAGCACCTATGGAGGTGTACGCACTTGACGTCGATTGCTCGCCAGTTGCCGGCACCGCACCGGAGGGGCGTCGGCCGCCCTTCCCGGCTTTCTCGCCGGAGGCAGTACCGCCAGCCCTCTCTCCGCTGGTCTCACCAGCTGCGCCGTCATCGGCCGGACCGGAGTCTCCGCCCAAGGACGGTCTGCGACCAGCAGGCCCAGATGCGCCGGAGTTGTCGGCCGGCTCTGCCCCTGATGGGTCACCCGCCGAGTCGTTCACATTGGGCTGCTCCGAGCCGTCCTCGTCACCGGACGGCGTTGGCGGCCCGGGGTGCTCGTTCGGTTCGCGAGGTTCCGGGGGGCCTTCCGTTGCCACCGCCACCTCCGCCCACGCGCCGCCATGATCGTGTCATTTCAGCACACACCTGCCGTCACAGCAGGTAGTCGCCTGTGGGGCGGCGCGCCGCCCACGCCGCCGCCGAACGGACCATCAACTCGTCAGCGCTACCTGGCTCCCAGCCCAACCCAGAACCCCTGCCGCCCACTACGCCCTCGCACTCCCGGACACGCTGCCGGGTCGACAAGCAGATTGGACATACTGTGACCGCACCTGTCAGCACTGTCTGCACGGCATTCGCCTTCCTCTCCAGGGCGTCCGCTCGGGTCTTCGGCATCGCACGGAGGACAACACACCGACGTCTCCTCCGGCGGCTCGCCGGCGAGCCCAACAGCAGTGGGGTGTCACGAGGCTCGCCGACCCCTGAGACACCGCCCGCCGCAGACGTCGCACGCAGTGCAGCCCCGATGCCCGCACACCGGCTCCATCGCCGGAGCAGGGCCCAAGGCCCGACGTTCGAGCCTGCGGTCGGCCTCACGGCGGCCACCGACCAGAACCGCGACCGCAGCACCGGTTCGGACATCAGGTCGGTGCGCCACAGCCCTTCAGCGTCGGGCCCGGCCCGGCCGGCGGCGCGGCCCGGGTGCCCCGGCTCAGCGGGCGTGCTGGTCGATCGTCCGGCGCAGCAGGGCCACTCGGTTGGAGGTGAGCGAGTCGACGCCGAGATCGAGCATTCGTCGCATCGTCCTGCGGAGGTCGACGGTCCAGGTGGCGAGGGCGAGGCCGGCGTCGTGCACAGTCGCCACCAGTCGCTCGTCGACCAGCCCGAAGGGGGGATTGAGGTAGCTGGGGCGCAGTTCGTCCAGCAGCCGCTGCTTGGGCAGTTGAAGTCGGTTCCAGGTCAGCGAGATCTCCGCCTGGGGTGCGAGCTCCCGCACGGCGAGCATCGCGGCGACGGACCCGCAGAATGCGACGCGGTCGGCCAGGCCGAGATCGCTGACGGTGCGCCAGGTCGCGGCGGCCGGCTGGGCGTCGTCCAGGTCGACCAGCAGCTGTCGGCCGTCGGCCTGCGCGACGACTGGAAGGATCTCCGCGAGGGTGGGGATCCGGAGGCCGGGCGTGGCCAATTCCTCGAGCTGTTCGGAGGTCACGCGGTTGATCGGGCGCGGGTCGTTCCAGAGCCGTTCCAGGGTCCGGTCGTGGAGCAGGACCGGCACGCCGTCCCTGGTGAGTTGGACGTCGACCTCGACGGCGTCCGCTCCCGCCGCGAGGGCGGCACTGACCGCGGGCAGGGTGTTCTCGCGGTGCTGGTACGGGTCACCACGGTGGGCAACGGCGCGCACGCGGCTCTTCAACGGGGTCGTCCTCTCACACGGTCGGGCAGCTCACACCACGGGCCGCCTCGCCGGCGGTTGGCCGCAGAACTCCGCATCCTAGGCGGCGCCCGCTCGTCGCTGTGCAGGTACCTCCGATACCTGGCGGCGGGCATCACGCCCCGCCGGGCCGGGAGGCCACTGCAAACTCGGCCTCGGCTCATCGGCCGGGCAGCGGGTCAACGGCGTTCGACCACGACGTTGGTCGACTTGATGACGGCGGTGGCGGGTGCCCCGGGCACCAGACCGAGCTCCTCCGCGGAGTCGCGGCTGATCAGCGAAACCACCCGGAACGGCCCGGCCTGGATTTCCACCTTCGCGGCCACGTCGCCCAGCACCACCGCGGTCACAATCCCCGGGAACCGGTTTCTGGCCGAGGACCGGCCTTCCGCCTCGCTGTTCTCGGGGCGCGCCAACTCACGTGCGAAGGCGGCGAGTTCGGCCCCGGCAATGATCCGGTGCCCGTGCTCGTCCCGGGTCGCCGGCAGCCGCCCCGCATCCACCCACCGCCGCATGGTGTCGGCGCTCACCCCGAGCATCGAGGCCGCCTCGCCGATGCGGTACGGGTGGACGGGCGGGTCGGGGATGACCATGGATGCAGCTCCTGGGCAGCTCACGGAAGGTGGGACAGACTCCGCCATCCTGCCCTACCGGCAACCGGCCCCGTACCGACCCCACCATCAGTGGCCCCCGAACCGCCGCCCGGACGATCGCGGCTGGGTCTCCGGATCGGCCCCAACCTCAGCCGCGCCGCAGCTCCCGACGACCACGCCAAGGCGGCAATCAGCAGTCGCGGCGCCAATCCAGTCCCTCGAAGGCCCTGCTCACCCCAGAAAGCGCGCTGCCCGCGCACGACCCGACCACCCGCCGGCCGCACGAAACGACCACATCCAACCCGCGCATCGGCCACGACCGGAGCCTCACTCGCCTCCGAACAGCTCGCGCCGCACCGCGTCCCCGGCGGTCAGCACTGCACCGGCGAGCACGGCGCCGCCACCGGCCGTACCGGCGCGGACTTCGGTGGCGAGTGGGGAGAGCCGGGCGAGTTGGCGCTCGACTCGGACGGCCAGTTCGGGGCCCCCGGCCTGGCCGATCTCACCGCCCAGCACCACACAGCCGGGGTCGAGTACCACGCAGATCGACGAGGCTCCGACGGCGATCCGTCCGGCCAGTTCCTCCAGGAAGTCGTGGGCTCCGGTCCGGACCGCGAGTCGTACGACGGCTTCGGCGCCGGGTTCCGATCCGTCAGGCTCGGCGTCCAGGCCGTGGCGGGCGCCGAGTTCGCAGATCGCGGCGCTCGAGACCAGCGAGTGGAAGCCGCCGTCGCACCGGGTGGCGTCCGGCAGGCCGCCGGTTCCCGGGACGGGCAGGAACCCGATCTCGCCGGTGCCGCCGGAGGCTCCACGTCGCAGCCGACCATCCAGGACGACCGACGCGCCCACGCCGTGGCCCAACCAGATCAGGGCGAAGTCCTTCCGGTCCTGGGCTGCGCCGATCCGGTGTTCGGCGATCCCGGCCAGGTTCACCTCGTTCTCGAGGATCACCTCCGTCCCGCGGCGGGCCCGCAGGGCGGCGAGCAACTTGGTGTGCCACTCGGGCAGTTTCCCGGAGTTGTTGAGTGCGCCGCTCACCGGGTCCACCAGCCCGGGCGCGCCGACCGCGACGGTGTGCAGGTCCTGCGCACCGGCCGCAGCGGCGGTCGCGAGCAGTGCCTCGACCGTCCGCTCGACGAGCAGATCGCCGTCCCCCGGCCCGCCCTCGGCGGACAAGGCTGTTCCCGCCCTGGTCGGCGACGAGACATCAACAGCGGCTCCGGCGGTTCCGGCCGCCCCATCGACCGCGGTCGGAGGCCTGCCCGGTCCCTCGGCCTCGCTCCGCGCCGGTGCCGCGATGGTGGCCGTGCCGAGGGTGCGGCCGGTCAGGTCGGCAACGACCAGGCTGACACCGGTGGCGCGGATGTCGATCCCGGCGAGGTGCGCCCGATCGGCGACCAGCCCGTACAGCCGGGCGTTGGGGCCCCGGCGGAGTGCGGCGCTCTCCCCTGCCTGGGCGACCAATCCGCTGCGTTGGAGGCGTTCGAGCAGGTCGGCGACGGTGGGCCGGGAGAGTCCGGTCAGCGTGCGCAGGTCGGATGCGGTGAGCGGGCCCCGTTCGAGCAGCAGGTCGAGGGCGAGCCGGTCGTTGATGGCCCGGGCGGTGCTCGGCGTGGCAGTGCGAGCGGTCGTCATGAGCCTGCATCCTTCCAGAGGTTTCTATCAGGCAGGGTCCCTGATAGTTTATTTTCAATCCGACCGACCCAAGGGGGGAGCCCGGCGTGGGCGAAACTCTCAAGGACGTCCGGCGCGCAAGGCTGAGTGTGGCGCTGGTGTTCGCCGTCCACGGAGCCGTCACCGGCACCTTCGTCAGCCGCATCCCGTGGATCAAGGACCAGCTGGATCTGAGTCCCGGCCAGCTCGGTCTCGCCCTGGTGTTCCCGGCGATCGGCGCCTCGATCGCGATGCCGCTGGCCGGAGGCATCGTGCACCGCTTCGGCGCCCGGGCCGCGCTGCAGGGCCTGTTGTCGCTGTGGTGCCTGTCGCTGGCGCTGCCCGCGCTCTCCCCGCACCTGGTGGTCCTCTGTCTCTCGCTGTTCATCTACGGCGCGACGTCCGGCATGTCGGACGTGGCGATGAACGCCCAGGGCGTCGAGGTCGAGAAACGGCTCGGCCGGTCGATCATGTCGGGTCTGCACGGGATGTGGAGCCTGGGCGGTCTGGTCGCCTCCGGCTTCGGTGTGCTGGCCGCGCATCAGCAGGTGGACGCCCGGATCCAGTTCGCGGTGACCGCACTGGTTCTGGTGCTGCTCGCACAAATCGTGTCGCGCGGGGTGCTGGACGTTCGGCCGGCCGTCGACGAGGAGGCACCGCCCCGCTTCGCACTGCCACCTAAGGAGGCACTGCTCATCGGTCTGGTCGGGTTCTGCGCGGTCTTCGCCGAGGGCGCGTCGATGGACTGGAGCGGCGTGTACCTGCGCGACGTCACCGGCGCCTCCCCGTCGATTGCCGCCGCGTGCTTCACGGCCTTCGCCGCCACCATGGCCGCAGCCCGCCTGGCGGGCGACGCGGTGATCCGCAGCCTCGGCCCGGTGCGCACGGTACGGGTCAGCGGCGCGGTCGCCGGCGTCGGCGGACTGCTGGTGGTCGTCGCCGACAGCCCGTACCTGGCCATTCCGGGGTTCGCGCTGATCGGCATAGGTATCGCCGTGGTGGTTCCGCTCGCGTTCGCCGCCGCCGGACGGGCCGGTACCAACCCGAGCCAGTCCATCGCCGGCGTCGCCACCATCACGTACACCTCCGGCCTGGTCGCCCCGGCCGTGGTCGGCGGCATCGCCCAGGCGAGTTCGCTGACGGTCTCGTTCCTCGTCGTCACGCTGCTGGCGGCCGCCCTGATCCCGTCCGCCACTGCCATGCGCCAGCGCAGGTCGGCGGACTCGCCGGCCGCGTCGGGCTCCCTGGAGCCATCACGCTGAGACTGTGCCAGCAGCCGGACCGCCGGCGCCACCGGCCAAGCCGCCAACCGAACCGCCACGTGAGGGTGCGGGAACCGCCCCCGCACCCCTCACCACGTCAGCCCGCCCCACCGCACCCACGCGCTCGGCCTGCCCCGCACCCCTCACCACGTCAGCCCGCCCCACCGCACCCACGCGCTCGGCCTGCCCCGCACCCCTCAGCACGTCAGCCCGCCCCACCGCACCCACGCGCTCAGCCCGCCCCGCGCCGCGTCTCAGGCGGTCCGGCGCTGCGTCACCCGCCAGAGCCGGCGCGGAAGATCGCCCTCCTCGAACGGCTCGACCTCAGCCGGGTCCCAGCCCTCCGCGAGGCGGTCCACCAGTTCCCGCGAGAAGAAGTGGACGGCGAAACCGCCGTTCTCCCAGATGTCGTCGCCGTGGCCGATCCCGGCCCCGTAGTGCGCATCGCCGGTGTGCCGCACGGTGTACACCAGCACGCCTCCTGGCCGCAGCACCCGCCGCACCTCCCCGACCAATGCCACCAGCTCGGCCGTGGACAGCGCCATGCAGAACAGCATGTGCGCGTACACCGTGTCGACGGACGCGTCCGGCAGGTCCAGCGGCTGGCGGACGTCCTGCACCACGGTGGTCACCGTCAGACCGTCGGCGGCGGCCCGCTCGCCGAGTTGGTCGAGGGCGACGGGGCTGAAGTCGGCTGCGGTGACCGTGAAGCCCCGGCGGGCGAAGAACAGGGCGTCGCGCCCATGGCCGGCGCCCAGTTCCAGCACGGTTCCCCCGGGCGTGGACACCGTGGCGGCGTACTCCGCCGACTCCGACGGCTGGTCCCCGTACATGCCGGGGTGCTCGGAGTACGTGCGCTCCCAGTGCTCGCGCTGCGCCCGCGCCAGTGACTTGTCCATCTGCTTTCTCGCCTTCCGTCCTGTAGCCGCCCGTCAACCGTCCGGCCGGCTCAGCCCGACCTGCTCTGCCCGGCCGGCTCTTGCTGACCGACTCCCCCGAATTGCCGGCCGCCGCATCGAGATGGCCGCTGCCGACCCCGGTGACCTGCCGGTCCATCCTGCCGTGGGATGCTCGTGGCCATGAATTCCGCCCCGCGAAACCCGATCGGCGCCCATGTTCCAGTTGCCGGAAAGGGCCTGGCGGGGACGGGGCTGGCCTACGCCGAGAAGGTCGGCGCGGAGGCAGTGCAGGTGTTCGTCGCCAACCCGCGTGGGTGGGCCACTCCGGCCGGGAATCCAGCGCACGACCTGGCGTTCCGCACGGCCTGCGCCGAGCAGGGCATCCCGGCCTACGTCCACGCGCCCTACCTGATCAACTTCGGCTCCGATTCGGCGGCGACCCGCGAACGTTCGGCGGAGTCGCTGACGCACTCGCTGCACCGCTCGGCGGCGATCGGGGCGCTCGGTGCGGTGGTTCACACGGGTTCGGCACTGTGCGGCACTCGCGAGGAGGCGCTGGCCCAGGTTCGCGCGCAGGTCCTGCCGATCCTGGACGGACTCGACCGGTACGGGGACGACGCGCCCTGGCTGCTGCTGGAACCGACAGCGGGGCAGGGCAGCTCGCTGTGCGCCCGGATGGAGGACCTCGCCGCCTACCTGGACGCGCTCGACCACCACCCGCTGGTCGGCGTCTGCCTGGACACCTGCCACGCCTTCGCCGCCGGTCATGACCTGGCCGCCCCGGGCGGGGTCGACGAACTCTTCGACGCCCTGCACCGGGCGGTCGGCCCGGACCGGCTCCGGCTGATCCACGCCAACGACTCGCAGGACGTGGCCGGCGCCCGCAAGGACCGCCACGAGAACATCGGTGCCGGTCACATCGGCGCCCCCGCGTTCCAGGCCCTGCTGGCGCACCCGGCCACCGCCGGCGTCCCGCTGATCATCGAGACCCCGGACGGCCGCCACGACCCCGAGCGCATCGAAGGCGTCCGGCACGCCGCCGACATCGCCCTACTGAAGCAGCTGCGCCTCCCCACCACCTGAGCGCCCACCGACTGACCGCGCTGCCGCCCAAGCCCAAGCCCGCACCCGCACCCGCCAGGCCCCTCGCAAACGCCCCGGCCCCGGCGCCGGTTAAGCTCCCCGGGTGCCCGCCCCGCAGCCGACATCCGGCCCCACCGCGCCACTCCCCGCCGACGCCGACGCCGGCACCGACACCAGCACCACCGCAAGCGCCGCCCCGGACACCCGCACCGAAGCCGACGCACCGAACGCGCCCGCACCGCGCCCGCGCCCGCACCGCCACGCGCTGCTGCGCCTCGGTCTGCTCGCGGCCGTCCTCGCCGCCGCAGCGGCCTCGCTGCTGCTCTGGGATCCGACGGCGGTGCTCGCGGCGGCGGCCGGTCCGTGGCGGATGCCGATCGCGTTGGCGGCCTACGCCTTCGGCACGGTGGCGTTCCTGCCTCGCCCGGCGTTGAACGCAGGGATGGGGTTGTTGTTCGGTTCGCTGTGGGGCGTGCCGCTGGCGGTCGCGGGGTCGGCGATCGGCGCGATCGCGGCGTTCGCCCTCGGCCGGTCGCTCGGCCGGGAGGCGCTGCGGCCGCTGGTGCGCGGCAAGGTGCTGACCGAGATCGACCGCCGGCTGTCCGAACAGGGCTTCCGCAGCGTGCTGTTGGTGCGACTGTTTCCGGGGGCACCGTTCCAGGCGGGCAACTTCGCGTGTGCGTTCTCGGGAGTCCGGTTCTGGCCGTACCTGGCGGCAACTGTGCTCGGAGTGGTCCCCACCACGGCCGCGTACGTCATCGCGGGGGCCAGCGCGAGCTCGCCGGGATCCCCGGCGTTCCTGATCTCGGCGTCGGTGATCGCCGCGATGTGCGTGTTCAGCGCCGTCTCGCTCTGGCGGGCCCGCCCCCGCCGCTCCGCCTGACCGCCTGACCGCCTGACCGCCTGACCGCCTGACCGCCTGACCGCCCAAGCATCACACCGCCGCCGACGCCAATTCCGCTCCCGAACCGGACCGGCACCCGGCCGCGCGCCACATCCGCACACACGTCAACGTCCCGGCGCCGCACCGGAGAACGAGTGCGGCGCCGACCATCCGCCTACCGCTCGATCTCCGGCGACCATTCACCCACCAGCCGCAGCCACACCGTGTTGACGACCATCAGCGCACCGAGCCAGATCGCCCAGCCCGAGTGGCCGGTGACGGCCAGCAGGGCGACCGAGCCGCCCCAGATCAGCAGTTGGACGCCGTACCAGGCCACCGCCGAGCCACGCACGGGCCGCCGCGGTGCCGCATAGCGCCCCCACAGCACGGCCGCAGCCACCGGCAGGGCGAGCGCGATCAGCACCCGCACCACCACGGGCCCCCCGTGCCAGAGCCCGTAGCCACCCACCGCCAACGCGGCCAGTGAGGCCAGCTCCAGCAGCAGACGTAGCGTCAGCTGGACCCCCGTCATCACCTTGCGCACAACGACACCCCACCCGAGTCAACCAGCAATGAACATCAGATCATCGCACCGAGCTCCGCCTCCGTGCCCGCACACCACCGCCCAGCTCCGGAAATCGGCTCGCCCCCTACGCCGACCCGCCCCCACCATGGCGGCATGACGAACACCAGCGGCTCCCCTGCCACCGCCCGCATCAGCCCGGCCTTCGCCTCCGACGAAGCGACCATGCTCAACTCCTGGCTGGACTTCCACCGCGCCACCCTCGCCCTCAAGTGCGAGGGTCTGACACCGGACCAGCTCCGCGAACGGTCCTGCCTTCCATCGCCAATGTCGCTACTGGGGCTGGTCCGGCACATGGCGGAGGTGGAACGGCACTGGTTCCGGCTGTATCTGAACGGCGAGGATCTCGGGCCGGTCGGCCGGTACTGGACCGAGGAGTTCCCGGACGGCGACTTCGACCTGGTCGACTCCGCGGATCCGGTGGCCGACACCGCCGCCTGGCAGCAGGACGTCGCCTACGCCCGTGCCGCGGTCGAGGGCGTCTCGTTGGACACGGTGGCCAGGCGCCCCTGGCGCGGCAACGAGGTGACGCTCCGGTGGATTCTGTTCCACATGGTCGAGGAGTACGCCCGGCACAACGGCCACGCCGACCTGATCCGAGAGCGGATCGACGGCGCGACCGGCGAGTGACCGCACAAACCCCGGCTCGCCAAAGGCCCGCCGACCCGGCCGAGCCACACCGAAGCCACGACACACACGCCCAAAGCCACGACACCCACGACACACACGACACGCCGGGGACAGAACCGAGAACCCGCGGCCGAAATGAACCCCATCAGGTGACGCCGTTACAGGATTGTTGACACTCAGTCAACTGCCCTTAGGTCCCCACCGATAGTGTCGTTGGGCGCAACCGTTCACCGACCGCCTGCGTCGTTACGAATATCCGAGTAAGCACGGATATTCGCCCGCGCCACAACCGTGGGGTGGGCACGTGCGGGCACTTCCGCGGTGATCAGTGCGATACTCGGACAGTTCCAACAAGTGGATGACGTGTCAAAACGACTCGTCGTCCCCCGGGGGACGAGTACGGAACGAGACAGGGAGGCGCGGTTAATGGGAGCACTTCGCGACGAGCACCACAACGGGTGGCTTATGCCCTCCGGTAGCTACCCGGCCGCGATGTACGAGGAATCGTGGGACGGCGAGGAGACGCTGCCGAGTGGGCAGATCGGGCCGTCCAAGATCATCTCGCTCCGGCCCACCGGGTTCGAGGCCGCCCGCACCGTCGGCGAGCACATCCGCGCCGCCACGCCGGTGGTCATGGACCTCACCGAGATGAACGACGCCGAGGCCAAGCGGATGGTCGACTTCGCATCCGGTCTGATCTTCGGCACCCGAGGCGGCATCGAGCGGATCGCCCGCCGGGTGTTCCTGCTCACGCCGGCGGACGTCGAGGTGATGGTCATCGACCGCCCGCTCGACGAGACCGGCTTCTACAACCAGAGCTGACCTCATCGGGCAGCCCAGCGGGCCCACGCCCGACGGCACAACCCCAAAGCACGCCCCAGAAGACCCCGCGCCCCGCGCGGGGTCTTCTGCGTGCGCCCCCAAGCTCCCCGCACCCCGCACCCCGCACCCCCATCGAAACCAAGACACCGAGCCCAAAACCCGAGCCCGGGCCCAAAACCCGACGAGCCCGAACCCAGGCCCGAGACCCCGAGCCCGAGACCCCGAGCCCGAGACCCAGAGCGCGAGACCCAGAGCGCGAGACCCAGAGCTCCAATGTGAGACATCAATGTCTCACTTGCACTATGCTGCTCTCATGGCAACCGACCGCGACTCCGTCCTCGAGGCAGCCGTCGGCGTCCTCTCCCGACGCCCGACGGCCCATCTCGACGAGATCGCCCGCGCCGCCGGCATCAGCCGCGCCACTCTGCACCGGATCTTCCCGGGCCGGGAGGCCCTGATCCGCGAGGTGGGCGCGCTCGGCCTGCGCCGGTTCGCCGCCGCGCTGGACACCGCGCGGGTGGAGGAGGGCAACGCCGAGGCGGCGCTGCGCCGGCTGGTGGATGCGGTGGTGCCGGATGCGGCGCTGTGCGCCTTCCTGGCCGGCGAGAACCAGCTGTACGACGATCCCGACATCAATGACCTCTGGGAGCTCCAGGACGCCCGGGTCCGCGCGCTGTTCCTGCGCGGGCAGCGGGAAGGAACGTTCCGGATCGAGCTCTCGGCCGGCTGGCTCAGCGAGGCGTTCTTCGATCTGGTGGCCGGCATCGGCTGGGCCGTCCAGGAAGGCCGGCTCGCCCCTCGCGAAAGCGCATTCTCGCTCGCCGAACTGTTCCTCGGCGGCGCTCTACGGAGACCTGATACCCAATGAGTTCCCCCCTCGCCGACCAGTCCACCCGGACCGTCCGGAACGGACGGTCCGGCCACCGCTGGACCGGTCTCGGCGTCCTCGTGCTCGCCGTCACCCTGGTGGCGGTGGACGCGACGGTGCTGTCCCTCGCCATCCCCTCGATCACCGAAACCCTCCGCCCGTCCGGCACCCAGCTGCTCTGGATCGGCGACATCTACTCGTTCGTGCTGGCCGGCCTGCTGGTGTCGATGGGCGCGCTCAGTGACCGGCTGGGCCGCAAGCGGGTGCTGCTGGCGGGGTCGGCCGCGTTCGGCGTGGCCTCGCTGTTGGCGGCGTACGCGCCGGGGCCGGGCTGGCTGATCCTGGCCCGGGCGCTGCTCGGTGTGGCGGGCGCGACGATCATGCCGTCCACGCTGTCGTTGATCCGCTCGCTGTTCCCGGACGCCCGGGAGCGGGCGACGGCGATCGGCATCTGGGGTGCGGGCGCGACGGCGGGTGCGGCGCTGGGGCCGCTGGTGGGCGGGGTGCTGCTGGAGCACTTCTGGTGGGGGTCGGTGTTCCTGCTGAACCTGCCGGTGATGGTGCTGCTGCTGGTGTTCGGTGCTTGGCTGCTCCCGGAGTCCCGCGATCCGCGCCCGGGCCGCTGGGACATGCTGAGTGTGCTGCTGTCGATGGCGGGTGTGATCGGCGCGGTGTACGGGATCAAGGAGTTCGCGGCGCACGGCCTGGACACCTGGATCACCCCGGCTACCTTCGTGCTCGGGGTGGCGGCGCTGGCGCTGTTCGTGCGGCGTCAGCTCCGCCTGGAGACCCCGCTGCTGGAGGTCCGGCTGTTCCGTGACCCGCGGTTCACGGCGGCGGTGGTGTCCTCGCTGATCAGCCTGATCGGGCTGTCCGGTGTGATCTTCTTCATGTCGCAGTACCTCCAGCTGGTACGCGGCTACTCGCCGCTCTCGGCGGGTGTCGCCGAGATGCCGGCCTTCGTCGGCTCGGTGGTGGGCGGCCTGCTCACGGCCCGGCTGGCTCGGCGTGCGGGTGCGCGCCGGGTGCTGACGGTCAGCCTGCTGGTGATGGGGCTGGGCATCGCGGCGCTGGGCATGGTCCGGGTCGACAGCACGTACCTGCTGCTCGGCTCGTCCTTCCTGGCGCTGGGTACCGCCGAGGGTGTGGTGTACACCCTCTCCTCGGACCTGGTGCTGGGTGCCGCCCCGGCCGACAAGGCGGGTGCCGCCTCGGCGGTGTCGGAGACGGCGTACGAACTGGGCGCAGCGCTCGGCATCGCCCTGGTCGGCTCGATCGTGACGGCGCTGTACGCGGGGGCCCTCACCGTCCCGGCGCACACGGACCCGGCCCTGGTGGACCAGGCCGGGCAGTCCCTCGGCGGCGCGGTGGAGGCGGCCTCGACGCTGCCCAGCGACCTCGCGAACCAGCTGCTGACCAGCGCGAACGACGCGTTCGTCCACGGCATCAACATCGCCGCGTGGGTCTCGGCCGCCCTGCTCCTGGCCTCCGCCGCCTTCGCCCGCCACCTCCTCCGGCCCCGGAGCCGCGCAGAAACCCCCACCACCGCCGAGAGCGCCCACGAGCCGGTTCACCACTAAAACCGGCCAGGCCCGTCAACGGACAGCGTCAACAATTCGCGTCAACAACACCCCGTCAGGGCTGCTCCCCCAGGTACGCCACCAACCGCTCGGTGTCCTGCGGGGTCCAGCCGTCGGGCGGGACGATCCTGGCCCAGGCCTCGATGGGCATCCGGCGGTAGCGGTGCCCGTGCCCGTCGGGCACCGCCTCGGAGGCCGTCAGGTCGAAGGTGACTTGCCAGAAGGTCACCAGGGGGTACCAGCGTATGGTCGGTGAGACGTCGTGGGCGCGCTGCCCGTTGAGCCAGGCGGGCCGGCTCCAGATCAGGGCGGGCTCCCACCACACCACGGGGTCGCTGCCGTTCTGCAGGTAGACCACCCGGGGCTGCGGCCGGGGCGCGTCGGGCACCGTGAAGTCGGAGGTCTGCTGGGCGAAGCGCACGGTGCGGCCGTCCTGGTAGACGGGCCGCCAGACGGGGCTGCCGGGGGCGCGCCCGTCGGTGATGACCGTCCGCAGCGGGTTGTCGGGGGTGGGCCCGACCAGCAGTGCCAGGACCTTCCGCTGGAAGCCGCCGGCCCGGTCGAGTTCGGCGACGGCGCGCAGGGCCCGTTCCTTCAGGACGCGTTCCGGGTCGGTCAGGCCGACGCCTTCGCCGGAGCGCAGGCCGACGTAGGCCCGGACGGGGTCCTTCGCGGGGCGCCCGGTGAAGGCGGAGATCTGGGCGGCGGTGGGGGCGCGGCCGACGAAGTCGCGGCCCTTCTTGCCGAGGCTGTCCCAGCTCTCGTGGGACTCGGGGCTGCCGGAGAGGGTGGGAAGTTCCGGCCGGACGGTGCCGGGGCTGGTGGAGCGGTCCGTCAGCGCGGCGCCGCGTTCGGCGGCGCCGAGCAGGGCGCGCAGCAGGAAGCCCTGGACGAAGCCGGTCACGAGTACGACGGCGAGCGCGGCTGCCCCGGCGGCGGCCGCCCAGCCGGGAACGGCCCGGCCGAGGACCTCCCGCAGCGTCCGGGTGCCGAGCCGGACGCCCCGTGCGGCGAGCACCAGCAGCGCGCCGAGCAGCAGCGCGACCGGCAGCACCAGGGCCCACTGCCACCAGCCGATCCGCGGGTCGAGGCCGACGGCCCGCCGCAGGTCGCCCTGCCGGCGCACGCTCCAGGCGGTGATCGCGACGACGGAGCCGCCGCCGACGACGGCCAGCAGCCACCACCCGGCACGCCGCACGGCCGGCGAGGGAAGCAGCCCGCAGCGGCGGGCGACCATGCCGAAGAACGCGCCAAGTCCGTACCCGAAGAATGCGGTGAGCGCCCCGGCGGCGGCCTGCAGCAGCCAGGGCCCGGGCAGCAGCGACGGCGTGAACGACAGGCAGTAGAACAGCACCGCCCCGACCAGCGCGCTCCAGCTCGGCAGCCGCCGTACGATCCGCTGCTCCCCCACCGGCATCGGCGTCCTCCCCGTACTCCCTCGCCCGTCAGTCACCCGGCATACGTATCTCCCCACCGCCGTTGCCGATCTGACGCTCCGTCGGACCCCCCGAATGGCGCAGCGCCGCTGGCCGGAGGGGTTGCCCGGCTCCGACGATGGGGACGGAGAGCGGAGCGTTGGTTCCGCACGTCCGGGCGCGGGCCGACGGCTCGTCGGATCGACCGCGGCGCGCAGTGGCCGGCGCGGTTCTGAGCGAAAGGGTGCAGCGCGATGCGAGACGCGGACCAGAACAGTTCCGGCCAGGGGCCGACGCCCCGCCAGCCGCTGGTGCGCCAGGGCCGGGTCGGCCCGCCGGCCCGGCCGGAGCAGCCCGGACGGCGGCGGGTCCACCGCGGCGCGCGGCTGATGCTGGCGCTGGGCGCGGGCGCGGCCGGGATCGCGGTGATGGCGTCCTGCGGTGGCACGTCGGGTGAGGATCCGGTGCAGGCGGCGATGTCGACGTTCGTGGTGGGGACGGAGCGGTTCTCGGGCGAGCCGCCGTCCCCGCTCGGTTCGTTGCACTCGTCCGCGCTGGCGTCGGTGTCGGCGGCGCAGGCGTCGGCCTCGCAGCGGGCGGCGGAGTTCGAGGCGTCGGCCAACGCGCAGCTGGCGGCGGGCCGAGAGAAGGCGACGGCGGTGCTGTCGACCGTTCAGGGGTCGGGCAACGCGCTGGGCGATGTGACCCTGACCGGGATTCCGACCCAGACCACCGGCGATGTGTCGGCGGCGAAGGTGACGATCACCAACAGCACGCAGGAGACCCGCTCGTACGCGGTCCAGGTGGACTTCACGGACCCCAACGGGCAGAGCGTGGACTCCTCGGTGGTGGGGGCGGAGAACGTCGCGCCGGGCGCGACCGTGAACCCGGTGGCGTTCTCCACCAAGGGCGCGGGCACCACGCTGACGCCGGTGGTGGTGAAGGCCCAGCGCTACTGACCCGCAGCGAGTGTCCGCTGAGTGCCCCTCAGCGCACTGTGCCCGCCGCTCGATCACGGTCGAGTGGCGGGCACAGTGCGCTGAGGGGCACTCAGTTGACCGACCGAAAAATGACGTCGTCGTAGTCCCAGGAGGGGTCCTCGGCGTCCGGCCAGCTCGCGGTCTCCACTTCGCTCTCGGGGCCGATGTCCGCGGCGGTGGGCCGGGCGGCGAGTTCCTCGTCGAGCCGGTACTCCTCGCTGCGCTGCCGCTCGGTGCGGTAGTGGTCGGCGGAGTGCGGTTCGGCGGGGAACAGGTCGGTCCGGCCGGCGCCGGTGGGGCGCAGGTCGTCGGGGGCGGGGTCGGTCTGTTCGGAGGTGCGTCCACGTTGCAGGGTCATGGGTCCATAGTGGTTCGACCGGCCGAGGGGGGCCCGGTGCCCGGCCGAAGTGCCCCCCGATCGGGTGTACGGGTGGTGCCGTCCTCCCGGGCCACCCGGTCGGCGGGTGTGGGCAACTCGTGCGACCGAACCCGGCTGGCCGCGGGCGGGTCGCGGCCATAGCTTCGAGGCGGCGGGCGCGCGCCAAGGCCGTCCGCGACCGCAACCCCTTGGAAACCGGCTCTCCCTGATGACTCCTCTCTTCGCTCCGGCGCGCCCGCGCACCCGCCTCGCCGCCGTCCTGCTCGCTTCCGCCGCCACCGTGCCCGCCCTGCTGGCCGTCAGTCCGGCACCGCCCGTCTCCACCCTCCTGACGTCCGCTCTCTTCGCCGCCCCCGGCCACGTCCTCGTCCCCGTCCCGATCCCGGGCGCCGCGTTCGCCGGTTCTGCCCTTGCCGCGCGTCCGAACGTGGTTCACCTCGCGCCCGGTGCCTCGGTGCAGGCCGCCGTCGACGCGGCCCACCCGGGTGACGTGGTGGAGCTGGCCGCGGGCAGCTACCCGGGCAGCGTCACCCTCGCCACCGACGGGGTGACGCTGCGCGGGCAGGGCAGCCGCACGGTACTCGTGCCCGACCCGGCGGACGGCAGCGCCTGCGCCAAGGCCGGCAACGGGCTGTGCGTGACGGGTGTGGCGGACGACAACGGGGCGCCGGTGCGGCCGGTGTCGGGCGCGGTGGTGGAGGCGCTGACGGTGGCGGGGTTCGCGAAGAACGGGATCGCCGCCGCCGTCACCGACGGGCTGACGGTCCGCCGGGTGACGTCCCACGACAACGGCCTGCAGGGCATCAGCGTGGAGATGTCGACCCGCGCCACGGTGATCGACAACGAGGCCCGGGACAACGGCCAGGCGGGGATCTTCATCGCCAACTGGTTCGACCGCAAGGGCGGCGCGTTGGAGACCCGCGGCACCCAGGTGGCGGCGAACCGGCTGACCGGCAACCGGATCGGCCTGCAGCTGCGCCGGGTGCGCGACCTGACGGCGATGGCCAACCTGGTGTCCGGCAACTGCGGCGGCATCTTCGTGGTCGGCGACGACGGGGTGCCGCGGGCCGGTGCGCTGACCGTCACCGGCAATGTGGTGCGCGCCAACAACCGCTACTGCGAGCCCAATCCGCGCCTGGACTCGGTCCAGGGGACAGGCATCCTGCTCACCGGCACCGAGGACGTCGCGGTCGTCGAGAACCTGGTCGCCGACCACTCCGGCAACTCCCCGATGTCGGGCGGCATCGTGCTGTACCCGAGCGTGGTGGGCGCGCCGAACGCCCGCGCGGTCGTCACCGGCAACACGCTGAACGACAACCGGCCCACCGATCTCGCCGATCGTGACCAGGGCACCGGGGACTCCTTCACGAACAACATCTGCAGTACTTCCCAGCCCGCCGGCCACTGCTGACCGGCCCTCCCGAGCCCTCCAGCCCCGACGAAAGGCCGCCGTGCCCATGACCTCCGCCCCGACCCGACCGGTCCCGCCGTCCTCCTCCCCCGCGGCGACCGCTCCGGTGACCACCACCCCCGCCGAACCCGTCACCGCCCCGTCCGCCCGCACCGGTGTGCCGCCCGCGATGCTGCTCCGCGAGCTGGTCTTCGGCGCCGCCTGCGCCGGTGCGGTGCGCGCCGCCGCCAGTCTGAAGCTGGCCGACGCGCTCGATGAACAGCCCGCCACCGCCGAGGAGTTGGCGGCGCGGCTGGGCGTCGAAGCCGGCCCGCTGGAGCGCCTGCTGCGGGCCCTGGCCAGCTACGAGGTGTTCGCCACCGCCGGTGACGGCCGCTTCTGCCACACCCCGCTGTCGCGTCTGCTGCGCTCCGACGAGCCGGGCAGCCTGCGCGACATCGCGCTGTGGTGCACCGAGCCGTGGACCTGGCAGTCCTGGTCCCGGCTGGACGACGCGGTGCGCACCGGGCGCAGCGTGTTCGCCGACGCGTTCGGCAAGGAGTTCTTCCAGTACCTGCACGACGACGCGCCGGAGTCCGCGGCGCTGTTCAACCGGGCGATGACGCAGTCCAGCCGCCAGTCCGCGCAGGATCTGGCCGACTTCCTGGATCTGACGGGCGTCGCCACGGCCGCCGACATCGGCGGCGGTCAGGGCCAGGCGCTGGCGGCCCTGATGGAGCGCCAGCCGGGCCTGCACGGCACGCTGCTGGATCTGCCGAAGGTGGTCGAGCACGCCGATCCGCGGCTGTTGCCCGGTGGCGCGCTGGCCGACCGGGCGCGGTTGGTGCCGGGCGACTGCCGGGTGGCGATCCCGGTGCAGGCCGATCTGTATCTGGTGAAGAACATCCTGGAGTGGGACGACGAGTCGACCCGCCGCACTCTGCGCAATCTGCGTCAGGTGGCCCGCCCGGGTGCCCGGGTGGTGATCGTGGAGAACCTGGTCGACGATTCCCCGTCGATGCGTTTCACCACCGCGATGGACCTGCTGCTGCTGCTCAATGTCGGCGGCGCCAAGCACACCCTGGGCAGTCTGACCGCGCTGATCGAGGAGTCCGGCCTGCTGCTGAAGGCCGTCGCCCCGGTCAACCCGTACCTGCACGCCTTCACCTGCACGGTGCCGTAGCGGGAGAGCCGAAAAGCCGTCCGGACCACGTCGGTCCGGACGGCTTTTCCATCGCGAGAAGCCGGACGGCTTTTCCATCGTGAGAAGAAGGGCTACGACACCTCCGCGGCCATTTCGGCGACCAGCGCGGTGGTGTGCCGGCCGGCCCGGAAGCGCGGGTCGGCGAGGGTGCGGCGCAGGTAGTCGGTGGTGGTGCGCACGCCGGGGCCGTCGATGCGGAACTCGGCGAGGGCGCGGTCGAGACGGGCGATGGCCTGTTCGCGGTCGGGTGCCCAGGCGATGGTCTTGGCGAGCAGCGAGTCGTAGTCGGGGCCGATCGGCCAGCCGGGGTAGGCGTGGGTGTCGACCCGGACGAACGGGCCGCCGGGCGGGACGAATTCGGTGAGCAGTCCGGGGGTGGGCAGGAAGCCGCGTTCGGGGTCCTCGGCGTTGACCCGGGCCTCGACGGCTGCGCCGCGCGGGCGGACGGCGTCCTGGCGGAGCGTCAGGGGTTCGCCGGCGGCGATGGTGAGCTGTTCGCGGACCAGGTCGATGCCGGTGACCATCTCGGTGACGGGGTGTTCGACCTGGAGGCGGCAGTTGACCTCCATCAGGTAGAACGCTCCGTCGGTGGCGAGCACGAATTCGAAGGTGGCGGCACCGACGTAGCCGACGGCGAGGGCGCCGCGGACGGCGGCGGCGCAGATCTCGTGGCGCAGCGGGTCGGACAGGTTGGGTGCGGGTGATTCCTCGATGAGTTTCTGGTGGCGTCGCTGCACGGAGCAGTCGCGTTCGGCGAGGTGGACGGCGTTGCCGTGGCGGTCGCAGAGCACCTGGACCTCGATGTGCCGGGCGCCGTCGACGTAGTGCTCGAGGTAGAGCCGGTCATCGCCGAAGACGGCGCGGGCGTGGGCGCGGGTCTCCTGGAAGGCGGTGGGCATGTCGGCGGGGTCGCGGACCACGGCCATGCCGCGTCCGCCGCCGCCGGCGACGGCTTTGAGGATGACGGGGTAGCCGGTGCGGGCGGCGATCTCGCGGGCTTCGGCGGGGCTGCGGACGGCGCCGGTGGAGCCGGGCAGGACGGGCAGTCCGGCTTCGGCCATCAGCCGGCGGGCGGCGGATTTGTCGCCGAGCTGTTCGATCACGTGCGGGGGCGGGCCGATGAAGGTGAGGCCGTTGGCTTCGCAGATCTCGGCGAAATCGGGGTCCTCGGAGAGGAATCCGTAGCCGGGGTGGACGGCCTGGGCGCCGGTGAGCCGGGCGGCTTCGACGATGGACGGGATGTGCAGGTAGCTGGCTCTGGCGGCGGCGGGTCCGAGGTGGACGGCCCGGTCGGCGAAGCGGACCACCGCCGA
Source organism: Kitasatospora sp. NPDC004614 (assembly GCF_042873675.1). Lineage (NCBI taxonomy): Bacteria > Bacillati > Actinomycetota > Actinomycetes > Kitasatosporales > Streptomycetaceae > Kitasatospora > Kitasatospora sp. NPDC004614. The sequence continues at coordinate 222,418 of NZ_JBIALR010000011.1, forward strand.
GTCGCGGTCGGCGGTGGAGTACAGGGCGACGGTGCGGATGCCCATCTCCCGGCAGGTGCGGGCGATCCGCAGGGCGATCTCGCCGCGGTTGGCGATCAGCACGGTGGTGAACATGCGGGCCCCTTACGCGGGTTCGACGGCGATCAGGCGCTGCTGGAACTCCACGGCGGTGCCGTCGGCGACCAGGATCTCCACCACCCGGCCGGCGAGGTCGGCCTCGACGGGGCTCATCATCTTCATCACTTCGAGGATGCCGATGGGCTGGCCGGCGGTGACGGTGTCGCCGACGGCGACGAACGGCGGCGCGCCCGGTTCGGGCGCGTGGTAGAAGGTGCCGATCATCGGGGCGCACACGTGGTGGCCGGCTGCTTCGGGTTCCGCCTCGGGTTCCACCTCGGGGCTGGTCCGGTCCGGCGCACCGGACTCGTCCCATTCGATCTCGACGGCGGTGCCGAGGTGTTCGAGCCGGATCCGGCGGGGCGGCTGGGCACGGGTGCGGGCGAGTTCGGCGACGCTGCGGCACAGCTCGGCGAGGTCCGCGACCTGGTCGGGGCCGCCGGATCCGTCACCGGTGAGGGTGATCCGTCCGTGGGACGGCTGGTTTTTCACCTCGACGGTCATGGCTGGCTCCAATCTGCCGCGGCGGTGTCGGCGCCGTAGCGGTGGAAGCGGGCCCGGCGGGCGGCGCGCAGCCGGTCCGGGTCCCAGGGGATCAGTTCGCGCAGGGCCTCGGTGACGGCGGCTTCGAGCAGGTCGGCCGCGGCGGCGTGGTCCTGGTGGGCTCCTTCGGGCGGTTCGGGGACGATGCCGTCGACGACTCCAAGGCTGAGCAGGTCGCCGGGGTGCATCCGCAGCGAGGCGGCGGCGGTGGGTGCGGCCTGCGGGTCCTTCCACAGGATGGCGGCGCAGCCTTCGGGGCTGATCACCGAGTAGATGCCGTTGGCGCTGACCAGGACGCGGTCGGCGACGGCGAGTGCGAGGGCGCCGCCGCTGCCGCCCTCGCCGATCAGCACGGCGACGATGGGGACGGGCAGGCGGGCCATCAGGCGCAGGTTCTCGGCGATGGCGGCGGCCTGTCCGCCGGATTCGGCCTCGGGTCCGGGGTTGGCGCCGGGGGTGTCGATCATGGTGACCACGGGCAGGCCGAGTTTGGCGGCGAGCCGCATCAGCCGGTTGGCCTTGCGGTAGCCGGAGGGCTGGGCCATGCCGAATCGGCGGCGTTTGCGTTCGCCGAGGTCGGTGCCACCCTTGTGGTGGCCGATCAGGACGACGGGGGTGCCGGCCAGGCGTCCGGTCCCGGCGACGATGGCGGGGCAGTCCTCGGTGAGCCGGTCGCCGTGCAGTTCCTGGAAGTCGTCGACCAGGCGGCGGATGTAGTCGAGGGTGCTGGGCCGTTCGGGGTGCCGGGCGAGGCGGACGTTCTGCCAGGGGTCGCGGTCGGCGAGTTCGTCGGCGGCGCGCAGGATGGCGGCGGGGTCGCCGGGGGGCCGGGGTTCGGCGGGGGGCCGCAGGCCGAGCAGCCGGCCGAGGACGGGGCGCAGGCCGATCCGGGGCACGACGTCGTCGACCATGCCGTGGGCGAGCAGGAATTCGGCGGTCTGGAAGCCGGCGGGGAGTTTCTCGCCGGTGGTCTGTTCGATGACGCGGGGTCCGGCGAAGCCCATCCGGGCGCCGGGTTCCGCGATGATGACGTCGGCGAGGGTGGCGAAGGAGGCGGCGACGCCGCCGTAGGTGGGGTCGGTGATCACCGAGACGGTGAGGATGCCGGCTTCGTCGAGTTCGGCCATGGCCTGCGCGGTCTTGGCCATCTGCATCAGTGACAGCACGCCTTCCTGCATCCGGGCGCCGCCGCTGGCGGTGACCAGGACGAGTGGGGCGCGGCGCTCCAGCGCGACGGTGGCGGCGTGGGTGATGAGGGCGCCGACGGCGCAGCCGAGGCTGCCGCCGAGGAAGCGGAAGTCCATGACGGCGGCGATGCAGGGCTGGCCCTCGATCTGTCCAGCGGCGCACAGCACGGCCTCGTGCAGGCCGGTGTGGGCGCGGGCCTCGTCGAGGCGGTCCTGGTAGGGGCGGCTGTCGACGAAGCCCAGCGGGTCGTGCAGGGCGGGCACCGGTCCGAGGGGTTCGGCGGTGCCCGGGTCGAGGAGTTGGGCGAGCCGCTGCGGGGCGGTGAGCCGTCCGTGGTGCCCGCAGTCGGGGCACACCTGCAGGGTGCGTGCGTAGCGTCTGCCGTAGACCAGGCCGGCGCAGCCTTCGCAGCGCACCCAGTCCGCCGGTTCGCTCTGTTCGGCCACGGCGGCTCTCCCTTCCCTGTGCAACGGCGGGTGGTCAGCGGTCCCAGCGGTAGAACTCGTGGGCCATGGCGTCCTTGGGGCTGCGCCAGGTCGACGGGTCGTAGGCGTCGACGTAGACGGCGAGCCGTTCGCTGATGTCGCGGAATTCGGGGTGGTCGGTGTACTTGGCGACCTCGGGTCCGGGGGGGCGTTCGGACTCGATCAGGTGGAGGTAGATGTCGCCGTACTGGAACAGGCTGCGGCCGTGGACGCCGATCAGCCCGGGCAGCGGGCCGCGGTCGGAGTCGGCGAAGACACCGGCGATGTGGTCGGCGGTGCCTGGCTTCATCCTGGCGACGATCAGGGCGCGGTGGGTGCCGGTCATCGGGCCCCGCCGGCGCGGTGTTCGACCTTGGCGCGGATCAGTTCCATCTGGACCTTGGAGTTCTGGTTGATGATGTCGGTCATCTGGAGGTCGTCGACGGGGGCGGTGGGCTTCATCGCGAAGTCCTGGATCCAGCGCATCCGGGTGCCCTGCGGGAGGTCCTCGTACTCCCAGCGGATCTCCATGAATTCGAACGGGCCGGGTTCGACGCGGCGGGCCCGGACGGCGAGCGCGTCGCGGTCGGTCTCGCGTTCGGAGACCCAGCTCCACACCTGGCCGTTGTCGTCGGGGTGCATGGTGAGCCGGAACTTCACCAGCTGGCCCTGCCGGTCGAGGACTTCGACGGAGGCGTACTCGCTGAACAGCTGCGGCCAGTTCTCCAGGTCGTTGGTCATGTCCCAGACCAGGTCGACGGGGGCGTCGATGAGGATGGTGTTGTCGGTGTGTCCGGGCATCTCAGGCACCAGCTTTCACAGTGGAGTTGACGGTCTGCAGGAACTCGGCGACGGGGCGTCCGAGCAGTTCGGAGGAGTCGATGGAGACGCCGTAGCGGTTCTCCAGGTCGGCGAGGACGCCGAGCACCCCCAGCGAGTCGACGCCGAGGTCGAGGAACATGCAGCCCGGGTCGGCCAGTTCGTCGACGGTGACCTGGACGCCGGCCCGGGCCTTGATCAGGGTGGCGAGTTCCTCGTAGGTGATCTCGGATGCCATCTGTTGCTCCTAGCGGTGGGGTGGGGTCAGGCCCGGCGCAGTACCAGGGCGGTGTTGGAGCCCATCTGGCCGCGGCTGAGCACCAGGGCGGTGCGCAGTTCGGCGGGCCGCGGGTGGCCGATGACCAGGTCGAGGCCGTACGGGCAGTCCTCGGTGTGCGGGGTGGGCGGGATCAGGCCCTGTTCGAGGGCGAGCACGGCGGCGGCCACGTCGAGGGCGGGGGCGCCGCAGTGGGCGCGGCCGAAGCCGGCCTTGGGGGCGGTGACGGGGACGCGTTCGGCGTGTTCGCCGAGTGCGTCGGTCAGGGCGAGGGCTTCGGCGCGGTCGGCCTCGGGGACGCCGAGGGCGTCGGCGAAGACCACGTCGATCTCGTCGGGTGCGCAGTGCGCCTCGGCGAGGGCGCCGCGGATGGCGTGGGCGAGTCCTTCGCGGCTCTCGGCCCAGCGGGCGGCGCCGGTGAAGGTGGCGGTGTGTCCGGCGATCCGGGCCCGGGTGCGGGCGCCGCGCCGGAGGGCGGTGTCGGCGTCCTCGACCACGAACATGGCGCCGCCCTCGGCGGGGACGAAGCCGGCCGCGTCGGAGCCGAACGGCCGGTAGGCGCGGTCGGGGTCGTCGGTGGTGGACAGCCCGGGGTAGCCGAGTTGGCAGACCATCGAGTAGGGGGCGATGGGTGCCTCGGCGGCGCCGGCCAGCACGGTGTCGGTGCCGCGGCCGACGGCGCGGGCGGCGTGCGCGAGGGCGTCGAGGCCGCCCGCCTCGTCGGAGGCGACCACGCCGCACGGGCCCTTGAAGCCGCCGCGGATGGAGATCTGGCCGGTGGAGGCGGCGTAGAACCAGGCGATGGACTGGTAGGGGCCGACGTGGTGGGGTCCTTCGGCCCACAGGTGCTGGAGTTCGCGCTGGCCGAACTCGCCGCCGCCGGATCCCGCCGCGGTGACCACGGCGACCTGGAACGGGTCGTCGGGGTGGGACGTCAGGTCGGCGTCGGCCATGGCGAGTTCGGCGGCGGCCATCGCGAAGTGGGTGAATCGGTCGGTCTGCACCAGGTAGCGCGGCTCGACGTACTCCTCGGCGTCGAAGCCGCGCACCAGGCCGGCGATCCGCAGCGGAAGGTTCTCGCAGCCTTCGCGGTCGATCCGGGTGAGCGCGGAGCGGCCCTGGCTGAGCGCCTTCCAGTAGTCGTCGGCGCCGATGCCCTGCGGGGAGACCACGCCGACGCCGGTGATCACCGCATTACGAGTTCGGCTCATGCCGCCTCCGCTCTGCTCAGCACCACCGCGGACTGGAAGCCGCCGAAGCCGCTGCCCACCGACAGCACGTGGCGCAGCGGCAGTTCGCGGGCGGTGCGGGGGACGTAGTCGAGATCGCACTCGGGGTCGCGTTCGGTGTAGTTGGCGGTCGGCGGGACCACGCCGTGGTGCAGGGCGAGGGTGCAGGCGACCAGTTCGATGGCGCCGATCGCGCCGAGCGAGTGCCCGACCATCGACTTGATGGAGCTCATCGGGGTGCACCTGGCGTGCGCGCCGAGGGAGCGTTTGACGGCGGCGGTCTCGTGCCGGTCGTTCTGCTTGGTGCCGGAGCCGTGCGCGTTGACGTAGTCGATGGCGTCGCCGGGCAGCCGGGCGTGGGCGAGGGCGCGGTCGATGGCTTCGGACATCTCCACGCCTTCCTGGGTGAGTCCGGTCATGTGGTAGGCGTTGCCGAAGGTGGCGAAGCCGCCGAGTTCGGCGTAGATCCGGGCGCCGCGCCGCTTGGCGTGCTCCCATTCCTCCAGCACGAGGACGGCGCCGCCCTCGCCGAGCACGAAGCCGTCGCGGCTCTTGTCGAAGGGGCGGGAGGCGTGTTCGGGGTCGTCGTTGCGGGCCGAGGTGGCCTTGATGGCGTCGAAGCAGGCGACGGTGATCGGTGAGATCGGTGAGTCGCAGGCCCCGGCGACGATGACGTCGGCGCGGCCCTCCTCGATGGCGAGGGCGGCGTAGCCGACGGCGTCGAGGCCGGAGGTGCAGCCGGTGGAGACGGTCTGCACGGGGCCGTGCGCGCCGATCCGTTCGGCGACCGCGGAGGCCAGCGTGGCCGGGGTGAAGGCCCGTTCCAGGTGCGGCTTGGCGGGCCGGTGGTCGACGTCCCAGTGCTCGCCGCGGCCGCTGACCAGCACGTAGTCGGCTTCGAGCCGGGTGGTGCCGCCGACCGCGGTGCCGAGCGAGACGCCGATCCGCCAGGGGTCCTCGCGGTCGGGTTCGAGTCCGGCGTCGGCGATCGCTTCGGCGGTGGCGACCAGCGCGAACTGCACGTAGCGGTCGTTGCGGGCGATCTGGTCGGCGGTCAGGCCGTGCGCGGCGGGGTCGAAGTCGCACTCGGCGGCGATCCGGGAGCGGAAGCCGTCGGGGTCGAACAGGGTGATGCCGCGGGTAGCGGTGCGGCCGTCGGTGAGCAGCTTCCAGAACTGCCGGACGCCGATGCCGCCGGGTGCGACCACGCCGATCCCGGTCACCGCGACCCGGCGGTTCACGAGGCCGCCCCTGCCGGTTCCGGCGGCCCCGCCTCGGAGGTGCTCTGCTCCTCGGTGTCGACGTGGCCGAGTTCGGGGCGCGGCGCGAGCGGCCCGAGGTGGAAGACCATCCGGGCCTGGCCGGTGCCGACGTTGCGGAACCGGTGCTTCATGCCGATCGGGATCATCAGGCCCTGGTCGGGGCGCAGCGGCTGGGTCTTGCCGTCGAGGTCGACCTCGAGTTCGCCGGACATCACGAACACGAACTCCTCGGAGTAGGGGTGGTAGTGCTCGCCGATCCGCTCCCCCGGTTCGACGATCGCCACCCCCATGAATCCGCTGGTGGCGCCGCACGCCGTCGGGGTGAGCATGGCCCGCAGGTCGCCGCCGCGCTTGCGGTTCGGGGGCGCGTCGTCGACGTGGACGACAGGTGGCATCTCGGTGGTCACGGTGGACTTCCTTCCGGGCGTGGGGATGTGCGGGACGGGTGGTCAGGCGTCGGCGGAGCGGCGGTCGGTGATCGGGGTCATGGTGCATTCGGCGAGCAGGTGGCGCAGGCCGTCGGCGCTGGGCACGGGGTGTTCGGTGGGGATGTCGGCGAGCTTGCCGAGCACCGCGGCGGCGCGCGGGCCGGCCACGCCGAGGGCGGTGGCGGGGTCGCTCGCGGGGTCGGTGAGCAGGTCGACCAGCCGGACCACCAGGTCGTCGCGGCGGTGGACGGTGGCGCGGACCAGCGGCGAGCCGGGGTCGGCGGCGGCGTGCTCGTCCTCGCCGGCCAGCAGTTCGGCGAGCGCCGCGCCGCAGCCGGGGCGGACCGGGTACAGGTAGGCGTGCCGCTGCACCGGGCCGGACTTGAGCGCGGCGTGGTGGTGGACGGCGGGGATGGCGGCGCGCTGGAAGAAGTCGCGGGCGGCCATCGGGTCGTCCAGGTCGCGGTGCTCCTCCAGGTACGGGTTGATGGCCTGTTCGACGGCCCGCACCTCGGGCTGCTGGGCGACGTGCCGCAGCGCGGCGACCAGGTCGCCGGCGACTTCGACGCAGCGCACGACCCGGTTGCCGCGCATGAACAGCGAGGTGCGCAGCAGCCGGGTGGTGTCGTCGACCCGGGCCTGCGGGGAGCGGTAGCCGGACAGCAGTTCGGCGGCCTTGGCCTCGGCGCCGGGCCGGACGGTGAAGCTGAGGGCGTGCCGGACCACGCCGTCGGGCCCGGGCCGGGGCGCGGCGGGCACGCCCGGGTGGTGTTCGCCGGGGCCCAGCGGGGCGGCGAGGCTGTCGATGGTGTGCGTGCCCTGGGTTTCGCGCAGCACGGTGTAACGCAGTGAGCGGGTGTCGCGGACGCAGCCGTGCAGCGGCTTGACCATGTCGCGGTGGGCGGGGCTGTCGACCCAGGCGAGGAACGGCGGGGCGCTCTCCCATTCGCTGGTGATCAGCCAGCGGGACGGGTCGTCGATGGACTGGCAGAGCTGGTCGCTGATGTGGCCGGGGACGGCGGCCACCTGATGGCGGAGCAGTTCGTAGACGTCCAGGAAGTGGTCCTGGGCGCCGTCGTGGACGTCGAGCATCAGGACGACGCGAAGCCGGCCCGTGGCGGGCCGGCCGGTGGTGGTGGCGGTCTCCTCGGTTGTGGAGAGCAGGGTCATGGCAGCGGGATCCTGTCGTTTGTTCACATGGGTGCTCGGCCGGCCGGTCGTCGGGTCGGCGGGCGGGTCGTGGTTCGCACTCGATCGTCACGGGGGTGCGGGGGTGGCGCGAGAGTTCGCGGCCATCCGGGCGAAGCACCCTGCGTGGCCGTCGGCGGCGGGGGATGGTTGCGGGGTCTGGCGCATCCAGCGCCCCGCACGGATGGAGCAGGTCTGATGAACACACAGATGGCGGACCGGGTGCCGGTCCTGGTCGCGGGCGGTTCCCTGGTGGGGCTGTCGGCGTCCCTCTTCCTTGGCCGGCTCGGCGTGCCGCACCTGCTGGTGGAACGGCACGCGGAGACCTCCCGGCATCCGCGCGGGCGCGGCAACAACCTGCGGACCATGGAGCTGTTCCGCACCGCCGGGGTGGAGGACGACATCCGGGCGGCCGCGTCGGTGCTGGCCGACAACCACGGCATCCTGCAGGCCGAGACGCTGTCCGGCGGCGAGCAGGAGTGGCTGTTCCGGGAGATCGACCCGGGCGGGGGCCTGGCCAGATTCAGCCCGTCCTCGTGGTGCCTGTGCAGCCAGAACGACCTGGAGCCGGTCCTTCAGCGGCACGCCGCCGAACGCGGCGACGTGCGGTTCAACACCGAACTGGTCTCCTTCGAGCAGGACGCCGACGGGGTGACGGGGCGGCTGCTGGACCGGGCCACCGGCGAGGAACGCGAGGTGCGGGCCGACTATCTGATCGCCGCGGACGGGCCGCGCAGCCCCGTCCGGGAACGCCTCGGCATCGGACAGTCCGGGCGTGGCGACCTGTTCCACAACGTCAGCGTCACCTTCCGGGCCAAGCGGCTGGCGGACGTGGTGGGCGACCGGCTGTTCATCGCCTGCTACCTGACCGACCCCGCGGGCGCGGGCGCGCTGCTGCCGGTCGACAACCGCGAGAAGTGGGTGTTCCACCTGCCGTGGCACCCCGAACGCGGCGAGGCCGTCGAGGACTTCACCGACGCCCGCTGCATCGCGCACATCCGGGCCGCCGCCGGGGTCCCCGACCTCGAGGTGGAAATCACCGGCCGGGCCCCGTGGCACGCCGCCGAACGGGTCGCCGACCGGTACGGCGCCGGACGGGTGTTCCTGGTCGGGGACGCCGCCCACGAGATGCCGCCGACCGGCGCGTTCGGCTCCAACACCGGCATCCAGGACGCCCACAACCTGGCCTGGAAGCTCGCCGCCGTACTGGCCGGCTGGGGCGGGCCCCGACTCCTCGACTCCTACGAGAGCGAACGCCGCCCGGTCGCCGTACAGACCGCGGCCCGGGCCGCAGCCCGCTCCGTCGAGCACCAGCACCCCGGATTCGACGCCGCCCCCACCGGCGGGCCGCGCACCAACGTCCTGGCCGTGGCGCTCGGCTACCGCTACCCGGAAGGCGCGCTGGTCGGCGCGGACGCCACGGCGGGCGTCGTCCCCGAGCGATTCGCCGCCACCGGCGAACCCGGCACCCGCGCCCCGCACGTATGGCTGCGCGACGCCGCCGGCAAGCGCCTGTCCACCCTCGACCTGTTCGGCGGCGGACCGCTCCTGCTGGCCCCCGCCGAGGGCGGCGCGGCATGGCCGGAGGCCGCCCGCAAGGTGGCCGAGCAGACCGGGGTCCCGGTGCGCTGCCTCCTGATCGGCGAGGGCGGCGACCTGCGTCCCGAGCCCCCCGCCGACCTCCCCTCCGGCGCCCGCCCCACCGGCCCGGTCTCCCCCACCACCTGGCCCGAGGCGTACGGGCTGCACCCGGGCGGCGCCGCGCTCGTCCGTCCGGACGGGTTCGTCGGCTGGCGCGCGACCGGAGCCGTGGGCGACCCGGCCGCGGCACTGCTGGTCGGCGTGCGGGGGGTGGCCGGCCTGGCCTGACAGGGCGCGAAATCAGGGGCGCTGGGGGTACCCCCAGGCGAAGCCGAGGGGGCGGAACTGCGCGACAAGCGCAAAGCCCGTCCGCAAGGTCGCGATCGAGTGCAGGTCACTGTTCCGCATCGCGATCTTGCTGACGGGTGCCTTCCGCTTCGCGCAGTTCTCCGCCCCGCCCCAGCCCGGGTCCATCGGGGCAGGCGCCGACGGCTGGTCAAGGTACCCGCCGCTTGCCTGCCCGGGATACTGGTGCGGCGCCGCCTCGTGGTCAGCAGTCCCGAACGGGATCGGTTTCGCTGGTGATGTCGGTGTCCTTCATGAAGCCGAGTTGGCCGTTGTCGGCGACGGTCATCAGCCAGCGGTTCGGGTGCGGCCCGCCGACCCAGGCCTGGCCGTCCTCCTTGCAGTAGAACCAGCTGGGGTTGGAGTTCATGTAGCCGACGACGGTGGAGGGGTCCGGGTAGAGGTGGTTGTTGCCGACCGTGCCGTAGACCGGAGAGCCGGGCACGTTGTAGCAGTACCACCGGTTGCTCTCACCGGGCCAGCAGTTGTCGGCCGCCGAGGCGGACGGCGCTGCCACGACACCCAGGCTCACGGCGAGGGCGGTGGCGACAACGGCGGCGGTGATCCTGGCGGTTCGTACTTTGCTGAACACGTCTCACTCCTGGCTGTGTGCCTGCGAACTGACTGGCTCCCAGCGTGCCCGACAGCCCTGGCGTGTCACACATCCGACATCGCCGGTGACTCAAAGCGATCGGTCTCCAGGGAGGCTTGCCCGAACATCGTCGGTCACACACACGAACGTGGGGCAGGTGTTCGCCCGTGGCACACCACCTGTCCGACCTTCACCCTCACCCCGCGGCGCCCGGACGGCGGGGATCTCCTGGCGGACTCCGCGAAACCGCCGGCGATGACCAGGAGCAGCTCGCTTCGGTGGTACTGGCCGACATTGAACGGGTCCGGCCGGTGCCGCCGGCTGCGCTGCCCCGCGAGCGGTCGTACCGTCACCGCCGACTCGAGCGGCACCTCGACGGTCACGCTCCAGTCGGCAGGCCGGTTCACCTGCTGTGAGCTACGCCGGGGATTCAACGTGGCGCCGAATCGCCGGGAACGGGAGCGGGCCTGCCCGTGCTCCACGGCTCGGGCACGCCCACTCGCACGTCGAGGTCCCAGAGGACGCACTCCTCGTCCGGCCGGGCAACGAACGACCATGCCACGGCCGTCCGGTGCAGCTGTTCCCGCATCGATCCCGCGCGTCTCGCATCCCCGGGGAGCTCACCGCCCTGGGGATGGTGATGCAGGAACTGCCCGTAGCCTGCCTGACAGAAGGCCGCGTAGCGCGCGGTGCACAGAATCAACCCGTGCCACGCCTCGTCCACAGCGAACGAGGGCATGCCGATGATCTGCTCGTCCAGCAGGGCCGCTCCGCAGCACCGTAGCCACTGTCGCAGCCCGGTCTCGACCAGCTCCCGCGGCCGGAAGGGACAGGTCCTGTAGACGGCAGGGGGAAGTTCAAGCGCGTCGACCGCCGACTGCACACGGTCGAGCCGTCGTGAGAACCGTCCTGAAAGCACGCCGCTTCTCCGTCCTGGATGGCCAAAGAACTACCTCGGCAGCAGGTTCGTGCCGACCGCTCCGGTCCCGACGAGACGTCGGTACGGCTGGGCACTTAGCCTCCGCCGCCGCAACCCCCTCCGCAGCCACCTCCACCTCCCCCGCCACAACCGCCGCCGCCTCCGCAGCCACCTCCGCCGCTGCCGTCTCCGCCGCCGCTGTCTCCGCCGCCGCCGCTGTCTCCGCCGCCGCCGTTGTACCGCGATCGCCTGTTGGCGTCGTCCTGGTTCGAGAGCCAGCTGATGACCTTGACGGCAGCCCAGATGATGCCGGCCCAGATCAGAATCTCCATGAAGGTTGTCTACCCATTCCCTTACGAGCGACCGGCTTCGTTTTGGGGAAGTTCGCGGTGCGAGGACCGGGCTGAGTCACATCTGTCGCATCGTCACTTCCTGTGTCATGGGCGACAGTTCATGACAGGTGCCGTGCGGGCCGGGAGGGCGGCGGACGCCTTGGGCGATGAGCGGGAACCGGAACCGAAATGTCCGACGATGGCCGGTCGAACGTGCTGGTGCGTGACCTCCGAGTAGATGGCCAGGTCGTTGCTGCGGCCGTCTGTCTCGAGTGGCCGACCGGGTGGCGCAGGGCATGCTCCCGCGGTGGCAGACACGGAGTGCGGCGGCGAGGAAGGTCGCGCACGGGCTCGGATTCGCCGAGCTCGGCGCCCGTCTCTTGGTCGAGCTGATCTGACGCCGGGGCTGACCGGCTTCACTTGCGCCCGTGTTCCCGGCCCGGGCCGCTGCCGCCCAAACCTGGGACCCGTTTCCGGCTGGGTGTGCCCGTTGCGGGCCGGGGCCGGCCGGTTGGTCCGAGTGGCCGTCGGGCCGCCGTGGAGGCCGGTCCGGGGCCGGTCGATGTTGTCCCGCCCCCTGCCACGCCCTGCCGCCAACGTGTGACACGGATCACGCCACATCGAGAACCCGGCCGCGGGTGCTCGCGTCTGGCAGGTGTGAGAGCACGCAGGAGAGCACTGGACGAGCTGGACGAGGAACGTCTGCTCCGGCTGGTCGCCAGGAGCGACCGGGCGGCGTTCGACGAGCTGTACCGGCGCACCGCGCCTTGGCTGGCGGTGCGGTTGCGCCGTCGCTGTGCGGACGAGCAGATCGTCGCCGAGGTGATGCAGGAGACCTATCTCGCGGTGTGGCGCGCGGCGGGCGCTTTCGCCGGCAGCGCGGTGGGCGGGAGCGCCGTCGGCTGGTTGTGGACCATCGCGGCCCGCCGCCTGGTCGACGCCTTCCGCCGCCGCGCGCACCACGCCGAGCCGCCGGCCGCCGCGGCCGGGACGGCCATCGCACCGGCCGCCGAGGACGAGGCGCTGGCCGCGTCGGTCGGCGGCGACGTGGGGGACGCGCTGCGGCGCCTGGCCCCCGAGCTGCGCGCGGTGCTGCAGGCCACCGTCCTCGACGGGCTCTCCGTCCGGGAGGCGGCCGTCCTGCTCAGACTGCCCGAAGGCACGGTCAAGACCCGTGCCCGCCGGGCCCGGATCGCGATGCGGAAGGAACTGGCATGAGCGCGGACCACGCATCGGCGGGGCTGATCGACGCGTATGCGCGAGGTGGCGACGGGCTGCCCGCGGACACCGTCTGGGCCCTGGAGGCGCACCTGGAGGGCTGCGCGCCCTGCCGGGGGCTGCTGGCGGCGGCCGTGCCCGACGCGGCGCCCGGCGTCGCGGCGCTCGTCGGCTCCGTGCACGCCGCGCTGCGGCCGCAGCTGGACGCGGCCCGCCCGGTGCCCGTGCGGCGCCGGACCCGATGGCTGCCGGCCTGGGCCGCACCGGCCGCTTCGCCCTGGCTGCTGACCGCCGTCGCGGTGGCGCTGCTGGCACTGACGCTGGACTCCGCGGGGCCGCCGGGCATGTTCGGCCAGGTGTCGCCGCTGCTGCTGGTGGCGCCCGTGCTGCCGCTGTGCGCGGCCGCCGCCGCCTGGGCGCCCGGCCTCGACCCGGCGCACGAACTGACCGCCGCCACCCCGCGTTCCGGCCTCCCGCTGCTGCTGCGGCGCACCGTCGCCGCACTGGCCGTGGTGCTGCCGGTACTGCTGGCGGCAGGCGGGCTGACCGGGGCGATGACGGCCGCGCAGTGGCTGCTGCCCTCGCTGGCCTTCACCAGCACCGCGCTCGCTCTCGGCAGCGTCGTCGGCGTCGGCCGGGCCGCCGCCGCGCTGGTCGCCGTCTGGGCCGCGGCCGTCGCGGCACCCGTCTGGGCCACCGGCCGCCTGCCGTTCGTGCTACGGCCCGAGCAGCTGCCCGGCTGGGCGCTGCTGCTCGTCCTCGGCGCCGCCACGGTGCTCGCCCGTCGCCGCGCGTACTCCGCACCTCGTACCTGAGCGCCGTCCGGGCCACCGGCCGCCGGCTCCACCCCCGCACCTGACCCACCCCCCTTCCGGAAGGAACCACCTCCATGCCACGCGCCGTCAGCGCGGCCTCCGTCGCGCCCAAAACCCATGCCTGGGAGATCCGGGCCGAGGGCCTGCTCGTCCGGGCCGGACGCAAGAAAATGGCCGTCAATGGCCTCGACCTCGCCCTGGGCACCGGCGCCCACGGCCTGCTCGGCCCGAACGGGGCCGGTAAGACCACCCTGATCCGGGCGCTGGCCACCGTGCTGCGCCCGGCCGGTGGCGAGCTGGAACTGCTCGGCACCGCCGCCGGCCACGCCGACCTTCGGGCGCTGCGCCGCCGGATCGGGTACCTGCCGCAGGACTTCGGGTACTACCGGCGATTCACCGTGCGGGAGTTCGTCGAGTACATGGCCTGGCTGAAGGAGGTTCCGAAGGCCGAGATCCCGGGCGCCGTCCAGCGGGCGGTGGAGCGGGTCGGCCTCGCGGACCGCGCCGACCACCGGATGAAAACGCTGTCCGGCGGCATGGTGCGGCGGGCCGGCATCGCGCAGGCCATCGTCAATGATCCCGACCTGCTGCTGCTGGACGAGCCGACCGCCGGGCTGGACCCGGCGCAGCGGCTGCGGTTCCGCGAGCTGCTGCAGGAACTCGGCCGGGACACCTGCGTGGTGGTCTCCACCCATCTGGTCGAGGACGTCGCCGCCGCCTGCTCCGACGTGGTGCTGTTCGCGGACGGCCGCCTGGTCTTCCAGGGCACCCCGGACGACCTGGCCGCCGCCGGCGGGCCCGAACACCCGGGCGACAGCCCGCTGGAGCGCGGCTACTCGGCGCTGCTCCGCCGCACCGAGCAGCCCGGGGGTATCTGGTGAACGTACGTGTGCTGCGGACCGAGCTGCGTCGCTCGGCCGCCCCGTGGGCCGGGCTGCTGGTGCTCGGCGGCTCGCTGGCCGTCCTGTTCCTGATCGACGGCATCTGGTGGCACGGCACGGCCGGCTGGACGGCGCAGTGGACGCCGATGGCGATGTGGACGCGCTGGCTGCTGGGTTTCTGGTGGCCGCTGACGGTGGGCGTCGGCGCGCTGTACGGCCTGCGCGACGCCCGCTCGGGGACGGCGGAGCTGTTCGGCACGGTGCCGAAGCCGGCCTGGCGGCGCGCCGCGCTGCCCGCCGGGGCGATGGCCGGGGTCCTGGTGGCCGGGTACGGCGTGGTGGTGACGGCGGGCGCGGTGCAGGTGGCGCTCGGCGACTCCGGGTACCGGACGCTGGGCTGGGTGCCGATCTCGCTGGTGGCGGCGCTCGCCCTGGCGGCGGGAGCGGTGTTCGGCATGGGCGTGGCGAAGACCGTGCCGTCGGTGCTGACCCCGCCCGCGCTGGTGGTGCTCTCGCTGGTGACGGTGGGCACGCTGCGGTTCACCGGCGACGGCGCGGTGCCCGGCGCCACCGTCGCGCCGAACCGGCTCGCCCTGTTCTCCCCGGTGACGGTCGATCCGCGTGAGGCGCTGCTCACCCTGTCCGGCTCCGTCCACCTCGGCCAGACGCTGTGGCTGCTGGGCCTGGCCGCGACCGGTCTCGCCCTGCTGGTCGCCGCGACCCGCCGGAACCGGCTGCTGGCCCTCACCCCGGTGCTGGTGGGCGCGGCGCTGGCGCTGGCGGTGCTGCCCGGCGACGCCCGTCACACGTACGTGGTGGACGCGGCGGCGGCCCGGCCCGTCTGCGACGGTCCGGTGTGCGTGACGACGGCCGACCGGCACCGGCTGCCGGAGCTGTCGGAGCGCGGCGCCGAGGCGCTGCGAATCCTGCACGACCTCCTGGGCGACGGGGCGCCGCGGGCGATCCGCGAGGACGCCGAGCCGCGCGCCCTCGGTGACCCGCGACGGATCGACGCCGGGACGATCCTGGTCGACTTCGACGAGCGGGAGTTCGGCCACGCGAGCGGCCGGGACCTCACCCGCGCCCTGGTCGCGCAGGGCCTCGTCCCGACCTGCTACGCCCGCACCGACCGGGAGGGCGGACTGGTCGACGACGCCGCCGCGCAGAGCGTCGCCGCGAGCTGGGCGCTCGGCGAGAGCGCGCTGGTGCCGGTGGAGACCCCGGGCGACAGCTCGTACGACCAGCAGGCCTGGGAGAACGCCCGGGCCGCCTGGACGGCGTTCGCCGCCGCTCCCCCGGCCGAACAGCGCGCCCGGATCGCCGCGCTGCACGACGACGCGCTGTCCTGCTCGACGGACCGCCGCCTGAACGTCCTGGCCGGATCGGAGGCCCGATGAACTGGCTGGTGCTGTACGCCCGTTCACGTCAGGTGCCGCTCTCGGCGGCCGTCGTCGCGGCCGTGGCGCTGAGCGTGTGGGCGCTGGTGGACGCCGCCCCGGCGGGCGCGGAGGACCGGGGCACCACCGCGCTCGTGCTGACCGCCAACGTGCTGGCCGCCGTCGTCGGCCTCGGCGGGCAGGACGCGGTGCTCGACCGCACCGCCGCGATCCGCTGGGCGCCGCGCCGGGCCGCGCATGTCCTGCTGATCGGCGCCGCCGCCGGCGCGGCCGTGCTGGCCGTGCAGGCCGTCGGACCGGAGCTGGCCTCCGTCTCGGTGGTGGTCCGCGACAGTGCGGGCCTGGCGGGCCTGGCCGCACTCGGCGCGGCCTGCTGGGGCACCACGTACGCGTGGGCGCTGCCGACCGGCTGGCTGGCGTTCACGATGCTGGTTCCGCCACTGGGCGGCGTCCCGGGCCGGGTGGGCATGTGGCTGATCCAGCCGGCCGGGACCACGGCGGCCACCGTGACGGCGTCGGCGCTGCTGGTGGTTGGCACCACGCTGTACGCTGCGGCGGGTCCGCGACGGTAAGCGAAATTGGCGCGCGACAAGCGCAAAGCCCGTCCGCAAGGTCGCGATCAAGTGCAAGTCATTGTCCTGCATTGCGATCTTGCTGACGGGTGCCTTCCGCTTCGCGCAGTTCCCCGCGCCCCTGGTTGTGCTCTCCCTGGTTTCGCACCCCCTTTATTCGCACCCCCTTTATGGGCGCAGCGCAGCAATGAGCGCCAGCAGCACGAACGCGATCACCACGGCGAGGCTGAGCTGGAACGCCCCCGGATAGTCGGCCGGCGTGTGCAGGTGCCCGAAAAACGTCGCGCCGACGGTGGCGATGCCGGCCGCGGAGCCGATCCGCTGGGCGGTCTGCAGGACGCCGCCGGCGCTGCCGGCCCGGGCGACGGGTACCTCGTTGAGGGTGAGGGCCTGGTTCGGGGAGACCACCAGTCCGCTGCCGAGGCCGGCCACCAGCAGTGGCAGGGCGGTGGCCCAGCCGACGAACGGGCCGTTGAAGAGGTGGACGGCGAGTGCGGCGAACGCCAGGCCGACGGCGACGGTGGCCAGGCCGACGGCGATCAGCCGTCGGCCGTAGCGGACCACGATCCGGCCGCCGATGGTGGAGGCGACCGCGGAGGCCAGGGCGAACGGGGTGATGGCGAGGCCCGCGTAGAGCGCGCTGTAGCCGCGGCCGGCCTGCAGGTAGAGCGTGAAGACGAAGAACACGGCGGTGAATCCGGCGAAGTACAGCAGTGACACCAGCGAGCCGGAGGTGAACGAGCGGGTGCGGAACAGCGCGGGGTGGACCAGTGGTTCGCGGCTGCGGGCGTACCGGTGTTCCCATCCGGCGAACGCGGCGAGCACCAGCACCGAGGCGGCCAGCAGCAGCCACTTGCGGGGGTCGTGCCACTGGGCCTGGACCAGCGGGAGCAGCAGCAGGACGGTGCCGGTGCCGAGCAGCAGCACGCCGACGGGGTCGAAGTCGCGGCGGGCGCAGGTGTCGGGGGTGGGGGCGGGCAGCAGGCGGCCGGCGAACGGGAGGAGGGCCAGGCCGATCGGGAGGTTGACGTAGAACACCCAGCGCCAGCCCTCCTCGGTGCCGAAGGCGGCGATCAGCAGGCCGCCGAGCATCGGGCCGACGGCGGTGGAGAAGCCGATGGTGGTGCCGAGCAGGCCGAACGCGCGGGCGCGTTCGCCGCCGCGGAACAGCTGCTGGATGAAGCCGGAGACCTGCGGTACCAGCAGGCCGCCGGACATGCCTTGCAGCAGGCGGGCGATGACCAGCCAGTCCTCGTTCTGGGCGGCGCCGGCCAGTGCGCTGGTGGCGGTGAACGCCGCGAGTCCGGTGAGGAAGACCGGGCGGCGGCCGATCGCGTCGCCGAGCCGGCCTGCGGGGACCAGGACCAGGCCGAACGCCAGCGAGTAGCCGGAGAGCACCCACTGGAGTCCGGCTTCCGACATGTGCAGGCCGGTGCGTACGGACGGCAGCGCGACGTTGACGATCGACACGTCGAGCAGGGTCATGAATCCGGCGGTCAGGCACACCGCGAGGGCCCGCCAGCGGCGTACTCCGGTGGTCGCGCCGCCGACTGTCGTGGGCTGGGCCATACGTGTGTCCTTCCGTCCGGCGCCCGGTCCGGGCGGCGTCCAGTCTGGGCGGCGCGGACGGTGGCGGGCGGGCGGCGCGCCGGGGTGGACGACCGGTCGGCGGACGCCGGGTCGGGCGTCGGGCGGCAGGTCAGGCGTCGGACGGCAGGTCGAGGAGCAGCTGCTGGGCGTCGGCGAAGGCGGCCGGCTCGGCGCCGAGGTCGGTGAGGGTGGTGATGACGACGGCGTCGACGCCGGTCAGCCAGTTGCTGGTCTTGGACTGCACGACCACGGTCTGGATGTGTTCGGTGCCGTCGCACAGCACCTGGGTGGGTGAGGTGCGGGTGGAGCCGAAGGCGATGCTGGCGGGGTCCTCGGGGTCGGTCTGTTCGACGGAGGTGTTGAGGGAGCGCGGGCCGTCGGAGGGGGCGCAGGTGTAGGTGAGTTCGACGCGGACCCGGCTGGGGATCTTCGGGTCGATGCTGACCCCGGTGATCCCGATGACGGTCGCGGCGTCGGCGTCGGGGTCCTGGTCGGCGAGGGCGGCGGGCGCGAGGGCGACGGGCACCAGGGCCAGGGCCAGGGCGGTGAGGGCGGTGGGGAGGCGGAGCTGCACGGCGGGGCCTTCCGGACGGAGGGATTTCTCCGACTGTCCGTCAGCCCCGCCGTGCGGGCGAGTCGTGGCCGCCAGGCGGGTGTTGTCCCGGCGTGTCTGCGCGGCGGATGTCAGCCGGGGCGGTAGGGCAGTTCGATCTCCGCCCAGACCACCTTGCCGTTCTTGGTGGGGCGGGTGCCCCAGCGGTGGGCGAGTTCGCTGACCAGGTGGATGCCGCGGCCGCCCTCGTCCTCCTCGGCGGAGCTGCGCAGCCGGGGCGGCTGGCCGCCGGCGTCGGAGACCTCCAGGGTGAGGGTGCGGTCGCGGAACAGGCGCAGCCGGCGGGGGGCGGCGGCGTGCAGCAGGGCGTTGGTGACGAGTTCGCTGACCACGAGTTCGGCGTAGTCGGTGAGGGTGGACAGGCCCCAGCTGTCCAGGGTGGCGCGGGTGAATCGGCGGGCGCGGGCGGGCAGCGGGCCCTCGGTGGGGAGGATCAGGGTGGCGATCTTGTCGGCGGGCACGGGCAGCGCCCGGGCCATGATCATCGCGATGTCGTCCTCGGTGCCGTCGGTGACCAGCGCGGCGAGGGCCGCGTCGCAGCTCTCCTCCAGGGTGCGGCCGGGGGCGGCGAGGGTGCGGGCGAGCAGGTCGATGCCCTCGTCGATGTCGCGGCCGCGGCGTTCGACCAGGCCGTCGGTGTAGAGCGCGAAGGTCGATCCGGGCGGCAGGGTGAACTCGGTGGATTCGAACGCGCCGCCGCCGATGCCGAGCGGGACGCCGGGCGGCAGGTGCATCACGTGGGCGCTGCCGTCGGGGTCGACCCGTACCGGCGGGAGGTGGCCGGCGGAGGCGATCACCACGCTGCGGTCGACGGGGTCGTAGACGGCGCACACGCAGGTGGCGAACTGGCCGTCGCCGATCGCGGAGGCGGTCTCGTCGAGCCGGCCGAGGACCTGTTCGGGCGACAGGTCGAGGGTGGCCAGGGTGCGGGCGACGGTGCGCAGCTGGCCCATGGTGGCGGCGGCCCGGATGCCGTGGCCCATCACGTCGCCGACCACCAGGGCGACCCGTCCGCAGGACAGCGGGACCACGTCGAACCAGTCGCCGCCGACCTCGCTGACCACGCTGGAGGGCAGGTAGCGGTGGGCGATCTCCAGGCCGAGGGTGCGGTGGATCTCCTGCGGCAGCAGGCTGCGTTGCAGGGTGAGGGCGGTTTCGCGTTCGCGCCGGTAGAGGCGGGCGTTGTCGATGGCGAGGGCGGTACGGGCGACGAGTTCCTCGGCGAGCGAGACGTCGGCGGCGCTGAACGGTTCGGGGTTGCGGGTGCGGATGAACTCGGCGCCGCCGAGCACCATGCCGCGGGCGATCAGCGGCACCAGCAGGTAGGAGTGGATGCCGGCGGCCATGCCGGGGGCGACCCGGTCCTCGCTGGGCACGATGCCGCGCAGCACCTCTTCGTCGACGTGCGGTTTGAACAGCGGGCGGCCGCTGCGCATGCACTGGGTGTAGGTGCGCTCGGCGCCGTACTCGGTGGTGCCGCCGACCTGGTCGGCGGCGCCCGTCAGGCTGGTGCCGTAGGCCTCGCCGACGGCCAGCGCGCGGACCTGGACGGCCTTGCCGGGCTGGATCGGGGCGGGTTCCTCGCCGCGCACCACCGGTTCGAGCAGGTCGACGGTGGCGAAGTCGGCGAATCGCGGGATGACCGCCTCGACCAGTTCTTCGGCGGTGCGCTTCAGGTCGAGGGTGGTGCCGATGCGGGCGCTGGCGGAGGCGATCAGCGCGAGGCGTTCCTGGGCGCGGGCGGCGCGGGCCTCGGCCCGGAAGCGCTCGGTGACGTCGATGATCGAGGAGGACACGCCGAGCACCCGGCCGGTGGAGTCCTCCAGCCGGAAGTAGGACGCCGACCAGGCCCGGTCGTGGCGCGGGTCGGCGGGGACGCGGCCGTGCGAGCGGGCGTCTATGACGGGCTTTCCGGTGGCCAGCACCTGCCGCATCACGGCTTCGACCTCGGCGGCGTTGATGCCGGGCAGTACGGTGGTGATCCGCCGGCCGAGGTGCTGCTCGATGGTGAGGCCGTTGATCCGGGCGAGTGCCTCGTTGAGGCGGACGAAGCGCAGGTCGGTGTCGTAGACGGCGAGGCCGATCGGCGACTGGTTGAAGAAACCGTCGAAGACCGCCAGGTCGGACTCCACCTCGTGCAGGGCGTGCACGTCGGAGGCGGTGGCCAGCAGCAGGGTGCGGCCGTCGGGGCCGGCGATCGGGTAGGTGTGGAACTCCAGCTCGACGGTGGAGCCGTCCCGGCGGCGGACCGAGTGGGTGCCGGTCCAGCCGTGGCCGGCCAGCAGTTTGCGGAACACCTTCTCGCCGGTGTCGATCCCGTCGTCGGCGAGCAGCAGCCGGGCGGGGTGCGCGCCGAGGGCCTCGTGGGCGGACCAGCCGGTGAGGGCCTCGGCCTCCTCGCTCCAGTGCAGGATGCGGCCGTCGTCCTGGACCAGCGCGGTGGCCAGTGGGACCAGGCGGTGCCCGGCCAGGCGCGCGGAAGCGTCGCCCGCCGCGTCCCGGCCAGGCGTCTGTTCGAATCCGTGCGTGCTCAGTTGGCCACCTGCCCGGTACCTTCCCCGGTTCTGCCGGTAGTTCCGGCTTCCACCAGACTGCATGGCCTGCCGCACGCCTGCGACTGGTGATCGTGCGGGCGACGTGACCGAAGGTGAGAGTCTCCTCGATCCTGGCCTTTCGAGGCAAGGGGAAGACGGTGATCTGCCGGTGGTCGCCGCCGGTCAGGGGCATGACGGGGCGCTCAGCCGGCGAGTGCGGCGTCCAGCAGGCGGGACCACTGGCGGACGATGCCGGCCCGGCGCGGGCCGTCGTCGGTGAGCAGGTTCGCCAGGCCGAGGCCGCGGGCGAGGTCCAGCGTCGCCTGGACGGTCTCCCGGACGCCGGTGGCGCTCTCGTCGGCGCCCAGGCATTCGACGGCGGCCCGGTGCGCCTCGCGGCCGACGTGGTTCTCCAGGCTGAGGATCCGTTCGCGCAGCGGCTGTTCGGTGGCGGCGGCCACCCATAGGTGCAGGGCGGCCCGGAACAGCGGGCCGGTGTAGAGCCGGACGATCATCTCCACCACCGCCTCGGTGCGCGCCGGCCCGGGCGGCGGCAGCTCCTGGACGTGCGACAGGACGGCGGCCAGCCGCTCGGCGGCGACGTGTTCGACGGCGGCGGTGAACAGGTCCTCGCGGGTGCGGAAGTGGTGCTGGGCGGCGCCGCGGGTGACGCCGGCCCGCTCGGCGACCGCCGCGACGGTGGAGCCGTTCCAGCCGACCTCGGCCAGGCACTCCACCGCCGCCTCCAGCAGCCGGCGGCGGGTGGCGCGGCTGCGGTCCTGCTGGGGGGCGCGCGCGGCGGGGGTGCTGGTCGTCATCGGCGGCTCCTGCTCGGCTGGGCGGGTGTGCGCATCCCGATCCTGGCAGATCGTCACTTGCCTGCGGCACGGTCCCGCAGTTCGCGGCGGAGGATCTTGCCGCTGGCGGACTTCGGGACGGCGTCCAGGAACTCCACCTCACGCACCTTCTTGTACGGGGCGACCCGGCGGGCCACGTACTCGATGACCTCCTGCTCGGCGAGTTCGCAGCCGAACGCGGGCACCACGTACGCCTTGGGGCATTCGGTGCCCTCGGCGTCGGTGACGCCGATCACCGCGGCGTCGGCGATCGCGGGGTGGGTGAGCAGCAGGGCCTCCAGTTCGGCGGGGGCGACCTGGTAGCCCTTGTACTTGATGAGCTCCTTCACGCGGTCGACCACGTACAGGTAGCCGCCGCTGTCGACGTGGCCGACGTCGCCGGTGTGCAGCCAGCCGTCGGCGTCGACGGTGGCGGCGGTGTCGGAGTCCCGGCCGAAGTAGCCCTTCATCACCTGCGGGCCGCGGAACAGCAGTTCGCCGTCCTCGCCGGGGCCGAGGTCGCGGCGCGGCTCGTCGCAGGACAGCACCCGCAGTTCGGTGCCGGGGACGAGGCGGCCGACGGTGCCGGCCGGCGGGTTGGGGTCGTGCGGCGGGACGACGTGGGTGACCGGGGAGAGTTCGGTCATGCCGTAGCCCTGGAGCAGGTGCGGCAGGCCGAGGCGGCGGGCGCAGGCGGCGGCGAGTTCGGCGTCCAGCGGGGCGGCGGCGCTGAGCACGTAGCGGACGGAGGACAGGTCGAAGCGGTCCACCAGCGGGTGCTTGGCCAGTGCGAGGGCGATCGGCGGGGCCACGTACACCCCTTCGATGCGGTGGTCCTGGATGGCGGTCAGGAACTGCTCCAGGTCGAAGCGGGGCAGCACGACGATGGTGGAGCGGGCCCGCAGGGGCCGGTTGAGCAGCGCGGTGAGGCCGTAGATGTGGAAGAACGGCAGGACGGCGAGGATGCGTTCGCCGGGGGCGGTGCGCAGCAGCGCGTCGGTCTGGGCGAGGTTGGTGGAGACCGAGCGGTGGGTGAGCATCACGCCCTTGGGCAGGCCGGTGGTGCCGCTGGAGTACGGGAGCACGGCGAGGTCGGTGGCCGGGTCGAGTTCGGGTGCTGGTTCGGGGGCGTCGGCGGCGGCGAGGTCGGCGAGCGAGCGGTGGCCGTCCGCCCCGTCGCAGACGAAGATCTCGGCGACGGGGTGGGTGGCGGCGGCCTCCTGGGCGACCGGCAGGAACGCGGCGATGGTGATGATCCAGCGGGCCCCGGAGTCGCGCAGCTGGTCGGCGAGTTCGGCAGCGGTGGCGAGCGAGCTGACGGGGGTGACGGTGGCGCCGGTGCGGGTGGTGCCGTAGAACGCCAGCGGGTAAGCCACGGTGTTCGGGCTGAACAGCGCCACCACCTCGCCCTTGCCGACGCCCGCGGCGGCGAGCCCGGCGGCGATCCGGCGGCTGCCCGCGTCCAACTCGCGGTAGCTGACGGTCCGTCCGGTCAGCGCGTCGACCAGGGCGGGCAGTTCGGCGTGCTCGCCGGTGGCGCAGTCGCCGAGGACGGCGTCGTGGATGGGCCGGTCGAGCGGGGCGACGGTCGGGTAGTCGCTGTGGAACACCATGCGGGCCTCCGGGGCGGGCTCGGCGGGCGGGAGTGACGGCGCGGTGCGGTGCATCGGTGCTGGTGGTACGCGTGTGTGTCGCCGGCCAAGACTGCCGGGGCGGGGAGGGGCGCGGGCAGGGCGCGTGGCGGGCTTACGGGGTCGCGCGGCGGTGCTGGTGGTCCTGGCGGTACTGGCGGTACTGGCGGTACTGGCGGTCGATCAGGTCGAGCAGGCGGGCGTGGGTGTCCGGGTCGGCGGCGACCAGCAGGCCGCCGTCGCCGCTGTGCAGGGGCTTGCCGCGCAGGTCGGTGACGGTGCAGCCGGCCGCTTCGCACAGCGCGAGGCCGGCGGCGAAGTGCACGCTGTCGGCGAGGTGTCCGTCGGTGATGTACGCGGCGCGCCGGCCGGCGGCGACCCAGGCGACGGCCAGCGTGCTGGAGACCACCCGGGGGCGGAACGCGGCTTCGAAGTCGGGGTCGGTGAGCAGGTGCGCGGCGCGGAACTCGGCGGCGTTCGGGTACGGCGGGTCGAGGTTGAGGTCGACCAGGTGGGACTCGGCGGACGGGACGAGCGGGGTGTCCTGGCCGTCGTGGCGGACGTAGGCCCGCTCGCCGTCGGTCCAGTAGGTCTCGCCGGTGTAGGGGTCGGCGGTGGCGGCGGCAACCGTCCGGCCGTCGGCGCGCAGGGCGACGTTGACGGCCACCAGGTGGGTGCCGACGGCGTAGTTGAGCGTGCCGCAGAGCGGGTCGATCAGCCAGCGCCGGTCGGCGTCCGCCGCGCCGGTGCGGCCGCTCTCCTCGCCGGTGAACGCGTCGCCGGGGCGGGCGGCGCGCAGCAGGTCGAGGATGGCGCCCTCGGCGGCCAGGTCGGCGGCGGTGGCGAAGTCGCCGCCGCCCTTGTGGTGCCGTTCGGCGGTGGCCCAGGACTGGGCGCGAACCGCCTCGGCGCCGGCCTCGGCGGCCCGGCGGGCGAGGTCGGCGTCGGTGCGCTCGTCGGACTTGTACGTGATCGGCATGGCGGGAGCGTAACCGCCCGTGCCGGTGCAGTCCGATGATCCGCCGAATGTGACCGCGCACCGGTGCGCAGAGGCCGCCCGCGACGGCGTCCGGGGCGCCTGCCCGTTGGACGTCGGCACCGGAGCGGGATCAGGCGGCCGCACCCGCCGCGCGCGGCAGCTCCAGCACGGCCGGTCCGGTCTCGGAGGGCGGCTTTCCGGAGCTGGCGGTTCCGTCATCTCACCTCGCCTCATTGGCAGTTGGGCGCGGATGTCCTCGATTCTGCTCACTCTGACAACGGTTCGCGCAAGCCCCTTCCACTGCCCGATCCCATCTGACAGAGTCGTCCGCCATCCGGTACACGCTGACCGGAACGGGGGTACGGGGAACAATGTTTGGCTTTGTGCTGCGCCGACTGCGCGGGCGGCTGCCGCTGGCTGCCGCCGTGCTGTTCACGGTGCTGATCACCACCACCGTGCTGACCGCCCTGGTGGCCTTCAACCGCACCGCCGCCGAGGCCGGCCTGCGCCGGAATCTCGACGGCGGCAACCGGGTCGGTGTGGTGCTGAGTGCCGACGACGCGGTGGACGCCCGGGTGGCGGACGACGCGAAGGCCGCCGCGCTCGGCACCCAGCTGTTCAACGGGCTGCCGGTCGCCACGCAGTCGCTCGCGCTCAGCCGCGCGTACGGGCTGCCCGGACTGTCGAACGCCCAGGACCCGGACCTGACGGTGCTGGCCTCGCTGGACCGCGGCCGGCTGAAGCTGGCGGCCGGCCAGTGGCCGACCGCCAAGGGCGCCCCCGCGGGCCCCGACACCGCGGGGACGGTCCAGGCCGCCGTGCCGGAGAGCGCCCTGAGCCGGCTGGGCCTGACCGACGGCGCGCTGCCCGCCAAGGTCACGCTGTCCGACCGGTACGGCGGCCGCCCGCTCACCGTCGAGGTCACCGGCGCCTACCAGGTCGCCGACCGGGAGGCACCGTACTGGCGGCTCGACCCGCTCGGCGGCCGCGAGATCCAGGTCAAGGGCTTCACCACGTACGGGCCGATGGCGGTGGACGACGGCCTCTTCACCTCCGGCCTGCTGCCGCAGGGCAGACGAAGCCTGCTGCTGACCGCCGACTTCTCCGCCGCCGACCCGGAGCGCGTCGACCAGGTCCGGGCCCGCGCCGACAAGCTGCCCGACCTGGTCAGGCACTACAGCGCCGGGCTCCAACCGCAGACCGAACTGCCGGCCCTGCTCGGCGAGTTGCACTCGGCGACGCTGGTCGCCCGTTCCAGCCTGCTGATCGGGGCGCTGCAACTGGCGGTGCTGGCCGCGGCCGCGCTGCTGCTGGTGGTGCACCTGGTGGCGGAACGGCAGCGCCCGGAGAACGCCCTGCTCACCTCACGCGGCGCGACCCGGCGGCAACTCGCCGCCTGGACGGCCGTCGAGGCGCTGCTGCTCGCCCTGCCCGCCGCGGTACTCGCCCCGCTGCTGACCGGACCGGTGCTGTGGCTGCTGACCGCGTGGGGCCCGCTGGCCGGGATGCCGCTGGAGCACACCGACACCACCGTCCGGTGGCCGGTGGCCGCGGCCTGCGCGCTGGCCTGTGTCGCGCTCACCGCCCTGCCCGCCGTGCTGCGGCGCGACGCCGACCGGGTGGTGTCGCGCCGGCAGGCCGTGGTCAGCACCGTGGCCCGCTCCGGCGCCGACCTGACCCTGCTCGCGCTGGCCGTGATCACCTACCAGCAGCTGGCCGCCCGCACCGGCGGCCTCTCGGCGGACGCCGCCGGGCAGCTGGGCATCGACCCGGTGCTGGTCGCGGCACCCACCCTGGCACTGTGCGCGGGAACGCTGCTGGTGCTGCGGGTGCTGCCGTTCGCGGCCCGGCTCGGGGCCCGCCTGGCCGCCCGCGGCCGCGCGCTCGGCCCGGCGCTCGCCGGCTGGCAGCTGGCCCGCCGCCCCGGCCGGGCGAACGGCCCGGTGCTGCTGCTGGTGCTGGCCGTCGCCACCGGTGTGCTGGCGCTCGGTCAGCACGCCGCCTGGCGCGACTCGCAGCGCGACCAGGCCGACTTCGCCTCGGCGGGCGGCCTGCGGATCCAGGCCTCCGGGCTGCCCGCGCTCGGCCAGGGCGGCCGGTATTCGGCGCTGCCCGGCGGCGACCGGCTGCTGCCGGTCGCCGAGTTCGACCAGTGGCTCCCGGGCGACAAGCGGGGCCGGGTGCTGCTCACCGACACCGCCCGCGCCGCCACCGAACTGCGCGTCCGGCCCGACCTGTTCGGCGGCTGGCCCGCCACCGAGCTGTTCGCGCCGCTGGCCGAACCGCAGCCGACCGGTATGAAGCTGCCCGGAAAGCCGGCCCGGATCGACCTGACCGTGGCGGTCCGGATCGGCGTCGGCCTCCCGCTCCCCGAGTGGATGCCGCAGCCGGCGGCGCCCTTCGTCTGGCTGAACCTGCGGGACGGCTTCGGCGCGGCCTACCGCATCCTGATGCCGCAGCTCCCGAACCAGGGCGAGGCCACCGTCTCGGTCGACCTCGGCCCGCAGACCGCCGCCCCGCTCGGCTCGATCGCCGCGCCGCTGACCCTGACCGGCTTCGAGCTGACGTACGGCTCCAGCACGGGCTTCACCACCAACGAACTGACGATCCGACAACTGGCCGTCTCCGACACCGCAGCCGGACCGGCCACGCCCGTCCCGGCGCCCCCCGGCTCCTGGAGCGCCGCGGACGGCTCCGCGGCCCGGGTGACCGACGACCCCGCCGGGAACCGGCTGCCGACCGTCTCCTACACCTCGAACGCATCCGGCAGCTCGGTCCGGCACGACGCCATTCGCGCCCTGGTGCTCCCCCCTGGCAACACCGGGACCGGCCCGGAGGTCAAGGCCCTGGCCACCCGCACGTACCTGACGGACTCCGGCGCCAAGGTCGGCGACCTGATCAAGGTCCAGCTCGGCAGCACCAGCATGCCGGTGCGGATCACCGACCAGGTCGAGGCGCTGCCCGTGTACGGCGACACCGGCCTGCTGCTCGACCTGGCCGGCACCCACCGCTGGCTGACCGAGCGGGGCGCCCAGGTCCCGCCCGTCACCGAGTGGTGGCTGCCCGCCGCCGGCCCCGGCGACCGCACCCCCGCCGAGGCCGCCGCCGCCCTGCGCGCCGGACCGACCGCCCAGCAGCTGACCCTCCGCGAGGAGGACGCCGCCGCCCATTCCGGCGACCCGCTGAGCGCCGCCCCGCAGAGCGCGCTGGCCGCACTGGCGGTGGCCGCCGCCGTCCTCGCCACCATCGGCTTCGCCGCCGCCGCGGCCGCCTCGGCGAGCGAACGGGCCGGAGAATCGGCCGTACTGCTCGCCCTCGGCACGCCCCGACGGCTGCTGCGGCGCACCGCCACCGCCGAACAGGTCGTGCTGGTCGGCATCGGCACCGGCGTCGGGCTGCTGCTCGGAGCCGCGCTGGCCCACCTGGTGGTGCCGCTGGTGGTCCTCACCCCCGCGGCCCGCCCCCCAATGCCCGAAGTCCTGGTCGGGCTGCCGCTCGGCCAGACGCTGGCCTTGGCGGCCGGGACCGCCGCCCTGCCCCTGCTGTCCGCCTTCCTGGTCGGCGGTCGCCGCCGGGACGTGGGCGCCCGGCTCCGGTTCGTGGAGGACAAATGAGCACCCCGGCCCCCTGGGTCCGCACCCGGCTGCGCACCGCGCCCCTGGCAGCCCTGCTCACCGCCGCCCTGGCGTTCACCGTGGTCTTCCTGTCCGCCGCGCTGCCCCTGGCCAAGGACCGCGGCGCGGACAGCGCGCTGCGCAGCTACCTGCGCACGGCCGGTCCGGCCGCCACCGGCGTGCAGGTCGCCGCCCCCGTTTCCCGGGCGATCGACCCGGCGCAAGTGCTCGACGTCGCCGCGGGCCGACTCGCCCAATCCGTCGGCCCGGTGCTCCCGCTCGACCCGAGCGGCCCGGTCTACGGGCGCCGGGGCACCCAGCCGCGTTCGCTGGCCGACGCGCCGGGCGAGCCCCCGCTGACCCGCCCCGACAGCGTCCCGCCCGAGATCGCCGTGCAGTACCAGCACGGGGCACGCGAGCACCTGAAGCTGACCTCCGGTCAGTGGCCGGGCGCCGCCACGGAGAGCGAGCCGATCCCCATCGCCGTGTCGGAGGCCACCGCCAAGACCCTCGGACTCCGGCTCGGCTCGGTGTACGACGGCGGCAAGTCGGTGATGGACCGCACCGGCCCGCCACCGCCCCAGCAGGTCCGGGTGGTCGGCCTGTACACCGTCGACGACCCGTCGGACCCGTTCTGGGCCGAGATCGGCTGCGCGCTCAAGGCGTGCCTGAACCTCACCCCCGGCAGCGGCCCGGGGGAACCCCCGTTCCCGTACTGGTACGCCGTCGCGCTGACCGGCCCCGAGGCCGCGCCGCTGGTGGCCACCTGGGGCCACGGGGCCGAGGACTACTGGCGGCTGCCGGTGCGGGGGGACGCGCTGCGGGCCGACCGGCTCCAGCAGACCTCCTACGACCTCGCCGCGGTCACCGCAGGGCCGGTCTCCATCAAGATGACCAACGCCCTCGCGCGGGAGAACGTCCGGATCACCTCCCAGCTGCGCACCATGATCGACCGCGCCCTGAAGCGGCAGCGCGCCATCGACTCGCTCGCCGAGGTCGGCCCCGCCGGTGCCGCCGGGGTCGCCGCCGTGGTGCTCTGCCTCGCCGCGGCACTGAGCACCGAACGGCGCACGGCCGAGCTGCGACTGCTGCTGGCCCGCGGTGCCGGAGTCCGCGGGATCTTCCAACGACTGCTCGGCGAAAGCGCGTTGACCGTGCTGCCGGCCGCCGCGCTCGGCGCGCTGCTCGCCTTCACCCTGCTGCCCGGGCCGCGCTGGCTGCCCGCCGCCGTCGCGGCCGGCTCGGTGACCCTGCTCGCCCTGCTGGCCTTCCCGGTCCGGGCGGCGCTGCTGCTCCGCGACAAGGCCGGCAGCGGCTTCTCCGGACGCCGCCGCCTGATGGCCGAACTCGCCGTGCTGGCCACCACCGCGGCCGCCGTCACCCAGGTCGTCCGGCGCGGGGTGGCCCCGGCCGACGGAGGGGTGGACCTGCTGCTGGTGGCCGCGCCGCTGCTGCTGGCGCTGACCGGCGCGCTGCTGCTGGCCCGGATCCAGCCCGTCGTGATCGGGCTGCTGGCCCGCTGGTCCGGGCGGTGGCCCGGCGCCATCGGCTTCCTCGGCCTGGCCCGCGCCGCCCGCGGCAGCGGCGGCCCGCGCTCGCGTCCCTCGGTGCTGCCGCTGCTCGCCCTGGTGCTGGCGGTGACCTGCGGCGCGATCGGCGCCACCGTGCTGAGCTCGGTGGCCGCCAAACGCACCACGGCCGCCCGGTACAACATCGGCGGCGACGCCCAGGTCGACGCCCCGTTGGGCAGCGCGCTGCCGGACGCCTTCCTCTCCGCCGCCGACCGGCTGCCCGGCGTGGACGTCTCGCTGCCGGTCTGGACCGTGGACGACGTGACCCTGTCGTTCGGCAACGGCTATTCGGCCCGGGTCAACGTGCTGCTGGCCGACCCGGTCAAGTACGCGAAGCTCGCCGAGGCCGCCGGGCGGGGCCGGTTCGACCCGGCGGTCTTCACCGCCCAACCGGACAACTCGATGCCCGCCCTGTTCAGCAGCGACCTGCCGAACGGCACCTTCAACCTCCGGCTGGGAGGCGGCGAGGCGGTCCCGGTCCACCCCGTCGCCGTCGCTGACGGCACCCCCGCCCTGAACGGGACGGCCGGCACCACCGTGCTGCTGCCGCTCGGCCCGGCCACCGACCTGCTGCCGCGATTCGGCGCCGCGAAGAAGTGGATGGCCACCGGTCACCTCGACGACGCCCAACTGCGCACGCTGGCCCTGCAGTACCTCGGGCCGCCCGCCACCGACATCAGACCGGGCCATGTGGTGCGGACCGTGACCGGCGAGGCCGCCGCACTCGGCGACGACCCGCTGCAGGCCTCGGCCGAGCGGATGTTCTGGGTCGCAGTCGCTGCCACCGCCCTGTTCGCGGTGCTCTCCGTCCTGCTCACGCTGTTCCGCGCCGGACCCGAACGGGCCGCGACCCTGGCCCGGCTGCGCACCATGGGCCTGCGGCCCCGGCAGGGGCTGGCGCTGATCCTCACCGAAGCACTGCCGCAGTCCCTGGTCGCCGCCCTCGGCGGGGCACTCACGGCGGTGTGCGGCGTCCTGCTGCTCGGCCCCGCCGTCGACCTCGCCCCACTCGTCGGCGCCAACACCCCCACCGGGCTGCGGCTCACCGCCGCACCGATCCTTCAACAGGCCGTCGGGCTGGCCCTGCTGGCCGCCCTCGCGGTGCTGGCCGAGGCC
>NZ_JBIALR010000012.1:0-179180 GCF_042873675.1 Kitasatospora sp. NPDC004614
GCGCCGTCGGGGCTTAGCGTGCCCCCAACCCCCCGGGGCCGGGCGCGGGTAAACCCCCCCCGGGGGCCCCCCCCCCGCCGGGGGGGGGGGGGGGGCCCCCCCCCGGCCCCCACCGCCCTCGAACCGCATCGAACGCTAACGGCGTACGCCGCTCATCGCGCGCCCACCCGGCTGGCCACACCCCGCCCCGCGGCGGCGGGCCGACCGGCCGGACCCCGCGAACCCGCGGGCGCCGACCTGCCCTGCTGGGCCGGCAGACCGTTCTGCACGTCCATCACCGCATGGGCCACCATTCCGCCCAGCGGGTCGTACCTGATCAGATCCCGCAGCCGGGAGCGTGAGGACCGCCCCTCGTTGCCCGGGTACAGGTGCTTGCCCAGACCCACCGCGTGCGCCAGCGCCGCCAGTGCCGCCGTCCGCGGGTCCGGCGGAACGCCGGTGCGGATCGCGGTGTCCAGCCGCTGCTTGATCGCCGCGTTGGTGCAGTCGTCCGACGCCTGGTAACGGGTCGTCGGCAGCACACCGCACACCTGACCCGGCACCGCCGTCACCATGCCGCACCGCTCCAGGTGCGCCAGGTACGTCTGCCTCAGGCCCAGGCGCGGCCCGCCGATCCAGTGCGCGGCGCGCACCGGACTGCCACGCCTGCGCAACAGTTCCAACGCATGGTCCAACGTCGGGTCACCGGTCGGCCGTGGCACCACCACGGCGATCCGGTCCCCGTCCGGGACTATCCTTCCGGCCAGGGACAGCTCGACAAGCTGCGCCCCGGCAAGTCCGAGGTCGAGGGTCTGCGGCTGCGCGGTGGTACCCGTGGCCGGGTCCAGTGCGAGCAGCAACAGCTCCTCGGGAATAGTTCTGCGGCTCCTGCCCATCCAAGCCTCCCCGCGTGGATGAATGACAGGGTGACGCCTCTCACACAGCCTTGTCGAGTACGCCTCCGAATCGTGACCTTGCTCGGGCAGGCTGGAACCACCGTTCGACACCCCCGCGTCTGATCCGGCAGAGGGCTTCACCGGCAGGAAAAACCGCCGGTGGGGCGGGGTGCGGCAGGCCATCGCGGCCACGGTGCCGGAGACTGTACAGGTACCCGGGCGGGTCGAGAACCCGCCCGAAAAAAACCAGCTTGTGTGATCGGACCGGCAACCGCCGGGGCGGACGAGGAGGAGTGGGTTACGTGGGCGAGTCCCCGCAGAGCGAGCCGCGCGACGACAGGACGCGGCCGGCCGAGGCCGAGGAGCGAGCTCCTCGCGAGGGCGGCTCCACTGTGCACCTCCGCGCCCGCGAGACCGACGCCGCGAGCAAGTCCGAGCCCGGCACCGACCTCGACCTGCCCGAAGCCGGCGCCGCGCTCACCGTCGAGGCTCCGGCCGTACGACTCGGGCGGGTGACTGCTGCTGAGCCGAAGGAGGCGGAGGCGGGGGAGGAGAAGGAAGAGGAGACCGCTTCCGAGGACGAGCCCGAGGACGTGGTTGAGGACGAGGACGAGGCCGAGGCCGAAGTCGCTTCCGAGGACGAGCCCGAGGGCGAGGTTGAGGCCGAAGCTGATGACGCTTCCGAGGGCGAGGAGTCCGTTCCGGTCGGGCCCGAGCCGACGATGACGTTGCGTATGGCGAAGGTCGAGGAGCCGGAGGTTCCCGAGGAGGAGTCGGCTCCGGTCGGGTCCGAGCTCACCATGACGCTGCGCATGGAGAAGGCGGCGGAGCCGGAGACCGAGGACGAGGAGTCCGTTCCGGTCGGGCCCGAGCCGACGATGACGCTGCGTATGGCGAAGGTCGAGGAGCCGGAGGCCGAGGAGGAGGCTCCCGAGGAGGAGTCCGCTCCCGCCGGGCCCGAGCTCACCATGACGCTGCGCATCGGGAAGGCCGAGGAGCCGGAGGGCGACACTCCGGCGAAGCCCGACCCGACCATGAACCTGCGGGCGGAGAAGGACAGTCCCGAGCGGACCGTCATGCTGCGGCTGCCCAAGGACGAGGCCGCCGCGCCCAAGCCGGCCCCGGCCCCGGCCCCGAAGCCCGCGCCGAAGCCCGCGCCCGCGCCGAAGCCCGCGCCCGTTGCCGCCCCCGCGCCGGTGCCGGTCGCGCCTGCGCCCGTCGCGCCCGTCGCGGTTGCCGAGCCCGTTCCGGCCGGGCCGGAGAGCACCGTCGAGGCGCTGGAGGTGCTGAAGGCACTGAGCGCCCGGCCGGTGAGCCCGTTGCGGCGGGCGATGAAGCGGGTGCTGATCTGGGGCGTCTTCCTGGCCGTGGTGCTGGGTGTGCTGTCGGCCGCGCAGCTGTTGCGTCCGCTGCCCGCGCCGAAGGCGAAGCTCGGGCTGGCCGACTCGTTCACGTTCCAGGGCGAGCAGCTGAACCTCCCGTGGCCGACCACGGGGCAGGCCGCCGCGGAGGTGATCGGGGTGGGTGATCTCGGCGCGTCCGGCGAGGAGAAGGCGGTGCCGATCGCGTCCGTCACCAAGGTGATGAACGCCTACCTGATCCTGCAGGCACACCCGTTGAAGAAGGGCCAGGCCGGCCCGATGCTCACGGTCGACAAGCAGTCCGCGTCGGAGTCGACGAACACCGACGAGTCGAGGGTGACCCTGACGGAGGGCCAGCAGCTCAGCCAGTACGAGGCGCTGGAGATGCTGATGCTGCCGTCCGCGAACAACGTGGCGCGGTTGCTGGCGCGTTGGGACTCCGGCAGCGAGGAGGCGTTCGTCAAGAAGATGAACGACACCGCCAAGCAGCTCGGCATGACCAACACCACGTACGCCGACGCGGCCGGGTACAACAACGACACCAAGTCGACCGCCAAGGACCAGCTGAAGCTGGCCGAGGTGGTGATCAAGGACGAGGTCTTCCGGCAGGTCATCGCCGAGCCCGACACCAAGTTCAACAACCAGCGGATCTACAACACCAACAAGCTGCTCGGAAAGAACGGCATGATCGGCGGCAAGACCGGTTCGTCCTCCCCCGCGCAGTCCTGCTTCATGTGGGCGGCGGTCAAGGAGATCGGCGGCGTCAAGCGGACCCTGGTCGGCG
Organism: Kitasatospora sp. NPDC004614; assembly: GCF_042873675.1. Taxonomy (NCBI): domain Bacteria; kingdom Bacillati; phylum Actinomycetota; class Actinomycetes; order Kitasatosporales; family Streptomycetaceae; genus Kitasatospora; species Kitasatospora sp. NPDC004614. The sequence continues at coordinate 3,021 of NZ_JBIALR010000012.1, forward strand.
TCACTCTGGGCCAGCCGGTGACCCCCGGGTACGACCTGGTGACCGCGGCCCAGCCGGTCAGCCAGAAGATCAACGTGGCCGCGCAGTCCGTGCTGACCGGGCAGACCCTGGCCAAGCAGGGTGACGTGGTCGGTTACGTCGACGACGGCATCGGCGGCAAGGTCCCGGTGGTCGCCGCCAAGGACCTGACGGTGGCGGGCTGGTCCGGCATCACCGCGCACCTGACGCTCACCCCGATCGGCAAGATCGCCCACACCCTGTCGGCCGGCACCCAGGTCGGCACGCTGTCGGCGGGCGACGGCGCCGACCGGGTCGAGGTCCCGGTCACCCTCCAGAAGGACCTGGCCCCGCCGTCCATCACCTCCCGGCTGACGCGCCTCGGCTGAGTCGCGCGGCCACCGACGGTTCCTCGGCGATCACCCTGCCCAGCACCAGGGCCAGGGTGATCGCCGTGAACACCACGATCAGCCAGGACAGCAGCGTGAACACCACGCCGAACGGGCCGAACCTGGCGATCGACGCCGACACCGCGTGCGGCAGGTACACCTGCGAGGCGACCCCGAGGACGACCTGCGCGAAGCCGCACAGCACCGCGCCCGGCAGCAGCGGGGCCCAGCGGATGCGGGCGCCGAGCAGCAGACGCTGGGTCCACCACCAGACGCAGGTGGAGACCACGAAGGTCAGCGGCAGGCCCAGCCACAGGCCCGCACCGAACCCCTTGCGCAACGGCACCTGGATCACCAGGAACACCAGCCAGCCCAGCAGCCACACCACCCAGCGCCACAGCGCGAGCCGGGTGCTGTGGCGCGGCAGCTCCCAGGCCCGTTCGCAGACCCGCTGGAACGCCCGGCTCATCGCTGTCGCGGAGGCCAGCGTGACCAGCACGCCTACCGCCCCGAACGCCTGCGCGGCGCCGTCCGGATGAGTGTTCATCAGCTGCTCGACCTGCTGCTGAGCGGCTCCCTGCAGGCCGAGCTGGGTACGCAGCGAGCTGGTGAGGCCACGCTTGACGGCAGCCGGCGCGAACACCGCCACCACCAGCAGCGCGGGCAGGCCGGACAGGAACGCCTGGGCCGCCAGCCGGGTCGCGTTGTCCAGCAGGTTGACCCGGAGCAGCTCACCGGCCGTCCGGCCGAGCAGCGGAATCCGCTCGGGGGCACCCTTCGCCGAGGCGGCCACCCGAGCCGCCCGGGCCCTGGCGGACGTCCACCGGCCGGGGTGCCGGTCTGCTGGACGTGGTGGCTCTGTCACGCCGAAACCTCCGTCGGGCCGGCCTGGCGGGTCGGAACGCTCAGCGCTTCCCGGTGAGCCGGGCCACCCGGTCCGAGACGCCCCAGGCGGTGACCCGCCAGAGGGCCTCCGCCACGATGCTGCGGCTCATCTTCGACGCGCCGTGCTCGCGCTCCACGAAGGTGATCGGCACCTCGGCGACCTTGAACCCGGCCTTGACGGCCCGCCAGGCCAGGTCGACCTGGAAGCAGTAGCCCTGCGAGGCGACCTGGTCCATCCCGAGACCCAGCAGGGTCTCCTTGCGGAACGCCCGGTAGCCGCCGGTGACGTCGCGGATCGGCACGTTCAGCATCAGCCGGGAGTACGTCGAGCCGCCCTTCGACAGCAGCAGCCGCGACTTCGGCCAGTTCACCACCGCACCGCCCGGCACCCAGCGCGAGCCCAGCACCAGGTCCGCGCTGTGGAGCGCGGTGAGCAGCCGCGGCAGCTCCTCCGGCTGGTGCGAGCCGTCCGCGTCCATCTCGACCAGTACGTCGTACCCGTTCTCGATCCCCCACCGGAACCCGGCCAGGTAGGCCGCACCGAGGCCCTCCTTGCCCTTCCGGTGCAGCACCTGCACCTGCTCGTCGGCCTCCGCCAGCCCGTCCGCGAGCTTGCCCGTCCCGTCCGGGCTGTTGTCGTCGGCGACGAGCACGTGGGCCTCCGGCACGGCGGTCCGGACCCGGGAGACGATCCGTTCGACGTTCTCCGCCTCGTTGTAGGTCGGAATGATCACCAGGATCCGGCCGAGGCCACCGAACGGAGTCTGAGGCTCAGAAGAGGAGGTCACGGGTCGGCGCCTTCCGGGGAGGTCGAATCTGACACAAGAACGAACAAATCCACCGTAAGCCCACACCGCGCACCCGTCCCCCGCCATCGGCAGCGGCGGCAAACGGCGGGCCATGGGGTGGGGACGATCCGCTACGCTGTGGGGGACGCATGGCCCGCCTCAGTAGCTCAGGGGATAGAGCACGGCTCTCCTAAAGCCGGTGTCGCAGGTTCGATTCCTGTCTGGGGCACAGCAGCAGCACAGGTCGCAGGCCCTCCGCCCGTTCCGGGTGGGGGGCCTGTGGCGTTTTCCGGGGCTTGTGTGCGGATCGGTCCAACTGGGCCTCGAATACGGCCTGTTTGGGGCTCTTGTCGAGCGGAATGCGACCGTTTCAGGCGGGAGGGTGATCGGTTGCCGATCGCGTCGATCTCCGGTTGCACGCTGTGCTACGTTCCGTGCTCGAACCGACAAATAGGTGACCCCGGCGGTGCTACCAACACCCCGGGGTACGGCACCAGGAGCTGACACTCCCAATGCGAGTCCATCGTAGCGCTCACGCGCGCAACTTCACCGTGCTGCCCAACGACATGTTGCAGTTCCGGATGCTGTCCTACACGGCCAAGGGCCTCCTCGTGGACCTGCTGTCCCGGCCCGATGGCTGGCGCGAGGACTGTCGGCAGATGGCCGACACCAGCCCGCAGGGGCGCGGCGCGATCCGCAAAGCCCTGAAGGAGCTGACCGCCGCCGGCTTCTACCGGGTCGAGAAGATCCAGCTGCCCAACGGCACGATCATCAGCGAGGCCCACGTTTACGACACCCCGCAGCTCGCGTGGCAGCCGAGTGTCACCCGTCCGGAACCCGGTGAGGCGAATACCGGCGGCGCTGACACCCTTCTAAAGAACCGGGACCAAGAACCCACCCTCCCGGCCGTAGCGACAGCCGCCGAAGCGACAGCCGTGGAGGCGGCGGCCGAGCCGCCCGGGGAAACCCCGCCGGTGCCGGACGAACAGATCCGCGCGGCGGTCGCCATGCTGTACCGGGTCATCCGGCCCGAACCACGCCTGCGCCTCGGCGAATCCGAAGCTCGCGCCCTCGCCCCGTTGGTTGCCCAGTGGCTGGACCGCGGCGCCACGTACGCCGACCTCGCCTATGCCCTGCTGCCCGGGCTGCCCGTGCCGGTGCACTCCCCAACCGCCGTGATCCGCAACCGACTTGAACGCAAACTCCCCCCGGATCAACCGGCCGTCCGCCCCGCAGCCGACCACCGCCCCGAGTGCACCAAGTGCAACGACCCCGTCCCCGAACCGGGCATCTGCCGCCCCTGCGCGGGCCTCGCCACCCGCCGCGCCCCGGCCGTCGGCGGTGGCGCGGGAGTCACCCGCGCAGGCGCCGCGCGGGTGCGGGAGGCGGTGCGGGCGGCGAGGGACGCGTTGCAGCTCGGCCCGGGCGAGGCGACTGTCGGGTGAGACGGATGAGCGCGCACGCCACTGGCCCTCTGCCTCGTGCGGGGCGGAGGGCCAGTGGGGTGGGGGTTACTGCGGGGCGAGGCGCTGGGCCAGGGTGGTGATGGTGGTGGCGGAGTGTTGCTGGAGGGAGCCGCCGTAGGTGACGCGGGAGGCGCCGAGGGTGCCGAGGTGGGTGGGGGTGGTGGTGTCGAGGTGGCAGAGGGCGTTGAGGGGGGCGGGGATGGCGGCGGCGAGGGCGGGGAGGGTGGATTCGGGGGCGAGGATGGGGTAGATGACGTCGGCGCCCGCGTCGATGTAGAGGGCGGCGCGGGCGGCGGCGGATTCGACCTCGTGGTCGCCGAACAGGAAGGTGTCGACCCGGGCGTTCAGGACCAGGCGGTCGCCGGCGGCGGAGCGCACTTCGGCGAGCCAACTGGCGTGCTGGGAGGGGTCCTTGAGTTGGCGGGTGGCGGCGGTGGAGTCCTCCAGGTTGCAGCCGATCACCCCGGCCTCCAGCAGGCGTTCGACGATCTCGGCGGGGGCGAGGCCGTAGCCGGCCTCGATGTCGGCGGTGACGGGGACGCCGACCGAGCGGGTGATCCGCTTGAGCGCGGCGAACATCTCGTCGGCGGGGGTGTCCTCGCCGTCCCGGTAGCCGAGTGCGGCGGCGACGGCCGAGCTGGAGGTGGCCAGCGCGGTGAAGCCGGCGTCCGCGAACGCCCGTGCGCTGATGGCGTCCCAGACGTTGGGGAGGACCAGCGGGTCCGCGGGCTCGGTGCGGGTGTGCAGGGCCAGGAACTCCCCGGCGGTCATGGTGGCGGTCATCGGGCGGTCTCCTTCTGCTGGTGGGTACAAAAGGCTGCGGGTCAGTCGAAGCTGAGCGATCCGGTGCGGGTGCGCTTCAGTTCGAAGAAGTCCGGGAAGTTGGCGAGGGCCCGGGCGCCGTCGAAGATGGCGGCGGCCTGCTCGCCGCGGGGGATCGAGTTCAGGACCGGCCCGAAGAAGGCCACCCCGTCGATGTGGATGGTGGGGGTGCCGACGTCCTCGCCGACCGGGTCCATGCCCTCGTGGTGGCTCTTGCGCAGGGCCTCGTCCCACCGGTCGGTTTCGGCGGCGGCGAGCAGTTCCATGGGCAGACCGAGCTCGGCGAGGGCCTGGCCGGCGACGATCGCGAAGTCCTTGGTGCCCTCGTTGTGGATGCGGGTGCCCAGGGCCGTGTACAGGGGCGCGAGCACCTCCTCGCCGTGCTGTGCCGCGGCGGCGGTGCAGATCCGGGTGAGGGAGAGCGAGTTGTCCACCAACTCTCGGTACCAGTCCGGGAGTTCGCGGTTCTCGTTCAGCACGTACAGGCTCATCACGCGGAACCTGAGGTCCAGGTCGCGGAGCTGCTGGACCTCGAGGATCCAGCGGGAGGTGATCCAGGCGAAGGGGCAGGCCGGGTCGAAGTAGAAGTCGACCTTCGCGGTGGGGGTGGTGCTGGGCTTCAACGCGGTGCCTCCGGTCTCGGCTGCGGCGGAGGCTTGTCCTGCGCCGGCAGGCGGTGCTCAACCAGCGAAGCGTATGCCGGGGAGAGTTGACTCATCATCACGTTTTGTGGGTGTCATCGGTGGTGCGGGCACGGTCGGATGGTGCGGATGGTGCCCGGGCCACCGGGTGGGGAGTGCCGGAGGGGTGTTCGACCGGGTCGTGCGGCGGGTGGCGGTGGCCGGACCACCACCGGGTGCGGCAGGCCGGTGCGCCGGACACCTACGCGCAGGCGCTTCGGGTGCCTAGCGTTCGATGAGACACGTACCAGTCATCCGTCCGGTCGAGGGGGTTCCATGAGCGGTCTCGCCCTGCACGTGCGGGATGCCCTGAGCGGGGGCGACGCGCCGGTTGTCGGCACCGTCGGCGCGCCGACTGCCGGCACCGTCGGCCGGGCCCTGCTCGACGAGTTGGGCCCGGTCCTGTTCGCGTCCCTGCGCCGCAGCGACCAGCGGGACAAGGGCGCGCAGTACGTGCGCGGCCTGATCGACGCCCGCGGCCGCAAGACGATCCGCAACATCGCCGCGGTGGTCGGCGGCGCCGGGGCCGAGCAGAGCCTGCACCACTTCGTCGCGGGCTCCACCTGGGACTGGGTGCCCGTCCGGCAGGCGCTCGCCCAGTACCTGGCCCGGGTCGCGCCGCCGCAGGCGTACGTGGTGCGCCCGATGGTGGTGCCCAGGGCCGGGCAGCACCTGGTCGGAGTGGACCGGCGGTTCGTGCCCGCCCTCGGCCAGGTGTGCAACGTCCAGCAGGCGGTGGGGGTTTGGGCCGCCTCCGGGGATCTGACCTGCCCGGTCAACTGGCGGCTGCACCTGCCGCAGGCCTGGCTGGACAATGAGCCCCGGCGCAGCCGGGCGCTGATCCCGGACGGGGTGGACGCCGAGACCCTCGGCGACTGCGCGCTGGAGGCGGTGCTCGGCCTGCCGGGCCGCTGGGGTCTGCCGGTGCGGCCGGTGGTGCTGGACGCCCGGGACGCGGACGGGCTGCGGACCGTCCGCCGGCTGCGGGCCGCCCGGATGCCGGTGCTGGCGAGGATCGACGGGGGCCTCCCGCTCGTCCCGGCCGAGGCCGCGGCGTCCGTTCCGGGGGCCGGCCGGGTGTCTGCGGATCGGCTGGTTACCGCCGTCCGGGAGAACTGGCGTCCGGTGGTGTGGTCGGGCCACAGCGGCGGGACGCGGGCCGTCCCGGTCTGGTCGCTGCGGGTCCGGGTGCCCGCCTGGGCCGGCCGGCTGGTGCTCGGGCCGCCCGGCGAGGACCTGCTGCTGCTGGCCTTCGGCGGGCCGGCGCGGGGCCGGCCGGTCGAGCTGTGGCTCACCGACATGGTGGACCTGCCGCCGGCCGCGCTGTTCCGGCTGACCCGGCTGACGCACCGGGTGGAGCGGGACTTCGAGCGGATCTCCGACCGGGTCGGCATCCGCGACTTCGCGGGCCGCTCGTTCGACGGCTGGCACCGGCACATCACGCTGGCCTCGGCCGCGCACGCGGTCACCGCGCTGGCGGCAGGGGCCGTGGTGGGGCCCTGCCCGCGGCAACGGGCGGGGTGACGTCGTGTCAGGAGTCGGTGTCCGGGGCCTCGTCGGCAGCAACGGGCGGGGTGGCGCCGTGTCAGGAGCCGTTGTCCGGGGCCTCGTCGGCGGCGCGGTCGAGCAGCAGCCGGCGGATCCGGGAGAGTTTCAGGGCGAGCTGGATCTCGAATGCGCGGTCGGGCTTCTGCCAGTTCGGGCCGAGCAGTTCGGAGATCCGCTCCAGCCGCCGGGCCACCGTGTTGGTGTGCACGTGCAGTCGTTGCGCGGCGTAGGTCGGGCTGTTGCCGGTCTCGAAGTAGGCGTACAGCGTGCGGGCGAGCTCGGTGAAGCGCTGCTGGTCGTAGTCGAGGACCGGGCCGATGGTCGAGTCGATGAAGCCCTCGACGTCGTGGTTGTCGGCCAACAGGACGCCGAGGAAGCCGAGTTCGCGGGCCGAGGCGGCCTTGCCGACCGCGCCGAGCGAGGTCATCGCGTCCAGGCAGCGCAGGGCCTCCTGGTAGCCGTGGAACACCGAGGTCGGGTCGGTCACCGGGCCGGCCGCGCTGACCGTCACCGGATTGCCGAGCAGTGGGGCGAGCTCCTCCAGGACGGAGCGGGCGGCCGCCCCCGGGTCGGTGCCGGGCAGCAGCAGTACCGCGCGGCCGTTGTGCACCCGTTTCAGGCCGCTCATCCGGTGCGCGTACAGGTTGGCCCAGGTCGCGGCCTTGCCCTGGGCCTCGCACTCCGGCCGGGCGATCACCAGGACGTGCGGGGTGGACAGGTCGATGCCCAACCGCCGGGCGCGCAGCGCGAGTTGCTGCGGCGGCCGCTGCGGGCTGGCGAGCAGTTCGTCCAGCAGTTCGTCGCGGACGTGGCCGACGGCGGTCGCGGCCCGGCTGCTGTCCAGCAGCAGCGGCACGGCCACCGCCTGGGCGACCAGTCGGCAGATCTGCTCGGCGTACTCGCCGCGGTCGGACGACGGCCGGACCACCAGGGTGCCCAGGTTGGAGGCACCCGCGGTCACCGGTGCGGCCCACAGCCCGTCCGGCAGCCGGACCGGGCGGCGGGCCGCGTGGGTGTCCATCGCGGTGGCGGTCGCCGTGGTCTCGGACAGTTCCGGCAGCTCACCGGTGAAGCTCAGCACGGTGCCGTCGGTCGCGTACAGCCGCAGTTCCAGGCCGAGTTGACGGCCGGCCTCGCGGATCAGGGCGTGCACGTCGCCACCGGAGAGGGCCAGCTCCAGCAGCTCCTGGTGCACCTCGGTGATCCTGCGGGTCTGCTGGAGGCCGGCCTCGGTGCGCAGGCTCTGCAGCTCCAGGGCGGAGACCGCGGCGGTGGACTGGCCGAGCAGCCGGGCCTTCTCGATCGCGACGCCGCCCAGGTCGCCGAGCGAGGTCATCAGCGCGATCTCGTCGATGGTGAAGTAGCGGACGTTGCGGTCCGCCACGTACAGCACGCCGAACGGGGTGGTGCGGTGGCTCAGCGGCACGCCCATGATGGCGTGCAGGCCCTCGGCGCGGACCACCTCGTCCAGCTCCGGGTGGTGCTCGATCCGCTCGTCGGCGAGGTAGTCGGGCGTCCAGAACGGCCCGGGGTTGGCGAGCACGTTGCTGCCCAGGCCGGAGTCGTCCGGCAGCCGCAGGCCGACGCTGAGCATCGAGGTGTGGCCGTCGGACGTCCGGACGTAGATGTAGCCCTCCTCGTCGTCCGGGAAGCTGATGTACGACATGTCGACGTTGAGCAGCAGCCGGGCCCGACGGGTGATCACCTTCAGCAGGCCGTCCAGGTCGTACGGCATCGCCAGGTCGCGGGCGGTGTCCACCAGGGCGGCCAGGCCGGCCTCGCGCTGCTGGCGGCGTCTCGACTGCGCGTGGATGCTCAGCCCGAGCTGTCTGAGACGGCGGATCGACTCCAGGTCCTGCGCCGACTCGCAGCCGCGGAACGCCTCTTCGACCAGGGTGTCGAGTTGGGCGATCGGCGCCTCGGCGGCGAGCAGTTCGAGAACGCTTAGGGCCACGGATTCCGCCGGCCGATGCGCCATGACAGTCCCTCCCCCGGACCCCCTGAAGCCGACCAGACTACGGTAAGGCCTCGGCCACGGACCGTATGCGGAACCGAACAACCCGTCAAGATTTGGTCAAGTCCTGTGGTCCGGCCACCGGTGCCCGGACCACCGTTCCCCGAGGCGCGGTGTGTTGCCTCCTCACCTTCCGGCGGAGCGCCGCCGTGCGTTTGGGTTGCCCCAACGGAACGCAGGCGGCGACAGCCGGTGAGCCAGGGGGGCTTTGATGCAGGACGTCATGGACTACAGACGGTCGCTGGAGCGCAGCAGTCTTTCCCGCAAGCGCCGGGAGGGCGCGTCGACCTTCACGATGCAGGGCCGCGAATGGGACTTACTGCCAGGGGTGTTCGCGCCGGCCGACTCCCCGTCCACCGCGACCGCCCTCGGCCTGCTCGGGCTGGCCGGGCCCGCGGCCGCCGCCCGCGGCTCGCTGCTGGAGATCGGCTGCGGGACCGGCCTGATCGCGGTGAGCGGCGCGGTGGCCGGCTGCGAGCGGGTGGTCGCCTCCGACATCAACCCGGCCGCGGTGGAGAACGCGCAGCTGAACGCGGGCCGGCACGGCGTCGCGCACAAGGTCCGCACCGTGCACAGCGACCTGTTCGACGGGCTGGACCCGGACGAGCGCTTCGACACCGTGTTCTGGAGCTCCAACTACGTGATGGCGCCCGAGAGTTACCGCTACCAGCACATGCACGAACGGGCCTACGTGGACGCCGGCTACGCCGCGCACCGCCGCTTCCTGGCCGAGGCGTGGCGGCGGACCACCCCGAACGGCTCGGTGCTGCTGCACTTCTCCACCCGCGGCGACCTGATGGCGCTGATGGGGATCGCGTACGAGTGCGGCCGGGCGCTGCGGATCCTGCGGACCGTCCCGGTGCAGGAGGGCGAGCACCTGGTGCAGCACATGCTGCTGGAAGTGGTCGAGCGGCGGCGGCCCGGCGGGCGGGCCGACGCGGTGCCCGCGCAGGCCGGCCGGCGCGGCTGAACGGGGGAGGGCATCCGATGCGAACGCTGCTGGTCGACAATCACGATTCCTTCACCTACAACCTCTTCCACTATCTCGCCGAGGTCAACGGCGAGGAGCCCGAGGTGGTCCTCAACGACGACCCCGGCTGGCGCCCCGGCCACCTGGCGGGCTTCGACCAGGTGGTTCTCTCGCCCGGGCCCGGCGACCCTTGCCGCGCCGCCGACTTCGGCATCTGCCGGGAGATCCTGCTCGGCGGCGACCTGCCCACGCTCGGGGTGTGCCTCGGCCACCAGGGCATGGCGGCGCTGCACGGCGGCCGGGTCTCCCGGGTCGAACCGGTCCACGGGCGGGTGTCCGCGGTGGAGCACGACGGCTCGGAACTGTTCGCCGGACTGCCCTCGCCGTTCGACGTGGTGCGCTACCACTCGCTGGCGGTGGACCGGCTCGCACCCGGACTGGAGGCCACCGCGTGGACCGCGGACGGCGTGCTGATGGGCCTGCGGCACCGCGAACGGCCCTACTGGGGGCTCCAGTTCCACCCCGAGTCGATCGGCGGCCGGTACGGGCACCGGCTGCTGGAGAACTTCCGCGACCTCACCGAACGGCACCACCGGCAGGCCGGCCGGACGCTCCGGCCGGCGAACCGCACACAGCCCGCCGAAGCCCCGGCCCCGGGAACGGCAGTGCGCCGGTACACGGTGCTCAGCCGGGCCCTGCCCACCGGCTGGGACGACGAGGTCGCCTACGACCGGCTGTTCCGCGCCGGGGTGAACCCCTTCTGGCTGGACAGCAGCCGGCCCGACGCGGAACTCGGACGGTTCTCGATCATGGGCGACTCCGCCGGGCCGCTCGGCCGGACCGTCACCGCCGACGCCTGGCGGCACACCGTCCGCGTCACCGGCCCGGCCGGTGAGCGGACCACCGACGGCGCCCTGCTCGACTGGCTGGACCGCGACCTGCGCGGAACGAGCACCCAACTGCCCGACCTGCCCTGCGACTTCGCGCTCGGCTGGGTCGGCTGGCTCGGCTACGAACTGAAGGCCGAGTGCGGCGGCGACCGCGCCCACCGATCCGAACTCCCGGACGCCGCACTGGTGTTCGCCACCCGCGCGGCAGTGCTCGACCACGCCACCGGCACCACCCACCTGCTCGCGCTCGCCAATGAAGGCCAACAGGCCGACGCCGCAGCCTGGTTGGACGCCGCGGCCGGACAGCTGGCCGACGCGGCGGGAGCCCGGCCGCGCCCGGCCGAACGGCCCGCGGCGCTCGGCCGGATCCGGGCCCGGCACGGCCACCGCCGCTACCTCGACCTGATCGGCGAGTGCCACCGCCAGATCGCCGCCGGCGAGACCTACGAGGTCTGCCTGACCAACATGCTGGAGACCGGCGGCACCCTGGACCCCTGGGAGGGCTACCGCCACCTGCGACGGGTCAGCCCGGCGCCGTTCGCCGCGCTGCTCCGCTTCGACGGGGTGTCCGTGCTCAGCAGCTCACCCGAACGCTTCCTGCGGATCGACCGGGAACGGCGCGCCGAGTCCCGGCCGATCAAGGGCACCCGGCCGCGCGGCGCCACCCCGGAGGAGGACCGGGCGCTCGCCGAGGACCTGCGGACCAGCGAGAAGGACCGGGCCGAGAACCTGATGATCGTCGACCTGGTCCGCAACGACCTCGGCCGCTGCGCCGAGGTGGGCAGCGTCGAGGCGGACGAGGTGTTCCGGGTGGAGACCTACGCCCGGGCGCACCAGCTGGTCTCCACCGTCCGGGCCACCCTGCGCGCCGACCGCAGCGCGGTGGACTGCGTGCGCGCGGCCTTCCCGCCCGGCTCGATGACCGGCGCGCCCAAGCAGCGCACCATGCAGATCATCGACCGGCTGGAGGCCGGCCCGCGCGGGGTGTACTCCGGCGCGATCGGCTACTTCTCGCTGAACGGCGCGGCCGACCTGAGCGTGGTCATCCGCACCGCCGTGGTCACCGCGGGACGGGTCCGGTACGGCGTCGGCGGGGCGGTCATCGCCCTGTCGGACGCCGAGGGGGAGTGGCAGGAGACGGCGGTCAAGGCCGCGCCGCTGGTCGCGCTGACCGGCGTGGAGTTCCCGCTCACCGACCGTCCCGAGGTGTGCCGGCCTTCCCGCCCAGCCGGGCCTCCATCGCGGCATGCAGCCGCATCCAGGAGTCGACCAGTCCGGTGATGTTCTCCGACTCCAGCCGCCGCACCACCGCCCGGTACGGGATGCCGAGCCGGCCCAGCCGGTCGTGCACGGTCAGGGCCGCCTCGTGCTGGCCCATCAGGGTGTCGCCGCGCAGGCGTAGCGCCCGGGCCGCCTCGTCCAGCAGCGGCCGGGTCATCGCGTGCACGGTGCCCCAGGAGACCAGCCCCTCGACGTACCAGGAGCGGGCGGCAGCGGTGTCGGCGAGTTCGGCGGTGGACCAGAGCAGCCGCTGCGGGCGGGCGCCGTGGGCGCGCAGGGCCCGCCAGCGGGCGCTGCCCAGCTGCTCCTCGTACACCTGGTAGAGCAGCCGGGCGGTGGCGACGGCGCCGGTGCCGCGCAGTTCCAGTGCGGGGCCGGTGCCGATCGCGGTGAGCCGGCGGTCGATCTCCCGGTCCACCGGGCCGACCGGCAGCGACGCCACCGAGGCGATCCGGGACACCGTCCGGCCGGCCCGCAGCGCCCGCTCCAGGCCGCCGAACCAGGCGTCCACCACCTCCCGGTAGCGCTGGACCGAGAACACCCCGGTGGCGTGCACGCCGATGCCGAGGGCCACGCAGTCGCGCAGGGCGGTCAGGCCCTCCGGGGTGGCCGGGATCTTCACCAGCAGGTTGGGCCGGTCCACCGCGCGGACCAGCTCGATCGCCTCGGCGGTGGTGGCGGCGGGATTGTGGGCCATCCGCGGGTCCATGTCGGCGGAGACCAGGCCGTCGTAGCCCTGGGTGGCGCGGAACACCGGCAGCAGTTCGTCGGCGGCCATCCGCAGGTCCTGCACGGAGATCGCCCAGACCGCGCCCTCCACCGACACGCCGTGCTCGGCGAGCCGGGCCAACTGCTGGGCGTAGGACGGTTCGTCGGCCAGCCGGGCGGCCAGCAGGGCGGGATTGGAGGTGGCGCCGCGCAGTCCGGCGGGTTCGGTCAGCCGGGCCGGCCGGTCCGGTCCGAACAGGCCCCGGTGGAATCCGTCCAGCCAGGGTGAGACGCCTTCGGCGACCAGGGGGCGCAGGTCTCCGCGGTGCGTCGGGGCGACCGGGGTTTCCTTCACCTGGATCACTGCTCCTCGGTTCTGCGTCGATCCGAAACCGGCGCCGGGGCACGAGGATAGGCAGTCGATTCGTGCCCGGAAAACTCGTGGTCCGCGTCAATGTCAGGTCGAAGGGTCGTATGGGATCGGTCAATTGGGGCCGGGCCGCCGGAACCCCGCCGTCCGGTCGTGCGGGCTCCGTGACAGCGGAGCCCGTACGACCGGTCGGTCACCGCCAGCTGACGGGGTTTCGGTAGGAGACCAGCCGCTCCGGGCGCAGCCAGCGCGCCCGGGGGCGGTGGCTGCCGTGGGCGAAGCGCGAGGCGGCCGGGGGACGGGCGGCCAGGGCGGCCAGGACGGCGGTCAGGACGGCGAGTTCCTCCGGCCCGGGGTTGCCGCGGACGATCCGGAAGGCCGGGTGGTCCGCCGCGGGCGTCACCGCTCAGCCTTTCCGCGGCGTCTCGGCGCCGAGCTGGGCGTACATGTCCAGCAGGTCGTCGGAGAGCCAGTACTCGGCGATCCGGCCCTGCGCGTCGAGGCGCACGATGTCCGCGCCGCGCAGCGTTATCCCGGTGCCGGGGGGTGCGGTGGCGGTGGCCGGGCGGCCGCCGGTCCAGACGCCGCGGTACTCCCAGCGGGCCATCAGGTAATCGCCGCAGGAGAACGGGCCGAGGGTGGTGCGGATCCGGGCGTCCTCCCGGAACGAACCGCGGAACAGCGCGATCCAGTTCACGAAGTCCTCCGGGGTGCGGATGCTCGCGGCGGGCGGCATGCCGACCTCGGGCAGGTGGAGCGTCAGCTCCGGCGCGAGGATCCGCCGGCCGATCTCCCGGTCGCCGTTCCACAGGTCCATCCAGCGCGACCAGAGGACGGCGCGGCTCGCCTCCGCCGGCTCGGAACGCGGGTCGAGTGCCAGGTCAGTCATCAGGGCCTCCCGTTCGGCGTCCGCCGGCCGGGCGGTCGGCGGTCGGTGAGGACAGAGCGGATCCGGGCGGCGGCGGATACAGCGGCGGACCGTACCCGGCGCGGCCGGGCGGGGCTCTGTCAGGACGAGCCCACGCCGTCCGAGCCGAGGAGACCCGATGCGTTTCACCGAGCTGACCGTCCGCGCCGCGCGGACCTGGCTGCCGCCCCGCCGGAGCGCCGCCGACGCGGTGCTGGCCGGCGAGGTGGACGCCGCCGTCGCCGAGGCCTCCGGGGCGGTCGAAGTACCGGTCTCCGCGGACGCGTCCGGCCCCGAACTCGCCGTCCGTGCCGGTCAATCGGCCCTGGCGGCGGCCGGGCTGCCGGCCGGACGGCTGGACCTGCTGGTGCACGGCTGGATCTACCACCAGGGCCACGACTTCTGGTCCCCCGCGCACTACGTCGCCGACCGGCTGGGCGCCGGGCAGGCCGTCCCGTTCGGCGTCCAGCAGATGTGCCACGCCGGGGCGATGGCCCTGCACACCGCCGCCGGACTGCTGGAGGCCGACCCGGCGCTGAACACCGCACTGGTCACCACCGGGGACCGCTTCACCCGGCCCGGCTTCGACCGCTGGCGCAGCGACTACGACGCGGTCTTCGGGGACGCCGGCACCGCCGTCGTGCTCGGCCGCGGCGGCCCCGGACTGCGGCTGGTCGCCAGCCGGGTCGTCGCCGCCCCCGAACTCGAGTCGATGTACCGCGGCGAGGACGCGTTCTCGCCCGCCCCGCTCACCCACCGCGCCCCGATCGACGCCCGCCGCACCAAGAAGGAGTTCCTCGCCGCCGGCGGCATGGAACTGCTCCGCAAGGCCGCCCCGCCGAAGGTCCGCGAAGCCCTGACCGGCGCACTGGAGGACGCCGGACTCGCCGCCCGCGACCCGCGGATCCGCGCCGTGCTGCTCTCCCGCCTCGGCCCCAAGACCATCGACCTGCTCTACCGGCCGGTGATGACCGAACTGCTCGACGCCGAACTCGTCCACCTCGGCGCGCGCACCGGCCACCTCGGCGGCGGCGACGCCCTCGCCAACCTCGCCGACCTGGACCGGCTGGAGCTGCTGGCACCCGGCGAGCTGGCGCTCTGCTTCGCCGGCGGCGGCGGCTTCACCTGGTCCTGCATGGTCGTCGAACGCCCCGCCCGCTGACCGTCCGGAACTTTCCCCGCGTCAGGTGTATCCGCGGCCCCGGCACCCCGCTCTGTCCTGGTGAGCCCGGGGGAGCAGCACCCCCGGCCACCGGACGGGCGACACAGGAGGACAAGCGATGTCCGTGCTGGACGAGGCGACGACGGGAACCGTCCCGCTGACGCGGCAAGAGGCCGAGCGGATCTGGAACGGCTGGCTGCGCATGTGGAACGAGGACCCGTCCCACGCGCGCACGATCATCGCCCCGACGTACCGGCTCCACCTGCCGACCGTCGGCGCGACCATCGACCCCGCGGACATCACCGACCCGGCCGCCATGGAGAACTGGGTCCGCGGCTTCGCCGGAAAGTTCGGCGAGCTGACCTACCGCACCGACGTCGGCCCGGTGGTCGACGGCGACCTGCTGGTCGTCCGCTGGTACGGCACCGCGATCTGCAAGGGCCTGACCGGCTGGCCCCGCGACGTCGCCGGCCGCCCGATCCGCTGGGTCGGCGTGGACATCCTGCGGGTCGCCGACGGCGTGATCACCGAGGCCTGGACGCAGGGCGCCGAGACCACCGAGGGCGCCGGGCCGGCTGTTCAGGAACGGAGCGCCGCGTGAGCGCCGACACCCGCGAGAGCGGCATCGAACTGTTCCGGCAGTGGACCGGGATGTGGAACGGCGACCTGACGATCGCCGACCGCATCCTCGCCCCCGCCCTGCGCGTCCGGTTCGGCAACGCGCTGCCCACCGTCGACAGCGACGCCTTCGGCACCCCCGAGGACATCAAGGGCTTCGTCAAGCTGTTCCGCGACTCCCACACCGACCTGCGCTACTTCGTCGAGGGCACCCCCGTGGTCGAACTGGCCTCCCCGGGCGGCCCCGGCACCCACCAGGTGGTCAGCCGCTGGTACAGCGCCTACCGCGGCCCGGGCGGCAAGCCCGTCGCCAACAGCGGCATCGACCAACTGGCCTTCCGCGACGGCCTGATCACCGAAGTCTGGTCGGTCACCGGAAACCGCACGTTCGCCACCGTCGGCGCTGTCGGCGCCCTCAACGGCTGATCCCGAACCCACGCTCCCGAGAGGATCCACGCTCATGGCCCAGTCGGTGGAGGAACTCCCCACGACAAAGGTGGCGGCGCCCGTCGCGCCGCCCGAAGACCGGTCGGTGGCCCGCCGCCGGATGCTCACCTTCCTGGTGCTGTGCGCCGGGTTCGTGATGACCCAGCTCGACATGATGATCGTCAACGTGGCCTTCCCGGCCCTGGAACACGAGTTCCGCGGCTCCACCGTGGCCGGCCTGTCCTGGACGCTGAACGCCTACACCATCGTCTTCGCCGCCCTGCTGGTGCCGGCCGGACGGCTCTCCGACCGCTCCAGCCGCAAGGGCGGCTTCCTGATCGGCCTCGGCCTGTTCACCGTCGCCTCCGCGCTGTGCGCGATCGCCCAGAACGTGCCGGAGCTGGTCGCCGCCCGCGTCCTGCAGGCGGCCGGCGCCGCGGCCATGGTGCCCACCGCGCTCGGCCTGCTGCTGGCCGCCTACCCGGCGGAGAAGCGCGGCGGCGCGATCCGCGCCTGGACCGCCGTCGGCGGCATCGCCGCGGCCATCGCCCCCATCCTCGGCGGCTCGCTGGTGAACCTGGACTGGCGCTGGATCTTCCTGGTGAACCTGCCGTTCGGCATCGCCGCGCTGCTCGTCGGCCGCCGCGTGCTGCCCGCCAACCAGGAGCCCGCCACCGGCCCGGTGCCGGACCTGTTCGGCGCGGTCTTCCTGATCCTCGGCATCGCCTCGCTGGCCCTCGGCCTGGTCAAGGCCCCCGAGTGGGGCTGGGGTTCGGTGAACTTCGTCGGCGCGATCGCCGTCGCGGTGGCGTCCTTCGCCGCCTTCTTCGTCCGCTCCGCCCGCCACGCGCACCCGGTGCTGCCGCTCGGCCTGCTGAAGCTCCGCTCGTTCAGCATCGCCAACGTGCTGGCGCTGACCTTCAACATCGCGTTCGCCGCGATGCTGTTCTCCTTCATGCTGTGGGCCGAGACGGTCTGGGGCTACTCCGCCCTGAAGACCGGCCTGGCGCTGGCCCCCGGCACCTTCCTGATGCCGCCGCTGGCCTTCTCGGTGGGCAAGCTGGTCAAGCGCTTCGGCGTCACCGCGGTGATCACCACCGGCTGCGTGCTGCTGACCGGCGCGCTCGCCTGGTGGGCGGCGCTGGCCGCGGCCGACGCCTCGTACTGGTCGATGCTGCTGCCCGGCGCGGTGCTCGCCCCGGTCGGCACCATCCTGGTGATCACCGCGCTGGTCGGCGTGGTCACCCGGGACCTGCCGGCGCCGTCCTACGCGACCGGATCGGCCGTCAACATGATGGTCCGGCAGATCGGCCTGACCGTCGGTGTGTCGGTGTTCATCGCGGCCTTCGGCACCCCGCACGGCGTCGCCGAGACGGTCAAGGCGTTCCAGCACGGCTGGGTCGTCACCGCGGCGCTCGCCGGGGCCGCGGCCCTGGTCGCCCTGCTGCTGGCCGCCTTGCCCAAGGAGACCGCCGCGGCCAAGGGCTGAACCGACCGCTCCCGCCACCTCCGCAGAGCCGCCGCGCCCCGCCCGGGCGCGGCGGCTCCGGCACGTTCCGGACTCCGTACGAACGGGTCGAACGGGTGGGCGACGTGCTGTATCCGGGCGGCCGGGCGCGGATCTGTACGGGTGTAGAGGGCACCACCGCCACCGCACCCGCAAGGAGTCGCACACCATGAGGTTCACCAACAAGATCGGCATCAAGTCGGCCGCCACCTGGCTCCCGGAGACCGTCGAGACGATCGAGGAGCGGATCGCGGCGGGCCTCTGCGACGCCGAACGCGGCGAGGCCATGGGCATCACCGAGGTGCCCGTCAGCGCCGACCTGGCCGGCCCCGAGATGGCCGTGCTGGCCGGCCGCAAGGCCCTCGCGGCGGCCGACTGGGACCCGGCGAAGATCGGCTTCCTGGCCCACGCCAGAGTGTTCCACCAGGGCCACGAGAAGTGGTCCTACGGCCACTTCGTCGCCAACGGGGTGGGCATATCCGACCGGGCCTTCCCGTTCGGCATCGAGCAGCTGTGCAACGGCGGGGCCGCCGCCCTGCACCTGGCCGCCGCCCACCTGATCGCCGACCCGGACCTCGAGTCCGCCATGACCACCACCGGCGAGCGCTTCTTCGCGCCGGTCTGGGACCGCTGGGCGCAGCACCCCTGCATCGGCTACGGCGACGGCGGCACCGCCGTCCTGCTCGGCCGCGAGGCCCGCCCGGACGACGCGCTGCACCTGCTGGCGCTCACCCACTCCACCGCGCACGAGATGGAGAGCATGGAGCGCGGCGACAACCCGTTCAGCCAGTACCCGATGCAGCACTCCAAGACCTGGCCGACCAACGCGCAGCGCGGCGAGTTCAACGACCGCATGGGCGAGAACCACTTCCCGGACGCCGCCCGGCGGCACACCCAGATTTCCCTCGACCGGGGCCTCGCGGAGGCCGGCCTGGAGCACGACGACCCGCGGATCAAGTACATCACCATCTCCCGGGTCGGCCCCGGGCTCCAGGAGATGATGTACGGCCCGGCGCTCAGCACCGTGAAGGCCCAGCAGATCAACCTGGGCACGAAGACCGGCCACATGGGCGCCGGCGACCTGCCCGCCAACCTGGCCGACCTGATCTCCCAGGACCTGCTGGCCCCGGGCGAGTTCGCCATCATGTGCAGCGCCGGCGGCGGGTTCACCTGGACCACCTCGATCGTCCAGCGCCCGGAGCGCTGAGCCGCCTCCGCCCCGGGGCCGGCCCCCACTCCGGCCCCGCCCCCGCCCCTTCCTCCGCCCCTTCCGGACCCCCACCCGGATCCTGGCCCGGACCCCCACCCGGGCCCCGGAACGGCCGTCCCACCGGCCGCCCGCGCGCCGCCCCGCCCGGTCCTCCCCCCTCGGACCGGGCGGGGGCGGCGCACGTCCTGTTCCACTGCCTTCAGCTGAGGAGAAGTCATGAGTCGGACCCCCGCCCCGGAACGCGTCGTGGTCGGGATCAGCGGCGCCACCGGAGTGGTCTACGGCATCCGGATGCTGCAGGCGCTGCGGGTCCTCGGCGTGGAGAGCCACCTGGTGATGTCCCGGGCGGCCAGACTCACCCTCTCCTACGAGACCGAGCTGACCGTCAAGGAGGTGCAGGCCCTCGCGGACGTCCACTACGGCCCCGAGGACGTCGGCGCGGCCGTCTCCAGCGGCTCCTTCCGCACCGCCGGAATGGTGGTCGCGCCCTGCTCGGTGAAGTCGCTCGCGCAGATCGCCACCGGCTCCTGCGACACCCTGCTGGCCCGGGCCGCCGACGTCACGCTCAAGGAGCGCCGCCGGCTGGTGCTGATGGTCCGGGAGACCCCGCTGACCCTCACCCACCTGCGCAACATGGCCACCGTCACCGAGAACGGCGGCATCATCGCGCCCCCCGTGCCCGCCTTCTACACCCGGCCCGACAGCCTGGACGACGTGGTCGACCAGACCGTCGGACGGGTGCTGGACCTGTTCGGCCTGGACACGTCCGGATTCCCGCGCTGGGGCGAGTTCCCCCGCAACGCCCGGCACCAGACCATCGAGACCGCCTGCCCGGCGGAGTGGGAAGCGAGCGTGACCCGGTGACCCGGAAGCACCTGAAGAGCCTGCGCGAGTACCTGGACGCGCTCGCCGAACTCGGCGACCTCCGCGAGGTCGCCGAACCCGTCGACACCGAGCTGGAGATCGGTGCCGTCATCCGGCGCGCCGTCGAACGCAACGACCCGGCACCGCTGTTCACCGCCGTCACCGGACACGCCCCCGGCTTCCGGGTGCTCGGCAACCCCGGCGCGCTCAGCTCCCTGCCCGGCGCCCGCTGGGCCCGCGCCGCGCTCTCCCTCGGCCTGCCCGTCGACAGCCACCCGCTCGAGATCGTCGAGGAGTTGGCCGGCGCCCAGCAGCTCACCCCGATCGCCCCGGTGATCGTCGAGGACGCGCCCTGCCAGCAGAACGTGCTGCTCGGCGAGGACGCCACCCTGGACGCCTTCCCGGTGCCGCTGATCCACGACGGCGACGGCGGACGCTACATCAACACCTGGGGCGCGATCGTGGTGCGCACCCCCGACGGCACCTGGACCAACTGGTCGATCGCCCGGATCATGAAGGTCGACGGCCGCACCATGGCCGGCATGATCAACCCGCCGCAGGACCTCGGCAAGATCTTCAAGCTCTGGCAGGAGCGCGGCGAACCGATGCCGTACGCGCTGGTCCAGGGCTGCGAGCCGGCCGTCCCGTTCGTCTGCGGCATGGGCCTGCCGTCCGGCGTGGACGAGGCCGGCTACCTCGGCGCCTTCTTCGGCGAGGCGCTGGAGACGGTCCGCTGCAAGACCGTCGACCTGGAGGTCCCGGCCAGTGCGGAGATCGTCATCGAGGGCCACGTGTCCATCGACGAGACCGTGCCGGAGGGGCCGATGGGCGAATTCCTCGGCTACGTCTCCGGGCAGCCCCGGCAGCGCAACGTCTTCCGGATCAGCGCCATCACCCACCGGGACGACCCGGTCCTGCCGGTGGTCTCGGCCGGCAAGCCCGTCGAGGAGGACCACACCGGCGTCGGACTGACCTACTCCGCCGTCGCCCTGACCAACCTGCGGGAGGCCGGGCTGCCCGTCACCGCCGCCTGGATGGTCCCCGAATCCGCCGTCAACCTGCTCGCCATCACCGTCCCGCGGGACTGGCGCGAACGCTCCGCCGGCGCCTTCACCACCACCCGGATGCTGACCCGCGCCCTCGCCCGGGTCGGCCTCAGGGCCAAGGTCGGGTTCTGGCTCAGCCGGGTCCTGGTGCTCGACGACGACATCGACCCGACCGACCTGCGCGACCTGCTCTGGGGCTTCGCCACCCGCTGCCACCCCGGGCGTGGCGAACTGCGCCTGGAGGACGAGCGGGTGACACCGCTGCACATCTTCTACAGCCAGGAGGAGATCCTGTCCGGCAGCGGACCGAAGACCGCCTACGACTGCCTGCTGCCCTGGGAGCCGGAGAAGCGGCCGCGCTCCACCGCGTTCAAGGACAACTTCACCGAGCCGGTGCGCCGCCGCGCGCTGGAGCTCTGGCCCTGAACCGGGCACCGGCGACGCGCAGGGCCCCACGGAGTCTTCCGTGGGGCCCTGCGCTGTGCGGTCAGGTCCAGGCCGGCACCGGGGCCTCCAGCCGGCTGAACACGCCCAACTGGTCGTCGGACAGCCAGTACCCGTCGAACCGGCCGTCCGGCCCGATCCGCAGCACGTCCGTGCCGCTGTACGCCACCCGCGTGCCGGGCGCGGCCCGCGCGCCCAGCGCCGTGCCGCCGTCCCAGACGCCCTCGCAGCGCCAGCGGGCCACCAGGTAGCGGTGGCCGTCCGGGCCGGAGACGGCGAACGGGCCCAGTTCGGTGCTGAACCGGGCGTCCCGGAAGGCCGAGCGGAAGTCCACGATCCACGCCGCCAGCGCCGCGCCGTCGGTGAGCGTGCCCTCCTCGGGCATCCCGACCCGCGGCAGCCGGGCCTCCAGCCGCTCGCCCACCAGGTCGGCGGCGGCGGCGAAGTCGCCGTTCCACAGGTCGACCCAGCGTTCCCACAGTCGCTCCATCGGTCCCTCCCTCGATTCGTCTCTTCCGAACAGAGCGGCCCGGCAAGCCTGTTGGGACAGGTATCCAGGGGCCGGTCCGGAGGCTCTGTACAGGTGTCGGGACCACAGCGAACAAGGAGAGAAGACCCATGACCGAGTCGGCACCCCGGACCGCGATCGTCACCGGTGGCAGCCGCGGCATAGGCCGGGCCGTCGCACTCCAACTGGCCGCGGAGGGCTACCACATCGCGTTCTGCGGCCGCCGGGAGTCCGCCGAGGCCGAGGAAACCGCCGAACTGATCCGCGCGCACGGCGTGCGGTGCCTGCCGGCCGCCCTCGACGTCGCCGACTACCAGGCCGTCGACACCTTCGTGAAACGCGCCGAGGAGGAACTCGGGCCGGTCCACGCCCTGATCAACTCGGCCGGCATCGTCAAGGACAACGCCCTGGTGATGATGCCGCTGGCCGACTGGCACGCGGTGATCGACACCAACCTGACCGGCACCTTCAACTTCTGCCGCGCGGTGGGCTTCCACATGCTCAAGCGCCGCACCGGCACGGTCGTCAACATCTCCTCGGTGGCCGGCGTCTACGGCCACGCCACCCAGGCCAACTACGCCGCCTCCAAGGCCGGCGTGCACGGCCTGAGCCGCACCTTCGCCAAGGAGATGGCCCGCTACGGGATCCGGGTCAACGTGGTGGCGCCCGGCTTCATCGAGACCGACATGACCGACGCGCTCTCCGACCGGGCCCGCGCGCAGGCGCTGTCCATCGTCCCGATGAAGCGTTTCGGCAGCGCCCAGGAGGTCGCCGAACTCACCGCCTTCCTGGTCTCCGAACGCGCCGGGTACATCACCGGCCAGGTGTTCCAGGTGGACGGCGGCGTCGCGCTGTGAGACCCGACCCCCGCCCCCAACCGCAGCAGTGGGACGGCGTCGACGTCTGGTGGATGGCCGTCCCGTCCCGGCCGGACGGGGACGCCGGGCGCCGCACCGAGGCCTGGGCGCTCGACCTGCTCGACCGGCAGCAACTGGCCCGCGCCGCCCGGCTCAAACAGGCCGAACGCCGGCACCGGTTCGTCTCCGCGCACGCCGGACTGCGCGTCCTGCTGGCCCGCTACCTGGACCGCGAACCCGACGCGGTGGCCCTGCACCGCGCCGCCTGCGGCCGCTGCGGCGGCGCGCACGGCAAGCCCTACGCGGAGGACGGCACCCTGCACTTCTCGATGTCGCACTCGGCGGACGGCGTGCTGTACGCCTTCGCCCGCCGACCGGTCGGCGTGGACCTGGAGACCGCGCCCGTCCGGCCCGGCACCGAGGAACGGCTGGCCGGCTACCTCCACCCGCTCGAACAGCACGACCTCGCCGCCCTGCCCGCCCACGAACGGGCCGCGGCGTTCCTGCGCTGCTGGGTGCGCAAGGAGGCGTACCTGAAGGGCATCGGCGTGGGCATCGCGCACGGCGTCGACGGCGTCCGGGTCGGGCTCGGCGCCCGGCCCGGCCGGCCCGGCGCCCGCTCCGAGGGCGAGGACGGCTGGCACCTGCTCGACCTGAACGTTCCGACCGGCTTCGTGGCGGCGGTGGCGTTCCCGGGAGCGGCCCCCCGGGTCCGCAGCCGGGTGCTGCCACTGCTGCGGGCCCTGGCGTGACCACTGTGCACAACGACCAGGGCCGGTTACGGTGCGGAGGAGATCCGCGCCGTGACCGGCCCGTTCTGGCAGAGGAGGCGGTTTTCCCGTGGACGACGAGATCCTGGCGATCCTGGTGCGCGAGGCGCTGGCGGACGAACCCCCGGCCGCCCTGGTCGACCTGGTGGCCTCCTGGCCCCCGCCGGTCGCCCCGGCCGAGGCGGACTGACGGCTCAGCGGCGTTCCGCCCCGCGGGCGGCCTCAAGCTCCTCGGCGAGGCGGCGCAGCGCCCGGCCGCGCAGCGGGCCGACCGAGCCCCGGGCCACGCCCAGCACCCGGCTGATCTCGTCGTACCCCGGCGCCGGGTCGGCGCTCAGCAGGGTCAGCAGGGCCTGGTCGCGGGCCGGGAGCCGGCGCAGCGCGGTCAGCACCTCGGTGCGGCGTTCGTCGAGGAGCAGCGCGTGGTCCGGCGCTTCGGACTGGTCCGCGGCGGCGGCGCCGCGTTCGAACTCGGTGCTGTCGCCGATCGGCAGGTAGCGGCCGGTCCGGGAGACCTGCTTGAGGCTCTCGCGGCGGGCGCAGGTGGTCAGCCAGTCGGGGAACCGGTGGGGTTCGCGCAGGTTCGCCAGGTGCTGGTACACCCTCAGCCAGGTGAGCTGGTAGACCTCCTCGCAGTCCGCCGAGGACAGGCGGTGCGAACGGGCGATCTTCCAGACCAGCGCGGAGTACCGCTCGACCAGCGCCCGCCAGGCCGGCTGCGCGCCGGCCAGGCAGTCGCGCACGAGCTCGGCCGTACCGAGGTCGGCGGTCACGGTGGGCTGTCCGACGGACATGGGTCTCGCCTCCTGTTCCGGTGAGTTGGGGAGAAGAAGTCATCGGCGGCACCCCGGGGCCGCCGTCGCCTGCCGGGGTGCGGCGGCGGCGGCCCCGGGCCGTACGGTCAGCGCCGCAGCACCAGGCAGCCGACCTGGCCGTCGGGGGACAGCGAGGTGACCAGCGCGACGCTGCCCGCCGGGGCCTGCTCGCGCTCCCAGACCGCGAGCACCGCGGCGATCTGCACCGCGCCGCCGGCGCTGAAGCTCTCGCCCAGCACCCGCTTGGCCCGCAGCACCCGCTCCGGCAGGGCGCCGAGGACGCGGGCCACGGCCCGTTCCTCGATCCGCTCCAGGCCGCTCTGGCCGCTCGCGCCCAGCGAGAGCGCGCCGACCTCGGCCGGGGTGACGCCGCTGCGCTCCAGGGCCGCCCCGACCACCCGGGCGAGGGCCGCCGACAGGCCGCCGGAGGCCACGTCCGTCCCGCCGAAGCCGACCTCGCAGGCCAGTGCCTGGGCCAGCGTCCGGCGGCCGGACTCCCGTGCGGCGTCCGCCGGTTCGAGCAGCAGCAGGGCCGCCGCCTCGCCGACCGCGGCGCCCGGGGCGAGGGCCCCGGAGCGGTGCCAGCCCCAGGCGCTCTGCGCGCAGAACTCCTCGACGCCGCCGACCAGCAGCCGGTCCGCGTGGCCCTGGCGCAGCGCGTTGCGGGCGTACTTGACGGCCTGCAGGCCCGACAGGTGCCCGCCGGCCAGGGTGGCGTTCACCCCGTGCAGGCCGTGCCGGATGGCGACCTGCCCGGCGGCGCAGTTCATCACCGTGTTCGGGAACAGGCCCGGGTTCACCAGGTAGGGCTTCTCCAGTTCGAGCGTCTCCCGCGAGTACTCGCTGGAGCTGCGGATCGAACCGGTGCTGGTGCCGAGCACCACGCCGCTGCGGGCGGTGGTGACCGGGCCGGACTCCGGGGTGCCCGCCGCGGCGACGTCCAGGGCGAGCCGGGTGGCGATCAGCGCCAGCTTGGTGGTGCGGTCGAGCTGGCGGTTGCCCTTCTTGCCGAGGAGTTCGGCGACCGGCAGTTCCGGCGCCACCCGGACCGGCCGCGGCGGCAGCGTCTCGGCGGTCACGTCCGCCGGGTCGCCGCCCGCCACCGGGGCGCCCGCCAGGGCCGCGCCGAGCGCGTCCAGGCCGAGCCCGGCGGGGGTGACCACGCCGGCCGCGGTGATCGCCAGCGGTTCGACGGCGACAGCCGTTGCCGTGGTCATGCGACCCTCCCGAAGACGGTGATGGCGTTGTTGCCGCCGAAGGCGAAGCCGTGGTTCTGGACGATCCGCGGCGAGGCCGGCCGGGCGGTGTTCGGGACGGGGTCGACGCCGGGGCCGAGGGCCGGGTCCACCTGCCGCAGGTTCGCGGTCGGCGGCAGGAAGCCCTCGTGCACCGCCATGCAGCAGATCAGCGCGCCGAAGCCGCTGGCCGCGCCCATGGTGTGGCCGATCATCGACTTCAGGGAGCTGATCGGCGGCAGCCGGTCGCCGAACACCTCGCGGACGGCGGCCACCTCGGTGGAGTCGTTGGTGCGGGTGCCGGTGCCGTGGGCGCAGACGTAGTCGACCTCCTCGGGGGAGACGCCCGCGCTGCGCTGCGCGGCCCGGATGCAGGCGGCGATGCTGATCGGGTCCGGGTGCACCATGTGCTCGGCGTCGCAGTTGACGCTGTAGCCGAGCATCTCGGCGTAGATCCGGGCGCCGCGGGCCACCGCGTGGTCGTAGCGCTCCAGCAGCAGCGCGACGCCGCCCTCGGCGGTGAGGATGCCGGCCCGGTCCGCGTCGAACGGCCGGGACACCTCCTCGGCGAGCGCGCCGAGCCGGTAGAAACCGGCGTGCGCCCAGCGGTTCACCGAGTCGGCGCCGCCCGCGATCATGTAGTCGGCCTCGCCCGAGGAGACCTGGTCGAAGGCGTAGCCGAGCGCGTAGTTGCTGGCCGAGCAGGCCGTCGCCAGGGTCAACGCCTCGCCGGTCAGGCCGAGTTCGGTGTTGACGGCGGCGGCGATCCGCTGGGCCGGGGCGGCGGCGACGGTGCCCGGGGTGAGCGACTTCAACTCGCCGGACACCCACTCGCCGACCAGCTGCTCGATCACCGCGGACTCGCCGCTGGTGGTGCCGATCACCGAGCCGGCCCGCGCGGCGGCGAGCTGCTCGGCGGTCAATCCGGCGTCCTCGACCGCCATCCGGGCCGCCGAGGCGGCGAACTGGCCGCTGCGGCCCCAGACTTCGGGGTCGATCCGGCGCAGCCACTGCTTCGGGTCGAAGTCGTGCACCTCACCGGCGTGGACGTGCGGGAAGCCGGTGGTGTCGAAGCTGCGGATCTCCGAGGTGGTGCGGCGTCCGGCCCGGACCGACTCGGTGAAGGCGGTGACGCCCAGGCCGGCGCTGCTGACCGCGCCGAGCCCGGTGACCACGACCCGCTGGTGGTCGGGGCGGTTGCGGGTGGGCTGCTCGCGGGTGGGCTGCTCGCGGATGGGCTGCTTGCGGGTGGTCTGCTCAGGCATCGCCGCCGCCGACCTGGTGACGGGCGACGATCACGTAGACGTTCTCCAGGCTGGTCAGCTCGACCAGGTCGTCCTGCGGGATGGCCACGCCGAGGTCGCGCTCGATCCGGGCGAGGATCTCGATGGCGAGCAGCGAGTCGGCGCCGTGGTCGTCCACGAAGTGGCTGGAGAGGGTCAGTTCCTCGGGCTCCAGCTCCAGGACGTCGAGGACGATCTCGCGGATCAGCTCGGCCTGGGCGTCGGTCAGGGTGGTGGTGGGCGTGCTCATGACGGTGTCCTCTTCCGGGTTCGTGGCGGTGGGTTCGGGGTGGGCGGGGCCGTCAGGCCGTCGGGGTGAGCCGGGCCGGGTCCGGCCGGCGGCTCGCCGGGGCGGGGGGCTTCTCGCCCAGGTGCCGCAGGTTGACCAGCAGGGCGCGGAACATCGCCGGGACGGACAGGAACTTCAGCGGGCCGATCAGCCGGGACGCGAACAGGTGCATGTGCCGGGCGGTCACCGCGTCCCGGGCCGCGCCCGCGAACATCAGCCGCTCGAACGGGTTGAACGCCCGGCCGCTCGCGTAGTCCGAGATCAGGTGCCGGTGACCGCCGAGCTGCTTGCGGTGCCGCTTGCCGTACGCCGCGACGGCCCGGTCCACGTCGCCGCCGGCGGCCAGCACCGGGCCGACCGCGTCGGCAAGCCAGGACGCCGACTCCAGCGCCCAGCCGCAGCCGACGCCCCACAGCGGGTCGCTGGCCATCGCCGCGTCACCGATCAGCGCCAGGCCCGGCGACGCCGGACGGCGGCTGAGCAGCGGGTAGTTGACGGTGCCGATGATCTTCGAGATGCGGGTGGCCCGGTCCACGTCGGGGGCGTCCGGCAGGTTCCGGACGAAGTCCAGGTAGGCGCCCTCCAGGTCCTTCTTGAACTCCGGCAGCTTCTTCCGGTCCGGGATCACCGCGACGACCGTCACGCCGTCGTCGTTCGGCATCGCGTACGCCACGTCCGGCTCCAGGAACCAGCACTGGGTGATGCCGCCGGCCAGCTCCAGGTTCTCGAAGTGCGCGAAGTAGCTGAACCGCTGGTTCTCCACGGTCTTCACCGGGATCCCGGCCAGCCGCGCGGTCGCCGAGTCCTTGCCGTCCGCGCCGACCACCAGCCGGGCCCGCAGCTCGAACTCCCGCTTGCCGTCGCTGACCCGGACGCCCGCGGTCCGGCCGCCCTCGTCCAGCACGCCGACCACGGTGTGGCCCAGCAGCAGGTCCACGCCCGGGGTGTCCGCCGCCGCCCTGCGGATCAGCGGGTCCAGGGTCTGCCGGCGCATGTTGTACGCGTACGGCAGCTCCTTGCCGTCCGGGCCCGGGCTCGGGTGGATCCAGCCCCAACGGGTCCACCAGCGCGCCTCGTTGCGTATCGCACCGGCCGACTTCAGGGTCTCGATCAGGCCCAGCCGCTCCAGCACCGGGAAGGCGTTGGGCTGCAGGTAGTGGGTGCAGAGCACCTTGTACGCCGACATGTCGGAACGCCGTTCCAGCAGCGCCACCCGGGCGCCCTGCCGGGCCAGCAGCACCGCCGCCGCACAGCCGGCGACGCTGGCGCCGCTGATCACCACGTCGTACTTCTGCTCGGTCGCGAGTGTCATGCGCTGATCGCCTCCTCGATGCGGATCCGTTCGGTGGTGGGGTCGGTGAGCCGGTCGCCCTCGAAGCCGATGCCGAGACAGCCCAGGAAGGTCAGCACCTCGGCGGCGACCTCCTCGGCCTGCTCGACCTGGCAGAAGTGGCTCAGCCGATTGCTCTGATGAACCGTCAGATCACTGATCCGGGACCGGAGTTCACGGACCGCGGCGGGGGGCGCCGACATGTCCTTGGTGCCGCTGATCAACTGCACCGGCACGGTGATCCGGTCCAGCGTGAGGCCGGGGATGCGGGCGAGCATCGCGTAGAACTGCAGGAAGCCGTGCGGCTCGACCCGGTCCCGGATCCTGCGCTGCATCAGCTCCAGCAGCTCTGCGTCCAGCCGCTGCGCCCGCGGGCCCAGCTGCACCGACATGCCCTCGGTCAGCACCCGGCGGAAACGGGTCACCGCCTCGGTGAAGTACTCCGGGTCCACCGCGCGGTCGTGCGGCCGGTAGACCGGCGCGACCAGCACCGCCGGCGCCTTCACCGCCGGGACGTCCCGGGCCAGCAGCTCCAGCAGCGAACTGGCGCCGAACGAGTGCGCCACCAGCGCGGTGGCCGGCTCCTCCAGCAGCTCCAGCGCCCGCTCCAGCCAGACCGCGGAACTGCCGTGCTCGGTCCACGCGTAGCTGGAACCGGCCCGCCAGGGCAGGTCCAGCGCGCTGAGTCGCAGGCCCGGCGGGATCAGCGCGGCGAGCCGCAGCCAGGTGTCCCAGTTCTCCTCGAAACCGTGCGCCAGCACCACGTGCGGGGCGTCGTCGGGGGCGCCGGGGCGCTCCCAGATCCGCAGCGACTCGCCGCCGATGATGTGGTCGGCCGACAGTGCCCAAGGTCTGTGGCGGGGGGATCCCCGCCGCGTTGCATACACGTCCCATCACTCCTCGGCATCGTGATGATGAAGGTCCGCCGGGAGTCGGGCGGGGGACCCGGCCTCCCGGCGCCTCCACTGTCTGCCGAGGGGCCCGGGGCTGAGGAGGTGCTCCGGCCACCGTTTCCCGGCGGCGCGCGGTAGGGGGCGCACACCGGGGGCAGGGCGGCGCAGGGCAGGGCCCGGGGTGGGCCCTTGTGCGCGGGTCGGGGGCAGGTGTGGTCCGGCCACCGGCCACCGGCCCGCGGTCGCGCGGGTATGCCGACGGCCCGCCGCGTCCGGAACTCCCGTACGGCGGCGGGCAGTTCGCGGCGGGGCGGGCCGGGCAGTTCGCGGCGGGGCGGGTCGGTCGGTTGGTCGGGCCGGTCGGGTCGGGGAGGGGCGGGGTCAGCCGCGGCGGGGCTCCCAGCGCAGCAGGCGGCGGGAGAGTGCGAACGACGCGGCCAGCCAGGCGGCCAGCAGCAGCAGCGACGGGGCGGCGGACGTCCAGCCGTGCAGCAGGTCCAGTTCGCGCAGCGGGCCGCCGGACCAGCTCTCCGCGCCGAACTCGCGGCCGAACCAGGCGGTGCGCAGCCCGCGGACCACCGGCGACAGCGGCAGCGCGCCCGCCGGGCCGTGCAGCCAGTCGGGCAGCGCGGAGATCGGGGTGAACACGCCCGCCCCGAACATGCACAGCACCAGCACGGGGGTGGCCACCAGCGGCGCCGTCTCGGTGGTCGGGGTCAGCCCGGAGAGCGCCACTGCCAGCACCGAGAACAGCAGGTAGCCGCCGAGCAGGGTGAGCAGCAGCAGCGCCGGATCGGCCGGCAGTGGCGCACCGAACCAGCCCACCGCGACGCCCCCCAGCACCAGCGCCTGGATCAGCACCACCACCGCGCCCGCGCCCAACTGCCCGGCGAGGACGGCACTTGGCGGGCACTCGGTGCCGCGCAGCCGCTTGAGCACCAGCTCCTCGCGGCGCGCCACCACGCTGCTCAGCAGGTTGACGAACGAGGTGACCAGCGCCAGCCCGAGCAGCCCGACCGCCACGTACCCGGCGGCGTTCACCCCGCCGATCCACTTGCCGCGCAGCGGCGCCGCGATCAGCAGGTTGAGCAGCACCGGCAGCAGGAACCCGATGAAGGTGGAGCGCCGGTTGCGCCAGAACACCTTCCAGGACAGGCCGAACTGACCCTTGGCGTACGCGAACCAGCTCATCGGGACGCTCCCTCGGCGACGGCGTGGTGGTGGGCGGCGTGGTGCTGGCCGGCGGCGTGGCGCTGGCTGGCGTGGTGGTGGTGGTCGGCGCGGTGGTGGTCGGCCATGGCGAGGAAGACGTCCTCCAGCGAGCTGGAGCGCACCTCCAGGCCGTCGAGCTCGATGCCCTGGGCGGCCGACCAGGCGTGCAGCGCGGCCAGCGCGGGCGCCGAGCGGGGCACCCGGTACACCGCCCGTCCGTCCGTCAACGACGGTGCGGAGCCGAGCAGTTCGGGGAGCGCGGCGAGCGGGCGGCCGGGCGGCAGCGGCAGCGTGATCAGGTCGCCGCGGCCGGACAGCACCTCGTCGACGGTGCCCGCGGCGGCGATCACGCCGCCGTCCATGATGGCCACCCGGTCGGCCAACTGCTGGGCCTCCTCCAGGTAGTGGGTGGTCAGCACCACGGTGGTGCCGGCCGCCCGTAGTTCCTCGACCAGCTGCCAGGTGGTGCGGCGGGCCTCCGGGTCCATGCCGGTGGTGGGCTCGTCCAGGAACAGCAGCTCGGGGTCGTTCAGCACCGCCAGCGCCAGGTCCAGCCGGCGGCGCTCGCCGCCGGACAGCTGGCCGACCCGGGTGCCGGCCTTCGGCTCCAGCGCCACCCGGGCCAGTACCTCGGCGGTGGGCCGGGCCCGGCTGGTGAAGGTGCGCCAGCAGTCGACGGTCTCCTTGACCGTCAACTCCTGGAAGAACCCGCCCTCCTGGAGCATCGTGCCGGTCCGCCGGCGCACCCGGGCGCCCGCCGTGAACGGGTCCAGGCCGAACACCCGGACGGTCCCGGAGGTCGGCGGGTGGTAGCCCTCCAGCACCTCCAGGGTGGTGGTCTTGCCCGCGCCGTTGGTGCCGAGCAGAGCGAACAGCTCACCGCGGGCGATGGTGAAGGAAATGCCGCGCACCGCCTGGTATTCGCCGTAGCTGCGCCACAGATCCACTACCTCCACGGCCGGGGAATTCTCGGAAAGAGGTGTCATGACTGCAGCGTGACGGGTGCGCGCGGTTATCTGCAAGTAGCGCATCGTCGCAGGTCGGAGTATGTGCAAAATGTCATCCAGGGCGGTGACATTTGCGCTCCCGGGAATCTGACATCTCCTACTGCACAGGCTTTCGCGGCCCGGCCATAGTTGAGACATCGCCGAGAGCGGAACCGGAGAAAAGCGAAACAGGGAAAGCGAAAGGCGGCAAAAGAAAACCGAGGCGACCGACCCGAGAAGCGGGCCGGCGCCGCGAAACAGAGGGAGATTCCCATGGCGCAGAACGAGATCGAGAAGGACGAGCAGTTCGACATCGAGGTCGAGGAGCTGGACACGGTCAGCGGCGGCGCGGCCTCCTCGCTGATGTGCATGGCCTGCCCGGTGTCCTGCTTCAGCTCGGTGGTGCTCGAGTCCGAGTAATTCGGGATCTGTGCGGGGGTGGTCCGCCCCGGCGGCCCACCCCCGCACCCACCCGGCCCAACCCCGTTGCCCCACCGTCGGATTGAAGGAGAGCCGGGCATGGACAGCCTCCGGCACGAGCTGATGCGGTTCATCCAGGAGCCCGCCGCTCAGCAGGACCCACCCGCGCTCTACCGCAGGCTGCTGGCCGAGGCGCCCGTCCTGGACCTCGGCCCGGCGTACGTGGTCTCCGGGCACCAGGAGATCCTCGCCGTCCTGATGAACCCCGGCACCAACGTCGACCCGACCAGCGTCGGACTGCCCCGGGCGGGTAACACCGCGCTGATCAAGGTGATCGACCGGATGCTGCCGATGCGCGACGGCGCCGACCACACCCGGCTCAAGCGGCTCGCCACCGCCGCGTTCAGCCACCGCCGGCTGGAGCAGATCCGCGAGCGGATCGAGACCACCGCCGCCCGGCTGCTCGCCCCGCTGATCGACGCCGGCTCCTTCGACCTGGTCGCCGACCTCGCCGTGCCGCTGCCGGTGGCGGTCTCCTGCGCCATCCTGGACATCCCCGACGCCGAGCACGACCGGATCACCGGCTGGGCCGCGCTGATCACCCGCTCCTTCCTCGACCCGTTCGGGGCCGGGCCGGGGGCCGCCGAGCTGGACGCCGAGTTCGCCGAGTTCCGCGCCTACGTCGAGGAGTTGTGCGCCGAGCGGGCCGCCAGGCCCGGGGACGACCTGATCTCCCGGCTGACCGTCGCCCGCGACCAGGGCAGGATCGACACCGAGGAACTGCTCGCCTTCGTGGTGATGCTGCTGGCCAACGGCCTGGAGACGCTCACCGCCGGACTGGCCGTCGCCGCCTGGGAGTTGATCCGCACCCCCGGCCTGGCGGAGCGCGTCCGCACCGAACCCGCCTTCGCCGCCGCCGTGTTTGACGAGGCTCAGCGCCTCGGCAGCCCCGTCCGGGCCAGCGCCCGGGCGCTGACCCGCGAGATCGCCCTCGGCGGCAGCGTGATCCCGGCCGGCCGGGTCGCCGTGCTGCTGTACGCCGCCGCCAACCGCGACCCGCGGCGCTTCACCGACCCCGACCGCTTCGACCCCGACCGCGCCGAGCGCCAGCACCTCGCGTTCGGCCACGGACCGCACCACTGCCTCGGCGCCCCGCTCTCCCTGATCGCCGGCGCGGCCGTTCTGCGTGGACTCGCCGAGGCCGACCTGGCAAGGGAGTTGAGCACCCCGCTGACCGACGCCACCGCCCGCCGCCACGAACAGTTCGCCTTCGGCGGCATCCGCGAACTGCCGGTCGAGTGCCCGCTGCGCGAGCCCGCGCTGGGGGTGGCGGCATGAGCACCGCAACGGAACCCCAGGACACCGCGGCCACCGAGCGCTCGCAGGCCGCCGTCGCCGCCGCGCGGGCCGCCGCCGTGCTGGAACCCGGACTCGACCAGCCGGTGCGGCTGGTCGGCGCGCGGCTCCGGCTGGCCGGCATCGCGCTGGCGCTGGCCGTCGGCGCGGGCGCGGGCTGGGCGGTGTGGGGCAGCCTGCCGAACGCCATGACGGTGCACGCCGTCCTCGCGCACGGCACCGCGCCGGTGCGGGTCTCCGCGCCGCACGACGGCAGCGTGGCCGCGTTCCTGGTCCGCCCGGGCCAGCCGGTGACGGCCGGACAGGCGCTGGCGCGGCTGGCCGGCCCGGACGGCACCACCGAACTGACGGCCCCCGCCGCCGGCACGGTCAGCGCCCTGCTCGCCGCGCCCGGCGCCCAACTCGCCACCGGCGCACCGGTGCTGGCCCTGGATCCGGCCGACGCGCCGGCCACCGTCCGGCTGCTGTTCGACAACCCGAAGGACGCCGCGAAGCTCACCCCCGGCCGGCCCGTCCTGGTGCCGGTGCCCGGCGGGGGAGCGGTGCAGGCGGTCGTCGACCGGATCGACCCGCTGCCCGTCCGCGCCGACACCCTCGACGGCACCCTGCCCGTCGCCGTCCCCGGCCTGCCCACCGGCTCCGCCCCCGTCTGGGTGGCGTACGCCCGCCTGCCCCAGGACGTCCCGCTGGCCGGCCCGCTGGCCGTGGACGTCCGGGTCGACCTCGGCAGCCGCCATCCGTACCAGGCCGTGTTCGGGAAGGAGGCCACCCGATGAAGCCCACCGCGGTCAGGACCGTGGAGCCGCCCGCGGCGGCCGAACGCGA
This sequence comes from Kitasatospora sp. NPDC004614, assembly GCF_042873675.1. Taxonomy (NCBI): domain Bacteria; kingdom Bacillati; phylum Actinomycetota; class Actinomycetes; order Kitasatosporales; family Streptomycetaceae; genus Kitasatospora; species Kitasatospora sp. NPDC004614. The sequence continues at coordinate 36,792 of NZ_JBIALR010000012.1, forward strand.
GACCACCAGCGGCCCCGCGCCCGCACCGAAGCCCGGTCGGACGTCAACCGCCAAGCGGCGCAAGCACATTCGCACGCCCGTGGTGCCGCAGATGGAGGAACAGGACTGCGGCCCCGCGTGCCTGGCAGTGGTGCTGGGCGCGTTCGGGCGACGGGTGACGCTGCACGAGGCGTCGCGCGCCTGCGGGGTCAGCCGGGACGGGGTGAGCGCGGCGTCGGTGGCGCGCGCCGCCGGACGGTACGGGCTGACGACCCGGGGGCACCGGGTGGTGCGCGGGGACGACCGGCTGGCGGGGCTCGGCGCGGTGCCGGTGCCGTCGATGGTGCTGATGACCGGCCCGCACTACGCGGTGTTCGAGGGCATCAAGCGCGGCCGGGTGTACGTCAACGACCCGTCGCTGGGCTCCTACTCGGCCACCCCGGCGGAGTTCTGGGCCACCTTCGCGGGTATCGCCGTCGGCTTCGAGCCCGGCCCGGACTTCGAACCCGGCGGACGCCGCTTCCCGCTGCTGCGCGCCCTCGCCGCCCGCATGCGGCCGTACGCCTGGCCGCTGCTGGTCGCGGTGCTGGTCGGCATGGTGACGACGGTGCCGGGCGTGGGCGGCGCGTTCCTGCTGCGTACCTACCTGGCCGCCGTGGTCAACGGCGGCGCGGACGGCTGGGCGGTGCCGCTGACCGCGGCCGGCCTGTCCGTCGCGGGGCTGGTGCTGGCCGGGAACTGGCTGCGCTCGGCGATGGTCAACCGGGTGCTGGAGGCGATGGCCGCGAGCTCGTCCGCCGCCTTCCTGTGGCGGATGCTGCGGCTGCCCGGCGCGTTCTTCCACCGGCGGCAGCTCGGCGGACTGGTCACCCGGGTGCAGCTCAACGACGGCCTGGCGAACCTGCTGTCCTACCGGCTCGCCGGCGCCGCGTCCTCGCTGGCCTCCGCCGCCGTGCACCTGACGGCACTGGTCTGGCTGGCCCCGAAACTCGCCGCGATCCCGGTCGCCGTCGCGGTGCTGGACACCCTCGCGCTGCGCTCCGCCGACCGGCGGCGCGGCGGCCTGATCCACCGGCTGCACGGCGAGAACCACAAGCGCGACGGGGTGGCGTTCGCCGGGGTGTCGGCGATCGAGACGGTCAAGGCGGAGGGTGCCGAGGACGCGCTGTTCCGCTCCTGGGCGGGCTGGCAGGCCCGCGCCGCGCACACCGGCCAGCGGGTCTCCGACGCCGTCCTGGTGCCGCTCTCGCTGCCCGGCGCGCTCAACTCGGCCGCCGCCGCCGTCACACTCGTCGCCGGCACGGTGCTGCTGCTGGCCGGCTCGCTCTCCTTCGGCACCCTGCTGGCGTTCCTGCTGCTGCTCAACGGCTTCCTCCTGCCGGTCTCCCAACTGGTCGGCACCGGAGCCGAGTTCACCATCGCCAGGGCGCAGAACGCACTGCTGGAGGACATCTCGACCAGCGAGGTCGACCCGTACCTCGCGCCGGTGCTCGACAGCCCCGCCGAACCCGTCCGGCTGCGCGGCGAACTCGAGCTGCGCGACCTGGAGTTCGGCTACGACCCGAACCGGCCGCCCGCACTCTCCGGCATCTCGCTGCGGATCACCCCCGGCGAGTGGGTCGCCGTGGTCGGCGCCTCCGGCAGCGGCAAGTCCACGCTGGCCCGGCTGGCGGCGGGCGTACTGCGCCCCTGGAAGGGCGCGGTGCTGCTCGACGGGCGCCCCCGCGACGAGTGGCACCGGGGCATCGTCACCGGCCAGATCGCCTACGTGGAACAGCAGTTGAGGCTCTTCGAAGGCACCGTCCGGGAGAACCTGACGCTCTGGGACCCGGCCGCCGACGAGGACGCCCTGCACCGGGCCCTCGCCGACGCCGAGGCCGCCGACCTGGTCCGCCGCCGCGGCGGACTGGACGCCCCGATCGACGAGGACGCCCGCAACTGGTCCGGCGGCGAACGCCAACGCCTGGAACTGGCCCGCGCGTTGGCCCTCGACCCGGCCCTGGTGGTGCTCGACGAGGCGACCAGCGCACTCGACGCGCACACCGAGGCAGCCGTCAACGAGCACCTGCGCCGGCGCGGCGTCGGCTGCCTGCTGCTGGCCCACCGGATCAGCACCATCCAGGCCGCCGACCGCGTCGTGGTGCTCGCCGGGGGCCGCATCGTCCAGCAGGGGCCGCCCGCAGAACTCGCCGAACAGGACGGCCCGTACCGGGAGTTGCTGCGCGAGGCCGAAGCGGACGACACCGCCGAGACCACCGACACCACCGAGAACCGCCCCGCCCGAACGGAGGAGCAGGCATGAGCACCGCCACCGCCGCCCCCCGGGGCGGGACACAGACCGCCGCGGCGGACACCGAGCGCGACCCGGCGACCCGGGCCGACGCCACCGCGGCCGCCAACCGGACCGCACTCGCGGACGCGTTGGCCGCACTGGGAACCGCCGCCACCACCCGTCCGCACACCGTCCCGCGCCGCGGCGAGAGTTCGTCGTTCGCGCCGCGCCACCGCGCGGACCAGGCGCGGGACGTGCTGCGGGCGCTGGGGGTGGACGTTCCCGAGGAGATCCCCGCCGTCGTGCGGGACGCCGCCGATCCGGTCACCGCGCTGCTGCGCCGGGCCGGGGTGCGCTGGCGTCCCGTCACGCTGGACGGCGGGGACGAACGCGGCACGGCCGGTCCGATGGTGGCGTTCGCCGCCGAGGACGGCCGGCCGATCGCCCTGATTCCCCGGGCCGGACGGCACCGCCGTCTCGACCCGGCCTCCGAACGCCCCAAGAGGCGTCCGGAGTTGAGCCGCCAGGCGCTGCTGCTGTACCCGCCGCTGCCACCGGGGCGCCCGACCCCGGCAGTCCTGCTGCGCTTCGTGCTCGCCGTGCCCGGTGCCCGCCGGGACGTGGCGGTGCTGGGCGTGGCGGGACTGGTGTCGGCGCTGCTCGGCCTGCTCGTCCCGCTGTCCACCGGAGTGCTGCTGCCCGGCCTGCTGCTGGCCGATCGGCACCCGGTGCGCTGGCTGGCCGTGCTGCTGGGCTCCGCGGTGGTGGCGTCCTGGCTGCTCACGCTGGTCCGCAACACCGCGGCCGTCCGGCTCACCAGCCGGGTGCAGAACGCGCTCGAACCCGCCGTCTGGGACCGGCTGCTGGCCCAGGACGCGCGGTTCTTCCGCGACTTCACCACGGGTGATCTGGTGCACCGGGCGAACGCGGTGGCGCAGGCCCGGCAGGTGCTCTCGGAGGGGCTGGTGGGCGCCGTGCTGGGCGCGGTGTTCGCCGTCACCGGCCTGACGGTGCTGCTGCTGGTGGACTGGCGGCTCGGCGGGCTGCTGCTGCTCGCCGTGCTGGCGGTGACGGCCGGGCTGCTGCTGCTCGGCCGTCACCGCCAGGAGCACGAGGCGCAGGTGTTCGCGGCCCACGGGCAGCTCCAAGGGGTGCTGTACAGGCTGCTGTTGGGCATCGACAAGATCCAGACCGCGGGCCGTGAGATCCAGGCGTTCGCTCGCTGGGCGGCCCCGTTCGCCGGGCAGAAGCGCGCCGACGCCGCCGCGATGCGTTTCGACGCGGTGGCCGGCGCGCTGACCACCGCCCTGCAGCCCCTGCTGCTGGCCGTGCTGCTGGCGGGGGCGACGTTCGGCCCGGGCGCCACGGCCGGGCACCTGATGGCGTCGGGTGTGGCGATCGGCCAGGTCGCGCTGGCGCTCGGCCAGGTCACCCACGCGGCGACCAGCGCGTACGGCATCGCCCCGGTGCTGGAGCGGCTGCGGCCGATCCTCGCCGAGCCGGCCGGCGCGGCCGCCGACCGGTCCGGCCGGCTCGCCGACCCGGGCCGCCTGAAGGGGCAACTCGCCCTGGACGACGTCACGTTCCGCTACCCGGGCCATGCCGCGCCGGCCCTCGACGGGGTGTCGCTGCGGGCCGAGCCGGGCGAGTTCGTCGCCGTGGTCGGCCCGTCCGGGGCGGGCAAGTCCACCCTGATCCGGCTGCTGCTCGGCTTCGAGCAGCCCGAGTCCGGGGCGGTCCGCTACGACGGCCGCGAACTCGCCACGCTGGACGCCCGGTTGGTGCGCCAGCAGCTCGGCTCGGTGCTCCAGCACGGCCGGATGCTGCGCGGCTCGCTGCTGGACAACCTGGCCGGCGCCGACCCCGACATCGACCAGGACCGGATCTGGCAGGCCGCCGAACTGGCGGGCATCGCCGAGGAGTTGCGGGCCCTGCCGATGGGCCTGGGCACCCGCGTCGGCGAGGACGCGCAGGGCTTCTCCGGCGGCCAGGTGCAGCGCCTGCTGCTGGCCCGCGCCCTGGTCCGCGACCCCGCCGTGCTGCTGCTCGACGAGGCCACCTCGGCCCTCGACAACACCACCCAGCAGCGGGTCGCCGACGCCGTCGCCGGACTCGACCGCACCCGCCTGGTGATCGCCCACCGACTGAGCACCATCCGCACCGCCGACCGGATCTACGTGCTGGACGGGGGCCGGGTGTCCGCCGAGGGCACCTACCGCGAACTGCTCGGCACCGACCCGCTGTTCACCCGCCTCGCCCGTTTCCAGGAGATGTGAGATGTCGCTCGAACTGCAGACCTGGCTCCGCACCGCCGGAAGTCCGGGCCCCGACACCCCCGTTGCCGCCCTGCTGCCCGAACTCCCCGGCGCCGACGCCAGGTTGAGGGAGGTGATCGCCGCCGCCGCGAGCTTCGACGAACGCGCCGCCGCCCGCGACGACGGGCAGGCGCTGTTCACCCCCGACCCGGCCGAGGACCGCCGCAGCCGCGCCGCCGCCGTCGAGACCTGGCTGAGCCGCGCGGCCGGCGACCGGCGCTCCGCCGGCGTGCTGCTGGAACACCTCGCCGAGACCGGCCGCCCGCTCGGCGAGGGCCTGCGCCGGGTCCGCCTCGCCGACCCGGAGAAGCTGCCCTCCTGGGCGCACGCGCTGGGCGCCTTCCTCCGCGCCCAGCCTGCCCAACCCGCCACCGCCCCGGGCGCGTTGACCGCCGGTTTTGCCGCCGCCGCCGACGCCCTGCTGCCCACCGGCCCCGGCGGCATCCTCGGCGTCCCGGTCACCGGCGCGGCCCGCGCCGACCTGGCGAAGACCCTGACCCGGCGGCTCACCGAAGCCTGCCACCTGACGTTCTGCCACGAGTTCCAGCTCGCCACCGGCCGTCCGCGCGCCACCGACTGGGACACCGAGGGCGGCCTCGACGCCTCCGCCACCGGCTGGCTGGCCCGCCTGGAGCGGCTGCCCGCCCTCGCCCACCTGGTGGGCACGGTCTGCCGGCAGTGGCAGGAGATGTACACCGAGCTGTTCGCCCGGCTCGCCGCCGACCGCGAGGAACTCGTCGAGAGGATGTGGCACGGCACCGACCCGGGCGCCCTGACCGCCGTCCGCGGCGACGCCGGCGACCGGCACGCCCAGGGCCGCTCGGTGGCGCTGCTGCACTTCGAGCACGGCGCCGGCGTGGTCTACAAGCCCAAGGACATGCGGCACGCCACCGCCTTCCTCGGCCTGGTCGAGCGCCTCAACTCCGAACTGTCGCTGGACCTTCCGCTGCGCACCGTGGTGCTCCGCTCGGACCGCGGCGACGACGGCCACGGAGCCTCGCTGAGCACCGACTGCTCCGGCGACTACGGCTGGGAGCAGCTGGTCCCGGCCCGCCCGTGCGCCGACCGGGAGGGCTTCGCCCGGTTCTACCGCCGGCTCGGCATGACGATCCGCCTGGTCCAGCTGCTGGAGGGCCGCGACCTGTGGGCGGACAACCTGCTCGCCGACGGCGAGCACCCGGTCCTGGTCGACCTGGAGTGCCTGCTGTACCCGCGGGTGCAGGACCCGCCGGCGCTGTCGGCCGCCCAGCACAGCCTGCTGGACGAGCTGGAGACCACCGTGGTGCGCACCTCGATGGCCTTCCTGTCCTGGACGCCCCCCGGCCACACCGAGGCCGTCGACATCGGCTGCCTGTCCCGGGTCGGCAGCCAGGAGAGCGCCCCCGGCGTGCCCGTCCTGCCGCTGCCCCCATACCGCCCGGTGCACGACGGGCGGCCCGCCGACCCGTGGCAGTACACCGACCAGGTGGTCGACGGCTACCGCGAGATGCACACCGTCCTGCACCGCCTGCGCGGCGAACTCGCCGACCCCGAGGGTCCGTTGAGCGGCTTCCGGGGGGTCTGGGTGCGCTACATCTGGCGGCACACCTGGGACGGGTACAAGATCCTCCGGGCCTCCACCAGCCCGCTCGCGCTGGACGACGGCGCGACCCGGGAGACCGTGATCGCCGGCGCGCTGCGCGGGGCCGTCGCCGCCCGGGCCGGGAAGGCCGCCCGCGGCGACCTGCTGGAGGTGGTGCTCGCCGAACTCGACTCCTTCCGTTCCTTCGACATCCCGTTCTTCCGCTCGCTGACCACCTCCTCCTCGGTGTTCACCGCCGACGGCCGGGAGATCCCCGGACACTTCCGGTCCACCGGCTGGAAGCGCCTCCAGCAGCGGATCGCCGAACTCGACGGCTTCGACCTGGACGCGCACGTCGCCATCCTGTCCGGCTGCGTGGACGCCGCCCGGGCCGGCACCGAACAGACCCCCGCCCGGGCCGGCACCGAACAGACCCCCGCCCGGGCCGGCACCGAACAGACCCCCGCCCGGGCCGGCACCGAACAGACCCCCGCCAGGCCCGCCCGCCCGACGCCGCACGCTGATCCGGCAAGATCGGCCGGACCGGCCCGCGCCGCCAAACCGCCCACCCCGGGCGAACTGCTGGCGCAGGCCACCGCGCTCGGCGACCGGATCCTCGCCGACCGGCGGTCCACCGGCTGGCTCGGCCAGAGCTGGTACCCGGGTACCGGCCTGCGGCAGATCGAGGCACTCGGCCCCGACCTGGTGTCCGGAACCCTCGGCATCGCCCTGCTGTTCGCCGAACTCTGGTCCGCCACCGGCGAACCGCGCTTCCACCGGGCCGCGCACGGCCTGCTGTCCGAGGCCGCCGCGGTGATCGACATCGAGGAGCCGCGGGCCTTCGTCTTCGCCTCCGACCCCCGGCTGGCGTCCGGCGCGCCCGTCCCCGGCGGCTTCGCCGGACCCGGCGCGATCATCCACGGGCTGGCCCGCGGCGGACTGCTGCTCGGCGAAGGCGAGTTCCTGGCTGCCGCGCAGGCCCTGGTCCCCGGCGCGCTCGGCGTCGCCGAGTCCGTCTCCGACCGGCCCGGCCGCCCGCGGACGGCCGCGCCCGCCGACGCCTCGCTCGGCACCGCCGGCCTGCTGCTCAACCTGCTCCGGCTGCGCCGCGCCGTCGGCAGCGGCCACCCCGACACCGACCGGGCGATCCGCGCCCTGGCCACCCGGGCGACCGGCCAACTCGATGACGAGGCACCGGCGTTCGACTTCCGGGAGCTGGTCCCTGGCGGCACCGACTCGATCGCCGCCGCACTCGCCCGCACCGTCGCCGAGGCCCCCGCGCTGCTCGCCGACCCCGAGGCCGTCCGGGCCCGGCTGCGCGAGCACCGCTTCGCCACCGGCACCCGGGCCGGCCGCCTGGCCTGCCTGGACACCGCAGTTTCGCTCGGCGCGGACGCCGTGGACGGCGCCGACCTGGCCGCGCTCGCCCCGCCCGTCACCGGCCCCGAACTGGCCGCGCTCTCCGGCCGGGCCCTGCTGTCCGCCGCCACCGAGGCGCTCACCGCCGCCGAGGCCGGCCTGATCCACACCCTTCCGGAAGGCGCCGAGGCGCTGCTGCCCGGCCCGTTCTACGACGGCCGGGAAGCCGCCGCCCTGATGGCCCGCGAACTGATCACCCGGCACCGCGTGCACGGCACCTGGTTCCCCGACCGGGCCATCGACGACACCGTCAACCTCGGCGCGCTGGACGGCACCGTCGCCGTCGGCCTGCTGCTCCTTCGCGTGCACGACACCTCCGCCGCCCCGCTCGCCACCCTGCGCTGACCGCGCCACCGCTTCGAGGAGTACCCGTCATGTCCGAACTCATCGGATTCAAGCGCCAGTTCACCCCGTACGTGGTCGACGGCGAGGCCGTCTACCTGGTCTCCGAGCGCGGCGTCTCGGTGGTCGACGGCAGGCTCGCCCAGGCCCTCGCCCCGCTGCTGGACGGCACCCGCACCGCCGAACAGATCGGCGCCGCCCTCGACGGCGTCGTCCCCGCCGACAAGGTCGACGCGGGCGTCGGCAAACTGCTGGCCGGCGGCTGGCTCACCGCCGCCGACCCGGACACCGACCGCCCCGGCGCGGCCTTCTTCGAAATGGCCGGGCAGGACGGCGACACCGCGATGGCCGCGCTGCGCAGCGCCCGGGTCCGCATCGAGGTCCACGGCGACGTGGACACCGCGCCGTACCTGGCCGCACTGACCGCCGCCGGCGTGACGGTCGACCAGGACGCCGAGTTCACCGTCGCCCTCACCGAGGACTACCTGCACCCCGGCCTCGCCGAGCGCAACCGGCAGGCGCTCGCCGACGGCCGCCCCTGGCTGCTGGCCCGCCCGGTCGGCTCGATCGTCTGGGTCGGCCCGGTGTTCACCCCGGACGTGCCGGGCAGCGAGGGTACGGACGGTTCGGGCTGCTGGGAGTGCCTGGCGCACCGGCTGTCCGCCAACCGGCAGTCGCTCAGCTACCTCCAGCACCGCCTCGGCCAGGACGAGCCGATCTCCACCGCCGGCGCCCACCTGCCCGCCACCCTGGCCCTCGGCACCCAGCTCGCCGCCCTGGAGACCACCAAGTGGCTGGCCGGCGCCCGCCCCGCGCAGGCCGCCGTCACCACCCTGGACACCGTGCTGCTGGAGAGCGAGAAGCACACCCTGGTCCGCCGCCCGCAGTGCACCGCCTGCGGCGACGACGCGACCGTGACCCGACGCCAGCTGGAGCCCGTCCGCTTCGAGCCCCGCCCGAAGGCGTTCACCGCGGACGGCGGGCACCGCTCCGCCTCGCCCGAGGACATGCTTGACAAGTACCGCCCCCAGCTCAGCCCGATCACCGGCGTGGTCACCACCCTGGTCCCCGCCGCCCACACCCCCACCGGCCTGCGGGTGTACATGTCCGGGCAGAACCTGTCCCGGCAGGCCGGCAGCCTCCGCCAGCTGCGCAGCGGCCTGCGTTCGAACAGCTGCGGCAAGGGCCGCACCGACGCGCAGGCCCGGGCGTCCGCGCTCGGCGAGGCCATGGAGCGCTTCTCCGGCGTCTTCCAGGGCGACGAGGCCCGCCGCCTCGCCACCTTCGCCGAACTCGGCGACGCCGCGATCCACCCCGAACGCACCCTGCTGTACTCGGCGAAGCAGTACGCCGAACGCGAGCAGTGGAACGCCAAGCAGTCGGCGTTCCACATCGTCCCCGAGCCGTTCCGCACCGACGACCCGATCGAATGGTCCCCGGCCTGGTCGCTGACCGAGCAGCGCCACCGCTGGCTGCCCACCCAGGCGATGTACTACGGCTACCGGCACAGCGGCCGGTTCTACGCCGCCGGCGACTCCAACGGCTGCGCCGCCGGCACCTCCTTCGAGGACGCCGCGCTGCAGGGCTTCCTGGAACTCGTCGAACGCGATGCGGTGGCCCTGTGGTGGTACAACCGCGTGCAGCGCCCCGGCATCGACCTGGACGCCTTCGGCGACCCGTACATCGACCAGCTGCGCGAGGTCTACCGCGGACTGCGCCGGGAGATCTGGGCCCTCGACCTGACCGCCGACTTCGGCATCCCCGTGGTCGGCGCGTTCTCCCGCCGACTCGACGCGAAGCCGGGCTCGGGCACCAACGAGGACGTGCTGATCGCGTTCGGCGCGCACCTCGACCCGCACATCGCGCTCACCCGGGCACTCACCGAAATGAACCAGTTCCTCGGCCCCGTCGCCGGCGACGAGCACGGCCGGGTCAGCTACGCGGGCGCCGACCGCGACCAGAAGGCCTGGTGGACCACCGCCACCGTCGCCAACCAGCCCTACCTGCTGCCCGACCCGAACGCCCCGCGCTCCACCCCCGCCAGCTGGCTCCCGCTGGCCGGCGCCGACCTCGCCGACGACCTGGCGCTCGTCCAGCGCATCGTCGAGGACCACGGCATGGAGTTCCTGGTCGCCGACCAGACCCGCCCCGACGTCGGCCTGCCCGTCGCCCGGGTGATCGTCCCCGGCATGCGGCACTTCTGGGCCCGCTTCGCGCCGGGCCGGCTCTACGACGTCCCCGTCCGGCTCGGCTGGCTGGACACCCCGACCCCGGAGAGCGCGCTCAACCCGATCCCGATCTTCATCTGACCGAAGCGCGGGGCAGCCGGGCCCGGCTGCCCCGCCCATCCGGGGAGGTACCCATGACCGTCATCGAACACCTGCCACCCGCCCCCACCACCGGGGACCACCGCCCGCTGCGCCGCCTGCTCCGGCTGCGCCCCGAGGTCGACGTCACCGCCCAGGGAGCCGACGTCGAACTCACCCACCCGTGGGGCCGCCAGCGCATCCACGCCCTCGGCGAGCGCACCGTCGCCGCACTCGCCGAACTCACCCGCACCGACGCCGACCTGGACGAACTCGCCCTCGACCAGGTCCGCCTGCTCAAACTGCTCGAACGTTTCCCGTACCTGGTCAACACCACCGTCACCGACCCGCTCGGCGACCCGCTGGCCACCGCGGTACCCATCGCCCGCTCCGCCGACCTGCCCGGATTCGCCCGCCCCACCGGACAGTTGGTGCTCTCCCGGTTCGCCTACCTGCGCCGGCTGCCGGACGGCCACGGCGAATCCTGCGTCCTCGAATCGCCGATGGCACCGTTCCGGCTGGTCCTGCACCGGGCCGCCGCCGGCGCCTTCGTCACCGCACTCAGCACCTCCCGCACCGCCGAGGACGCCGCACTGCTCGCCGGAATGTCCGCCGGCGAGGGCGAGGCACTCGCCGGACTGCTGGCCGGCGGCGGCTTCCTGGACGCCGGACAGGGCGCCGAAGCCCCGCTCTGGGATTTCCACGACCTGCTGTTCCACGCCCGCAGCCGTCCCGGCCGGCACGACTACCCGTCCGGCGGCGTCTTCGCCCACCAGGACGTCACGCGACTGCCCGTCGTCTCCGGCCCCGGCACCCGCGAGGAGGGCACCGGCATCGAGCTGCCGATCCCCGACTGGGACACCGTGGTCGCCCGCGACCCCGCCCTCAGCGAGGTCCTGGAGGGCCGCCGCTCGGTCCGCGCCTACGCCGAGACCCCGGTGACACTCGACCAACTCGCCGAACTGCTCTACCGGGTGGCCCGGGTCCGCCGCATCATCCCCGGCGACCCCGCCGACCCGCACGGCTACGACGGCGTCGACCGCCCCTACCCGGCCGGCGGCGCCACCGGCGAACTCGAGATCTACCTCTCGGTGGTCCAGTGCGTCGGCCTGGAACCCGGCGTCTACCGCTACGACGCCGCCGCGCACCGGCTGCGCCCGCGCCCGTTCCAGGACCCCGGCGAGAAGGCCGCGTTCAGCGAACTCATCACCGCCGCCTGGCGGGCCACCGCCTGCATCGTCGAACCGCAGGTACTGCTCACCGTCACCAGCCGGTTCGGCCGGCTGTCCTGGAAGTACAGCCAGATCGCCTACGCACTGACCCTCAAGCACGTCGGCGTGCTCTACCAGACCCTCTACCTGGTGGCCACCGCCATGGGCCTCGCCCCCTGCGGCCTCGGCTCCGGCGACACCGACGCCGCCGCCCGCGCCCTCGGCCTGGACTGGGCCGCCGAATCCTCCGTCGGCGAGTTCCTGATCGGCAGCCGCCCCGCCGACCTGCCACGCACCGCGCACGGCTTCGCCGACGTGGTCTCCGCCGCCCGGGCCGGGGAGGGACTCGGCGGGAACTTCTGACACAGGCCTGTACGCACGCACGCCTGCGACCCGTCAGCGGGAATCTGACGGGTCGTCGGCGGGTCCGTTCATGGGGTGTTACAGCCAGCCGCACTCGCGGGCGATCCGGATCGCGTCGCACCGGTTGCGCGCCCCGGTCTTGGCGATCGCCGCCGACACGTAGTTGCGCACCGTCCCCGGCGACAGCGACAGCGCCACCGCGGCCTCCTGCACCGTGCTGCCCTCGGCGATCTCGCCCAGTACCGCGAGCTCCCGGCGGCTGAGCGGACCCGGCTGCCCGGTGGTCCGCACCACCTCCAGCACCAGCCGCGGGTCGTACACCCGCCCGCCGCGGGCCAGTTCACGCACCGCCGCGATCAGCGCCGGCGCCTGCACGTCCTTCAGCAGCACCCCCGCCGCGCCCTCCACCAGCGCCCGCCGCGCCTGCGCCGTCCGCGGCAGGGCCGGTACCAGCAGCAGCACCGCGGTGCCCGGCGCGGCGTGCTGCAGGCGCCGCGCGGCGGCCGTCGGATCCGGCTGCTCCTCGTCCACGCCGAGCACCGCGACCGCCGGGCGCACCCCGGACGCCGCCGCCGCGGCCTCCTCTCCGCCGACCGCCTCGGCGACCACCGCGAGGTCCTCCTCCCGGTCCAGCAGCGCCCCCAGCCCCGAACGGAACAGGTGGTGCCGGTCGGCCAGCAGCACCCTGGTCGGGCTCGCCGCCGCTGCCGCGGCGAGCGGGAACTGGTGGGGCAGGGCCCGCTGCACCAGCGGGCGTTCCAGTGCGGTGGTCATCCGGACGCCTCCCCGGCTCTGCCGCCCGGCCCGATCAGCCCCAGCCCCAGGTGTCGTTGTGCGGCGGCTCGGTCGAGGTCGGGCTGCCGGACGGCGCCGGGGTGGGCGTCGGCCCGACCACGATCACCTGCGCACCCGCGTCGGTCGGCGGCTGCGGACCGCCCGCGACGGTGCCGTCCGCCGTGACCACCGCTCCCGGCCGGCTCGGCCCGGCCAGCTCCGCGGCGGTGGCGATGCCGCCGACCACCATCGCACCCAGAGCGGCAATCGTGACAAAACGGATGTTCAGCGTCATGGGAGTGCCCGATCCTCTCGCGTTCGGCCGATCCCCGGGCTGCCGCCGGGGCATGTGTGGTGAACCACCGTCAGGTCTCCGGTGCGATCCGCGGCCCCGCCGGGGGCTGCTCCCGCGGTCTCGCACCGCCGTCCTGCCGACATCACCAAGAGTGGCCCGGACGGCACCCCCGCGTCAGCACCCGGAGCTGGCACCAGAGTGCCGTGACACCGAACGGCCAGCTTCCCGCCGAGAGGTCAACTCCGTGCGCGGGCCTGCAACATGCCGAGCGCGATCCACGGATCCGCCTCGCAGCGCACCACCGCCCAGCCCGGCAACGGCCCGCCCGGCTCCGCCAGCGCACCCGCGCCCACCTGCAGCGCCCGCTCCGCGGCCAGCAACGACCCGGCGGTCAGGAAACACACCGCCGCCAACCCGTCCGGTCCGGTCAGCACCCGGGCATGGCAGACCCGGGCCCCGATCAGCGGCAGCCGCAGCAGGGCCAGCCGGACCGGATCGGCCTCCATCGCCGGACCGCCCGGGACGGGCCGCGGCGGGATCAGCTCCAGGCGGATCGCGTACACCCCCCCAGCGTGACGGACCCGGGCCCCCGCCGGAGGGCGTCACGGGTGACAGATATCCGCCTGGCAAGAAAATGCCAGTTGCCCGGCACCCTTCACGGGTTGCCCACCCGTCCGCCAGAATCTCCGCAAGTCAGTTCCAGACCTGACTCGGGCGGCAATAACCTGACGCCCGATCAGGACGCTACCCGGGGGCAGCGCCGCGAACCGGCGCATGGAGGCCGAGATGATAAGAGCGACGCGCACCGGCACCGGACAGGACATACGGAAGACCGAACGTTGACCGCCGGCGGCCCGATCGGGCTCGACGCGTTCGGCGAAGCCGTCTACCGGGCAATGCTGCTGCACCCCGACCTCGACACCGGCGGCCTCGCCACCCATCTGGACAGCACCGAGACCGAGGTCTGCGCCGCTCTCGACCGCCTCGCCGACCTCGCCCTCACCCGCCCCACCAGCTGCGGAACCCGCTGGCGCGCCGTCAACCCGGAACGCGGCCTGGCCGCCCTGCTCGCCCACCAGGAAGCCGAGGCAGCCCGCCGCCACCGCGAAATGGAACGCAGCCGCGCCGCGATGGCCGGCCTGATCGCCGAGTACGCCCACCTGCACTCGCCCGGCGAACAACGCGGCGTCGAAATGCTCTCCAGCCTCGACCAGGTCCGCGACCGGCTGATCCAGCTCGCCTCCGACGCCACCGCCGAAGTGCTCTCCTTCGCCCCCGGCGGCCCGCAGCCCGCCCAGGTGATGGAGGCCAGCCGCACCCTTGACCAGGAGACCCTGGAACGCGGCGTACGGATGAGAACCGTTTACCAGGACAGCGTCCGCAACGACCCCGCCACCGTCCAGTACGCCCGCTGGCTGCACGGCCTCGGCGGCGCCGTCCGCACCGCACCCACCCTGCCGCTGCGCATGATCGTGGTCGACAACGCCACCGCCATCGTCCCGATCGACCCCGAGGACCCCCGCAAGGGCGCCGTATTACTCCAGAGCCCCGGCGTGGTCGCTGCCCTGCGCGCCCTGTTCGACCAGGTCTGGGACCACGCCCGCCCGCTCGGCGAATCCACCCAGCGCGACCCGCACGGCCTCACCGGCCAGGAACGCGAACTGCTGCGCCTGCTCGCCGACGGCCTCACCGACGAACGCGCCGGCCAACGCCTGGGCGTCTCACTGCGCACCGTCCGCCGCATGATGGCCGACCTGATGATCCGCATGGACGCCCGCAGCCGCTTCCAGGCGGGCATCCAGGTCGCCGGCCTCGGCTGGCTGGAGGCCGCCGAGGACGCCCCCGCCTGACGCGGCTCAGCGCCGGTGCTTGCCCCCACCGGCGGGCGCCGGCGTCGGGTACGGGATCCGCAGCTTCCGGGCGAACGGCGCCACCGACGCCCCCACACCCAGCGGACGGGCCAGCACGAACAGCGACACCAGCACCGCCAGCGAGCCCGCCGCCAGCCCCACGGCGCGCGCCCGGCTCTCGGCCGGGAGGCGTCCCCGGGCGAGGCCTTCCACCCCGGCACACCGAGAGCACGCACCGGACACCGCCCGGCACCGACGGCGGACCCTAGCGGCGGTGCTTGCCCCCGGCGGCCGGGGCCGGCGTCGGGTACGGGATCCGCAGCTTCCGGGCGAACGGCGCCACCGCCGCCCCCACGCCCAGCGGACGGGCCAGCAGGAACAGCGACAGCAGCACTGCCAGCGAGCCCGCCGCCAGGCCCGCCAGGCTGCCGAACAGGTTCTCGCCGAACCGCCCCGCCAGCCAGTGCGCGGCGAACGCTCCCGGCAGGCACGCCACGATCAAGCCCACGTGCAGGGTCACCAGGCGGAAGCCCTCCAGCCCGCTGCCGCGCCGCCCGCCGCGCCGCGTCCCCAGGTCCACGGTGGCGTTCGCGCCCGGCGCGAAGGCGTCGGTGCGCAGCACCATGGTCGAGTCCAGGTCCGGCTCCGCTGCGGCGGGCACGGCGGCCGGGGGAGCGCCCTTCGCCAGGCGGCGGCCCAGCGCGACGCCGGTCACCAGCACCGACAGGATGGCGGCAGCGGTGTGCGCCACCGCCATGCCGATCACCTTGTCCTGCAGCGGCAACACCTCGTACGCCACCCAGCACAGCGCGGCGTTGGTGCCGGTGGAGATCAGGGTCAGCCAGAACGGAGTCTTGGCGTCGCCCATCGCGTAGAAGCCGCGGGCCAGGCCGTACTGGGCGCAGAACGCGGGCAGTCCGATCGCGAAGGCCATCAGCAGTTGGCCCACCACCATGGCGTCGTCACGCACGGTCGGCCCTGAGCCGTAGCCGTACGCGGCCATCGCGATCTGCGAACCCAGCGCGAAGAACAGCACGGCGGCGGTCACCACCATCGCCGCCGAGGAGCGCAGCACCGCCGACAGGTCCTCGCCGATCTTCCGGTAGTTGCCCGCCGTCGCGGACCGCGCCATGCTCGGCAGCAGCGCCGTCACCAGCGACACCGTGATCACGCCCTGCGGGACCACGAACAGCGCGTAGGCGTTGTTGTAGGCGAAGATGCCCCGGCCGCCCAGGATGCCCGCGTCGTGCGCCGCCTTGCCCGCACCGGTGCCCAGGCTACTGATCACCGCGAAGGACAGCTGGGTGGCCGCCACCAGGGCCAGCGCCCAGCCCGCCGCGCGCAGTGGCCGGGTGAGGCCCGCACCGCGCCAGTCGAAGCGCGGACGGTAGATGAAACCGGCCTTGCGCAGCGAGGGAAGCAGCGCGGCAGCCTGTACCACGATGCCCATGGTCGAGCCGAGACCCAGCAGCAGCGCGTCGCCGCTGCTCACCTCCTCGGCCGCGTACGCGTGGTGCCCCATCGCCAGGTAGCCGCCGAACACGCCGATCGCCACCACGTTGTTCAGCACCGGCGTCCACATCATGGCGCCGAACCGGTCGCGGGCGTTCAGTACCTGCCCGAGCAGGGTGAACACGCCGTAGAAGAAGATCTGCGGCAGGCAGTACCGGGCGAAGGTGATCGCCAGCTCGCGTTGCACCCCGTCGAACGTGGAATAGAGGTCGACGATCTGCGGGGCGAACAGCCACGCACCGAGCGTCAGCACCACCAGGATCGTCCCGCACAGGGTCAGCAGCCGGTCGGTGTACGCCTGGCCGCCGTCCTTGTGGGTCTGCATCGCGTGCACCAGCTCCGGCACGAACACCGAGGCCAGCACACCGCCGATCAGCATCATGTAGACGATGTTCGGCAGCGAGTTCGCGACGTTGAACGCCTCGCCGGCCGGGCCGATGGTCAGCGCAGCCACGATCACCGCGCTGCGCACGAAGCCCAGCGCACGGGACGCCAGCGAGCCCAGCGCCATGATCAGACCGTTGCGCCCGGTGGACGCGGCGGGCTTGGCCGCCGGCGTCTCCGCGGCCTGTTCTCGCTCCTGCTCCTCGCTCGCCCGCGGCGCAGGCACCGGCACCGGGGCCTGCGGTGGGGGCGGCGGGTAGCCGACCTGGTCGTACTGGCCGAACTGGTCGGGGATCCGGCTGAACTGCATGGTCGGCGGATCCTGCGGAACGGCCGGCGGATCCTGCGGAACGTACGGCCCGCGCTGCCGGGGGTACTGGACACCTTGCTGAGGGTGCTGCGGGCCGCCCTGCTGGGGGTACTGACCACCCGGCTGCTGGGCGTACGGGCCGCCCTGCTGCGGGTACTGGCCGCCCGGCTGCTGGGCGTACGGGCCGCCCTGCTGCGGGTACTGGCCGCGCTGCTGGGCGTACGGGTCGTACGGGTCGGTCGGGCCGTCCGCGGTGTGCGTGGTCATCGGACCCCCCGTCGATCGGTGCCCGTGCGGCGTTGCGTGGGAATGTGCGGGAGTTCCGGTCCGGCCGGGCTCCATCTGCCGGTTGCAGGGTGCATCCAGCCGCAGAAGTCTGCCGTAGTTCGGCACCCGATGGGGAGTCGGGTGCCGTTCGGGGGCCGATCCGGCCCGTCGCGGTGGGCGTTCGGAGGCCGTGGCGGGTCGTCTGCCGAGCGCCGTTTCCGCCCGGAAACATGCGGAATGCCGCCCACGTCCGTTCCCTCCCCCGGACGGCCCGGATGCGGAGTGTGACCTTGCTCACGAACCGTCAGGAGCGGCTCGGGTCGCCGTCCGCCTCGACCGGCAGCGGCGGGGCCAGCACCCGCTGCACCCGGGGCCGCAGCCGCCAGTGCAGTCGGCGAACGTCCCGGCCGAGCCGGCCAGGCAGCCAGAGTTCGACCGCCAGCGTTACCCCGGCCAGCACCGCGGCCGCCGCCGCCCAGCCGGCCAGCACGTCGCTGGGGTAGTGCACGCCCAGCGCGAGCCTGGTCCAGCCGACGCCCAGCACGGTGAGCGCCGCGCCGGTGCCCGCCACCGCCCGGACCGCCCGGTCCGCGCGCGGCCAGAGCAGGACCAGCAGCGCCCCGCAGGCCACCGCCGAGGCGATCGCGTGTCCGGACGGGAAGCCCGCGCCGGAGCCCACCGCGACCGGGTCGGCGAAGTGCGGCCGGGCCCGGCCGATCAGCGCCCGGCCCGCCCCGCTGACCGTCCAGCCCAGCAGGCCGACCGCGACCACCCAACCGGCCAGCACCCGGGCGCGCACGCACCACAGCCACAGCGCGGCGGTGCCGAGCAGGGCGCGCATCGTCCACGGGGCGCCGATGTCGGCCAGCGTCTGCATGGCCGCCGTCCACACCGGGTGCCGCAGCGCGTACCGGTGCAGCGCCGCCACCCAGCAGTGGTCCAGCCGGTCCAGCGGCGACCAGCCGGTTCTCACCAGAACCAGCAGCACCGTGAACAGCAGCAGACCCGTCAGCCCGATCCAGGCACAACGGAGCAGTGTCCGGCGTTGAACCGGAGAGCGGCGGCGGCCGGCCGGGGGCCGGTCGACCGACGGGGAGCCATCGGTGGACTGGTGCATGACAGACACCTTCCCAACGGCGGGAGGCCAGTCGGCCGTCCGTCGATAGCGATTCGGCATCAGTTGTGCGGATGTGTCGCGAAGGCTCCGCGCCGGTTCGGTGGTGGCGGGTGGATGCGGGGTGTGCGAGCCACGTCACGCTGCGTGTATCGGCGGATGAAAATCGGCAGGATACTGCATCGCTCACGAAAAACTGAGCCACTTGGGAATGTTGTCCGATTTCTGTGCGTTGGATCGTTACGTGTGAGCCGGGAACTGGCCCACACGGTTGTGCCAGGCGGCGGAACGGAGCGCCCCCGGCCTCGTCAGTGAGGGAGCAAGCATGGCCACCCGTGCCGTCGTACGCGACAGGGCCGATCGGACTCGCACCGCCCGACCGACCAACCTCGAAGCCGACCGCGATCTGGTCGGCATGTACCTCGACGAGATCGCCAGGACGCCCCTGCTCGACGCCGCCGAGGAGGTCGAGCTGTCCCTGCGCATCGAGGCCGGAGTCTTCGCCCAGCACCTGCTGGACGAGGAGGAACAGCTCGACGGCGCCAGCACGGAGGAGCTCCGCGCGATAGCCGACGACGCCGAGCGCGCCAAGGACGTCTTCATCCGCTCCAACCTGCGCCTGGTGGTCGCCGTCGCCCGCCGCTACCCGCGCAGCGGCCTCCCCCTGCTCGACCTGATCCAGGAGGGCAACGCCGGCCTGGTCCGTGCGGTGGAGAAGTTCGACTACTCCAAGGGCTTCAAGTTCTCCACCTACGCGACGTGGTGGATCCGCCAGGCGATCACCCGCTCGATCGCCGACCAGTCCCGCACCATCCGGCTGCCCGTCCACCTGGTCGAGGAGCTCGGCCGGATCCGCCGGGTGCAGCGCGAGAAGGCCAAGGAGCTGGGCCGCGAGCCCGAGCCCGCCGAGATCGCCGCCGAGCTGGACACCACCGAGCAGCGGGTCAAGGACGTACTCGACTGGGCCCGTGACCCGGTCAGCCTGAACATGGCGGTCGACGACGAGGGCGAGACCCAGTTCGGAGACCTGGTGGAGGACACCGGAGCCGTCTCGCCGGAAGACGCCGTGCTGGTGATGCTCCGCCGCGAGGAGCTGGACGGTCTGATCGGCCGCCTCGACGACCGCACCGCCTCCATCATCCGAAGCCGCTACGGCATGGAGGACGGCCGCGAGCGGACGCTGACGGAGGTCGGCAAGCAGCACGGCCTGACGCGCGAGCGGATCCGGCAGATCGAGAAGCACGCGCTGGCCGAGCTGAAGAAGATCGCCGACCACGCGGGCTTCGAAGCCGCGTGACCATCGACGCACGATCAGTCCTTCGGGCGCCCCTGCGGGGGCGCCCGTCGGTTCTAGAGTGGACGAATGACCGAGCAGGACGAGACGAACAAGCCCAAGCCGCGACTGGTCTTCAAGGACCCGTTCGAGCAGCAGACCAGTGACGACACCGACCGCGGCTGGGGTGAGTCGCAGGGCGGGCGGGGGCTGGACTGGTACCTCGACCAGCGGCCCCCGCACCACGGCGAGAAGTAGCAGCGCAGCCCTCAGCGGCTGACCAGCGCGTCGCGGATCTCGGTGAGCAGCTGGACCTCCTTCACCTCGGCGCTCAGTACCTCTTCCTCGACCGTCTTCCGCTTCTCCATGAAGTGGTTCATCGGCAGGACGATCAGGAAGTACACGACAGCGGCGATGATGATGAAACTGATCACGGCACTGATCACCGAGCCCCACAGGATGAAGATGCCGGAGGTCACGTTGCCGCTCGCGTCCATCGAGCACGGCCCCCGGAGGCAGGACGCGTAGCTGTTCAGGTCCTTGGTGCCGATCAGCCCGAGGAGCGGGTTGATGACGCCCTTGACGAACGCATTGACGACGTTGGTGATGGCCGCACCGATGACGACGGCGACGGCCAGGTCCACCACGTTGCCGCGGAGCAGGAATTCCTTGAAGCCTTTCATGCCGCGTCGAACGGCGGCAGTACTCATAGGTCACGGGTGAATCCACAGCCCTCCGGTTGACGCCCGGGGGCATCCGGCGGCTCCCGGACCGGGCGGGGGAGCGGGCCGCAGCGGGCCCGAGGTGAACGCGGCGGCCAGCGCCAGGCAGGCCATAGCGAGCAAGCCCGGACGCCGGCGCACGGCCTGCCGCAAGCGGTGGCGGCCCCGCGCGGTGCCCCGGATCGGTGGAAAATCGGGCACTTCGCGGCGCGGCGGCACCGGCGCGGCGGGCAGCGGGGGAAGCACGAAGGCGGTCATGGCGGCAGGCCCTTCCTCGGGAACGGCGGCCCCGACCGGGGTCGCGGCAGTCATCCTGCGCCCGCCCCGCGGCCCTCGCCCGCCGATATCCCCACCCTGTGGATAACCCGGCCCTGTGGAAAACCGCCGTCACCCGCAGGGCTGAACCGCTGCGCCGTTCGGAGCACACCCCGCAGGCGCCGCGCCCCGCCGTCCGGAGGAACCCGCGTAACCGCCCCGGACACGCCAGCAGGCCCCGCCCGGTCGGTACCGGGCGGGGCCTGCCGTGCTGCTGCTTCAGGCGATCAGCTCGCGGCCGGAGCCGAGCTGCTGCTGGTCGACGACGAGGCCGACGAAGAAGAGGTCGAGGTGCTCGACGAGGACGACGACGAGGCCGAGGATGACGAGCTCAGCGAGCTGCTGGAGCTGCTGCGGCTGTCGGTGCGGTAGAAGCCGGAGCCCTTGAAGACCACGCCCACGGCCGAGAAGACCTTACGGAGCTTCCCCTGGCAGACGGGGCACGTGGTCAGCGCGTCGTCGCTGAACTTCTGCACCGCCTCGAGGCTGTTGCCGCACTCGGTGCACTGGTACTGGTACGTGGGCACTTTCCGCTTCCTCCTGCACTCCCCCTGGCACTCTCACGCTACGAGTGCTAACGACGGTCCATGATGCGGCATTCCGCTGGTGGAGTCCAGCGGCTCAGCCGCGCAGGCCCGCTCCGGCCGGCTCCTGACGGGCGTCGGCACCGTGAACCACCGTACGGCCGGGGGCGGCCGGAGCGAGCAGCAGGCCGCGCATCGTGACCATCGCCACCAGGCCGAGGCCGGAGCCGATCAGCGCGACGGCGAAGCCCAGCGAGGGCCCGGAGTGGTCGATCAGCTGGCCTGCGGCGGTGGAGCCGACCGCCAGTCCGAGGCCGATGGCGCCGGTCAGCCAGGTGAACGCCTCGGTCTTGGCGCCGTCCGCGACCAGGGTTTCCACCAGGGTGTAGCCGGTGATCAGGGTGGGGGCGATGGCCAGGCCGCAGAACAGGCCGGCGATCGCCAGCGAGACCAGGTTCGGCATCGCCCACAGGGTGGAGCAGCCGATCACCAGCAGCGCGTAGCAGGCGAGCATCCGCTGCCGGGCGGAGCTGCGCCACGGGATCAGGCCGTAGAGCACGCCGGCGACCATCGAGCCGGCCGCGAACAGGCCGTAGACCGGGCCGCTGAGGCCGGGGGTGCCGGCGTCCTCGGCGAAGGCGGTGATGGAGACCTGGAGCGCACCGAAGACGGTGCCGAGGCCGAGGAACCCGCCGGCCAGCAGTCGCACGCCGGGGGAGGCCAGTGCGGAGGCGCGGCGCAGGCCGGGGGCGGCGGGGCCGCTGGGGGCGGGGGCGGTGCCGCGGCGGGCGGCGAAGGCCAGGCCGCCGATCACGGTGAGGGTGGCCTCGGCGATCAGCCCGACGGACGGGTTGACCGCGGTGGCGATGCCGGTGGCCAGCACCGGGCCGATCACGAAGGTGAACTCGTCGGTGACGGACTCGAAGGCGAACGCGGTGTTCAGCAGCGCGGGCCGCTGGTTCAGCCGGTTCACCCAGCGGGCCCGGACCATGGCGCCGACCTGCGGCACGGAGGCGCCGGCCGGGGCGGCGGCGAGGAACAGCGTCCACTCGGGGGCGCCGCCGTGGGCGAGCGCGATCAGCGTGCCCACCGCGGCGGCGTGCACCAGGACGGCGGGGACCAGCACGGCGGCCTGGCCGTGCCGGTCGGCGAGCCGGCCGGTCTGCGGGCCGATCAGGGCCTGCGAGACGGCTGCGGTCGCGGCGACGGCGCCGGCCAGGCCGTAGGAGCCGGTGGTGTCGCGCACCAGCAGCACGATGCCGAGGCCGAGCATGGCGTACGGCAGTCGGGCGACCAGGGCGGGGAGCAGGAAGGTCCAGACGCGCGGGGTGCGCAGCAGGGCCACGTAGCCGTTGGAGGTGGTGTCGTCGACCGGTCGGCGGGCCGCCACGGTCGGTCCTCTCTGCTGCCTGGTAGCGCGGGACCGGGCAAGCAAGAAGGAACCGGGACCGGCGCCGAGAGTCGTCCTCTCGCGCGTCGACCGGGGTTGTTACCGGGCCCGGGCGGTGCGCCTCGGGGCCCGGCCGCCGAGCGGTCGCGCCGACTCTGCATCAGGCAGATGCGGGGGAATCGGGGTTTTCAGCCTTCAGCTTAGCGGTTCAGCCCGCTTTCTTTCTGGGAACGGAAGGTGAAGCCTCGGCATTGTGCAGCCAGCCGGCCAGCTTGCCGCCCTGGTCGACGGCGCGCAGCCGGTGTTCGGCGGCCTCCGAGACCTCGTCGGTGGTGACCACCAGCAGTTCGTCGCCCTCGCGCAGCACCGTCGTCCGCTCCGGGACGAAGCTGGAGCCCTCGCGGACCACCAGGGTGACGGCGGCGCCCTTGGGCAGGCGCAGCTCGGAGACCTCGACGCCGGACATACGGGAGCCGGCGGCCAGCTGCACGGACAGCAGGTGGCCGTGCAGCTTCTCCAGCGGGGCGGATTCGATGTCCAGGTCCTGGCCCATGTCGCCCTCGCCGATCTTCAGCCAGCGGGCGACCATCGGCAGCGTCGGGCCCTGGAGCAGGGTGAAGACCACGACCAGGATGAACACCACGTTGAACAGCTGCTCGGCGTCGGCCGCGCCGGACACCAGCGGGATGGTGGCGAGCACGATGGGCACGGCGCCGCGCAGTCCGGCCCAGGACAGCAGGGCCTGCTCCTGCCAGGAGATCCGGAACGGCGTCATGCTGACCATCACCGACAGAGGCCGGGCGACGAACACCAGCACGGTGCCGGCCACCAGGCCCGGAATGATCGCCGAGCCCATGCTCGCGGGGGTGACCAGCAGGCCGAGCAGCACGAACATGCCGATCTGGCCGATCCAGGCGAGTCCGTCGGCGAAGCCGCGCACCGCGGGGCCGTGCGGCAGCTTGGAGTTTCCGAGGACCACCGAGGCGAGGTACGCGGCCAGGAAGCCGGAGGCGTGCAGCAGCGCGCCGCCCGCGTAGGCGAGCACGATCAGCCCGAGCACCGCGATCGGGTACAGGCCGGAGGAGGGCAGCGCGACCCGGCGCATCGCGTACGCGCCGAGCTTGCCGACCGCGAGGCCGACGGCCGCGCCGATCGCCAGTTCCATGGCGATGGTGCCGAGCAGCACGTACCAGGAGTCGAGTTCGCCGGTGGTGGCGAAGGCCACCACCAGGATCACCACGGGCGCGTCGTTGAAGCCGGACTCGGCCTCCAGCAGGCCGGTGAGGCGCTTGGGCAGCGGGACCGTCCGCAGCACCGAGAAGACCGCCGCGGCGTCGGTGGACGAGACGATCGCGCCGAGCAGCAGCGCGGTGCGCCACTCCAGGCCGACCAGCCAGTGCGCGCCGGCGGCGGTGACGAACACCGAGACCGCGACGCCGACGGTGGCGAGCACGGCGGCTGCCGGTACGACCGGTTTGATCGCCTTCCAGCTGGTTTTGAGTCCACCCTCGGCGAGGATGACCACCAGGGCCGCGTAGCCCAGGACCTGAGTGAGTTCGGCGTTGTTGAAACTTATGCCGATGCCGTTCTGGCCGAGCAGGACACCGATGCCGAGGTACAGCAGCAGTGACGGCAGTCCTGTTCGGGTGGAGAGCCTGACGGCGCCGACGGCGACGAGCAGGATGACGGCGGACTCGAGAAGCAGCTCGTTCAGGTGGTCAACGGTCACGCAGGGGCACCTCGGGGCAGGAAGGGCGGCTGACGGATCGTTACTCAGTCTAACATTTTACTTGATCTTTACGCTAGTCCCTCCTTTCATCCAGGCCCGATAGGGTCCGAACGGCACCGGCGAAGCCCTGCCGGTGTCCCCCGTGCACAGCTGCCGCTGCCGTCGCCCTAATGTGGTGACCTGTTACGGCTGCACGCTCCCTCATACAAGGACTCGGATGCCCCGCTCGAAGAAGTTCCGGCGCGCACGTCTGATCGTGATCCTGCTGGCCGTGCTGCTGGTAGCGGGTCTGGCCGGCGGCGGCTGGTGGGCAGTGGACACCGTCCGCTCGTCGTTCCCGCAGGTCAGCGGCACCGTCAAGGTGCCCGGCATGTCCGCCCCGGTGGACGTGGTGCGCGACGACAAGGGCATCCCGCAGCTGTACGCCGACACCGACGCCGACCTGTTCCGCGGCCAGGGCTACGTCCAGGCGCAGGACCGGTTCTGGGAGATGGACGTCCGACGGCACATCACCGCCGGCCGGCTCTCCGAGATGTTCGGCTCCGGCACGGTGGAGAAGGACAGCTTCCTGCGCACCATGGGCTGGCGTCAGGTGGCCCAGAAGGAGTGGGACACCACGCTGTCCGAGGAGACCAAGCGCAACCTGACCGCGTACACCGAGGGCGTGAACGCCTGGCTGGCCGAGCACCCCGGCGGGGCCGGCGCCTCGGTCGAGTACGCGCTGCTCGGCGCCGTCAACTCCGGCTACACGCCCGAGAAGTGGGACCCGGTCGACTCGGTGGCCTGGCTGAAGGCGATGGCCTGGAGCCTGTCCGGCAACATGCAGGAGGAGATCGACCGCTCGCTGCTGACGCAGAACTTCACCACCGAGCAGATCGCCCAGCTCTACCCGGACTACCCGTACGACCGCAACGGCACCATCGTGAAGACCGGCAAGGTCGTCACGGACGGCACCTACACCCCCGGCGAGGGCGCCACCGTGCCCGCCCAGCCCGGCAGCGCCGCCGCGGTGAACACCGCTCAGGCCCGGGCCGTGACCCAGCAGCTGCTCGGTGACCTGTCCGGCAAGATGGGCGAGATGCCGCAACTGCTCGGCCCCAACGGGCAGGGCATCGGCTCCAACTCCTGGGTCGTCTCCGGCGCCAACACCACCACCGGCAAGCCGATGCTGGCCAACGACCCGCACCTCGGCCCCGGCATGCCGTCGATCTGGTACCAGATGGGCCTGCACTGCCGCGCCGCCTCCGCCGCCTGCACCTACGACACGGCCGGCTACACCTTCGCCGGCATGCCGGGCGTCGTCATCGGCCACAACAAGGACATCGCCTGGGGCTTCACCAACCTCGGCGCCGACGTCACCGACCTGTACCTGGAGAAGGTCACCGGCCCCGACACCTACCTGCTCGACGGCAAGGACGTGAAGTTCACCGTCCGCAAGGAGACCATCAAGGTCGCCGGCGGCTCGGACCGGACCATCACCGTCCGCACCACGCAGGACGGCATGCCGATGATCTCCGACCAGTCCTCCGAGGACCAGAAGATCGGCAGCTACGCGCCCGCCGGCAACGCCGCCCCCGACCGGGCGGCCGGCTACGGCGTCGCGCTGCGCTGGACCGCGCTCGTCCCCGGCAAGACCATGGACGCCGTCTTCAAGCTCGACAAGGCCAGCGACTTCACCACCTTCCGGGCCGCCGCGCAGGACTTCGCCGTCCCCGCGCAGAACCTGATCTACGCCGACACCAAGGGCAACATCGGCTACCAGGCCCCCGGCCTGATCCCGGTCCGCGGCAAGGGCGACGGCCGCTACCCCGCCCCCGGCTGGGACTCCACCTACGCCTGGAACGCGAACTACCTGCCGTTCAAGTCGCTGCCCTACGCGTACAACCCGCCCGAGGGCTACATCGTCACGGCCAACCAGGCCGTCGTCGACGACACCTACAAGCCGCTGCTCACCAAGGACTGGGAGTACGGCACCCGCGCCAAGGAGATCACCGACCAGATTCAGTCGAAGCTGAAGAACGGCGGCAAGATCTCCCTCAACGACATGCAGTCCATGCAGCTCGACAACACCAGCGTGCTCGCCAAGGAACTCGTCCCGCTGCTGCTCAAGGTCCAGATCGACGACCCGTACGTGCGCGAGGCCCAGGACCTGCTGAAGGACTGGAACTACCACCAGGACGCCGACTCCGCCGCCGCCGCGTACTACAACGGCGTCTGGCGGAACCTGCTGATGCTCTCCTTCGGCCAGAAGTTCCCGGCCGACCTGCGGGTCGAGGGCGACTGCCTGCTGGTCCGCCAGAAGCGCGACAACACGCTCCCCGACGACGCGCTCGGCGGCGCCGCGCAGGCCGTCACCGAGTGCGGCACCCGCAAGCCCTCGCTGGCCCAGCCCGACGGCGGCGACCGCTGGATGGAGGTCGTCCGCCAGCAGCTCACCGACCCCAAGTCGCCGTGGTGGGACTACATCGACTCCAACCACCAGCAGCAGCACGGCCTGGACAAGCTGCTCGCCGAGGCCCTCAAGGACGCCCGCCAGGACCTCACCTCGCGCCTCGGCAAGGACATCTCCACCTGGAGCTGGGGCCGACTCCACCAGCTGACCCTGCAGGAGCCCACGCTCGGTACCGACGACTCGTCGATCGCCTCCACCGCCGTCCACAAGCTGCTCAACCGGGGCCCGTACAAGATGTCCGGCGGCAGCGCCGCGGTCGACGCCACCGGCTGGAACGCCGCCGCCGGCTACGACGTCGACTGGATCCCCTCGATGCGCATGGTCGTCGACCTCAGCGACTTCGACGCCTCCCGCTGGATCAACGTCGGCGGCGCCTCCGGCCACACCTTCCACCCCAACTACAACGACCAGACCGACCTCTGGGCCAAGGGCGAACTCCTCCCCTGGTCCTACACCAAGGACGCCGTCACCAAGTCCGGGAAGAACACCCTCACCCTGACCGTCGGCTGACAGCCCCTGCCCCAACGGAGGCGGACCCCCAACGACAAGGGGGTCCGCCTCCGGCGCGTTTCGGGGCGGAACTCCGGAAAGCGGCGCGGGGCACAGCGGCGCCGCGGACGGTGGCCGCCTGCGGCGGGCCGGCACGCCGGCTTCCGGTGGAACGGCGGCCCTGCCGACCTCCGTGCCACCCTGCCTCCGGCGTTCCCCGCGGTCAGTCCGCGAAGCGGGTCACGCCGGCCGGGGTGACCACGGCGTGGACCGGGAGGTCGTGGGGTTCGGCGGGGACAGCGGGGAGGAGCTCGTGCGGGTAGAGCAGGGTGGCCAGCAGCGGGTGGGCGCCGGCGCGGGCGAGGCGGGCCAGGACGCGGTCGTAGGAGCCGCCGCCGCGGCCGAGCCGGATGCCGCGGGCGTCGACGGCCAGGCCGGGGAGCAGGACGACGTCGGCCTCGCGGACGGCGTCGGGGCCGAGGCGGTCGGCGAGCGGTTCGAGCAGCCCGCGGGTGGCGGGTGCCAGCCGGGCCTCGCTCTCGTAGGGGGCCCAGTCGAGGTCGTTGTCCGGCAGCAGGACCGGTAGCAGGACCCGCGCCCCGGCGGCCGCCAGCGCGGCCAGCAGCGGGCGGGTGCCGGGTTCGGCGCCGACCGAGACGTACGCGGCGACGGTGCCGCCCGGCGGCACCAGCTCCGTCGCGTGCTCCGCCAGCGCCCGGGCCGCGGCGGCCCGCTGTTCGGCGGTGAGGGCCCGCCGTTCGGCGAGCAGCCGTGACCTGAGCGCCGCCTTGTCGTTGGACAACTGATCCGCAGACACCATCCGTATCCCTTCGGCTCCGTCATTCGCAGTGACACGAGCCTGACACGTCGAGGCCGCCGCATGCCCACCCCGCTCCTGCTCCAGGCCCTGGCCGTGCTCGGCGCGGCCGCCCCGGTCGCCGCCGGCGTCGCGGCGCTGCGCCGCCGCGGGGCCGGGGCCGCGCCCGGCGGCAGGGAGACGGAACTTCTGGCGAAGATCGCGGAACTGACGGCGGAACGGGACGAGCTGCGCCGCACCGCGTCCTGCGACCCGCTCACCGGGGTGTGGAACTACCGGCACCTCCAGCTCACCCTGGACCAGGAGATCGAACGGGCCCGCCGGGCCGAGGCCACCGCCGTCGACCCGCGCCCGCTGTCGGTGCTGATGGTGGAGCTCGTCGGCTTCGACGCGCTGGTCGCCGAGCACGGCCGCTCGCGCGCCAACGGGATGCTGCGCGACCTCGCCCAGCGGCTGGCCGTGGAGATCCGCAGCTGCGACACGCTGGGCCGATACGGCGGCGAGGAGTTCCTGGTACTGCTGCCCGACACCGCCCCGGAGGGCGCCGCCCAGGTCGCCGAGCGGCTCTGCTGGTCGGTGCGCCGGCACCGCCTGACCGACCGTCACCCTGGCGAGCCGGCCGACCCGGAGGCCCGCAGCGGGCTGACCGCCGCGATCGGCCTGGCCGTACTGCCCCGGGACGGCGCGCACGCCGCCGTCCTGCTGCGGGCCGCCGACCGCGCGCTCGCCGAGGCCAGGGCGGCCGGCGGCGACTGCTGGCGCCCCGCTCCGTCCGGCCCGCCCGCGTCGAGCGGTCCGGACGCTTCACCGGTGCCCGGTAAGGTGTTTTCCGGCCCCGGCGGGAACCCCCTCGCCCCGCCCGTGGCCACCGTCGGCCCCCATACGACCGGTGACCGGCCCTGACCGACGATTCATCCGCCTCTCAGCGGGGTGGAGTTCCTGCCTTAGTAAGGTCGACGCATGACGAACAAGCACGCCCGCACGCCGGTCACCAAGGCAGTCGTCCCCGCTGCCGGCCTCGGCACCAGGTTCCTCCCCGCCACCAAGGCCACGCCGAAGGAGATGCTCCCGGTCGTCGACAAGCCGGCCATCCAGTACGTCGTGGAGGAGGCCGCCTCGGCCGGTCTGTCCGACATACTGATGGTCACCGGTCGCAACAAGCGTGCTCTGGAAGACCACTTCGACCGCGCGTACGAGCTGGAGGAGCTGCTCACCCGCAAGGGCGACCACGACCGTCTGCGCCGCGTCCAGGAGTCCGTGCAGCTGGCCAACATGCACTACGTCCGCCAGGGCGACCCGAAGGGCCTCGGCCACGCCGTCTCGGTCGCCGAACAGCACGTCGCGGGCCAGCCGTTCGCCGTCCTGCTCGGCGACGACCTGATCGACCCCCGGGACCCGCTGCTGGCCCGCATGATCGAGGTGCAGCAGGAACTCGGCGGCTCCGTGGTCGCGCTGATGGAGGTCGACCCCGCGCAGATCCACCTGTACGGCTGCGCCGCCGTCAAGCCCAACGGCTTCGGCGAGGACGTCTTCCAGGTGACCGACCTGGTCGAGAAGCCCGACACCGCCGACGCCCCGTCCAACTACGCGGTCATCGGCCGCTACGTGCTCGACCCGGCCGTCTTCGACGTGCTGCGCGAGACCCCGCCCGGCCGCGGCGGCGAGATCCAGCTGACCGACGCGCTGCGCGAACTCGCCACCCGCGACGAGAACGCCGGCGGCCCGGTCTACGGTGTGCTGTTCAAGGGCCGCCGCTACGACACCGGCGACCGCGCCGACTACCTGCGCGCGATCGTCCGGCTGGCCGCCGAGCGCGAGGACCTCGGCCCCGAATTCCGGACCTGGCTGCGGCAGTTCGTCGCCGCCGAGATGCAGGGCTGACCCACCACGAAGGCGAGCGTGAGGCGATGACCGGGAAGCACGACCCCTGCGGAGAGGGCGCCGGCTCCCCGGCCTCGCCGCGCCTGTGGAGTGTCGACGAACACCTCGCCGACGTGCTCTTCGCGGCCGCCCCGCTGCCGCCCATCGAACTGCGGCTGCTCGACGCCCAGGGCTGCCGGCTCGCCGAGGACGTGCGGGCCGGCGCCGACCTGCCGCCGTTCGACAACAGCTCGATGGACGGCTACGCGCTGCGCACCGCCGACACCGTGCGGGCCACCGGGCAGTACCCGTCGGTGCTCGCCGTGGTCGGCGACATCGCCGCCGGGGCCGGCGACCTGCCCAAGGTCGGCCCCGGCCAGGCCGCCCGGATCATGACCGGCGCCCCCGTCCCGCCCGGCGCCGAGGCCGTCGCCCCGGTCGAGTGGACCGACGGCGGCACCGGCACCGGGCAGGCCGCCGACGCGATGGGCGGCGCCGACGAGGGCACCGAGGTGCGGGTGCTGCGCCCGGTCTCCGAGGGCGCGTTCATTCGCCGCCGCGGCAGCGACGTCACCGCCGGGGACACCGTGCTGGAGGCCGGCACCGTGCTCGGCCCCACCCAGATCGGCCTGCTGGCCGCGATCGGCCGGGCCACCGTCCGGGTCCGCCCCCGGCCGCGCGTCGTGGTGCTCTCCACCGGCAGCGAACTCGTCCAGCCCGGCGAGGAGACCGGCCCCGGCCGGATCCACGACTCCAACTCCTTCACCCTGACCGCCGCCGCGATCGCTGCCGGCGCCGTCGCCTACCGGGTCGGCGGCGTCCCCGACGAGGCGTCAACTCTCCGCGCGGTACTGGAGGACCAGCTCGGCCGGGCCGACCTGATCGTCACCAGCGGCGGCGTCTCCGTCGGCGCGTACGACGTGGTCAAGGAGGTGTTCGCCGACTACGCCGGCGTGGACTTCCGGCGGCTGAGGATGCAGCCCGGCAAGCCGCAGGGCTACGGCCGGATCGGCGGCGAGCGGGGCGTGCCGCTGCTCGCGCTGCCCGGCAACCCGGTGAGTGCGTACATCTCGTTCGAGTTGTTCGTCCGCCCCGTCATCCGCACCATGCTCGGCGCCCCCGACGTGCACCGCCCCGTGGTGCGCGCCACCACCACCGCCGCGCTGCGCTCCCCGGCCGGACGGCGGCAGTACCTGCGCGGACGGTACCGCCCGGCGGACGGCACGGTCGGTCCGGTCGGTGGCGAAGGATCGCACCTGGTCGGGGCGCTGGCCCAGGCCGACTGCCTGATCACGGTGCCCGAGGACACCACCGCACTGGCGGCCGGCAGCCCCGTCGATGTGCTCCTTCTCACGGACTGACCCGCGCGGGGCGGTACGGTAGCGCGAGATTCGCACCGTGTTACTGGAGCCCATTCGTGACCGACACACCCCCCGGCGACCGCCTCACGCACGTCGACCACACCGGCGCCGCCCGGATGGTCGACGTCTCCGAGAAGGCCACCACCACCCGGGTCGCGGTGGCGGCCGGCCGCGTCCGGGTCGCCCCCCGGGTGGTCGAGCTGCTGCGCGGCGAGGGCGTCCCCAAGGGCGACGCGCTCGCCGTCGCCCGGATCGCCGGCATCATGGGCGCCAAGCGGACGCCCGACCTGATCCCGCTCTGCCACCCGATCGCGCTCACCGGCACCACCGTCGACCTGACGGTCACCGACACCGCCGTGGAGATCACCGCCACCGTCCGCACCGCCGACCGCACCGGCGTCGAGATGGAGGCGCTCACCGCCGTCGCCACCGCCGCGCTCACGGTCATCGACATGGTCAAGGCCGTCGACAAGGCCGCCGCCATCGAGGACGTCCGGGTGCTCAGCAAGACCGGCGGCAAGAGCGGCGACTGGGTGCGGGAGGACGCCCGATGAGGGCGCTCGCCGTCACCGTCTCCAACCGGGCCGCGGCCGGCGTGTACCAGGACAAGGGCGGCCCCCTGCTGGTCGCCGGACTGCGGGAGATGGGCTTCGCGGTCGACGGCCCGACGGTCGTCCCCGACGGCGACCCCGTCGAGGCCGTGCTCCGCGAGGCCGTCGCCGCCGGGTACGACGTGGTGCTCACCACCGGCGGCACCGGCATCTCCCCGCAGGACCTCACGCCCGAGATGACCGCCCGGGTGATCGACCGCACGGTCCCCGGCATCCCCGAGGCGATCCGCGCGTACGGCCGCGAGCAGGTGCCCACCTCGGCGCTCTCCCGCGGCCTGGCCGGCCTCGCCGGACGCACCCTGATCGTCAACCTGCCCGGCTCCACCGGTGGCGTCCGCGACGGCCTCGCGGTGCTCGCCCCGCTGCTGCCGCACGCCGTCGACCAGTTGGCCGGCGGCGACCACCCGCGCCCCGCGGGCGGTGCGCACTGAACGCGGGCTGGCCGGTCGAACTGGCCGAGGGCGACATCGTGCTGCGGCCCATCCGCCGCCGCGACCAGGCCGAGTGGCAGGAGGTCAGTCGGCGCAACCGGGAGTGGCTGCGCCGCTGGGAGGCCACCGTCCCGCCCGCCCCGCCCGGCCGCGTCCCGCTGCCCCGGCCGACCTTCCGGCAGATGGTCCGCTACCTGCGCGCGGAGGCCGCCGCCGGCCGGATGCTGCCCTTCGTGGTGGTCTACCGGGGCCGCCTGGTCGGCCAGTTGACCGTCGGCGGGATCACCTGGGGCTCGATGTGCTCCGCCAACGTCGGCTACTGGGTGGACG
The DNA here is from genome assembly GCF_042873675.1 of Kitasatospora sp. NPDC004614. Taxonomy (NCBI): domain Bacteria; kingdom Bacillati; phylum Actinomycetota; class Actinomycetes; order Kitasatosporales; family Streptomycetaceae; genus Kitasatospora; species Kitasatospora sp. NPDC004614. The sequence goes on from NZ_JBIALR010000012.1 coordinate 69,370, forward strand.
AGGCGGTGGCCGGCCGAGGTATCACGCCCACCGCCGTCGCGCTCGCCGTCGACCACTGCTTCCGCGACCTGGGCCTGCACCGCATCGAGGTGTGCATCCGCCCCGAGAACCGGCCCAGCCGTCGGGTGGTGGAGAAACTCGGCTTCCGCGCCGAGGGAATGCGCCCCCGCTATCTGCACATCGACGGCGACTGGCGCGACCACCTGGTCTACGCGCTCACCGCCGACGAGGCCGCCGACGGCCTGCTGCGGCGCTGGCACTCCCTCAGGAGCGGTCCTCCGCAGGAGAATTGAATATCTGTTCGAATAGTAGATATCGATATGGCATCGGCGGGGCGCCGGAGCCGGGGCGAGCCGCCACAAATAGCGGCAAAATAGTCTGAGAATCAGCTTGATCGGACGACACGCCGTCCCAAATTGCTGCAGCGCCTTACCCCGCGCCCGTACCGTGTGAAACGTGAGCAGCAGTGGCCTTATCTACGCGGTCATCGTAGGGGCCTGGGCCGCCTATCTGGTGCCGATGTGGCTCCGCAGGCAGGACGAGCTCAACGAGTCGCGTCCGACGGAACGGTTCAGTACCGCGATCCGCCTGCTGGCCGGGCGATCGGCCATGGAGCGGCGCGCGGCCCGAGCCCTCGGCGAACAGACCGCCGACCAGCAGCACCCCGCCGGGGAGCCGGACGGGGTCCTCGCCGACCCCGCGGACGTCCCCACCCGGCCCGCCGGATGGGACGGCGCCGGGGCGGCCTCCGGGTCCGGGTCCGAGCCCGACGTGCCGGCCGGGCCGGTCGCGACCGCCGAGGAGACCGCGCCCGCCGCTGCCGTCCCGCCGGTCGCCACCGCCCCGTCCGCGCCGCCTGCCTCGGCGGTTCCGCCGGCCTCCTCGGCCGGGAAGGGCGCTCGTGGCGAGCAGGACGAGCGGCGCTCCGCCGAGCGGCGAGCCCGGCTGCTGGCCCGGCGGCGGCGGATGGTCTCGATGCTCTTCCTCGCCTTCGCGCTCGGTGCGGTGGTCGCCGCGGTGGCCGGTGTCGCGTTCCTCTGGGTGCCGGCCGTGCCCGGCATCCTGCTCACCCTCTACATCGGGCACCTGCGCCGCCTCGAACGGCAGCGCTACGAGGTCAAGTTCGACCGGGTCCGGGCCGCGCAGGCCGCCGAGCGGCTGCGGGAACGCGAGCGGGCCCGGACGGCCGACACCGCGACCGCGCCGCACGGCATCGACGTCCCGACCGAACCCGCCGCCCGGGCCAGCGCCCTCGCCGACGCGACCGAGCACGAGGAGTGGGTCGACGGAGTCCGCGCCCGCGCCGCGGCCGGACCCGACTCCTGGGAGCCCGTCCCCGTCCCGCTGCCCACCTACGTCACCGCGCCGGTGGCCCCCCGGGTCAACCGTGGCCTTGACCTCGCCGCCCCGAACACCTGGGACTCCGGCCGTCCCGCCGCCACCCCGCTGTTCGACCAGTACGGCGAGCCCGGCCACCAGGCGGCCCCCGAGTACCGCCCCCGCGCCGCCAACGAGTAGCCCGCACCTCCGAGCGCCCCGCCCATCGATCCAGGTGGCCGGGGCGTCCGTGTTTTCCGGGCTTCGAACGTCCAGTCACGGCCGCCCGGCGACCATGGTCATGAGTACCCCTCCAGGGGTGATAGAGTTTCTTCTTGTTGGGGCTGTGGCGCAGTCCGGTAGCGCACCTCGTTCGCATCGAGGGGGTCAGGGGTTCGAATCCCCTCAGCTCCACCCAACGGGCCGTTCACGACCTAGGTCGTGGGAGGTTCACGAGATCCCGTCCAGATGGCAAATCTGGACGGGATCTTTTGCTTTGCGGGTCTGGCAAGGGCTCGTGGGGCCGGTGTTCCGGCTTCGTGGGACGGCTGAGCGGAGCTGGCGGTGCGAGTGCGGGCATGGCGAAGTGCCCGTGGGATCAGGGAGCTGGTGGTCCCACGGGGCGGCTCGCTCTGCTCTTCGCTTGCGCCGACGACGGGGCGTTGGTTAGCCGGGTCGGGGTGGATCCGCTCCGGGTTCTCCCGCCGCCGTGACGGTGGGATCGTCCTTGGCTGGGTCGAGGTGCGGGTCCGGGGTGTCAGTGATGTCGACGAGGGTGTGGTCGTCCGGGGTCCAGAGGCGCCGCTCGCGCAGGTAGGACTCGATGGTGCGGAGGTTCTCCACCATCAGTTGGACTGCTGCGAGGAGGGTTTGGGCGACGCGTCCGCGGCTCTGGCGGACCTCGGGCCGGTCTAGGAAGGTGTCGACGCCCTTGACGCGGCCGTTGAGGCCCTCGGTGTGGCTACGCAGAGCCCCCGGTAGGCGCTCTGCCAGGTGGCGCGGCCCCAGGGGATGTCCTGGCGCAGTTTGGGCATCAGGTCGATGGGAATGCCGATGGTCGCCTGTCGGCAGATATCGGGCCGCTGGTGGATGGGCTTGTCGGGGACACGGACGACCGGCTTCGCGGCAGGTTGGGTCCTGCGGGAGCGGGGGCGTCCAGATCGATCACGGGGCGGGGCGGTGCCGCGCGTCGTTGCTGCCGGGTGCGTTGGTCGCGTTCGACGGCCCAAGGGCACTGGACTTTCGGGCTGGTGCCGGCGGCCGGGCACTGCCGCCGTTCGTCGCCTTTGGCGTTGGCCCGCTGCTTGAGCGGCAGGATGTAGGGGTCGGCTTCTTCGATGAGCCGGAGGACCTTCTGGCGGCCGTCGCTGGATTTCTGGGCGGCCATCAGGTGGTAGGCATTCAGGGCCCTTCGCGGGGTGTGCGGGCACAACAGGTCGCCGGCCATACCGATGACGCCCAGCCATGGCTTGGGCTTGATCATGTCGGTGCGGCAGTCCAGGACGGGTTCCCAGCCGAGCACACGGACGGGCTGGTGGAAGGTCTCGACCCGGGCATCGGTGTAGGCGCGGTCCCCGGCAAGGTAGCCGGTGCGCGGCAACAGGCGCTTGGTGACGGCGAGCAGGCGGACCGCCTGCGGTCAAGGGGCGCTGCGTCGGAAGTAGAGCGGTGCGTGGCCGGGGAGCTGGCGAGGCAGACGGTCTGGCCTGGCCCAGTGGTGGGCCCGTCCGCCGGACTCCTCGGTACCCGTCGCGCTGTTCTCACCGATCGTGCCCGGTCGCCGCGCAAGGGGAGGACGATGGATCGCGTGGATGAGAACGCCTTCTGTGCAGCTGCAGGTCCGACGGTGTCGGTGGGGCCCCGGGGAGCGGCTGGCGCGGCGTCCGGCGGTCTGACGCCGACGGTGTTTCTGCTGGTCGGGCTGACCGGTTCCGGGAAGACCACGTATGCCACCCGCCTGCTGGAGTCGGCGGGTGCGGTGCGGCTGTCGGTGGACGAGCTGGTGCACGCTCGGCACGGCCGCTACGGGGTGGACTATCCCGAGCACCGGTACTTCGAGCTGGAGGCTCCGGTGGTCGCGGAGGTCCGCGAGCGCCTGGCCGAGTTGGTGGCTGCCGGTCAGGACGTGGTGCTTGACCACGGGCTGTGGCTCCACCAGGACCGCGACCAGTGGAAGAAGCTGGTCGCCGAGGCCGGCGGGCGGTGGCGGCTGCTGTACTTCCCCGTCCCGAAGGATGAGTTGCTGCGGCGTCTGCAGGAGCGCAACCGGCGGGACGACGCCAACGCGCTGACCGTGACGGCCAGTGCGCTGGACGACTTCTACGAGCGGTTCGACGTCCCCGAGGACGAGGGCGAGGAGATCGTCGAGCCCGGTTCGTTCTAGCCGAGCGGCCTGGCCGGCGGGAGCCAGGTGTCCACGATGTGCTGGGCCTCCCCGGCCCACCAGTCGGGGGCGGCGGCGAGGGTGACCGGTCGCAGCCCGAGCGCCTGCACGCCGATCCGGCCGCCGTTCCGTTCCAGGTGGGCGAGGACCCGACGGGCCTCGCTGTGGCAGGCCGGGCCGAGGCTCTCCCAAGTCCCGGTCGCGTAGTGCTCGGCGCGTCGACGGATGTCGGCGGCGATGCCGTGTCGCCACTTGAAGTGGTGTACGACAATCGGGGGCCGGTTGACCGGTCGGTGGCCGGGGGCGCGGTGGTTGCCGGAGGCGACTTGCACGGACGAGTGGGCGAGGACGATCTTGCGGGGGTCGCCCCGGACCACGCGGTGGGTGACGAACCCGCCCAGCGGATACGCCGCGTCCAGATCGTCGGCGGTGTCGAAGCCGGTCAAGGAGCCGTCGGCGGTGACCCGGTCGAGCATCAGCCCGCGTACGGTGCCGACCCGGTCCGATTCCGCCTGGGCGATGGCGGCGGCGGTACCCGCCGGGTAGGTCTGGAGTTCGTCGGAGTCGGCGAGCAGATGCCAGCCGTCCCCGGCCCGGCAGCGGAGTTCGTCGCGCAGGGCGCCGTTGACGCTCTCGTGCCACGGCCCGGTGCTGACGACCTCGGGGGTGATTCCGAGGTTTCTGCAGGCGGCGTGGAGGGCCTGGCGGCGGTCGTCGGTGACGTGGTCGGGGAAGTGGAAGGCGAGGTGAAAGCGGGTGACGCCGAGGGTGCGGTAGTGGGCTGCGAAGGCGGTCAGCAGCTCGGGCTCGACGGGGCCGATCACCGAGATCAGCGGCGGGGCGGACAGGGGCATCAGGTCGGGTCTCCTTCGCCGGTGAGCCGGGTGTAGGTGTCGGTGAGGTATGCGGTCTGCTGCTGGGCGGTGGGCAGGCCGAGTGCGCTGGCGTCGTCGGGGCCGGGCCTACGGGGCGCGTTGAGGTGGGCGGTGTTCAGGGCGTGCAGCAGGTCGTCGGGGTCGCCGGCGGTGAACAGCCGGGCCCAGCCGCAGCCGGCCAGTGTGCGGGTGAGCTGGGGGTCGTGGTCGGAGGCCAGCAGCGGAACCTGGTAGCGGAGGGCGTCCGTGACCAGTCCGGATTCCTTAGCCACTCCGCGGTGGCGGGAGACGAGGACCAGGTCGGCGGCGGCGTGCACGGTCCGGATCTCCGTCTCCTCCGCCCGGCGGTCGATGAGGTGCAGTCGCACGTGCCCGAGTGCCCGAATCCGTTCCAGCAGGCCGATGTCGAGCGGGTGCCCGGCGACCAGCAGGTGCAGTGGCCGATCCAGCCGGGCGAGCGCGGCGGCGATGGTGGGGATGTCCTTGTGCGGCCACCAGCCGCCCACCAGGGCGACGGTCTGCTCGCTCAGTGGGATGCCGAACATGGTTCGGGCCAGCTTCCGCTCCTGCTCGCCCACCGGGGCGTCCGGGCCGATGACGGCGAAGGGCCGTACCTGCACGTCGAGGTGTGGCGCGTTCGCGGTGACGTCGGCACGGACTCCGCCGGTCGGGCACAGTGCCCGCACCGCGGGCCCTCCGGGCCGGTCGAGGCGTCGGAGCCATCGGGCGGGGAGGGTCGAGACCTCGTGGACGAACCGCAGATGGGGGAGCCCACCGAGGCGGGCGGCGGTGTGATGCAGGGCCTCGCTGGCGGTCAGCACGACCACCGCGCCGGGCCTCTCGCCGGCCAGCACGACGCGGGCCGTGGCCAGGTGGGCCGCCTCGGCCAGGCACCGGGCCAGCAGGGTGACCTGGTGCGGCACCCGGCGTACCGACCGGGGCAGTCGGCACGCCCGGGCGGCGCGGATCGCGGCGGACGCCAGGGCACCAGTGGCCCGCGCCGCCGACCACAGGGCGCGGGCAGCGGGTCCGACCGGGCGGTCCACGAGCCAGGCGCCGGCCCGGGTGACGGCGGTGGCGGTCTCACGGTCGGTGCCGCCGAGTACGACGGCCACCGCCCGGCCGGGGGCGGCGGTGGCGAGGGCTGCGAGGACCCGTGGGGAGTGTCCGGCCGCTCTCGGCTCGATCAGCACGAGCCGCTTTTGACCCGTCATCGGGCACCTGCGGGGAGGGCAGCGCCGTGGGCCTGGTGGAAGCGCTGGTGCAGCCAGGCCGGGTCGTTGATCAAGTCGAACCCGGCTGCCTCTGTGCGGTGCTCGGAGTCGGCGAAGGAGACGCCCTCGCGGGCGCCGAGCACCGCCCACTCCCCGTACGGTCCATCCCCCCGATCGGTCCAGGAGGCGATCCGGAACCGGGCGTCGGCCGGCGCGGTCCCGTACTCGCAGCCCCGGGTGAGCATCGCGCACTCGCGGAAGCCCGCCTTCCAGGCGTGGAACGGGCTCTGGTCGAACCTGGTGACCCCTGCGACCACCTTGGCGAACTCCACCTTCCCGGGCAACGCGGCGAGCACGTCGAAGGCCTCGCCCATCTGTCGCAGAGCGGCGGTGCGGATGAGCTTCATGCCGCCGTAGCCGTAGGTCAGCCCGTTGACCGGGTTCACGGCCTGCCACACCCGCATCGCCACCCCCTCGGCCAGCGGCGCGACGGCGGACGCATCGAAGCGGTCGTCGATCTCGAAGTCGCCGTCGGCGAGGAAGAACGCCTCCGAGTCCACCGCGTCGGCGCACAGCCGGTAGGCGCGGCGCATCCCGTAGACGCCGTGCAGGCGCTTGACCGGCCAGCCCAGCACCCGCTCGGTGCGGGCGTGCAGCACGGATGCCAGCGGCTCGTCGAAGGACAGGAACACCGCGTCGAAGCCGGTCACGCCACGGCCTCCAGGTAGCGGGCGGCGATCACCGCGGGGGCCAGGGACTCCGTGGATGCCCTGGCGTAGTCCGAGTGGTCGGCGTAGAAGGCAGCGTCGCCGGTCAGTCGGGCGGTGATCTTCACGGCCTCGGCGGGGGTGTCGAAGAGCAGGTCGGGATGGACGTGCTCGGCCATCCAGCCCAGGCGGGGGGAGATCACTGGCAGGCCCATGGCCTGGCAGTCGATGACCGACAACGACCATGGGCAGGATGGCCGGTACGGGGCGATGCCGACATGGGCGGCGGCCAGCACCTGCCGGTAGCGGCCCCGGTCGCCGCCGTCGGAGGCCACCTCGACACCCGGCAGGGCGGCGAGGGCGTCGCGGAACCGCTCGGGGCTGGCGTCCAGCGCGGTGCGGCCGGCCCGCCGGTTGCCGAACAGGTCCATCACCGTCAACCGCAGGGCGGGCGAGGCCAGTTCGGTGGCCAGCCGCACGAACTCCTCGGTGCCGTAGTGCGCGTACAGGCGGTGGTTGTAGACCGCGCTGAGCGGGGTCCCGTCGGCCGGGCCGGGGGCACCGTCGCGGACCAGGGCGGGGTCGCGCGGCGGCGGCACGATCCGCAGCCTCTCCCCGATTTCCAGCCCGGCCCGGCCGGCCGCCGAGGTGAGCCAGCGGGCGGCGGTCTCAGAGTGCACGAGCACCCGGTTCAGGGCCTCCACCCCTGCGAGGAAGGTCAGCAGGACCGGGCGTCCGAGGCCGCCGTCGTTCAACGACGGGTCGAGCACCAAGTCTGCGCGGTCGAAGGAGAACGGCAGGTAGTGGCAGTAGCCCGCGAGGACGGCACCGCTTCCCGCCTCCAGCATCGCGGCGCGGACCAGCGGCGCGGACTCGACCTGGTTGGCCACGACCACGTCCGGGCGGGTCCGCCGCAGCAGGTCGGCCAGGAACGCGATGTCGCCGTCGAACCGGGCCCGGTACTTCGTGCCCGGCACTGTGGTCGGCACGAAGCCGACCCGCCGGTCGGTGACCGGGGCCGGGGCGGCGAAGACCACCTCCGTGCCGGCGTCGACCAGCGCGGGCAACAGGGTGTCCGCGACCACCCAGCCGGAGTCGGCCGACAGCCGGTCCGGGTTGGAAATGTTGAGCAGGTACAGCACCTTCGGCATCAGGGCCTCCGTCGCCTCGCCTCGCGCCACCCGGTCCGGGCGGCTGCGGGTTCCAGGACAGCGGGGGCTGGGCCGGTGACGGGATGCTGAAATACCATCACTCACGGTTCATTCATCACTCATTGGGGGCGAGCGCGGGATGACCGGGACGACCGAAGCCGATCCGGTCGAGCAGGCCGCCGAGGCGTTCGCCGCAGAAGTGTCCTACTGGCGTGAGGTACGGGGTCTGTCCATGCGGGGCCTGGCCCAGAAGATGGGCTTCGATCCGTCCTATGTCAGCCACATCGAGTCCGGCCGCCACCGGCCGACCGAGGAGTTCGCCCGCCTCGCCGACGAGGTGCTGAACGCCGGTAAGGCGATCCGGCGCCGCTGGACGGAGTTCGACAGCGTCCGCATCCGCACCCGCGCGCAGCAACCGCCGGCCCCGCGTCGGACCGAGCAGCCGTATGCCTCCGGCTCCGCCCTGGTCGTCGAGCACGACGAGGCTCGGCTCTATTTCGACGGCTCCGCCTACCGGCTCACCATGCGTCGCCGCCTGCGGAACACCGGAGTTGAGCCCATCACCCGCTACCTGATCCGGATTTCCGTCGACCGCTACCCCGGAGAGCCGGAACGCTCCAACGCCCACTACCGTGAACACCCCCTCATCTGGGACGAGTTGGCGCTCGCCGCCGAATGCGAGGGCGAGGCGATGCGCTGGCAGGCCAAGCACGACCGCGACGCGTTCAAGGAGGTGTGGCTGCTGTTCGAGAACGAGGACGGACGCTTCCCCCTCTACCCCGGTGACGCGACCTGGATCGAGTACGCCTACAGCGTCACCGAGGACAAGTGGGGCCACTGGTTCCAGCGGGCCGTCCGCCTGCCCACCGAGCACCTCCTGGTCCGCCTCGACTTCCCCGCGAACTTCGACCCGGTCGTCTGGGGCACCGAGACCTCGATGACCGCCGAGGCGGTGCCGCTGCGGACCGCACCCGAGCGAAGGGAGGCCGACGGCCGGCGGACCTTCACCTGGTCGACCGACGACCCCACCCTGCACGCTCGCTTCCGCCTCGAATGGCGGTTCCGAAACCCCCACCAGCAGTAATCCACCAAGGAGTTCAGGTGATCGAGGTGCGGCCCAGCCAGCACATGCAGAACCTCGGCGTCGTCCAGCAGGGCGCCGACATCCTTCACCGCCCCGCCGCCCCGTTCGACCTGCCCGCCGAACGCGAAGCCGCCCAGGCCGTCATCGACCAACTCTTCGCCGCCGTCGACCGGATCGGCCGCGTCCACTCCTTCGCCAAGGGCATGGGCCTCGCCGCACCGCAGATCGGCCTCGACCGCGCCGCCGCCCTCGTCCTCCCGCCAGACCCGGACGCCGACCCGATCATCCTGCTAAACCCCCGCGTCACCGACGTATCCGAGGAAGCCGATGAGCATTACGAGGGCTGTCTGAGCTTCTTCGACGTGCGCGGGCTGGTCCCCCGCCCGCTGCGGATCGAGGTCACTGCAACCAGCCTCGACGGCACCAAGACCGTGACAGTCTACGAGCGCGGCCTGGCCCGGCTCATCGCCCACGAGATCGACCACCTCGACGGCCTGCTCTACACCGACCGCATGCGACCCGGCGTTCACCCCATCCCCGTCGAGGAGTACCGGGGCACCGGCTCCACCTGGACCTACTGATCACAGCGAGGGACGCGGCGAGTTTCTCCAGGTAACGCGAGAGCGCGGGCGGCACTGCGGTCCGCCCGTGGCGCGTGATGCAAGTGCTTCGATTCCTCCGCCGAGCTACAGCCGGCGCCACTGGTAAGCCGACGTCGAACTCGGCCGCAGGTGCCCCCCGCCAGCTTGACCTCCTGCTTGAACAGCGCGGGGGCTTGCACCCGCACCGACTCCCGGCGCAGCCGTCCCGTGGTGGCCAGCCCGCCCCTGTCCGCACATCTCACACACCGTGGGTACAGCCACTGCTTCAGGTCCGTCATGAGCTTTGTGCAGAGTCACCCGACGAGCTGAAGTTAGTAAGCGATCAAGGAGATGCGGAGCGGCAGCGGATGTGAAGTCCTGGCCCATCAGCACCTGCGATCTGCAGGTCAACTGCCGTTTTCGTGGGCCTCCTGTGAGGTGGGGGAACGCAATTATTGGCAGTTGAGGGGCGAACCGGCTCTGCGCTGTCGACCGCCATCGGGCGGCCATGGGCACGGCCGTCAACAATCCGCCAGTTTGCAGGCGGGGGCCAGGTTCGGCCTCGCACGTGTGGACTCGAACAGTGATCTTCGATGGATTTCCGAACAACATGCCTGGAGGCGCTGTTAACTGCTGCGGCAAAATCGAACGGCAATGCGGCTGCGCAAGGAACGACGCCCAAGTGGGAGGAGCGAGAACTGGCCTATTTACACGTTCCGCTTGTGCGGCATCACACATCGTTCGCATTCTTTCGTGGCGCGGCCCGGTGGCGGGCCGTACGAGTGGTGGGGGATGAGTGTGATCGACATCGATGTGACGGACTTGGCAACGCGTGCTTCCGAGGCGCTGGCCGCAGAGGTGGCGCTCTCCGGCTGGGCGTTGGTCCGAGAACGGCTCGCCGGCTTCCTGCGGCGAAGGGGCGAATCGGATGACGTCCAGCGGCAGTTGGCCGAACTCGACAGTGCTGCGGGGCAGGTCGGAACGGGGCGCGAGGGTGCGCAGGAGGCGTTGAGGGATCGGTGCTTCTGGCAGCTCGGGGCGTACCTGTCGAGTCACCGGGACATCGCCACGGAGCTTGAGGAACTCATTGCGGCCTGGGGCCCGGGCGAGGGTGGCAGTGCGGGGATGAGCGCCAATGGGAACAAGGGCAGCGTGATCATCCAGGCCGGTGGGAACGTGAGCACCGGAACGGGATCTATCACCGCTTCCGGACGGCCCGGGCAGTGACGGAAGTGCAACTGCAGCCGGAGGCCAGCGCCGAGTACGAGGGGCTCGGGAGCCAGAACGCGTCAGGAAACGAGCGGTCTGTGGTTGTCCAGGCCCAGGCGGCTGGTGCGGCGAGCCTGGTGACCGTGGTCAACATCCACGAGAAGGCGCTGCTGCCTGTTCATGAGGTGGCGCCGGAAGTGGTCGAGGCGGTGCGAAAGGCATGGGTCAGGGCGGACGGCCGGGGGAGCGGCGCTGCGGAAGAGCTGCGGGACGTACTTTCGCGCGGTAGCGGCCTCGGAGTGGTCACCGGGCACGACGGCAGTGGCCGTTACGCCGCCGCTGTCCGGGCGCTGCTGTTGGTGAACCGCGAGCGGGGGGCTGCGCCGCTACGGTTGGGACAGGTCACGCCGGACTGGGACCCGCCGGACGTCACCCTGCTGCCGGTCGAACCGAACCGGGGCTACCTGCTTGATGTCCGCGATGAGATCGCCGACTGGCCCAAGGACATGCCGGCCAAACTCGCCGGGCACGGCCGTCTCCTGGCGCAGGTGGGATCGTGTCTGGTCGTGATCGCGGGTCAGAACGGCTGGCCCACCACCGGCCACGAGGCGGACGTTGCGGTGCTGGCCCGGCCCGCCGCGCCCAGAAGTCTGGTCAGCACGCACTTGAGCTTCCTCCACCAGTGCACGGGCCTGGCCGAACGGCTCCATCCCGAGTACGAGTTGAAGGAGAACGAGCAGGACCTCAGACACCTGATCACCGACGGCATGCACCCGCAGGACGCCGCGGACCTCGCCCGGCTGCTGGCCGAAGCCGCCGGGGACGAGGGCAAGCTTGCCGCCGCCGTCGAACGCTTCACCGGGTGGCGCGACTACGTCTCGGCTTTCTTCGTGCGCACCACCGACCGCCCCGAGGACCGCGCACTGCTGCTTGCCGCGGTCCTCCTGGACGGGTTTGCCCCCGCACAGGTGAACCAGGCGGCCCGCGACCTGCTCGGCGATACGGTGGACACCAGCGTCCGCAGCGCACTGTCGGGCATGGACCTGGGCAGTCGGCTGCGGGCCGGTGGAGCGGAGACCGTCGACAACAAGGTCACCTTCGCGCACCGGCCCGGATTCGGCTACGCGGTCCTGCGACACATCTGGAACGAACTAGACGAGGCGCAGATCCACATCCGCAAGTGGATCGCCCGGATCACGGCAGACGGACAGATCGGGGCTCCCCGACTCGACGCCATCGCCGACCTGTTGGCCAAACTGGCGGCCGATTACAACGACAGCAGCGTCCTGCCCAACCCCACTGTCCGCGGCAGCGAAGCCGCGGCGGCGCTCAGCCGCGGCGAGCCCGCCGCCCGGATGCTGTCCGTTGCGGCTCAGCACCCGGTTCTGGGGGCGGGTATCCGCAAGCAGTTGCGGGAGAGCTGGGCGCCCAGCCGCGACCCGGAGGTCGCAAGGGTTGCCGCGCTAGTGTGCCAGGGCCCGTTCGCCGCGAAGTTCCCCGGCCAGGCGTTGGTGCGCCTGCGGCACGTCCTGGGCCGCGACGTCGACGACCGGGCCAACGAGGAAGCGGGCCGGGCACTTCGCGCCCTGGTCCACGAGCACGGAAAACTGGCCCAGACCTGGGCGGCTGTCACCGACTGGATCGGCTTGTCTGGTAGCTCGGGGCCGAGAGGAGCGAATTGGGCTCGCGCTGGTAGAAGGGCCTTCCTTGCTCTGGCTGACATCACGGCTGACGCCCGCCCCGTGGAACTGCTTCTCAGCGCCGCAGTCCACGACAAGTCGGTGACCGATGAGCTCGTCGCCTGCTGGGGCGCAACCGTGTCGCACACCGCGCACGCCCGGGCTTGCGAGAACACCCTCACCGCGTGGGCGGAGGCCAGTATCGAGGGGTGCCTGCCGGCGGATCAGGTCCTCGAACTGATAGAGGAGGTCATCAACGGCCGCGTCGGGCTCGACCCGGTCGCAGCCGTCGCCGTCGGCCGCGAAACGGAAACTCAGTCCAAGGCCATGCGGGAGTTTCGGCGCCGCCTACTCGACCGCCGCTTCCCTGCGGCCAGACCGGAGCACCCGTGAGCCGAGAGCAACCGACCCGTGCGCAGCGGCGGACACTGCGTCGTGAAGTGACTGCCTTCCCGGCAATTTTGCCGAGCCGCTATCCGGACATCGCCTTCAGCGCGCGGATCACCGCCACCACCTATCCGGTTCACATCCCCGGACACGACCACTCGGCACTGGCCCGACTCGTCCGGGGCACTCTGCGCAGGGCCGCGGCCGACGTCGCGTCACAACTGCACCCGGCAGACCTGCCGGGTGCACAGGACGCGTTGGCCGATAACCTCGCGGGCCCACGCCCGATGGCCGGCCACCCAGGCCACGACCTGGGAGCAGGCATCACCATCACCTTGGACAGCGGCGCCGCAGCAGCCACCGACCGGCTCGTGCAGGCATGCCGGCAACAACAGCTGGAGGACACCGTCTTCCTCCAGGCGGCCCGAGCACGCGCACGAGCCCTGGCCGATCCGGCAGTCCTGGGCGCGGCGCTGACCATGCCTGCGGCGGGCCCGTGGGCGGACCTGGTCAAGGACTTCAAACTGACCGACAAGGGCGTTCGGGAGGAACTGTTCGGCGCGCTGACCCACCTGTCGCAGTTCCTCGCCACCGTCCGCGCACCGTCCCACGACCCGTCCGACCGTCAAGTCCTTGAGATCATGCGTACCTTCTTCTCCCGCTTCGAGCACACGCATCAGCGACGCTTCCTCATCAGCTTCACGTCCCGCTACCTGCGGGCGGTCGGCCAGCCGGACCTGGCAGACCAGCTGGAAGGCAGCGTCGAGGTGTCGGCCGACATGTCCGGGGACGAGGCCCCGGAAGCAGTGCGATGACCACCGCCCTGCTGCGGTGGCTGCTCGACCCGCGTTCGAGCTGGCTGGCCTGGCGTCTGGCACGGCAAGCCCCGGAGGTGATCGATTTCGATATCGCCTGGCGCAACGCCCGGGTATGGCTCCATCGGGACGAGGATGGATTCCGAGCACGGGGCCACCAGCTGTCCCCTGGATCGCCAGGGGCGGACGGACAGCGGCCGGGGCGAGCCGACCAGGGGTGATCTGGATGCCCGAGTGTCGTCCTCAGCGACGGAAAGCAGTTGTGGACACGGCATTCGAGAAGAGGTCTTCACGTAGCTGGGAAGGCTGTTGAGCGAATCCCCAGACAACGAGATCCCGCCCGGGAAACCGGGCGGGATCTCTGCTTCGCGGGTCCGGTCGGGTGGCCGAGTCTGCGGGTGACGGTTTCGGTGTTCCGGTGGGAGGCGTGGAGTTGCTGAACCGGTGATCTGGGGTGTTCAGTCGACAAGGATTGTGTGCGATCGTTTCGGTCGTGACCAGTACCGAGGAGTTCATAGAGATCGCGTTGGCGGATGGGCGTCCGGGAGGCATCCGGGTCGCAACGAGCGTGGAGCGCGCCTGCCTCTGCGTGGCGTTCGGACGTGCGGACTACGCGAAGGCCCGTATGCGCCCGGAGCTGTCCAGGACGGGCGTCTACCTGGTCCAAGGGCCCGATGCCGAGCAGCCAGGCAAGCAGCGCGTCTACATGGGAAGAGCCCGCGTCCTCACGGAGCGACTCGACGAGCACCAACGGGACAAGGACTTCTGGACCCAGGGCTTCGCCTTCACCTCTCACAACGACAGGCTCACCGAGAACCACGTGGCCCATCTCGAAGCACGCCTGATCCGCCACTCCATGAGCATCGGTACCGCCATCGTGGACAACAAGGAAGTCCCTGCCCCGAAGGAGCCGCGCGCAGAGATGCGTCCCAGTTACGGCAGGCTCTTCGAAGACGTCCTGCTCTTGATGGGAGTCCTGGGCGCGGTTGGTCTTGAAGAGGCGGCCGGCGTGGTTGCCGAGCCCGATACGGAGGCGGTCCGGTACCGCCTGAAGGCTACGGGAACGGACTGCTGGGGTTCCGAGCGTTCCGACGGATTCCTCGTTCGAGCCGGAGCGGAGGGGAAGGTTGAGGCGAGAAGTCTCTCGCGTAGCTACCTGCGGCTGCGCCGAGAGCTCATAGAGGACGGGATCCTTGTGGAGACGAATGACGGGAAGCACCTGCGGCTGATGAAGGACCACTGCTTCGACAGCCCTTCGGCAGCGGCCAGTGTGTTGGCGGGGGTGAACTGGAACGGCCGAAAAGCGTGGGTCGACGAGTTGGGGATCACGCTCAAGGACCATCAGGTCGGCACCACTAGGACGCCCCCTCCGGCACTCGCCCACCCCGATGTTCAGCAGGTGTTGTTCGAGGCGGACCGATCCTCGTGACCGCCGGAGGAAGCATAGGTTCCGCGTTTGCCGCGTGCGGATGAGGTCCCCGTCGTGCGGTAGCGACGATTCGGGAGATGGAATGGCAGCCGGGGGCAAGTGGTCGGCGGCAGTGGTGGAGTTCTGGCGCGCGGTGGAGCTGTTCAGCGCCCAGACCGTGCCGGCGCCGAACGACCGGGAGCGGATCTACGATTTCGACGGTGCGGGGCGGCTTCCCTGGGAGGAGGGGCACCAGCTCGGGCGGGTTCCGCTGCCAGCGGGGTTCGTCTGGCAGCACGTGGTCTACGGCGGGCTCTTCCCGCTGGGCGAGGCGCTCGATCGCCCGGCGGATCGACCTCCGCGAGCGCCCGCAGTTTGCCCTGGAGAGGGTCGAGCCCGGACGCTCCCCGGCGGGCCGCCGCCAAGCATCCGCTGGCTCTCAGCCAGCAGTTCGCGGTCAACACGACCCACGCCGAACTGGCCCGTGAAGGCGGGGTGTTCTCGGTGAACGCCCGCCCGGGACCGGCAAGTCCACCATGCTGCGCGACGCGATCGCCGACCGGATCGTCGAACGAGCGCGGGCCCTCGCCGATCTGCGCATGCCGTCCGACGCCTTCCTGAAGACCCCACTGAGGTGGAAGAGCGGCGAGCACACCCGCACGGTGTACCCGTTGCGGCCCGAACTGACGGGCTTCGAGATGGTGGTGGCCTCGGCCAACAACGGTGCGGTGGAGAACATCTCCAAGGAGATCCCCGCGCGCGCCGCGCTGGCACCGAAGTGGCGTGACGAGGTGGACTACTTCGTCGAGCAGGGCATCCGGCTGCTCAAGGGCACATCGGCCTGGGGCACGGTGGCTGCCCACCTGGGCAACAAGACCAACCGGATCGCCTTCGTCAACCGCCTGTGGCACGGCAAGTACCTGCCCGACGACCAGGCCTTGCCCCAAGGGCCGGACCTGCCGCCGGTGAAGGGCAAGGGCTGGCAGGAGACCGGCCACGGGTTGTCCCACCTCCTCTCCTCCTACCGGAACGAGTCGCAGACGGGGGTCTGGTGGAACGCGAAGGAGCCGGGCTGGACCTCCGTCCAGCAGGTGGCCGACCGGGTCACCCGCTACGGCACCACGCTGCCCGCCGGACTCCCCGACGGATCGACGGAGGTGTGGGTCGGTGCCCCGCTGCGGGTGCACTGCCGCTGCGAGAACCCGATGTTCACGGTCAGCAACGCCATCGCGTACGACGGCCTGATGGTCAACGGCACCCACTACCCCGACCCGTACGCCTACCCGCCGCGCAGCTCCTGGGTGCACGTCGCCTCCGCGCACTTCGAAGGCCACTGGGTTCCGGAGGAGGGACTCGCGCTGCACAGCATGCTCAAGAAGCTCCGGGACCACGGGATCGACCTCGACCAGGAGGCGTATGTCATCAGCCCGTTCCGGGCCGTCGTCGCCGGGGCCCGCTGGACGAGCCGGCCGTTCATGAAGGCGGGCCGGGTCGGCACCGTCCACACCACCCAGGGCAAGGAAGCGAACGTGGTCATCCTGGTCCTCGGCACCGACCCACGAACTCCCGGCGCCCGGACATGGGCGGCCAAGCGGCCAAACCTCCTGAACGTGGCGGTCAGCCGGGCCAAACGGCGACTGTGCGTCATCGGCAACCACGAACTCTGGACCCAGGAGCGATTCTTCACCGACCTCGGCGAACGCCTGCCCCGGTACGACTGGAGCGCCAAGCCGGCCGACACCTTCGGAGGCTGAGCTCCGCAGAACCGCTTTCGACTCAGCTCTCGCGACCGCCCCGGTAGTCGAGGACGATGTGTTGCTGTCGGACTGGTAGGTCACACTGAGCGGATGAGTCTGGAAGCCGAACCGCCGGACCCCGAGCGGATCCACCACCGACCTCCGACCCCGGGTACCGAGAAGGCTCTCTACGGCACCGCACTCACCTGCGGTGTCCCTTCGTGCGGTGAGCCGTTGTACCGACGCATCCCGGACACGGGGAAGTTCCTGCTCAACAGCCGCGTGGCCCACATCAACGCACGGAGCGAGGGCGGCCCCCGGTGGGACAGGGCCATGAGCGAGGAAGCCAACCGCAGTTACGAGAACCTGATCCTGATGTGCGAGCGGCACGCTTCCGAGATCGACATCACGCCGGGCCGCTATCCGCGGGAGCAACTGCTCGAATGGAAGCGGCGTCAGAGCGAGGAGTCCGAGCGGGCGGTGGCGGCCCTCTCGGCAACGAACAGGGCGGGGCTGGAGGGGAGTCCGGAGTTCCTGTCACTCGGCGAACTCATCGAGCGCTTGCAGAAGTTGGTGCCTTCCTCCGTCAGCTCGCGGTCCCGGGCCGAGGCGTTGGAGATCGGGGGTCGGGAGTCGCGCGGCCGGAGCCTGGTGCGGCTGCGCAGTACGCCCGCTGAACGCAAGGACGCTGTCCTGGGGTGGAAGGCGGGGCAGGCCGACCCGGTGGTGGAGGTCCCCGACGGCACGTTGCGGGTGCTGGTGGCTCCCATGGGGGCGGGCAAGAGCGAGACGGCGGAACGTTGGTGGGATCAGGGGCTGACTCGTGCTTGGACGGACGACGAGGTGGCGATTCCACTCTGGTGGCAGGCGCGGGAGGTCGGGTCGTCGCTGTTCGTGAGAGTGCGGGAGGCGTTGGGGGGCGATCCGGCGGGGCCGTGCCGGATCGTGCTCGACGACCTGGACACCCTGGGCTTTCAGGAAGCCGATCAGCTCCTGGACGAAGCCCGGCGGTTGGTGCTGAATTGGCCACAGGTCAGTGTGTTGGCGACCACGCGTCCGGGAGCTGGCACGGTGTCGGAGGAGGAACGCCTCGCCGTCGAGCCGTGGCCGGTTCAACGGGGACTGGACCTGCTGAGAGTGGTCATCGACGACGGATACATCGGATTCGGCGGGTCCGAGACGAGGCAATTCCTCACCAGTCCTCTCCAGGTCCACGCCCTGGCCAGCAGGCTCTGGGCAGGCGGCGACACGCAGGTTTCCACCAGCGAACTGCTGGCCGGTCTGGTGGACAGCATCCTCGAACGCGAACGCCCGGACACGTCCGCCGAGACGTGGGACGGTCTGGCCAGGCTCGCGGTGCGCATCCTCGACTCCCGGAAACCGGTGCGAGCAGCCTCCTTCGCAGCGCACCAACTGCTGTGGAAACTGGAAGACACCGGGCTGGTCGTCCGAGAGAACGGCTTCCTGCACTTCGCGCTGCCGCTGTTCGAACAGCACTTCGGCGCCCAGGCGCTGAAGAACGGCGACGTGCGGTTCGACGCCGTGGCGGGGGTGGGGCGCTTCCCGCGTTGGCGGTACGCCATCGCTTTCGCGGTGGAGACCTCGACCCCGGAGGCGGCGGACGGGCACATGGCCGTACTCGCCCGGGCCAATCCCGCCGCAGCGTCGTGGGTGCTGGGGCAGCTCGCGGAGGAGGAAACCGAGGAGTCCTTCTTCGCCGAAGGGCCAGAAACGGACGGGCCGGAGCGGTCGAAATGGGTGGCCGGCCACCTGCGTGCAGCGGTCGAGAATTGGCTCGCCGGTCTGGGAGACCTGGGTCCCCGGCTCGAACTGCACCACGGCGGACGGATCGCGCCGTGGGCCGTGGCCGTTTCGGGTGACTGGATGAACCTCGGCCAGTCGTACGAAGGCGCCCTACAGGACGACATCGTGGCCTTGGACGGTCCGGATTTCTGGACCACGGACCGCCCGAAGTTCCGCACCCGAAGCGGATTCCTCCTCCCGGGAGGACGGCTGGGCCGTTGGCGCTGGGCCAGGGACCGTCTGCGCCGCCCCCTTACGGAACTCGTGCAGCGGCGGATCCTGCCGGTGGCGCACAGTTCCCCACTCGCAGCGGAGCGCGCGTGGTACCTCAGCCAGATGGTCATGAGGATGACCGACCGGACGTGCCCCACCGAGGGAGTACCGCTTGGCAGTCTGCGGCCCGTGGTCAACGACCTAGCTCGGCACGTGGCCCAGACCGCATGGTCCCGCTGGAACTGCCCGGGGGGAGGGGAATTCGATTCCGGTGATGCCTGCTGGCTCTACGAACACCTCGAACACCTCGAACAGGAGCAGGCGGAGTCGCTTCGGAACCCCCGGCCGGCCCCCGATCGTAGCCGCGCGGCCCACAACTTCATGTGGCAGTACTACTCGCCTGAACTGACCAAGAAGATCACCGCTGACGCGCTCCGCGATGCACTGATCGGGTACCGCGAACTCGTCGAAGCCAACTTCCCGGGCTACGCCGACTCCTTCGAGCTCTACCGGGCGTTGCCGATCCGCATCCAGGGGACGGTCGTCATGCCCCACCCCGAGGACACCGAAGCTTGGTGTGCGACAGTCGAGTACCACCTGATCCAGGAGCCGTCCGGCGACCGGACGGCTCCTGACGTGCAGCTCGACGCTGTGGAAGAACCCTACGACCGTCAGATGCCGTGGACGTTCGACAGCACGGAGGATCCGGACCGTCTGCCTCTTCGCAGTACTGAGCAGGTCCTTTCGACCAACCTTGTCCGCCAGGCGACGAACTGGTCCTACGGGTGGCTGGCCGCAGATCTGAAAGCTTTCGGCTGGTTGTCTAACGACATGCTTTACATCGACTGACGGATGGGCGGGTGTGCTGAGTATGGCTCGGCAGCGGCGGGTCTTCACCTGCTCAAAGCCCAACTTGTCGGACCTGGTAGCGCCGACTGGAGCGACCGGGCGCGGGAGGCTGTGGAGCAGGTAAGGCGCGGAGAGATTCTGGGAACCGTGTCTTGGGAAGCGATCTTCTGTGCCGTGGGAAGCACTGTCTGCCGCAGCCACTTCGTTACAGGTCAAGGCGACTCGTGAACGGCCCACCCAACAGAAGTCCCGCCCGGGTCACCCGGGCGGGACTTCTGCGTTGCGGCGATTCGGTAGGCGGACGTGGCGGGCGGGGTCGAACGGGCGGCGGCCGTGGTGGAGTTCTGGCGGGCGGTGGAACTGTTCAGCGCTCAGGCGGTGCCGGCGCCGGAGGAGAAGCAGAAGGTCTACCCGCTGGACGCCGACGGGCTGCTCCCGTGGCAGGACGGTCACCGGCTGCGGCGGACGAAGCCCGCGCCCGGGCACACCTGGCAGCACGGGTCTACGGCGGGCTGTTCCCGCTCGCGGAGGTGCGCAACACCTTGATGGAGGTGTTCGGCCGCGACCCGGAGAGCCACGACGGGCGGGTGGACAGCCAGGGCGCGCTGTTCGCGCAGATGGCCGTCGGCGGCCTGTGGCGGGCCCGCCGCGCCGTCGTGGTCGGCGACCCGCTCCAGCTGGAGCCCGTGGTGACCGTCCCGTTCACCGCGCGGCAGGCCTTGCGCGGGCAGTACGGCGTGGCCGAGGAGTGGCTGCCCGGCTGGACCTCCCTCCAGCAGGTGGCCGACCGGGCCACCCGGTACGGCACCACGCTGCCGGCCGAACTCCCCGACGGGTTGCCGCAGGTGTGGGTCGGCGCACCGCTGCGGACCCCGCAACGGTTCTTCACCGACCTGGGCGAGCGGCTGCCCCGCCACAACTGGAGGGAATGACCGGGGCCGGGGGCCGGGAAGGCGTGCTGACGGAGGGTGGTGTGCAGGCTACCGTTGGGCGCGTCGGGTGGAGTGGGCGGAGGCCGTCGTCTTCGCGCACGGTACTGAGGGGTGGGGGCATGATCGATCCGCTGTCGGTCTCGGCGGTCGCGGGGGTGCTGGGCACGATCGGCTCGGCGATGGCCGGGGAAGCCGGGAAGTGGGCCTGGGAGTCGATCGGGAACCTGGCCCAGCGGGTGACCGGCCGTCAGCTCGCGGCGCCCTCCGGGGCCGAGGAGCGGGAGGAACTCGCCCGGCTGCTGGTCGAGGGGGCGCGGCGCGATCCGGCCCACGCCCGGGCGCTGGCCGCGTGGTTGACGGGCCTGGCCGAGGGGGAGTCCGAGCAGGCCGGCGCGGTGCCGCGGCTGCTGCCCGTCTCCACCCGGTACTTCACCGACCGCAAGGGGCCGCTCGCCGCGCTCGATAAGGAAGCCGGACGGAAGGCGGACGGCCGGCCCCGGCAGGTGCTCCTGCACGGCCCGGACGGCATCGGCACCAGCGCGGTGGCGATCCACTGGGGCGGCCGGGAGGCCCACCGGTTCCCCGACGGACAGCTGTACGCCGACCTGCGCGCCGGCGGACCGCAGGGCGCGGCCGACCCGGCGACCGTGCTGCGGCGCTTCCTGCAGAAGCTCGGCGTCCCCGCCGACCAGCTGCCCGCCACCGTCGAGGACCGGGCCGAACGGTTCGGGCAACTGCTCGCCGGGCGGCGGCTGTTGGTCGTCCTCGACCACGCGCACTCGGCCGCCCAGGTGCGGCCGCTGCTCACCGCCGCCCCCGGCGTCGTCACCGTCATCACCGCGCGCCGCCCGCTGGCCGGGCTGGACGCGCTGAACATCCCCGTCGGACCGCTCGCCGACAAGGATGCCCGCCGCCTGCTCACCGACCTGGCCGGCAAACACGCCGTCAGCGCCGCCAAGGCCGCCCTGCCCGGGGTGCTGGACCGCTGCGCCGGCTCACCGTTCGCGCTGCGCGCCGCCGCCACCGTGCTGGGCGAGACCGCGCCGCGGGCGCTCGCCGGGCAGGTCTTCGCCGACCCCGTGGAGGCCGCGACCGCCGACCGGTACGCCCGCATCGCGCCGAACAGCGCCTCGGTGTACCGCAGTTGCGCGCTGCGCCGGTGGCCCGCGATCGGGCCGGCCGCCGCCGCGGCCGCCACCGGACTGACCGAGGCCGAGGCCGCCGAGGCGCTGGACGAACTCACCGCCGCCGGACTGCTGGAGACCGCCCTCGACGGCCGCCACCGCTACCGCCCGGCCGTCCGCCGGCACGCCGAGGCAGCAGCCATTCGGGAGGACGGGCTCGCGGCCTGCGCAACTGCCGTGCGGCGCACCGTCGATCACTACCTGCGGCTCGCCGTCCGCGCCGACTACGCGGCGCTCCCGCAGCGCTGGCACCTCGGCCCGCTGTACGCGGAGCTCGGACCGGACGGCTACCCCGGCGAGGCCGAGGCGCTGGCGGCGCTCGGGACGGAACTGCCCAACCTGGTGGAAGCCGTGGGCGCCGCCGAGGAGTTCGCCGCCCCCGACCTGGTCTGCCAGCTGGTCGAGGCGCTGTGGGCGGTCCAGTTGAAGGCCGGCCGGCACGACGAACTGCTGCCCGCGCTGCGGGCCGGTGCGCGGGCCGCGTCCGCCGTACGGCCTCCGGTGGCGGCCCGGATGCACGTCCAACTCGCGCTGGCGCTGACCGAGTTGCAGGAGTACGGCGAGGCCGAGCAGCAGCTGGTGCTGGCCGCCGAGGTGGAGGAGTCGGACGGTCACCTGCGCGGGCAGGCCACCGCCGTGGAGACGCTCGGCCTGCTGCGGCTGCGCCAGTGGCGCTGGGCCGAGGCGCTGGAGTGCTTCGACCGGGCCGTCGGACTGCTCGACGGCATCGGGGACGGTGACAGCGGGCAGGCCGACCTGCCCCGGGCCCGCGCCCTGCTCGCCCGGCACCGCGGCCGGGCGCTGCGCGGACTGGGCCGGTTCGAGGAGGCCCGGGCGTCGATCGAGCAGGCGGTGGCGTTCTTCCGCGGCACCGGCGAGGCCTACAACACCGCCCGCGCGCTCACCGACCTGGTCCAGACGCTCATCGACCAGGGGCACGGGGCGCAGGCGCTGCCGCTGCTGGACGAGGCCGGGGTGCTGCTGGAGCGCGGCGGCGCGGTGTTCCACCTGGTGCCGCTCGCGGTGCTGCGGTCGCTGTGCGGCGGCGCGGGCGAGTGACCGAGTCGGGCGTCAACGGGGGGCGAGTGACCGAGTCGGGCGTCAACGGGGGCTGGTGACCGAGCTGCACGTCAGCGGGGCTGAGCGCCCGTCACCCGGTGGATCGTGGTGCCGGTGCGGACGGTCAGGGTGCCGGTGGCCGGGCCGAGAGTGGGCCTCCGGCGG
The DNA here is from genome assembly GCF_042873675.1 of Kitasatospora sp. NPDC004614. NCBI lineage: Bacteria > Bacillati > Actinomycetota > Actinomycetes > Kitasatosporales > Streptomycetaceae > Kitasatospora > Kitasatospora sp. NPDC004614. The sequence continues at coordinate 92,121 of NZ_JBIALR010000012.1, forward strand.
CGGGGGGCTTCGTCAGGCGCGCGTGGCGGAGCGGTTTGCCGGGTGGCTGTCCTTCGCTGAGCGGCTCCGCGGTGGTCCACCTGGCGCAGCTCGCGGTGCTGCGGCTGCTGTGCGTCAGCGGGGCTGAGCGACCGTCACCCGGTGGATCATGGTGCCGGTGCGGACGGTCAGGGTGCCGGTGGCCGGGCCGAGGGCGAGCAGGGCGGAGGCGGCGGTGGCTGGGTCGAGGCCGTCGAGGGAGGTCAACTCCAGGTTCGCGCCGGAGCGGTGGCGGGCCGTGCAGGTGGTCGGGCCGGTGATCTGGACGGCCAGGGTGCAGGAGGCGTGGCGGGACAGGGTGTGATCGGCCCAGGCGAGCGGCGGGTCGAGCCGGGGGTCGTCGAGGGTGCCGTGGCGGATGATGACGTCGGCGAGGGCCAGGGTGCCCGGGTCCAAGGTGTCCTCGTGGGCGACCAGGTGGGCGGTGCCGGGGCCCTCCGGCTCGTGGCGGGGAGCGGCGAACCGGCGTATCTCGACCGTGCCGTCCTTGCCGGCGTGGGCCAGCACCCGGACGGGTGCCGTCACCAGGGGCGGCTGGTGGGCGGGCAGGGGCAGCAGGTCGAGCAGTGCGGGGGCGGGCGGTTCGGGGAGGTCGAGGAGGCGGTGGAACAGCGCGCGCAGCAGACCGGCGGACTCGCCCGGGCGGGAGCTGGTCAGCTCGGCCGGTCCGGCCGGTGGCGTGCCGCGGGCGAGCAGCTCCGCCAACTGCGGGGCCAGCGCGGCGTGCAGGTCGAGCTTCGGGGCCTCGCGGACGAACGCGGCGACCTGGGAGCCGTCGTCGAGGACGGACGCGCCGGCCGCCGCCAGCACCACCGGGGTGCCGAGGGCCGCCGCGTAGTAGCTGACCGAGCCGAAGTCGCCGATCACGGCGTCCGCGGCGATCAGGGCCTGCCGCCAGTCCGCGACCGGGTCGACCAGCGTCACGCCCGCCCGGCGGGCCCCGTCGAGCCAGAGCCGGACCTGGCCGGGGCCGTGGCCGTGCCACACGTTGGGGTGCAGGACGACGGCGACCCGGTACTCGTCCAGCGGCAGCTCCGGCAGGCGGGAGAGCAGCAGCGGCAGGACGTCCTCCGCGCCGCCGTCGCCGAACAGCGAGGTGGGGTTCCAGGTCGAGTTGAGGACGATCAGGCGCTGGCCGGGGCGGACGCCGAACGCCCGGCGGAACGCGTCGCGGCGGGGGCGGGCCGCGAGGATGCGGTCGAAGCACGGGTCACCGCCGAGCACCGCCGTGCCGGCCGCCTCCGGGCAGGCCGCCGCGAGCCGGTCGAGCTGATCGGGGTGGGACAGCACCAGTGCATCGGCGACCGGGACCCCGTCGTGGAGCAGCCACTCGCGCGAAAGCCCGAACACCGGCGCTCCGGTGTCCGGTATCCGGTGTCCGGTGTCCGGTGTTGCCAGCTTCTTATTGTAGCCAACGCCGTGCGATAGGACGATCAACCGGCTTTTGAGCTCGTGCAGTTGACCGCCGAAGCTGGCCGAGATCGCCAGCTCGGGGGCGAGCTCGAGGGCCTGCTCCCAGGGGACGACGGGGACGCCCAGGGAGTGGAGGAGTTCGGGCAGTCCGGAGCGGAACGGGGAGCTGCCGGGGCAGGTGGCGAGCAGTTGGACGCGCAGGTCGTCGCGGAACAGGCCGACCACGTCGAGCAGCCGGGTCGCCGAGGTGACGTTGTGTGCCACCAGCAGGACCCGCCGGCACTCGCCCCGGGTGGTCCACCGTGCGGAGTCGTCGCCGACCGGCACCCTGATCCACTCGCCCCGCAAACCGTTCCTCCGTGATCGTTCCACCACCGCCCCGGCAGCTTAGCGATCACGGGCGGGCGGCGGACCGGCTTCCGGGGACAGGCTCTGGCGACGCAGCAGCAGGCCGAGTCGCGGGGCGAGCAGCGGCCGCAGCAGGCGGGCCACCGGGGGAGTGGACAGCAGCAGGGCGAGTGCGGTGGCCCCTTGCCGATGGCGGGCGGCAGAGGCGGCGCGGGGGAGGGTTCGGCGAGCAAAGAGGCACTCCAGGTTCGGCGGTTCCTCAGGACCCTGCGAGCCCGACTGCGCGGCGCCAGGGCGTCAGCGCTTCAGATAGGCGAGGACGGCGAGCACGCGGCGGTTGGCGTCGGGGGTGTTGTCGATCCGGAGCTTGCCGAAGATCGCGGCGGTGTGTTTGGCCACCGCGCTCTCGCCGATGTGCAGTTCGGCCATCACCGCGGCGTTGGAGCGGCCCTCGGCCATCAGGCGCAGTACGTCGAGTTCGCGGGGCGACAGGTCGGCGGTGGTGCCGCGGGCGGTGGACCGGGCCATCAGGCGGGCGATCACCTGCGGGTCCATCACGGTGCCGCCGGAGGCGACGGTGCGGACGGCGTCGACGAACTGCGCGGTGTGGGTGACCCGGTCCTTGAGCAGGTAGCCGACCGCGCCCTCCCCGTCGGCGAGCAGTTCCTGCGCGTACAGCTGCTCCACGTACTGGGACAGCACCAGCACCGGCAGGGCGGGCCGTTCGCGGCGGACGGTCAGCGCGGCCTGCAGGCCCTCGTCGGTGTGGGTGGGCGGCAGACGGATGTCGACGACGGCCACGTCGGGGCGCAACTCGCGCAGGGCGCGCAGCAGTTCGGGGCCGTTGTCGACGGCGGCGACGACCTCGAAACCGTGTTCGGCGAGGGTGCGGCTCAGGCCGTCACGGAGGAGGAAGAGGTCTTCGGCGAGGACGACGCGCACGGGAGCTCCAGGGTCGCGGTGGTCGGTCCGCCCGGCGGGCTGACCAGGGCGAGGGTGCCGTCGAAGGCGGCCAGCCGGCGGCGCACCCCGGCCAGGCCGCTGCCGCGGGCAGGGTCGGCGCCGCCCCGGCCGTCGTCGGTGACGGTGGCGCGCAGCAGGCCGTCGGCGCAGCGCAGTCGTATCCGCACGGTGCGGCCGCCGGAGTGCTTGCCGGCGTTGGCGAGCAGTTCGGCGACCGCGAAGTAGGCGGCGCCCTCGACGGCGGCGGGCAGCCGGCCGGGCAGGTCGGCGTCCACCTCGACGTCCAGGAAGGCGTCCAGGGCGAGCGAGCGGACGGCGTCGGGCAGGCCGCGGTCGGCGAGTACCGGCGGGAGGATGCCGTGGACCAGGTCGCGCAGCTCCTGCAGGGCCCGCTCGGAGCTGGCCCGGACTTCGCCGAGCAGCCGGCGGGCGGCGGCCGGGTCGCTGTCGACCAGCCGGTCGGCTTGGTCGAGGGTCAGGCCGAGGGCGACCAGCCGGGCCTGCGCGCCGTCGTGCAGGTCGCGTTCGATCCGGCGCAGTTCGGCGGCCTGGGTGTCGAGGGCGTCGGCCCGGCTGTCCGTCAGCTGGCCGATCCGGCGCTCCAGCCGGGTCGCGTACGGGTCGCCCAGCAGCTTGCCGGTCCACTCGCCGTAGCGGACCAGCACCGGGACGGTCAGCCACAGGCCCCCCGCGACGAAGGCCAGGCCGAGCGCGGCGGCGGCGAGCGCGGTGCCGGTGGACTCCACCGGGACGAAGGCGTACCAGTTGTCCGGGCCGAGGTACTGCCAGATGAACGGCTGCACCAGCGCGCCGAACAGACCGAAGCCGACCAGCGTCGGCGGGACGGCGACCAGCAGGCCGGTGCTCCACGGGCCGAAGCAGGACCAGGCGAGGTCGCGCCAGAAGGCGTGCGAGCCGAGCACCGCCACCGCCCGGCCGGTGACGGTCGGGGCGGTGGGCAGCGGTTCGGGATCGTCGAGCACGGTGCCCGTCCAGCGGGCGGTGCGGTCGCGTTCGCGGTCGCTGCCGCGGCGCAGCAGGCCGGCCGCGGACGGCAGGAGCAGCAGACCCAGGCCGACCGGCAGCAGTGTCAGCGCGCCGAGCGCCGCGAGCCCCCGCAGTGACGTCACCAGGGCGTCCAGCGAGAGTCGTTGGCAGCGGGCCAGGGCGACCAGTGGTCCCCGGAAGCGCATCTGTCGGTCCGTCATGTCGTCGCGAGCCTATCCGCACGGGCCGGGCGGCGGTCGGCCAGGACCCAGGGCAGCGCGACCAGTACGCTTGCCGCGCCGAACAGCAGCATGGGCTCCACCGCGCCGGACTCCTCGTCCAGGAACAGCAGCATGCCCAGGTTCACCAGGGTGTGGAAGCCGCCGGCGAGCAGCAGCCGGTGGGCGCCGATCCGCTCCCAGGCCAGGCCCAGCAGCACCGACATGGCGACGGTCGCCGCCAGGAACCCGGCCGCGTACGCCGGGGCCTGCGCGAACACCTGCACGTGCCAGGCGCCCCAGAGCAGACCGACCGCGGCGGACGAACCGAGCGGGCCGAAACGGGTGCGCAGCAGCGGCTGCAGCAGGCAGCGCCAGCCGATCTCCTCGCCGCAGGCGCCCACGAACTGGGCGACCACCACCACGCCGAACGGGGCGGCCAGCGAACCCGGGTTGCGCACCGGGACACCGCCGTGCAGCAGCAGGGCGCCGGCCACCGCCAGCGCGGTGATCGCCACGGCGCTGAGCAGCAGCGCCCCGCGCGGGCCGCGCGCCCCGCCGGCCGTCAGCAGGCCCCATACCTGCGACGGCCGCATCAGGGCGACCGCGGCCACGCCCAACGCCGGTCCGAACTGGGTCAGTTGGAGGACTTCATCGGGCAGTCCGGTGAGCGGCTGGACCGCGCCCAGCAGGCCGGCGGCCGGAAAGGCCACCGCGAGGAAGAGCGCGGCGGGGCCGAACCAGCCGGTCCGGGTGGCCCGGGTGTTCCGCATGGGAGTTCGCCTCTCGATCGGGATCGTCGTGTCACCCATGACGATCCCGGGCAGCGCTTCTCGTGCCATTGCAGCCACCTGCCCGGCCGGGGTGCACCTAGCTGCACCCCCTCGCCTCTTCCTAGGCGGCTGCCGGCGTGGGCAGCCGGGAGGCCAGCAGCGCGAGCTGGACCTGCGAGCTGACACCGGACTTGGCGCGGATCCGGCGCAGATAGGTGTCCACGGTGTGCGGGCTGAGCCCCAGCCGGCGGGCGATCGTCGCATAGCTGGCGCCCTCGCCGACCAGGTGCAGGACCTGGAGCTCGCGGCGGCTGAACCCGACGGTGGCAGCGGGGTGCTGGACGGTGGAGGTGTGCATGGAGAACTCCCGGAGGTCGAGGTGGCAGCGGGGGTCAGTTCCAGGGCTTGCAGAGGGGGGTCTCGCAGGCGCCGCCCCACGAGGTGTCGCCGTCCAGCGGGGTGTCCGGCAGGTCGACCGTCACCTGCTGCTGCAGCGTGGTGGAGCCGGTCGGGGCGGCGGTGTCGGCGGAGGCCGGGGAAACGGCGGCGAACAGGGCCGCGGCGGTGACGGCGGCGAGGGCGAGGGCGCGCTTCATGGGGGCCTCCGAGGGCGGTTGTGGGGTGGGGAGCGGGCCGGTCGGGCGGTGCTGCCCGGTGCTGTTCGGCCTGCATCCAGCATGTCCGCCGGGCCACCGCCGGACCACCGGGTGGCCACCTCATCAACTGCGCTGGCAGCAAAGTGACCAGGGGTCGAAACAGGTCAAATCGGTTGAAAGGCCATGTCCTGCCGGATGGTTGCACGGGGTCGGGTGTCACGCGATCTCGTGACTGTCCACCAGGTTTGAGAGCGGCCCAGGATGGTTCGGCGGTGCCCGAGACGGCTCGGCGCCCGCTCCGGAGGGGGCAGTCGTGCAGTGGTACGAAGGGGAGGACCGGCGGTCCCCCGAACCTGACGGCCAGGTCGTCGAGTTGGCGGCCTTCCTGCGGGGCGGCACCGCCCGCTCCGGGCCGGCGCTGATGTGGAGCGAGCAGGAACCGGCCCCGGACTGCTCCGCCGATGCGCTGGCCGCCGCCCTGGAACGCGAGTTGGCCCGCCCCGTCCTGGCCGTCCCCGACCGCCTCGCCGGACCGTGGCAGCACGGCCAGGTCGCCGTGCTGCTGGTGCAACGGCGCGGCGCCGCGGCGGTCCAGCTGAGCCCGCCCCCCGGCTCCGCCGCCGGCCGCAGCACGCTGCGCCTGCGCGCCGCCCAGTGCCTGCTGGTGCCTGCCGACTGGAGCTACCGCCTCGACCCCGGCAGCCCCGTCCGGCCGCTCGTGCTCGCGCTGCCCTGACGCCCCATCGGCCTCTTCGGCGGCGGAAGATACCCTGCGCTTGGTGTACGAAGATCGAACTGCGGTTCGGGGCGTGCACTGCTCGGCCCGGACGACGTGAAGACCCTGGAGGCATTCGGATGAGCGACTGGCACCCACCGGCCCCGCCCGGCCTCCGTACCGGCCCACTGCCGCAGCGCTCTGCGTTCGGGCTGCGGCTCCAGTTCGGCCTGCAGTGGTTCTGGCTGCCGATCCGGGTCCTCTGGGACTTCCTGGACGGCTCGGTGGCGCTCGACGGCACGGCCGAGCCCGGTGCGTCCAAGTTCGTTCTCACGCCGAGCCGTTACCGCCTGGAGCGGCACGGCACCCGCGAGGAGTGGGAGGCGTGGGCCGCGCGGGCGCTCGACCGGGGCATCGAACGGGAGCTGGCCAGGGTGCGCTCGCGGCTGGAGCACAACAAGAAGTACCGCTACAAGTACAAGGGCAAGGACTTGATGCCCAGGACGAGCATCCGGCGGCGTTACTACCGGGGCATCGGCCTCGACGGGCTGGCCGCCCTGGCCGCAAGCCGCGGCTGGCAGGTCGACTGGAGCAGCGACCTGGCGGAGGCCCGGATCTTCCAGCCGCAGGCCTGACGGGCGGTGCGTCAGTCGTCCTCGAACGGTTCCTCGCTGAAGCGGAACCATGCCTGCGGCGGCTCGATGTGCAGCAGGAACTCGGCGGCCGGGCCGTCCGGGGCGTGCAGGGTGCAGTTCTTCGTCAGCGCGGTGTAGAACGGGTCCCACGCCTCCCACTCCTCGGCCTCGACCAGCCGAAGGCTCTCGGCGAACCCGGGCTCGGCCGCCGGCCAGCCCGGGCCGGGCAGGAAATCGCCGGACAGCCACGGGAAGTCGGCTTCGGTGATGCGGATCTCGCCGACCAACTCCTCGCCGCGCAGCAGGCGCCAGGTCTCGTCGGTGAACGCCATGCGAGGCTCCAAGGGGCGGGGGAGGCGGGCGGTGACAGCCTGGCGGAGGGGTCCGACAGCACCCAATGTCACGCGATCGTCCCCGAGTTCACTCGTACGAGTGGATTGTGGCGTCGGGGCGGCGGAGCCGGGTAGCGGTGACCGAGGGTCGGAGGGCTCGTTAGGCATCGCGCCGATCTCTGTCGTCGAAAAGGGGCGGGACCCAGTGGCTCAGCCGTTCGAACTGCCGGACTTCTACGTGCCGTACCCGGCGCGCATCAACCCGCACTACGAGAAGGCGCGGGTGCACACCAAGGAGTGGGCACGCGACTTCGGCATGCTGGAGGGATCGGGCATCTGGGAGGAGCACGATCTCGACTCGCACGACTACGCGCTGCTCTGTTCCTACACCCACCCCGACTGCGACAGCGAGGCACTCGACCTCGTCACCGACTGGTACACCTGGGTCTTCTTCTTCGACGACCACTTCCTGGAGATCTTCAAGCGCACCCTCGACCGCGAGGGCGGCAAGGCCTACCTGGACCGGCTGCCCGCCTTCATGCCGATGGACCTCGCCGACGGCTTCCCCGATGCCACCAACCCGGTCGAGGCGGGCCTGGCGGACCTCTGGCAGCGCACCGTCCCGCACATGTCGGCCGACTGGCGGGCCCGGTTCGCCGAGTCCACCCGGAACCTGCTGAACGAGTCCCTCTGGGAGCTCTCCAACATCAACGAGGGCCGGGTCTCCAACCCCGTCGAGTACATCGAGATGCGCCGCAAGGTCGGCGGCGCCCCCTGGTCGGCCGGTCTGATCGAGTACGCCGCACACGCCGAGGTGCCCGAGGCGGTCGCGTACTCCCGTCCGTTGCGGGTCCTGCGCGACGCCTTCTCCGACGGCGTGCACCTGCGCAACGACCTGTTCTCGTACGAGCGCGAGATCCAGGAGGAGGGCGAACTCTCCAACGGCGTCCTGGTGCTGGAGACCTTCCTCGGCTGCTCCACCCAGCAGGCCGCGGACGCGGTCAACGACCTGCTGACGTCCCGCCTCCAGCAGTTCGAGAACACCGCGCTCACCGAACTCCCCGGCCTGTTCGCCGAACACGCGCTGAACCCGGAGGAGATCGCCCGCGTCCTGGCCTACGTCAAGGGCATGCAGGACTGGCAGTCCGGCGGCCACGAATGGCACATGCGCTCCAGCCGCTACATGAACGGCGGCGGCGCGGCAGCCCCCGTCCTCGGCCCCAAGGGCCTCGGCACCTCCGCTGCCAATATCCGCCTCGCGGCAGGCATCCGCGGCCTGCGCAGCTTCGCCCACACCCCGCACCGCAAGGTCGGGCCCTCGCGGATGCCCGACTTCCCGATGCCGTACGCCGTCTCGCTCAACCCGCACCTGGACGCCTCCCGCGAGAACGTCATCGACTGGGCCCGCGAGTTCGGCCTGCTCGACCCGGAGCCCGGCGTCCCCGCCTCCGACATCTGGAACGAACAGAAGCTCCGCGACTACGACTTCCCGCTGTGCGCCGCCGGCATCGACCCCGACGGCACCGCCGCCGAACTCGACCTCAGCTCCGCCTGGCTCACCTGGGGCACCTACGCCGACGACTACTACCCCCCGGTCTTCGGCCGCCCCCGCGACCTGGCCGGCGCGAAGGCCACCAACGAGCGGCTCTACGCCCTGATGACGCTCGACGGCAGCCTCCCCTTCGAGCCCCGCAACGCCCTGGAAGCCGGCCTCGCCGACCTCTGGCAGCGCACCAGCGCGCCCTTCTCCACCTCGGCCCGGGCCAAGTTCCGCAAGGCCGTCGGCGACATGATCGACAGCTGGCTGTGGGAGCTCGCCAACGGCGCGCAGAACCGCATCCCCGACCCCGTCGACTACATCGAGATGCGACGCGCCACCTTCGGCTCCGACCTGACGATGAGCCTGTCCCGGCTCGGGCGCGGCGAGACCATTCCTGAGGCGGTGTACGAGAGCGGCACCATGCGGGCGATCGAGAACTCGGCGGCGGACTACGCCTGCCTGGTCAACGACCTGCACTCGTACCAGAAGGAGATCGAGTACGAGGGCGAGTTCCACAACCTGGTCCGGGTGGTGGAGAACTTCTTCTCCTGCGACTACCCCGTCGCGGTGGACATCGTCGCGGACCTGATGGGCTCGCGGCTGAACCAGTTCCAGCACGTGGTGCAGGGTGAACTGCCTTTGCTGAAGCAGGACTTCGGTCTGGATGGCGAGGCGTCGGAGGCGATCGACGGGTACGTCCACGAGCTGGAGGACTGGATGGCCGCCGTGCTGCACTGGCACCAGCAGTGCCGGCGGTACACGGAGGACGTCCTCGAGCGGCACTTCGCACCCAGCACGGCTGTCACGCCGGAGCTGGGGATGTCGGCGGTGCGGATTCTCGCGACGCTCAGGGGGTAGTGCGTGGGGAACTGCGCGACAAGCGCAAGCCACGTCCGCACGGTCGCGAGCAGTGTTCAAGTCATTGCCTGCATCGCGATCTTGCGGTGGGGTGCCTTCCGCTGCGCGCAGTTCCCCGCGCCCCTGTATTCGCGCTCGCCTGCGTTCTTACCTACTCCACCGGGTGGTGATGGTGGTGCGGCCGGTGCCCTCGCGGGTGGCGGGTGAGGGTGTAGCCGAGGACGCCGGCGAGGGCGGCGAGGATGCCGCCTGCGGCGGTCCACCACCAGCGGGTGTTCCAGCCGGAGAAGAGGTCCGAGTACCAGTGGGTCTCTTCCGCGGTGGGGGACGCCGCGTACGCGGCACTCGCGCTGGGGGCGGGCGTCGCCGCCGGGCCGCTCGCGGTGGAGCCGGCGTTGACCGGCGGGACGAGCGGGGCCTTGAGCGAGCCGCCCTCGGGCTGGGCGTCGTTCAGGCCGCCGGTGGTGGCGACGTGCACGTGGACCTGGGAGGCGAGGCCGAGGTCCTGCTGCGGGATGTCGCTGGTGGAGAGCCGGATGTAGTAGGTGCCGGGCAGCGGGTCGCCGGACCAGGGTTCGGCCCAGGAGCGGATCTGCCGCAGGGTGCAGCTCAGGGCGATGGTGGTGGCGCTCTGTTCGGCGGTGCCGTTCTGCGGCCCTGCGGTGCAGGCCTGGCGGCGGCGCAGGCCGTCGAAGAGTTCGACGGTCCAGGTCTGTGCGCCGTGCCGGTCGGCGGCGTCCGGGAGGGTGACCTTGACCTGGACGGTGGCGGTCTGGCCCTCGGAGGCCGGGAACGCCCAGTACAGGTAGTCGCCGGTGGAGACCGGGACGTCCGCGTCCTGGCCGGCGGCCAGCGTGGTGGCGGTCAGGAAGCTGGTGCCGACCGAGTTGAGCACCGGCTTGGCGCCGTTGCTCGCGGACGGTGAGGGCGAGGGCGAAGCGGCGGTCGCGGCGGGGGCCAGCAGGAGCAGGCCGGTGAGCGCGGCGGCCGGGGCCGCGAGGGTGAAGAGCTTGCGCATGGTCAGTTCTCCCGCCAGACGGCGATCCGCCAACGTGCCAGCCAGCCGAAGATCAGACCGGCGAGCAGGCCGGCCAGGGTGAGCACGCCGAGCAGGATCCAGCCGCGGCCGAGGCCCATCGCGGCGCCGTCGGGCGCGGGGGAGGCGGCGGAGACGTCGACGGTCAGTTCCAGCGGCAGGCCGGGGTCGGCGGCCTGGGCGGTGGCCTGGCCGGCGAAGGAGTTGCTGACGATCAGGCAGACGGTGCGGTCGGTGCTCGCCTTGGTGCCGGAACTCGGCGACGGGGACGCGGAGGTGTCGGGCGCGGACCAGCGGACGCCGGTGGACGCCACGTCGGTGCGGCCGGAGCCGGCGTCGCTGCCGCGGACCAGTTCCTGGCCGCTGCTGTCGGTGGCCTGCAGCAGGACCCCGTAGTCGCGGGCGACGGCCCGGTCGGGGGTGACGCTGACCGAGGCGCGCAGTTCCTGGCCGGCCTTCACCGGCACCCGGTACACCCGGTGCTCGGAGAACTTCTCCCGGTCGCTGTACACGCCGGGCGCCAGGATCGGGGCGTTGGTGCACTGTTCGGCGCCGGTCACCTTGGCGGGGGTGACGGTGTGGGTGTCCTGGGCGCGGGTGACGATCTGCTTGACGCGGGTGGTCAGCTGTTCCTGGGTGCGGACGTCGGTGAAGGTGCCGCCGGTCGCGTTGGCGATGCACAGCAGCTGCTGGCGGGTCTTGTCGTCGTGGGCCAGGCCGAGGGTGTCGACCACCAGGTGGATGCCCTGGCTGGCGAGTTCGCGGGCCACGTCGCACGGGTCGGGCGGGGCGCAGGTGTCCTCGCCGTCGGTGATCAGCACGATCCGGCGGGTGGTCGGGCCGGTGCCGAGGTCCTGGGCGGCGGCGCGCAGCGCCACGCCGATCGGGGTCCAGCCCGTCGGGCGGACGGTGGCGACGGCGGTCTTGGCCTCGACCTTGTTGGTCTTGCCGACGGGGAAGAGCTGCTTGGTGTCCTTGCAGCCTTCCTTCTGGTCGGCGCCGGGGTAGGTCGCGCCGAGGGTGCGCAGGCCGAACTCGGTCTCGTCGGGCAGCGCGTCGATGACCTCGTTGATGGACTGCTGGGCGACCGCGATCCGGCTCTTGCCCTGGATGTCCGCGGTCCGCATCGACCCCGACCCGTCCAGGATGAGGTCGACCTTGGGCGCTTCGGTCGCGGCGGCGGGCGGGGCCCCGGGCTCGTCGGCGTACGCGGGGAAGCCGACCAGCACCGTGGCGCCGACTATCGTCAGCGCCCCGAGCAGGGCGGCTCCGCGGGCCGTCCGTCGTTTCTTGGTAAGGGTGATCACCGCCGCATCCTATGAACCGTCAGTTCCAATCGCCCAATGCGCGTGGTGAGCGCGACGTACCCTGAACTGGTCGGCAGAGCAGGCGGGGAGAGCGCATGACGGTGCGTCTGGCGGGCGTCGGAAAACGCTACGGGCGCGGTGGTCCGTGGGTCCTGCGGGAGGTCGGGCTGACGCTCCGTCCGGGTTCCCTGGTGCGGATCGAGGGCGCCAACGGCAGCGGAAAGTCGACGCTGCTGAAGCTGCTCGCCGGGATCGAGCGCGCCGGGCGGGGGACGGTCGAGGTGCCCGCGAGCCGGGCGTACGTCCCGGAGCGGTTCCCGCCCGCGCTGCCGTTCGACGCCCGCGGCTACCTGTGCCACCTGGGCCGGATCCGCGGCCTGTCCGACGGGGAGGCGCGGCGGCGGGCCGACCACTGGCTGGAGCGGTTCGGCATCACCGGGTACGCGGGCACCCCGATCGGCCGGCTCTCCAAGGGGACGTGCCAGAAGGTCGCGGTGGCCCAGGCGATGCTCGCCGAGGCCGAGTTGCTGCTGCTGGACGAGGCGTGGACCGGGCTCGACCAGAACGCCCGCGGCGAACTCGACAGCGCGGTCGCCGAACGGGCCGCGGCCGGCGGTCTGGTGGTGTTCGTCGACCACGACCCGACCCGGCTGGCGGGCCTGACCACCGAGGGGCACCGGGTCGACGGCGGCACGCTGCACCCGATCCCGCTGCCGCGCGTCGAGGAGGACGGGCCGCGCACCGCGGTCGTGGTCGAGGCCGAGTCGCTGCCCGAGTGGCTGCCGGGCCGGCCCGAACGCAAACCGCTGGCCGACGGCGCCACCCGGCTGGACGTGCCGGCCGCGCACTCCGACGCGTTGCTGCGCCGACTCCTGGCCAACCATCCGCCGGTGCACATCAGGTCCGTCCAGCAGGAGGCGTCATGACGGTGCGCATGCTGACGCGCTACCACCTGGAGCTGCTGGTGCGCTCGCAGCGCTGGCTGCCGCCCGGACTGGTGTACCTGCTGCTGATGGGCCTGGGGGTGTCGGGCGGCGACGAGGCACTGTCGGCGGCGGCGTTCTCGGCCGGTCTGCTGGTGCCGGTGACGGGCTGGCTGGTCCGGTCGGCGGTGACGGCGGAGCCCGCGCAGTCCCGGGCCTGCCTGGTGGCGGCCGCGGGCTGGCGGCGGGTGCACCTGTCGGCGCTGCTGGCGGCGGCGCTGGCCGGGCTGGCGCTGGGCGCGGCGGGCCTGGCGGCGGTGCTGCTGGTGGGCAGCGGCAGCTCCGGGCCGGCGGTGGCGGCCGGTCTGCTGGCCACCGTGGTGTGCGTGCTGACGGGCACGGCGGTGGGCGCGGTGTGCAACCGTCCGGTGGTGGCGGCCACGCAGTACGCGGTGCCGCTGGGGCTGGGCGCGATGGTGCTGGTGCTGCTGGTACCGGGCTCGCCCGCCAACGTGGTGGTGCGGGCGCTGGTGCTCGGTTCGCGGCAGCACACGCTGTCCGTGCCGTGGTGGACGTTCCCGGGCGCGGTGGCGCTGGCGGCGGCCGCCGGGTGGGCGGCGGTGGCGGTGGCGGAGCGCCGGGGCGAGTGAGCGCGGGGGAACCGGACACACCGCAGTAGATGGGATTAAATACCGCGAACCCTGGCTAGGGTGCTGGTGACGTGCCCGATGCCCTGCCGGAAGGACCCTGCTGTGAGCAACCTGTTCGCGATCGCCTACCCCGATGTCGCCACCGCGCAGAAGGTCCGGGACGAGCTGATCGGCCTGCAGAAGCAGCGGCTGATCGACCTGGAGGACATCGTGGTGGTCGAGCGCCGCGCGGACGGGAAGATCAAGCTCCACCAGGCGGTCTCCAACACCGGCCTGGGCGCGGCCTCCGGCGCCCTGTGGGGCGGCGTGATCGGCCTGCTGTTCCTGATGCCGGTGATCGGCGCGGCGATCGGCGGCGCGACCGGCGCCGCCGTCGGCGCCTCCACCGACACCGGCGTGGACGACAACTTCATGCGGCAGGTCGGGCAGAAGCTGGCCCCGGGCAGTGCCGCGGTGTTCGCCCTGGTGCGCACCGCCACCCAGGACAAGGTGATCCCGGCGGTCGCGCAGTTCGGCGGCGAGCTGATCCAGACCTCGCTGAGCCACGACGAGGAGGAGCACCTGCGGGAGATCGCCCGCGCGGCGAACCCCACGTCCACGCTCTGACGCTGCCTCAACGCTGTACGGCGGGGTCGCCCGGTACCCCGCCGTCCCTGCCCTTCGAGTTGGCGAGGACGCCCGGTGGCCACTGACTACGCGATCCTCGTGGCCGGCGCGCGGCGGCCCCGGCGGTGGACCGAACTGCTGCTGGTGGTGGCCGCGGTGGGGATCGCGGTGTTCGGGTACGTCGAGGTGGGCGTCAACATCGACGGCAAGGCGCCGCCGGACGCCGCCCAGTACGGCGCCGCGTTAGGGGTGCTGGCGCTGCTCGCGCACAGCGCGGTGCGCTGGCGGGCGAAGTGGGCGGACCCGCTGCTGCTGCCGATCGCGGTGCTGCTGAACGGCATCGGGCTGGTCGTCATCTACCGGCTGGACCGCAACACCCCGCACCACGAGGCCGCCCCCACCCAGCTGTTGTGGTCCACCCTCGGGGTGGGCCTGTTCATCGCGGTGCTGCTCCTGCTGCGCGACCACCGCCGGCTCCAGCGCTACGCGTACCTCGGCGCGTTCGTGGCGCTCGTCCTGCTGGTGCTGCCGGTGTTCTTCCCGCCGGTGTACGGCTCGCGGATCTGGATCACGCTGGGCCCGCTGTCCTTCCAGCCCGGCGAGTTCGCCAAGGTGCTGCTGGCGATCTTCTTCGCCGCCTACTTGGCGCAGCACCGCGACTCGCTCGCCCTGACGGGCCGCAAGGTGCTGTGGTTCCGGCTCCCGCTCGGCCGGGTGCTCGGGCCGGTGCTGCTGATCTGGGCGGCGTTCGTCGGCGTGCTGGTGCTGGAGACCGACCTCGGCACCTCGCTGCTGTTCTTCGGCCTGTTCGTGGTGATGCTGTACGTGGCCACCGCCCGCACCGGCTGGATCGTCATCGGCCTGCTGCTGTCGGCCGTCGCCGCCGTCGGGGTGGGCTGGCTGTCGCCGCACGTGCACAGCCGGGTCACCGCGTGGCTGCACCCGCTGGCCTCGATCGAGGCCGGGCAGGGCGCCAACCAGATCGCCCAGTCGCTGTTCGCGTTCGCCTGGGGCGGCGAGCTCGGCACCGGCCTCGGCCTCGGCCACTCGGCGCTGATCGGCTTCGCCACCAAGTCCGACTTCATCCTCGCCACCATCGGCGAGGAGCTCGGCCTGACCGGCCTGCTTGCGGTGTTCCTGCTGTACGCGCTGCTGGTCTCCCGCGGCTTCCGTACCGGCATCGCGCTGCGCGACCCGTTCGGGAGGCTGCTCGCGATCGGCCTGGCCGCGCTGGTCGCGATCCAGGTGTTCGTGGTGGCCGGCGGCGTGCTCGACCTGATCCCGCTGACCGGCATGACGCTGCCGTTCATCGCGCAGGGCGGGTCCTCGGTGGTCACCAACTGGATCATCGTGGCGCTGCTGGTGCGGATGAGCGACGTCGCCCGGCGCCCCGTCCCCGAGGAGGCGGCGTGAGGTTCACCCGCCCCGAGGGCACCAACGGCGGGCCGCAGGGCCTGCCCGGCATCTCCACCACCGGCCGCCGGGCCGCCACCTTCTGCATGCTGCTGATCATCGCGCTGGCCGTCCAGGGCACCCGGGTCCAGGTGTTCCAGAAGCAGGAACTCGACCACAACAGCGCCAACCAGCGCGCCACCATCCAGCGGTACGCGCAGCCGCGCGGCAACCTGATCGCCGGCCAGTCCGTCACCGGCTCGGTCGCCACCGGCGGCCGCCTGGCGTACAAGCGCACCTACACCGACGGCCCGCTGTACGCCGCCGTCACCGGCTACTCCTCGCAGCTCTACGGCAACACCCAGCTGGAGGGCGTCTACGACGACCTGCTCACCGGCACCGACCCCCGGCTGGCCGGCTGGGCGGTGTGGGACGCCATCACCCGCCACCAGCAGCCCGGCGGCGACGTGGTCACCACCATCGACCCGGCCGTGCAGCGCGCCGCCATGCAGGGGCTCGGCGGCCAGCAGGGTGCCGTCGCCGCGATCGAACCCGCCACCGGCCGGATCCTCGCGCTGGCCTCCACCCCCAGCTACGACCCCGGGGCGATCGCCGGCACCGGCTCCGCCGACCAGGCCACCTGGGAGAAACTCCAGGCCGACCCCGACCAGCCGATGCTCAACCGGGCGCTGCGGCAGATCTACCCGCCCGGCTCCACCTTCAAGGTGGTCACCGCCGCGGCCGCCCTCGCCAACGGCACCGTGACGGACATCCAGGCCCCCACCGGCGCGCCCTACCCGTACGTGCTGCCCGGCACCACCACCACGCTCAACAACGACACCAGCGGCTGCGACCGGGAAGGGCTGTCGCTGGACGAGGCGATGACGATGTCCTGCAACAGCGTGATGGGCTGGCTCGGCGTGCAGACCGGCCTCGACCGGATGGTCGCGATGGCGAAGAGCTTCGGCTTCGACGACGCCAGGCTCGACGTTCCCGTGCGGGCCGCCCGCTCCAACTTCGACACCACCATGAACAGCTCGCAGCTGGCGCTGTCCTCGATCGGCCAGTACAACACCGCCGCCACCCCACTGGTGATGGCCATGGTCGCCGCCGGGGCCGCCGCCGACGGGCGGGTGATGTATCCACAGCTTGTGGACAGGCTCACCAAGGCCGACGGCACCCAGGTCCAGCTGATGCGTCCCACCCTCTACCGGCAGGCCCTCGGGCCCGGCGTCGCCGCCGAGCTGCGCACGCTGATGGTGAACGTGGTGAACAACGGCACCGGCGGCAACGCGCAGATCCCCGGCGCCGAGGTCGGCGGGAAGACCGGCACCGCCGAGCACGGCGTCGACAACACCGGCGCCCCGTACGCCTGGTTCATCGCCTGGGCCCGCCCGGCCGGCTCCACCGCCACTCCGCCGGTCGCGGTCGCCGTGGTGGTCGCCGACAGCCAGGCCACCGACGTCACCGGCGGAAAGCTGGCCGCGCCGATCGCCAAGGCCGTCATGCAGGCCGCCCTGAACCGGTGACCGCCGCAAGGCTTCAAGGTCGCATAGTTATGCATAGCGGTGCATTTGATACAGTTCCTCCCTGATCCCCACCAGAAGGACAATTCGATGAGCACCACCCGCCTGCTGCGGCGCAAGCCCGTGGACACCCTGATCGCCGAAGCGGGCGGAACCGGAGCCGGGCACCTGCGCCGGTCCATCGGCCTGTGGCAGCTCTCCGCGATCGGCATCGGCGCCACCGTCGGCACCGGCATCTTCTTCGTCCTCACCACCTCCGTCCCCGAAGCCGGGCCGGCCGTGGTGATGTCCTTCGTGATCGCCGCCGTCACCGCCGGCCTCACCGCGCTCTGCTACGCCGAGCTCGCCTCCGCCATCCCGGTGGCCGGCTCCTCGTACTCGTACGCGTACGCCACCATGGGCGAGATCGTCGCGTTCGGCGTCGGCGTCTGCCTGCTGATGGAGTACGGCGTCTCCGCGTCCGCGATCGCCGTCACCTGGGGCCAGTACCTCAACCAGTTCGCCGACCTGGCGTTCGGCCTGCACCTGCCCGCGGCGCTCACCGCCCCGCCCGGCGAGAACGGCATCGTCAACCTGCCCGCCGTCATCCTGGTCGCGCTGGTCACCGTGCTGCTGATCCGCGGCGCCGGCGAATCCGCCAAGGTCAACGCCGTGATGGTGGCCATCAAGCTGGCCATCCTGCTGCTGTTCGTCGCCATCGGCCTGACCGGCTTCCACGCCGGAAACTTCACCCCGTTCGCCCCCATGGGCTGGGAGGGCGTGCAGACCGCCGCCTCCACCATCTTCTTCTCGTTCATCGGCCTGGACGCCGTCTCCACCGCCGGCGAGGAGGTCCGCGAGCCGCGCCGCACGCTGCCGCTGGCCATCCTGATCTCGCTCGGCGTGGTCACCCTGCTGTACATCGCCGTCGCCGTCACCGCGATCGGCGCCCAGCCCTGGCAGCAGTTCGACGGCCAGAAGGCCGGCCTCGCGCAGATCCTGCAGGACGTCACCGGACAGTCCTGGCCCGCCCTGGTGTTCGCCGGCGGCGCGATCATCTCGATCTTCTCCATCACCCTGGTGGTGATCTACGGCCAGACCCGGATCCTGTTCGCGATGGGCCGCGACGGCCTGCTGCCGCGCCACTTCACCAAGGTCTCCCCGCGCACCGGCACCCCCGTGTGGAACACCGTCATGGTCGGTGCCGCCGTCGCCCTGCTGGCCGCCGTCTTCCCGCTCAAGCTGCTGGCCGACATGACCTCGATGGGCACGCTGGTGGCGTTCTGCGCCGTGTCCGTCGGCATCATCGTGCTCCGCCGCACCCGCCCCGACCTGCCGCGCGGCTTCAAGGTCCCGTTCTACCCGGTCACCCCCGTGCTCAGCGCCGCCTCCTGCGTCTACCTGATCACCAGGCTGCACCGCGACACCTTCATCGCCTTCGCGATCGCGCTGGCCCTGGCCGGCGTCCTCTACTTCACCTACAGCGCCAAGCACTCCCGGCTGGCCGCCGCCCGCAGCGAGGGAACTGACACTCCGTAGCCCAAGCGCCGCTGAAATTCGGACGGAAAGGGCGAAACCGGCCCGGGCTTCGCGACAGAGCGTGTACATCCCGCCTAGCCTTCGAGCCATGGCGAGCACCCGACGGGCCCTGCGCGTGTTCGGGCACCCCGTGGTGCAGGCCGGCGGGTGGCTGGCGGCAGCGGGCTGGGCGGGGGCGTTTCCGCTGGTGTCGCACCTGGCCAACCAGGTCGCCTGGGGGCGGTTCGCGGCGCCCGGGTACCTGCTCGCCGCGGTGCTGACGCTGACGCTGCCGCGCGGGATCGCGGCGCGGGCGGCCGCCGCCGCGGCGGCGCTGAGCGCGGTGCTGCTGCCGCTGGGGACGCTGGCGCTGGCCGGGCGGCACCAGTCCGAGGTGACGGTGGTCGAACGGTCGGCGGCGCTGCTGCTGCACACCGGAAGCCCGTACCTGCCGCACCCGGTGCACGTCGTCGACTACAACCCGTACCTGCCCGCGATGTCGCTGTTCGGCCTGCCCCGGTTGCTGCTCGGCGCGGCCGGCGGCCCGGCGGTGCGGGTGCTGGGCGACGCCCGGCTGTGGTTCGCCGCGGCGTTCCTGGCCTGCCTGCTGGCCGGCTGGCGGCTGCTGCGCCCCGCCCCGGTGCGGGCGCCGGTGCTGCCGCTGACGGTGCTCACCGCCTCGCCACTGATCGCGCCCGCGCTGACCGTCGGCGGCGTCGACCTGCCGCTGATCGGCGTCTGCTGCCTGGCCATGGCGCTCGCCGAACGCGGCCACCCGCTGCGCACCGGCCTGGTGCTGGCGCTGGCCTGCACGCTGAAGTGGACGGCCTGGCCGGCGCTGCCGATCGCGCTGCTGCTGCTGCACCGCCGTCACGGCCTGAGCCCGGCGCTGCGGGCCGCCTGGCCGGTGCTGGCCCTCGGCGGGGCGGTGATCGGCCCGCTCGTGGTGGTCCACCCGCGCGAACTGTACGAGCAGGTGGTGCGCTTCCCGCTCGGGCTGACGGCCGTCCACACACCGGCCGGCAGCCCGCTGCCGGGCAAGGTGCTGGCCGGTCTCGGCCCGCTTGGCCACACCCTGTCGCTGACCCTGCTGTGCCTGGGTGCGCTGGCCGTCGCGCTGTGGCTGCGGGCCCACCCGCCGGCCACCGCGGTCGCCGCCTGCGACCTGCTGGCGGCGGGCCTGACGGTGGCGTTCGCGCTGGCCCCGGCCGGGCGGTTCGGCTACCTGGCGCTGCCCGCCGTCCTGGTGCTGTGGCCGCGGCTGGCGGCGGCCCCCGGGCGCCCGGTTCCGGTGCCCCGGCGCCGGGCGACGCAGCGGCGGCCCCTCGCAGTGCCTATGGTGTCCCGGGACACCGTACGAACACGGGAGTGATCTTGGGCGCCACCGGACGACGCCGCTTCTTGGGCCTGGCCGCCGGTGCGGCCGCCGCCTCGCTCGCCGCCTGCGGCCCGAACCGCACCGCCACCGGAGGCAGCGGCGGGGCCGCCGAGCCGAGCCCCGCACCGTCCGCCACCGCGGCGGAGAACGCCAAACCGGGCAACGCCGACTGGGCGATCCGCAACGCCGGCCCGGCCGACGCGATCGAGGGCTGGGCGGACCGGGCCAGCGTGCTGCCCGGCGAACAGGTCGGTCTGCACGTCTCCACCACCGCGCCCGGCTTCACCGTCACCGCCTACCGGATGGGCTGGTACGGCGGGGCGCGCGCCCGGCAGGTGTGGAAGTCGGAGCGGCTGCCCGGCAGCAAGCAGCAGCCGTTCACCGTCGAACAGCCCACCCGCATGGTGATCACCGCCTGGCCGCGCAGCACCGTCGTCGACACCACCGGCTGGCCGGAGGGCTGCTACCTGCTGCGGCTGGACGCGGACGGCGGCGCCGGGCAGCGGTACGTGCCGCTCACGGTGCGCTCGCGCAGCACCGCCGGCACCACCGTGGTGGTCAACGCGGTCTCCACCTGGCAGGCCTACAACGAGTGGGGCGGCTACAACCTGTACAACGGCCCGTCCGGCGGCCTGCCGACCCGCTCGCTCCAGGTCAGCTTCGACCGGCCGTACCAGTACGACGACGGCGCGGGTCTGTTCCTGGTCTACGAGGCCCCGCTGGTCGCGCAGGCCGAGAAACTCGGCATCCCGCTGTCGTACACCACCGGCATCGACGTCGCCGCCGACCCGAACCTGCTGCACGGCGCCAAGGCGGTGCTCTCGCTCGGCCACGACGAGTACTGGTCGCCCGAGCAGCGCGCGCACTTCACCGCCGCTCGCGACGCCGGATCGCACCTGGCGATCCTGGGTGCCAACTGCTGCTTCCGGCGGGTGCGGTACGAGCCGTCACCGACCGGGCCGGACCGCACGGTGGTCTGCTACAAGGGCGCCTGGAAGGACGACCCCGGGTACCAGGCCGGGCACCCGGCGACCACCGACTTCCGCTCCCCGCCCGGCGCCGACCCCGAGTCCTCGCTGCTCGGCGTGATCTACGACGGCTACCCGGTGGACGCCCCGTACGTGGTCACCGAGCCGGGCCACTGGCTGTTCGCGGGCACCGGCGCGAAGGCCGGCGACAGCTTCCCGCACCTGGTGGGCGTCGAGTACGACCGGGTCAACCCGTCCTTCCCGACCCCGCAGGGCATCGAGGTGCTGTCGCACTCGCCGGTGGTCTGCGAGGGCCGGCACTCGTTCGCCGACACCGGGCTGTACACGGCGGGCAGCGGCGCGCTGGTGTTCGCGACCGGCACCATGCGGTGGGTGGAGTCGCTGGAGGCGACCGGCCAGGGCGGCATCCACGGCATCGACGGGAAGGCCGGCGCGTTCACCCGGCAGGTCACCGAGAACCTGCTGCGGCGCTTCGCGCAGTAGCCCCCGCCGTCCCGCAGGCCGGGCGGGGGCCCCGCCCGCCGTCACTTGTGGTTGCCGACCCCCAGCACCTTGGACGAGGCCGGACCGGCCGCGGCCGAGCCGTGTCCGGCTCCCTGGAACTCGGCGGCGACGGCCAGATCGCCGGAGTAGGCGGTGAACCAGGAGTTCGCGTCGGCGGTGTTGTCGACCTCGGCGGTGCCGGTCTTCGCGCCGGAGCCGCTCGGCAGGGCCGGCTTCACGGCCGCGGCGGTACCGGACTTGACGGTCTGCGTCATCAGCGACCGCAGGCTGGAGAGCACCTCGGGGGAGAGCGTCCGGGCGGCCTTCACCTGGTCCATGCCGGGCACCAGGATCGGCTGCTTGAACACCCCGGACTGCACGGTCGCGGCGATCGACGCCATGCCCAGCGGATTGGCGCGCACCTTGCCCTGGCCGATGAACTCGCTGGCCGCGCCCGCCATGTTGGTCTCGGTCGGGATGTCGGTGTCGAAGTTCGACAGGCCGGTCTTCCAGACCAGCCCGATCCCGAACACGTCCTTGGCGAGCGAGGGCAGGCTGTTCGCCTTGAGGGTGTCCTTGCCCTTCTCGATGAACGAGGTGTTGCAGGAATTGATGAACGCGTCGGTGAGCGTGTACTCCGGGTGCGCGCCCTTGAAGTCGTTGCTGATGGACTTGCCGGTGACCATGGTGGTCTCCGGGCAGGGCATCGAGCTGCTCGGCGTCAGGCCGGCCTCCAGCAGCGCGGCGGCGGTCAGCACCTTCAGGGTGGAGCCGGGCGCGGTCGCCCCGGAGAACGCCCGGTTCTGGCCGTTCGTGGGGGAGAAGGCGTAGGCCAGGATGCCGCCGGTGCTGGGCTCGATCGCCACCAGCGAGCCCGGCTTGCCCTGGGCGGAGACCGCGGCCTCGGCGGCCGCCTGGAGGTCCGCGTCCAGGGTCAGCTTCAGGTTGGGGACGGCCTTGGGCTCCTTCAGCGTGAACAGCTTCTCGGAGGCGCCGTTGCCGGCGGCCGGGGAGATCACCACGGCGGTGCCGGCGTCCTCCGGGCTGCCCTGCGGGGCGGCGGCCTTCAGCTGGTTGAGCAGGCCGGTGAGCGAGGCGTAGCCGGCCAGCGGCTTGCCCTTGCGGTCGGTGACGGCGGAGGGCGCGGCGAACACCGGCTTGACGCCGATGGTCTCGTTGGCGTCCAGCTTCGGGTGGATCACGGTGGGTGCCCAGTGCACGGCGGCGGTGCCGTCGCTCATCTTCACCACCCCGAGCACGCCGTCGTAGTTCCACGGGGTGCCGGTGTCGGCGAACTCCAGCGAGGCCTTGAAGCTCTCGAACACCCCGGTCGGACCGGAGTCCGCCGGAGCCGGCGCCGACGCGGATGCCGGCGCCGATGCCGAGGCAGCGGCGGACTTGGAGGCGGACGGGCTGGGCGCGGTGGTGGGGCCGCCGACGGTGAGGTGGACGGCGCTGGGCTTCACGTTGTCCTTGAAGGCCTGCATCGCGGCCTGCGCCTTGTCCGGGTCGTCGGTGAGTTTGGCGGCGGCGGACAGATCGCCCTTGCCCCAGGCGTCCAGGAACGCCTTGGCGCCGGACGCGGCGAGCTCGGGGCTGGGCGGTTCGGCGACCACGGTGCGGGGCTTCTTGGCGGATTCCTTGCTGTCCGAATCGCCGGAGACCAGGGCGTAGGCCCCGTAGCCACCGGCGAGGAGCAACACCGTGGCGGCCGAGGCGATGCCGATCTTCGCGCCGTTGTTCACGTGGAGCCCCCCGAGATGTGTCATGGCCGTCGGAATTCAGCGGCCACGACACCATAAGCAGACACCATCCGTGCACTCACGACACGCCGTCCGTTTGTGACAGATCCGGTACACGGTTTCCGGTGTGGTTCCGGTGGCTCAGATCCAGGTACTGAGCCACATTCGGCCGTTCCAGTCCGACATGGGGATCGTCTGGCCGGTGTAGATCGGATAGAAGTACAGGAAATTCCACATGATCGCTGCGATCAGCAGACCCGCACCCGTGGCCCCCGCCAGCCGGCGGTCCGGCGAGGCGTCGGCGGGGCCCAGCATCGCGCCGATCATCATCGTCACCGCCAGCACCATGAACGGCACGAAGCACACCGCGTAGAACAGGAAGATCGTGCGCTCCTGGTACATGAACCAGGGCAGGTAGCCGGCCGCCACGCCGCTCAGCAGCGCCGCCGCCCGCCAGTCGCGGCGCCACAGCCAGCGGTACAGGCAGTACAGCAGCGCGGCGATGCCCGCCCACCACAGCAGCGGGGTGCCGATCGCCAGCACCTCACGGGCGCAGTCGGAGGTGGTGCAGCCGTCCTGGCCGTTCTTCGGCGACTCGTAGAAGAACGACACCGGGCGGCCCAGCACCATCCAGCTCCACGGGTTGGACTGGTAGGTGTGCGGGCTGTGCAGGTGGGTGTGGAAGTCCCACATCGTGTAGTGGTAGTGCCACAGGCTGCGCAGCCAGTCCGGGCCGAAGCCGCCCGGGTTCTGCACCGCCCAGTCGCGGAAGTAGCCGCCCTTGCCGGGCTGCGTCGAGGACATGATCCAGCCGGTCCAGGTGACCAGGTAGGTGGCCAGTGCGGTGAGGCCGAGAGTCAGGCCGGACCAGAAGAAGTCCCAGGCGTACCGCAGCAGCCGTCCGCCTTCGCCGATCGGCCGCCCGTCCGGGGTGCGGCGGATACCGCCGGCCAGGCGGCGGGCCGAGGAGTCCCAGAACGCGCTGAGCAACAGGAACGCGAGGATCGCCGGGCCGCCGCTCCACTTGGTGCCCATCATCAGGCCGAGACTGACGCCCGCCGCCAGGCGGTAGGGCCGCCAGCCGAGGTGCCACCACTCGCCGCCGAGGCCCTGTTCGAGACGGGCGGCGACCAGGGCACGGCTCCTGTCCCGGTCGATCAGCAGCAGGCCGAACGCGGCCAGGAAGAAGAACATCACGATCAGGTCGAGGATCGCGGCGCGGCTGAGCACGAAGTGCAGGCCGTCGACCGACATCAGCAGCCCGGCCACGCAGCCCAGCAGGGTGGAGCGGAACAGCCGCCGCCCGATCCGGGCCAGCATCAGCACCGACAGGGTGCCGAGCACGGCCATCATGAACCGCCAGCCGAACGGGTTCATGCCGTAGATCTGCTCGCCCAGGCCGATGATCCACTTCCCGACCGGCGGATGCACGATGTACGCCGGGTCGGTGCGGAACGGGACGGTCGGATTCGGGCCGGTGATCAGGTTGTTGGCGTCGTCGGACCAGTTGGTCTCGTAACCGACCTGCCAGAGCGAGTACGCGTCCTTGGCGTAGTACGTCTCGTCGAAGATCAGCGCGTGCGGCCCGCCGAGGTTGACGAAGCGCAGCACGCCGGCGAACGCGGCCACCGCGATGGGGCCGAGCCAGCCGGACCAGCGGCACAGCCACGCCC
This sequence comes from Kitasatospora sp. NPDC004614, assembly GCF_042873675.1. Taxonomy (NCBI): domain Bacteria; kingdom Bacillati; phylum Actinomycetota; class Actinomycetes; order Kitasatosporales; family Streptomycetaceae; genus Kitasatospora; species Kitasatospora sp. NPDC004614. The sequence goes on from NZ_JBIALR010000012.1 coordinate 116,740, forward strand.
AGAGCGCGTCCGGCAGCCGGATGCCCAGCCGGGCCAGCAGCGGGGACGGCGCGACGCGCTCCGGAGTGACGCCCGGCCCGTCCGGCATCGGCGGCACCAACTGCTCGTCCACCGCCGTGCGCCGCGGCGCGCGGTAGCCCACGCCGGACAGCGCCCGGGCCCACCGGGAGTCCGGCTCGGGCTCGGCGCGCGGTGCCGGAACGGCTGCCGGATCGGCCGATTCCAGCACGCTCACGCCACCCCATTCGAGGTGGTCCATACCACTGTCCATGTCGCCGCTCACGGGCCACATCGTAGGGGCAATGGCTGAAGCCACAAGGGGTCCCCGCACGGCCCGCGCCGCACCGCGCCGCGTCCGTCCCGGTGAGGACCCCCCTCCGGTAGGGGAGGATGGTGCCGTGACTGGTGTTCTCGTACTGGCAGGTACCCCCATCGGCGACGTCGAGGACGCGCCGCCCCGACTGCGCTCCGAACTCGCCGAGGCGAACGTGATCGCGGCGGAGGACACCCGGCGGCTGCGCCGGCTGACCCAGGCCCTCGGCGTGACGCCGACCGGCCGGGTGGTGTCCTACTTCGAGGGCAACGAGGTCGCCCGCACCCCGGAACTCGTCGCCGCCCTCCAGGACGGCGCCCGGGTCCTGCTGGTCACCGACGCCGGCATGCCCTCCGTCTCCGACCCCGGCTACCGGCTGGTGGACGCGGCCGTCGCCGCCGGGATCAAGGTGACCGCCGTGCCCGGCCCGTCCGCCGTGCTCACCGCGCTGGCGCTGTCCGCGCTGCCGGTCGACCGGTTCACCTTCGAAGGCTTCCTGCCCCGCAAGGCCGGCGACCGCTCCCGGCAGCTCGCCCAGATCGCCGCCGAACCGCGCACCATGGTGTTCTTCGAGGCCCCGCACCGGATCGCCGAAACCCTCGCCGCGATGGCCGAGGCGTTCGGCGCCGAACGGCCCGCCGCGGTCTGCCGCGAACTCACCAAGACCTACGAAGAGGTCAAGCGCGGCCCGCTCGCCGAACTCGCCGCCTGGGCCGCCGACGGCGTCAAGGGCGAGATCACCGTCGTGGTGGCCGGCGCCCCGCCCGCCGCCCCCGAGGAGGTCGGCCCCGCCGAACTCGCCCGCCGGGTCGCCGCCCGCGAGGAGGCCGGCGAACGCCGCAAGGAGGCGATCGCCGCCGTCGCCACCGAACTCGGCCTGCGCAAGTCCGTCGTCTTCGACGCCGTGGTGGCCGCCAAGCACGCCGGCTGACCCGACGAGTTCGGTGCCGTGGTGGCCGCCAAGCACGGCGGCTGACCCGGCGAGTGCCCGTGGCCGAAATCGGTCGTACGTTGGAATGAGCAACCCCAGCGGAGGGCCAATTCGGAACCAAGACTTGGCAAGCCGGGCATCGGACGGACCCTCCCGGGCATTCCCTGGGATGGAAAGACCCGCGCCGGGCCCGCCAGGTCGGGCGACGGGCTCCGAGCGAAGCGAGGTGGCGCATGAGCGACACGATCGACAGCCCCCTGGAAGGCGGAGCGCCCAGCGGCCTCGGGCTGACCACCCGGCCGCGAACCCCCGTGGAGACGGTCCGTGAGGCCTACTCCTTCGTCTGCCTCAACTGCGGCTACGGCTGGGAGCAGGCGTACGACATCGAACACCACATGGACCGGGACGGACACATCCTGGTCGAGTACAAGGCGAACGGCGTCAAGGTGCCGTCCCCGCTGCGTGAACTGGTCTGCCCCGGCTGCGGCGGCGAACGGGTCCGGATCATGCGGGCCGGCCGAGTGGCCGGACTGGCCGCCATGGCCGCCGCCCCCGGATACGCCCCCACCGCTGAACCCGAGGGCCCGCAGAAGCCCCGCAAGCCGAGGGTCCTGCACTGGTGGAACCGCCTCTTCCGGAGCCACCGCCCCCGCTGAACCGACCGACCCCCGGCCCCGGACCGCCCGTGCGGTCCGGGGCCGCGGCGTTCTCCGGTGACTAGGATTTCGTCGGGGGCCACCGCCGTGCCGCAACCCCGTGCCGGGCAACCCGTGGCGCCGTCCGCCGCCCTGCCGCCTCCGCCGCCTTGCCGCTTCGAAGAAAAGACTGCCGCCTGATGGCCAGCAAGAAGAACGACGACCGCAGCACCCCGCCGCCGCTCCCCGAGCCGCTCGCCGTCCCCGTCGCCGACTCGCACACCCACCTCGACATGCAGTCCGGCACCCCCGCCGAGGGACTGGCCCGCGCCGCGTCCGTCGGCGTCACCACCGTCGTCCAGGTCGGCTGCGACGTACCCGGCTCGCAGTGGGCCGCGGACCTCGCCGCCGAGTACGAGCAGGTGCACGCCGCCGTCGCGCTGCACCCCAACGAGGCCCCGCGGATCTTCCTCGGCGACCCCGACAACTGGTCTGGCCAGCGCCGTTCGCCCGGCGGCCAGGACGCTCTCGACAAGGCCTTGGGCGAGATCGACCGCCTCGCCGCCCTGCCGCACGTCCTCGCCGTCGGCGAGACCGGCCTCGACTACTTCCGCACCGGCCCCGAGGGCGTCGACCTGCAGAAGGAGTCCTTCCGCCGCCACATCGAGATCGCCAAGCGCCACGGCAAGGCACTCGTCATCCACGACCGCGACGCCCACGAGGACGTCATCGCCGTCCTGCTCGAAGAAGGCGCCCCCGAGCGCACGATCTTCCACTGCTACTCCGGCGACGCCGCCATGGCCAGGACCTGCGCCGAACACGGCTGGTACCTCTCCTTCGCCGGCCCCGTCACCTACAAGGCCAACCACCCCCTGCGCGAGGCCCTCACCGCCACCCCCCTCGACCGCGTCCTGATCGAGACCGACGCCCCCTTCCTCACCCCCCACCCCTACCGCGGCCGCCCCAACGCCCCCTACCTGATCCCCGTCACCCTGCGCGCGATGGCGGCCCATCTGACGCTGGGGGAGGACGAGTTGGCGACGGCGATCAGCGCCAACACGGCGCGGGCGTTCGGGTACTGACCGCATCCCGGTGCGGGGTCCGCTCGTTAGCATGGAGGCAGTGAGGAGGCTGTGATGAGCGCCGAACCGATCGACTTGATGTACCCGCCGGCGAATGGCTGGACGTACAGCGAGCTCAGCGTGATCGACCTGCCGTTCAAGTGGGAACTGGTGGACGGAGCGATCGTGGTCCGGGGGCAGACGAAGTGGTGGCACGACCGGGTGCGCAACGAGCTGTACTCGGCGCTTCGAGCGGCTCGGGTCGAGCCCTACGTCGCAGACGCCGAGCGCTGTGTGCTGATCGACGAGTACACCGTTCTCCTGCCCGATGTCGTCGTGTTCGACCGGACCGACCTGAACGTTTTCGAGTTGGAGTGCACTCCGCCCGAGTCGGTGGTTCTGGCCGTTGAGGTGGTGTCGCCCGGCTCACGTGTGGCAGACCGTTTCAGCAAGCCCGGGATCTACGCCGAGCAGCGAATCCCGTCCTACTGGCGGGTCGAGCGCGGCGACAACGACCTCCCCGTCGTGCACGAGTTCCGGCGTGACGAGCTGCAGGGCGTCTATCTTCCGGTCGCCGTGCACGAGGGACTGCTCCGTACCGACCTGCCGTTCCCGGTCGAGATCGATCTCAAGCAGTTGGTGGAGCTCTGACCCCCGTATCCTTGGCGGGTGAGCACCACCGAACCCACCTCTGACGGCCACCTGCTGGGGGCTGCCGACATTCGTGCGCTGGCCGAGGCGTTCGGCGTGAAGCCGACGAAGCAGCGCGGGCAGAACTTCGTGATCGACGGGAACACCGTGCGGCGGATCGTGCGGGCGGCGGAGGTGACGGAGAAGGACGCGGTGGTCGAGGTCGGGCCGGGGCTCGGGTCTCTGACGCTGGCGCTGCTGGAGGTGGCGCGGCACGTGACGGCGGTGGAGATCGACCCCCTGCTGGCGCGGCACCTGCCGGACACCGTCAAGGGCCGGATGCCGGGCAAGGCCGCCAATTTCGACCTGGTGCTGAGCGACGCGATGGACGTCACCGAGCTGCCCGGCCCCGCGCCGACCGCGCTGGTGGCGAACCTGCCGTACAACGTCGCCGTGCCGGTGCTGCTGCACATGCTGGAGACGTTCCCGAGCATCGAGCGCACGCTGGTGATGGTGCAGAGCGAGGTCGCCGACCGGCTCGCCGCCAAGCCCGGCAACAAGGTGTACGGCGTGCCGTCCGTGAAGGCCAACTGGTACGCGGACGTGAAGCGGGCCGGCGCGATCGGGCGGAACGTGTTCTGGCCCGCGCCGAACGTCGACTCCGGCCTGGTCTCGCTGATCCGCCGCGACCCGCCGTCCACCACCGCCACCCGCCGCGAGGTGTTCGCCGTCGTGGACGCCGCGTTCGCGCAGCGCCGCAAGACCCTGCGGGCCGCGCTGGCCGGCTGGGCCGGCTCGCCCGCCGCCGCCGAGGAGGCGCTGCGCGGTGCGGGCATCGACCACACGCTGCGCGGCGAGATGCTGACGGTCGAGCAGTTCGCCGCGATCGCCGAGCACAAGCCGAAGGCGCAGGAACAGTAATGGTGACGGTCCGGGTGCCCGCCAAGGTCAACGTGCAGCTCGGCGTCGGCGGGGTCCGCCCCGACGGCTACCACGACCTGGCGAACGTGTTCTTCGCCGTCGCCCTCGGCGACGAGGTCACCGCCACCGCGGCCGACGGCGTCACCCTGACCTGCACCGGCCCCGACGCGGACGCCGTCCCGCTGGACGGCACCAACCTGGCCGCCCGCGCCGCGCGCCTGCTCGCCGCGCACCACGGCCTCGCCGACCCCGGCGTCCACCTGCACATCGCCAAGGCCATCCCGGTGGCCGGCGGCATGGCCGGCGGCAGCGCCGACGGTGCGGCCGCGCTGGTCGCCTGCGACGCGCTGTGGGGCCTGGACACCCCGCTGGAGACCCTGCTGGAGCTGGCCGCCGAGCTCGGCTCCGACGTCCCGTTCGCGCTGCTCGGCGGCGTCGCGCTGGGCCGGGGACGCGGAGAGATCCTGGAGGCACTGCCCGTCTCCGGCACCTTCCACTGGGTGTTCGCGGTCGCCGACGGCGGACTCTCCACCCCGGCGGTGTTCCGCGAGTGCGACCGGATCCGCGAGGAGTCCGGCACCGGCGCCACCATCGACGACGTGCCCACCCCCGACGCCGACCCCGCCCTGCTCGCCGCCCTCGCCGACGGCGACCCCGTCGCGCTGGCCGACGCCCTCAGCAACGACCTGCAGGCCGCCGCCGTCTCCCTGCGCCCCTCGCTCGCCGACACCCTGCACGCCGGCACCGAGGCCGGCGCCCTCGCCGCCCTGGTCTCCGGCTCCGGCCCCACCTGCGCCTTCCTCGCCAAGGACGCCGACGCCGCCGCCCACATCGCCACCACCCTCCGTACCTCGGGCACCTGCCGCACGGCCCACGCCACGTACGGGCCGGTGCCCGGGGCGAGGGTGGTCAGCGCACCCACGCCTTGAACGGTTCGGTGTCCAGGCTGATCCCGACCGGGTCGGGCAGCACGACGGTCTTGCCGAAGGGCCGCCGCACCAGGCTTACGCACTGGCCGTCCTCGGGCCCGCTGTGGACCAACACTTCGCAGCTGTCCCGGTCAATGAGGAGATAGACCGGGATACTGGTCTCCGCGTAGGCCCGCGGCTTCTCGTCCCGGTCGCGGCGGTCGGTGTCGGTGTCGTACGAGGTCACCTCGACCACCATGACGACCTGGTCGGCGTCGGCCCATTCGCCCTGGCCGGCGAAGCCGCCCTTCGGGGCGAGCGCGCCGTCCGGCTTGGCGTGGCCCTTGCGGCAGGTCTCCACCCGCAGCCCGCGTTCGGGGTACAGCCACAGGTCGGGGCGCTGCTGCATGCACTGCTCCATCACCCAGCGGATGATCTCGTCGTGGTCGCCGTCGGGCGCTGCCTTGACTCCGATCCGCCCGTGGATGAACTCCATCCGCACGCCCTCGCGCTCGGCGGCCAGGGCGATGCGTTCGAACTCCTCGACCAGCATCTGCGGCCGGTCCTCCACTGCCGTCATCGCACACCTCCGGCTCTCCGCTTCGCCGTTGTGCTCTTCGCACGGTACCGCTCGGCAGGAACAGGCCGGGCGCTCGCCGTGCGCTGTGCGGTGGTACGGCTTGGCCGCGCGCCCGCGTGGGCCGCTGCTTGACCTGGAGCGCGCTCCGGGTTCGAGACTCGTCTCCGCGGCCCGCACCGGGCGGGCCGCGGAGACGAGGGGAACCCGGATGCGCAAGCGCACCATCGGAACCGACCCGCGCACCCGTCGCGAGGTCAGCGTGCTCAGCCTCGGCGCGATGCTGTTCGGCACGCTCACCGACGAGGCCACCTCCTTCGCGGTGTTGGACCGGTACGTGGAGGCGGGCGGCACCTTCATCGACACCTCCAACAACTACGCGTACTGGCAGGACGGCAGCCAGGGCGGCACCAGCGAGGAGGTCCTCGGGCGCTGGCGGGCCAGCCGGGGCATCACCGACGAGGTGGTGATCGCCACCAAGCTCGGCGCCCGTCCGAAGGCCCCCGGCACCGGGTTCATCGAGAACGGAGAGGGCCTGTCCGCCGAGGTGATCCGCGCCTCGTCCGAGGCCAGCCGCAAGCGACTCGGCGTCGAGAAGCTCGACCTGCTGTACGCGCACATCGAGGACACCGCGGTGCCGCTCGCCGAGACCGTGCACGCCTTCGGGGAGCTCGTGAACGGGGGGACGGTCGGGCTGCTCGGCGTCTCCAACCACTGGTCCTGGCGGGTCGAGCGGGCCCGCCACATCGCTGCGCAGGCCGGGCTGCCCGGCTACGAGGTGCTCCAGTACGGCCACACTTACTTGCGCCGCCGCGGCGACTGGCCCGGCCTGCTCAGCCAGGACGGCGACCAGGCCGCCGTCCAGGGCGACCTGATCGCGTACCTCGAGGAGAGCCCCGAACTCACCCTGGTCGCCTACTCCCCGCTGCTCGGCGGCGCCTACGTCCGCGACGACAAGCCCCTCGGCCCGTCCTTCGACCACGCCGGCACCCCGGCCCGGCTCGCCGCGCTCGATGCGGTGGCCCGCGAGACCGGGGCGACCCGCAACCAGGTGGTGCTGGCGTGGCTGCTCGGCGGCGAGCTTCCGGTGATTCCGCTGGTGGGGGCGTCGTCGGTGGCGCAGCTGGAGGAGAGCTTGGGGGCGCTGGAGCTGGAGCTGACGGCGGAGCAGCGGGATCTGCTGGACCGGGCGCGGTAAGGCGAACCAGGGGCGCGTGGGGGCACCTCCCAGCCCCATGGGGCTGGGGGAGAACTGCGCGAAGCGGAAGGCACCCAACGGCAAGATCGCGATGCAGGGCCATGACTTGCACGTGATCGCGACGTTTCGGACGTGGTGTGCGCTTGTCGCGCAGTTCCCCGCGCCCCTGATCGCTTGCTCGACGGCACTAGGCTGGGGGTTCGTTCCACCCCCCTTCCCCAGGAGTGCAGCTTCGTGGCCGTCAACCTCGCCACCATCGAGTCCGTCACCAAGGTGTACGGCACCAGGGCCCTGCTGGACGGGGTGAGTCTCGGCGTCAGTGAGGGGGACCGGATCGGTGTGGTGGGCCGGAACGGTGACGGCAAGACCACGCTGATCCGGATGCTGGCGAAGCTGGAGGAGCCGGACAGCGGGCGGATCACCCACTCCGGTGGGTTGCAGATGGCGGTGCTGACGCAGCACGACTCGCTGGATCCGACGGCGACGATCCGGCACGAGGTGATCGCGGACCGGGCCGACCACGAGTGGCTGGGCGATGCGCGGATCCGGGACATCATCCAGGGTCTGTTCGGTGGGCTTGACCTGCCGGGGTTCGCGAACGGGCTGGACACCGTGATCGGGCCGCTGTCGGGTGGTGAGCGCAGGCGAATCGCGCTGGCGAAGCTGCTGCTCGGCGAGCCGGACCTGATCGTGCTGGACGAGCCGACCAACCACCTGGACGTGGAGGGCATCGCCTGGCTGGCGAAGCACTTGCAGAACCGCCGGTCGGCGCTGGTCTGCGTCACCCACGACCGGTGGTTCCTGGACCAGGTCTGCACCCGGATGTGGGACGTTCAGCGTGGTGAGGTCCGCGAGTACGAGGGTGGTTACTCGGACTACGTGTTCGCCCGCGCCGAGCGCTCCCGGATCGAGGCGACGGAGGAGCAGAAGCGGCAGAACCTGGCCCGCAAGGAGCTGGCGTGGCTGCGTCGCGGTGCCCCGGCCCGGACGTCCAAGCCGCGGTACCGGATCGAGGCGGCGAACGCGCTGATCGCGGACGTGCCGGAGCCGCGCGACAAGTCCGAGCTGATGAAGTTCGCCAACGCGCGGCTGGGCCGGACGGTCTTCGATCTGGAGGACGTGACCGTCAAGGCGGGCGAGAAGCTGCTGCTGGAGCGGCTGACCTGGCAGCTCGGCCCGGGTGACCGGATCGGTCTGCTGGGTGTGAACGGCGCCGGCAAGACCTCGCTGCTGCGGGCGATGCAGGCCGCGTACGCGACCGAGGGCGACGTGCAGCCGGCCGGCGGCGTGATCAAGGTCGGCAAGACGGTGCGCCTGGCGTACCTCTCGCAGGAGGTGGCCGAGCTGGACCCGGAGACCCGGGTGCTGCAGGCGGTCGAGCAGATCCGTGGCCGGGTGGACCTCGGCAAGGGCCGGGAGATGAGCGCCGGGCAGCTGTGCGAGCAGTTCGGCTTCGGCAAGGACAAGCAGTGGACGCCGGTCGGCGACCTGTCCGGTGGTGAGCGTCGCCGCCTTCAGCTGCTGCGGCTGCTGATGGACGAGCCGAACGTGCTGTTCCTGGACGAGCCGACCAACGACCTGGACATCGAGACCCTCAACCAGCTGGAGGACCTGCTCGACGGCTGGCCCGGCTCGATGATCGTGATCAGCCACGACCGGTTCTTCATCGAGCGGACCACCGACACCTCGTACGCGCTGCTCGGCGACCGCCGGATGCGGATGCTGCCGAACGGCGTCGACGAGTACCTGGAGCGCCGCACCGCGATGGCGGAGGCCGCCGCCGCGGCCGCGGCCGCGCAGATCCCGGCCGCCGCGGAGACCTCCGGCCTGTCGGCGGGCGACCTGCGGGCGGCGAAGAAGGAGATGCAGAAGCTGGAGCGGCAGATCGCCAAGCTGGACCAGCAGGAGTCCAAGCTGCACGCCCAACTCGCCGAGCACGCCGCCGACTTCTCCAAGGTCGCCGAGCTGGACGCGCAGCTGCGCAAGGTCCGCGAGGAGAAGGAGGAGCTGGAGATGGGCTGGCTGGAGCTGGCCGAGCGGGTCTGAGCCCGGCGAGGGCCGCGCACCCGCGGTGCGCGGCCCTCGCGGGTCAGCCGAGCAGGACGTCCAGTTCGTCCGCGGCCCGGGCCAGTGCGCTGCGGGTCGGGTCGTGCGGGCCGGTCGGGCGGGCGGCGCGGCCGGACGGCGGGTGGTGGGCGCGGGCGGCGTCGGTGAGGCGGTCCAGCGAGTGCAGGACGCGTTCGATCACCTCCGGTTCGGGTTCCCGTCCGCCGTAACGGAGTTGGGCGGCGTACGCGGCGACCGCGCCGGCCAGCCGTTCCAGTGCGGAGGTGGCGGGCAGCCACTCCTCGGCGAGGCGTCCGGCGGGCGGGGGTTCGGCCAGGCCCAGGTCGACCTGGCGGCGGGCGTCGGCCAGTGCCCGGTAGGCGGTGCGGCGCAGCCACACCTCGGCGACGGGTTCGACCCGGGCCACCGCGGCCAGGTACTCGTGGACGGTGGCGGCGGCCTTGACGATGCCGGGCTCGATCCGGTGCGGGGCGCGTTCGGGCCACAGCAGGTAGCCGAAGACCAGCACGATCGCGCTGGCCAGCGTGGTGTCCAGGACCCGCGGCCAGAACTCGGCGGCGCCGCTCTCCCCGCCGAGCTGCACCAGGATCAGTGCCACCGGCGTCATCACGGCGGTGTTCAGCCCGTAGTGCGCGGCCGTCGAGTACGGCAGCAGCGCCACGCACAGCGACACCGCGACGCTCAGCGCCCAGGACTCCGTGGTGACGGCCAGCAGGACCGCCGTCGCCGCGATGCCGAGTACGGTGCCCAGCACCCGGCTGACGGCCCGATGGAACACCGAGCCCAGATCCGGCTTCAGGACGAACGCCACCGTCAGCGGCACCCAGTAACTGCGGCTCAGCGTCAGCGCGTTGACGGCCGCCTCGGCGACCGCCACGCACAGCGCGACCCGCAGGCCGTAGCGCACCGAGCCGGGCGAGAGCAGACGGGCGCGCAGCCGCCACGGGTCGGGCGGCGGCGGGGCGGCGGTGTCCAGCGGCGCCCAGCGGCCCGAGACGGTGTCGGCGGCGGCCCGCAGCGCCGTGTCGAACGCCGTCCGGGACGGGGTGTCCGGCTGCCAGTCCGGGTAGGCGGGCTCGGGTCCGCCGGTGATCTGCCGGGCCAGTGCCGCCGGGAACTCCACCAGCTCCGGCGGCACCGGCCGCCACGCCCAGAGCAGCCCGGCGGCGGCCTCGGTGGTGCCCAGCGCGGCCTCGTACGAGCGGCGCAGCCAGCGCAGCCGCGCCGACTCGCGGCGGCCCGGGCGGGTCGGCGGCAGCAGGTCCTGCATCTGGTTGAGGCGTCCGGTCAGCATCCGGCGGGCCGCCGGTCCGTCCGGGGTGCCGACCGCGGCCAGCATGCCGCCGAGCGCCCGGTAGACCTCCGCCAGCGCGACGGTGCGCGGGTCGGTGCGGACGTCGGTGCGGTAGCGCAGGCCCAGCAGCAGGACCAGCGCCGCGCCGCACGGCATCATCGCGGGCGCCGCCCACCACGGGTGGGGCAGCGCCATGCCGCCGCCGAGCGAGGCCGAGACCAGCAGCAGCATCCCGGCTGCCGAGCCGCGCGGGCCGGTCGCGGACAGGGCGCCGCCGGCGAAGCCGATCAGGGTCAGCGCGATGCCGACCAGCAGGCCGCCCGCGCCGAGGTGCTGGAGCGCCGCGCCGATCAGCATGCCGGTGGTGGAGGCGGTCAGCGCCAGCGCGATCCGCGGGGCGCGCAGCCGCAGCGGCTCCACCCGGTCGTTCATGGTGGCGTGCATCGCGCCCAGCCCCGCGAAGACGCCCAGGTCCAGGCGGCCGAACAGCAGGCCCGCCGACAGCGGCACCGCCATCCCGAGCGCCGCCCGCACCATCGGCCGCCACGGCACCGGCGGCCGGGCCGGCCGCAGGGCCAGCGCCCACCAGGCGGAACGGTCGGAGGAAGCACGACTGCGGCCGGGGGCTGACACGGGATCACGCGCTTTCGCTGAACGGGAGTTCGCGGCTGCTGGGCGACATTGCAGAGCAGATCGGGTCTTCTCGGGCAGTTTAGCCCGCCCACCTGGTCGAAGCTGATTTCCCAACCGGTCCGCCGACCATGTAATGTCTTCCTCGTCGCAAGGGGAACCGCAAGGAACCCGGAGCAACAAGCCCCTATAGCTCAGTCGGTAGAGCGTCTCCATGGTAAGGAGAAGGTCTGCGGTTCGATTCCGCATGGGGGCTCAGCAGACGAAGGCCCCGCCACTCGGCGGGGCCTTCGGCGTTTGCCCGTTTCCCGACTCTTGGCCAAACCGCGACGGCGGTTTTTCGGTACGTCCCCTGGCGGCCCGCGCACGAATGCGCTGTGATGGTGCGTCTGTCCTGCCGAACCGGGGAGGGGGCGGCATGAGCGTGCGGCTCGTAGTGGCGGACGATCACCGGCTGATGGCCGAAGCCCTGGGCACCGCCCTGCAACAGCGCGGCCACCGGGTGCTCGGCGTGGGTTCGCCGTGCGGCTCGGTGCTCGACCTGGTCGTCGGGCGGCGCCCCGAGGTGTGCTTACTCGGGACGGCCGCCGGCCCGGACGACCCGTTCGACGTGCTGCGCCGGCTGCGCCGCGACCGGCCGGAGATCGCCGTGGTAGTGCTGGGGCCGCTGAGCGCGCCCGGCCGGGTCGCGGCCGCGTTCGCCGCCGGTGCGGCGGGCTACGTGCGCAGCGACGAGCGGATCGACGTGGTGGACCGGGCGATCGCCCGGGTCCGGGCGGGGGAGGCGGCCGTCGCGGTCGAGGTGCTGCGTGCCGCGTTCGAGCACCTGCTGTGGCCGGTCGTCGAGCCCGACGACGAGGCGGTGCGGCTGCTGCGGCTGCTGACCCGCCGCGAGGTGCAGGTGCTGGGCCGGATCGCCGACGGCGAGGACACCGCGGCGATCGCCGCCGCGATGCGGATCGCCCCGTCCACGGCGCGCACGCACGTCCAGCGGGTGCTGACCAAGCTCGGCGCCCGCTCCCGGCTGGAGGCCGCCGCGCTGGCCGCGCGGACCGGCATGCTGGATCAACTGGCCTGAGTTGCAGCGGTGTTCAGCGCGCCGCGTAGGCAGGGGGCGGGACGCCGACGGTGCGGGTGAACTCGCGGGTCAGGTGCGCGTGGTCGCGGTAGCCGAGCTCGGCGGCGAGCCGGGACCAGTCCGGGGCGCCCGGGCGCTGCGCCGCCTCCAGGGCCTCGTGGATCCGGTAGCGCAGGATCACCCACTTCGGGGGACGCCCACCCGGGCGGCGAACAGGCGTTGCAGGCCGCGCACCGTCAGGCCGCTGCGGGCGGCGAGGTTCGCGACCCGGGCGGACCGGGGCCCGGTCGGGGCGATGGGGATGTTCGCGGAGCCGGTCGGCTACGCCGGTGACGACGCGTTCGAGGCGCTGCTGGCGCTCAGCGGGCGCGACTCCCACTGGGCGGTCAGACCGGCCGTTTAGTCAAGTGCCATATGCTCCGAGCGAGGAACACCGAGTGTTGCGGAGGTCGAGGGCATGAGCAAGTACCTGGTCACAGGCGGAGCCGGCTACGTGGGCAGCGTGGTGGCGGCGCACCTGCTGGAGGCGGGGCACCGGGTGACGGTGCTGGACGACCTGTCGACCGGTTTCGCGGAGGCCGTGCCGGACGGTGCGGAGTTCGTCCGCGGCCGGATCCAGGACGCTTCCGACGTGCTCGACGCGTCCTTCGACGGGGTGCTGCACTTCGCCGCGTCCTCGCAGGTCGGCGAGTCGGTGGCGGACCCGGAGAAGTACTGGCGCAACAACGTGGCCGGCTCGCTGGAGCTGGTGTCGGCGATGCGCAAGGCCGGCGTCGGCAAGCTGGTGTTCTCCTCGACCGCGGCCGTGTACGGCGAGCCGGAGGAGGTGCCGATCAAGGAGACCGCGCGCACCTCGCCGACCAACGCCTACGGTGCCACCAAGCTCGCCGTGGACCACCTGATCACCTCCGAGGCGATCGCTCACGGCCTGGCCGCCGTCAGCCTGCGGTACTTCAACGTGGCCGGGGCGTACGGCCGTTACGGCGAGCGGCACGAGCCGGAGTCGCACCTGATCCCGCTGGTGTTCCAGGCCGCGCTCGGGCAGCGCCCGCACATCGCGGTGTTCGGCGAGGACTACCCGACCCCGGACGGCACCTGCATCCGCGACTACATCCACATCGCCGACCTGGCCGAGGCGCACCTGCTGGCGCTGGACGCCGCCAAGCCCGGCGAGCACCTGATCTGCAACCTCGGCAACGGCACCGGCTTCTCGGTGCGCGAGGTGATCGAGTCGGTCAAGCGGGTCACCGGCCGGGAGATCCCGGTGCAGTTCGCCGGCCGCCGCGCGGGCGACCCGGCGGTGCTGGTGGCCGCCGCGGACCGGGCCCGGGAGGCCCTCGGCTGGGCGCCGAAGCACCCCGAGCTCGACCGGATCGTTGCCGACGCCTGGGAATTCACCCTCGCCCACCGCGCCTGACCAGCCCCGCTCCCGGCCCGACTCCGACCCCCGAAGTCTCTGCGTACAGGAACTTCACCAAATCCCCACGCCGTACGGGCGGCCGCCCGTACGCTGATTGAGGCACCGGTGGGGGTCGGGCCAGGAGCAGGGGGGCAGGACGATGGGGCGGATTCGCGTCCTGGTGGTCGACGGCCACCGTATTTTCGCCGAGGCACTCGCCACGGCGCTCGCCGCCGAGCCCGATGTGGACGTCGGGGCGGCCGGCAGCGCCGCCGCGGCCGAACGCGCGCTGGAACGGGCGGCGGCCGAACGCCGCCCGTACGACGTGCTGCTGGTCGACGCCGACCTCGGCGCCGCCCCGGCACCACCACCCCGTCACCACCTCGGAGTGCCCCAACAGCGGCTCGCCGCCGGACAGTTGACGCGCCCACCGGCCGCCGCCCGGCCGCCCGCCGACGGGATGCGACCGGGCGACGGGATCGCCCTGGTCGGCCGGGCCTGCCGGGCCCACCCGACGCTGCGGGCCGTGATGCTGGCCGTCGCCGACGACCCGCAACGGGCCGTCCGCGCCCTGCAAGCCGGCGCCAACGGCTGGGTGGCACGAGAAAGTTCGCTGGGCGCGCTGATGGCCGTGATCCGCGGCGTGCTGCGCGACGAGACCCACCTGCCGCCCGCCCTGCTGACCGGGGTGGTCCGCGAACTCACCTCCGCCCGCCGGGACCGCTCGGAGAGCGAACGCCTGGTCGCCGCGCTCACCCCCCGCGAGGAGGAGGTGCTGCGCTGCATGGTCGCGGGCCTGGGCAGGCAGGCGGTGGCCGAGCGGCTGTTCCTCTCCCCGCACACCGTCCGCACCCACATGCAGAACGTCCTGGGCAAGCTCGGGGTGCACTCCACGCTCGCGGCGGTCGCCGTCGCCCGCCGTGCCGGGATCGCCCCCTCCGAGCCGCCCGGGCCGCCTATCGTGCCCGCCCCCGCCCCACCGCCGACCGTCGCCTCGACCGCAGGCCCCGGCGCGGGCTGAACGAGCCCCGCCTTCCGAGCAGGTTTCCACTCCGTGAGTCAGCGAGACCGGAGGTCAGATGTTGCCGCACCGCGCTTCCGCACGCCCGCACGCAGCCCGCGCCCGCACCCGCATCCCCGAGCAGCGCTACGGCTCGGCCGGCCTGCGCACCCTGGTCGTCGGGGCCGGCGCGGCCGGCACGGCACTGGTCCGCGACCTGGACCGGACCCCCGAGTTCGGCCTCACCCCCGTCGGGGTACTGGACGACGACCCCGCCAAGGCCGGCCGGCACGTCTCCGGCCGCCCCGTCCTCGGCCCGCTCGCCGACCTCACCCGCCACGCCCTCGCCCACCGCGCCCAGGTGGTCGTCCTCGCCATCCCCGGCCTGCCGCACCAGCGCGTCCGGGAACTCGCCACCGCCGCCGCGGCGGCCGGCGCGGCCGTCCGCTACCTGCCGTCCTTCCTGTCCGCGCTGCGCCGCGCCGTGGTCGGCTCCGACCTGCGCACCCTGGACGTCAACCGGCTGATCGGCCGGCACGAGGTCCACGTCGTCTCGCCCGACGTCCGTACCGTGATCGAGGGCCGCCGGGTCCTGGTGACCGGCGCGGGCGGCTCCATCGGCAGCGAACTGTGCCGCCAGGTCCAGGCGTTCGGCCCCGCCGCGCTGTACATGCTCGACCACGACGAATCCAACCTGCACCGGCTCCAACTCGACATCTGGGGCGAGGCGTTGCTCACCGACGAGTCCCTGGTGATCGCCGACATCCGGGACCGCCCGCGGATCCAGCAGATCTTCCGCGACCTGCGCCCCGAGGTCGTCTTCCACGCCGCGGCGCACAAGCACCTGCCGCTGCTGGAACGCCACCCCAGCGAGGCCGTCAAGTCCAATGTCCTCGGCACCGACCACCTGGTCGAGGCCGCGCTCGCCACCGGCGTCGAACGCTTCGTCCTGATCTCCACCGACAAGGCCGCCGACCCCACCTCCGTCCTCGGCGCGAGCAAGCGTCTCGCCGAGCTGATCGTCCAGGCCAACGCGAGGGACGCCCGCAACCTCGGCACCGGCGTGTTCGCCGCGGTCCGCTTCGGCAACGTCCTCGGCTCCCGCGGCTCGCTGCTGTCCGTCCTGGAGGAACAACTGCGCAGCGGCGGGCCGGTGACGGTCACCCACCCCGACGTCACCCGGTTCTTCATGACCATCGAGGAGGCCGTCGGCCTGGTCCTGGAGGCCGGACGGATGGCCGAGGGCGGCGAGGTCTTCGTCCTCGACATGGGGGAACCGGTGCGGATCGTGGACCTGGTCCACAACTTCGCGGAACAGGTTCAGCTGGACGCGGCGGAGGTCGAGATCCGGTACACCGGGCTGCGGGCGGGCGAGAAACTCAACGAGGCGCTGTTCTCCGACACCGAGGAACGGCTTCCCACCGCGCACCCGCGGATCTACGCGACGGCGGCGAACGCGACCGGCGTCGAGGACCTGGCGGGGGGCCTCACCGCGTTGTACGGGGCCGCGACGGGCAACGAGGATCCTGCGGTTCGCGACTGCTTGGCTGCGCTGCTGCCCGGCTACAAGAGCGCCCCGGACAAGCCTCCGGCGCTCTCGGCCCTGTATCCGGACGGCTTCTGAGTTTTCGGAGGGCTGCGCCACCAGGGGCTCGGGGAACGGCGAGGCCGGGACTGCGGATGGTCGAACCTTGCGATGCGGTCGTGCTGCTTCGGGTGTCTTGAGGTACCGGGAGGCCTAAAACGTATGCACGCCCAGGGCCCTGTTGATCAACCGCAGACTTGGCCCCGCCGTTCCCCGGGCCCCTGAAGAGCCGATCTTCCGGCCCCTCGAAAATCAACCTGCCCGGTCGAAGGGGATGACCAACTGGCGGAGCAGGGACGCGAGTTCGGCGCGCCGGGCGGGTGCCAGCTGCGCGAGGATCTCGCGTTCGTGGGCGAGGAGGCCGGCCAGGGCCTGGTCGGCCTTGTCGCGGCCGGCGTCGGTGAGGCGGACGAGGACGCCGCGGCGGTCGTCGGGGTCGGGGAGGCGGACGACCAGGCCCTTGGTGGTGAGGCGGTCGATGCGGTTGGTCATGGTGCCGGAGGTGACCAGGGTCTGGGTGAGGAGCTGGCCGGGGGAGAGCTGGTAGGGGTCTCCGGCCCGGCGCAGGGCGGTGAGGACGTCGAATTCCCAGGGTTCGAGGCCGTGCTCGGCGAACGCGGTGCGGCGGGCGCGGTCCAGGTGGCGGGCGAGTCGGCTCACCCGACTGAGGACCTCAAGGGGCTCCACGTCGAGGTCGGGGCGCTCTCGGCGCCATGCTGCGACCAGGCGGTCGACCTCGTCCTCCATGACGATCAGTGTATCGGGGGATGTGTCGATGTGAAGTCTCTTGACATCAAGAGATAACAAAGGAACGCTCGGCGTCCGAAAGATATCTTGACGTCGAGATACTTCTGGAGGTTCGCCATGCCCGCCGACTGGGACGCCCACCAGTACCTGCGCTACGCGGAGGAACGCATCCGGCCGCTCAATGAACTGCTCGCCCGGGTCCCCGAACTCCCGCCCCGCCCCACCGTGCTGGACCTCGGCTGCGGCCCCGGCAACTCCACCGCCGTGCTGCGCCGCCGCTGGCCCGAGGCCCGCCTGCTCGGCCTGGACACCTCGCCCGCCCTGCTGGAGACCGCCCGGGCCACCGGCGAGCCCACCGCCGAGTACCGGCTGCAGGACGTCACCGCGTACGACCCCGCGCCCGAGCGGCCCGACCTGATCGCGTCCAACGCCGCCCTGCACTGGATGGACACCCCGACCGCCGACCACCTCGCCCTGCTGCCGCGCTGGGCGGCGGCGCTGCGCCCCGGCGGGGTGATCGCCTTCCAGCTGCCCGGCAACTTCGCCGCCCCCAGCCACACCCTGCTCGCCGAGCTGAGGCAGAGCGCCCGCTGGCGCGAGCGGCTGGGCACCGTCCGCCCGGACGCGTCCTGCCACGCCCCGGCGCGTTACCTGGAGGCGCTGCTGGCCGCGGGCTGCACGGCGGACGTCTGGGAGACCACGTACCTGACGGTGCTGCAGGGGCCGGGCCCGGTGCTGGAGTGGGTCAAGGGCACCGCGCTGCGCCCGGTGCTGGAGCGGCTGCCCGATCCGGGCGAGCGGCAGGCGTTCCTGGCGGAGTACGGGGCGCTGCTGCGCGAGGCGTACCCGGCGAGCGAGTACGGCACGGTGTTCCCGTTCCGCCGGGTGTTCGCGGTGGCGGTCAGGCGCTGAGGGAGGGTCACTTCGCGCTGGGCAGGGCCGGGTGGCGGCCGAGGACCACCACGCCGACCACGATCGCGGCCATCCCGGCGCTCTGCCAGGCCAGCGCGGCGGGGGTGATCCGGACCCGGTCGCCGAGGAATCCGACCGCGCAGGCGATGCCGGCCAGCGGCTGGGCGGCGGTGAGCGCGGGCAGCGACATCCGCAGCGGCGCGGCCTCGAACGCGGACTGCACCAGCAGCAGCCCGACCACGCCGATGCCGATCACGGTGTACGGCTGCCAGGAGGCGAACGCGGCGGTGGCGCCGTGCTGGTCGATCAGGTCGAAGGTGGAGCGGGTGAGGGCGTCCTGGAGGCCGTAGAGCAGGCCGGCGGCCAGCGCGAGCAGGGTGGCCTCCTCGAACAGGGGGAGGCGGCGGGCCACCGAGACCAGCAGCAGGGCGAGGCCGGCGACGGTGCCGATGACCAGCCACTGCCGCACCGGTCCGACGCCGGGGCCGCCGCCCTGGGGCTGTCCGGCGGCGATGAACGCGGTGACGCCGAGCGCGATCAGGGCGACGCCGATCCAGCCGGAGCGGCCCAGCCGGGTGCCGGTGATCCGGCGGGCCAGCAGCATCGCCCAGACCAGGTTGGTGGCCAGCAGCGGCTCGACCAGGGTGACCTCGCCCTGGCTGAGCGCCAGCGCGGACAGCACCTGCCCGGCGATCATGAATCCGATGCCGAGCAGCCAGTCGGGCATCCGCATCAGGTCGAGCAGCAGCCGCCAGCGGAGCATGTCGCCCTTGGGGGCGCGCTGGGCGGCGTGCTGCTGCAGGACGAAGCCGAGTCCGAGGCAGCAGGCCGCGCCGAGGGCCAGCAGGAAGACCGTCAACGGGTTCTCCTGTCGTGCGGGACGGCCCGGTGGCCCCGGTGACGGGGCCGGGCCGGTCAGTTCTTGCGGTCCCCGACCAGCTTGGGGTGCCGTTCCAGGCCCTCCAGGCCGTGCCAGGCGAGGTTGACCAGGTGGGCGGCGACCTCCGCCTTGGCGGGCTTGCGCACTTCCAGCCACCACTGGCCGGTCAGCGCCACCATGCCGACCAGCATCTGCGAGTACATCGGCGCCAGTCGGGCGTCGAAGCCGCGGGACTTGAACTCCAGGCCGAGGATGTCCTCGACCTGGGTGGCGATGTCGCTGATCAGCGAGGCGAACGAGCCGGTGGACTGGGCCACCGGCGAGTCCCGGACCAGGATCTTGAAGCCGTCCGTGGAGGTGTCGATGTAGTCCATCAGCGCGAACGCGGCCTGCTCCAGCAGCTCCCGGGAGTGCCCGCCGGTGAGCGCGCCGGTGACCATGTCCAGCAGGAGCTGCATCTCGCGGTCGACGACCACGGCGTACAGGCCCTCCTTGCCGCCGAAGTGCTCGTAGACGACCGGCTTGGAGACCCCGGCGCGTTCGGCGATCTCCTCCACCGAGGTGCCGTCGTAGCCGCGTTCGGCGAAGACCGTTCGGCCGATCTCCAGCAGCTGCTCGCGGCGCTGCTTGCCGGTCATCCGCACCCGGCCACTTGTCTTCGCGGCGGCGCCGCGGGCCGCGCCGCGCCGCGAAGGCTGCTGATGGCCGGCGCTGTCTCCGTTGGTCCCGTTCACCCCTCCATCATGCTGCAGGCGCTGCCTCATGCGGCGCGGCGGGCGGCGATCCGCTCCGCACCCGGCCAGCGGACGTCGGTGGCCCAGCCCGCCTTCTCGAACCAGCGGATGACCCGCGCCGAGGAGTCGACCTGGCCGCGCAGAACGCCGTGCCGGGCCGAGGTGGGGTCGGCGTGGTGCAGGTTGTGCCAGGACTCGCCGCAGGACAGTACGGCCAGCCACCACACGTTGCCGGACTTGTCGCGGGACTTGAAGGGGCGTGAACCGACCGCGTGGCAGATCGAGTTGACCGACCAGGTGACGTGGTGCAGCAGGGCGACCCGGACCAGCGAGCCCCAGAAGAAGGCGGACAGCGCGCCCTGCCAGCTCCAGGTGGCCAGGCCGCCGATCACCGCGGGCAGCGCCAGCGAGAGCGTCGTCCAGAGCCAGAACAGCCGGGAGATGCGCCTCATGGCCGGGTCGCGGACCAGGTCGGGCGCGTACTTGAGCTGCGGGGTCTGCTCCTCGTCGAACATCCAGCCCATGTGCGCCCACCACAGGCCCTTGAGCAGGGCGGGCACGCTCTCGCCGTAACGCCACGGGGAGTGCGGGTCGCCCTCCTTGTCGGAGAAGCGGTGGTGCCTGCGGTGGTCGGCGACCCAGCGCACCAGCGGGCCCTCGACGGCGAACGAGCCGAGCACGGCGAGGCCGATGCGCAGCGGCCGCTTGGCCTTGAACGCGCTGTGGGTGAAGTAGCGGTGGTAGCCGATGGTGATGCCGTGGCAGGTGAGGAAGTACATGGCGACGGCGAGGCCGGCGTCCAGCCAGGACAGGCCCCAGCCCCAGGCGATCGGGACGGCGGCCAGCAGGGCCAGGAACGGCACCGCGATGAACAGGGCGAGGGTGATTCGTTCTGCGGGGCCCTGTTTCTCGCCACCCCTGGTGGCGGACAGACGGGGGAGAAGGTCCTCGGCGGCGCTCGGCGGCGCCTGCCCGGCCTGGATGGTCATGGCGCTTCCCGGGGGAGGAGGGTGGTGCCAGCGGATACCTACGTTTCCGTAACCTACGGCATCGTAGGTATCGGACGGCGGTAAGCGGAAGGCTCGCGCGCGGACGTGTCGCGGTGTTCGTCCGTCGGATTCCGGCAGGACGGCCACCCGAGTCGGGTGTGTCGTTCGTGTGCTTCGCGGAAGGTGGTGGAGCTACGGGCCGTCAACCCGTAGGCTGTGCTGGGCGCGGCAACCGCGCCTTTCCGCCGTGGTGTAATGGCAGCACAGGGCCCTTTGGAGGCCTTTGTCTGGGTTCGAATCCTAGCGGCGGAGCCTCCACGACCGTTTCGGTCGTTTTCCGCCCGTCTCGTCTCGGTATTCTCGGTGCACCCTCACCCCGCATCGACCGAGGAGTCTTCCCGCGTGAGTGCAAACCAGCCCGCTGCCGTGATCGTGCTCGCCGCCGGGGGCGGTACGCGGATGAAGTCCAAGGCCCTGCCGAAGGTGCTGCACGAGATCTGCGGCCGTTCCCTGGTGGGTCACGCGGTGTCCGCCGCCCAGGAGTTGACGCCCCGTCAGCTGCTGGTGGTGATCGGCCACCTGCGCGAGCTGGTGCAGGCGCACCTGGCAGAGCATTACCCGGCGGCCCGCCCCGTCGTGCAGACCGAGCAGCTCGGCACCGGCCACGCGGTGCGCACCGCGCTGCAGGCGCTGGCCGCCGACGGCGTGGAGCTGGACGGCACCGTGCTGGTCACCACCGGCGACGCCCCGCTGCTGACCGGCGGCACGCTGTCCGCGCTGGCCGCCGCGCACGCCGAGCAGGGCAACGGCGTCACCGTGCTGACCGCCCTCGTCCCCGACGCCACCGGCTACGGGCGGATCCTGCGCGAGAGCGACGGCGCGGTCGCGGCGATCGTCGAGCACAAGGACGCCAGCCCCGAACAGCTGGCGGTCAACGAGATCAACTCCGGGGTGTTCGCGTTCGACGCCAAGCTGCTGGCGCACGCGCTGTCGCTGGTCGGCACCGACAACTCGCAGGGCGAGGAGTACCTGACCGACACCCTGGAGATCCTGCGCCGCGAGGGCCACCGGGTGGGTGCGGTGGTGGCCGCCGACCACCGCGAGATCGTCGGCATCAACGACCGGGTGCAGCTGGCCGAGGCCCGCCGCCTGCTCAACGACCGGCTGCTGGAGCGCGCGATGCGGGCCGGCGTGACGGTGGTCGACCCGGCCACCACCTGGATGGACGTCCAGGTCGGCTACGAGCCGGACGCGCTGGTGCACCCCGGTACCCAGCTGCTCGGCGCGACCCACCTGGGCGAGGGCTGCGAGGTCGGCCCGAACACCACGCTGACCGACACCTCGGTCGGCGCGGGCGCCCGTGTGAGCAACACCACGGCGGAGCGCGCCGAGATCGGCCCGGAGGCCTCGGTCGGCCCGTACGCGTACCTGCGGCCGGGCACCGTGCTGGCCCGGAAGGCGAAGGCCGGCACCTACGTGGAGATCAAGAACTCCCAGCTGGCCGAGGGCGCGAAGGTGCCCCACCTGTCGTACATCGGGGACGCCTCGATCGGTGAGGGCACCAACGTGGGTGCGGCGTCGGTCACAGTGAACTACGACGGTGTGAACAAGCACCGCACGGTCATCGGAGCCCACTGCCGCACGGGTTCCGACAACATGTTCATCGCCCCGGTGACGATCGGTGACGGCTCCTACACCGCCGCCGGATCCGTGATCACCAACGACGTCCCGGCCGGTTCGCTGGCCGTCGCGCGGGCCCAGCAGCGCAACATCGCAGGCTGGGTTGAGCGGAAGCGGCCCGGTTCGGCGTCCGCCCGCGCCGCCGCCGAGGCGTCCTCGCCGGAGTAGCCGGACCGGACGGCCGGGGATCTTGAACGGAGGTCCCCGGCCGTCGGTCACGGTCCGGGGCGCGTAACCTGAAGTACATACGTGCGCCATCGGGCCTGCTGGGCCGTGCCTCGGCGTACTCACTCAGAGTGGCAAATACACGAGGAGACGGTGCAGTGAGCGGGATCACGACCTCCGGTGAGAAGAAGCTCAAACTCTTCTCCGGTCGAGCCCACCCGGAACTTGCCGAGGAGGTTGCCCGCTCGCTGGGCACCGAACTCGTCCCGACCAAGGCCCTGGACTTCGCCAACGGCGAGATCTACGTCCGCTTCCTGGACTCCGCGCGCGGCGCCGACTGCTTCGTGATCCAGAGCCACACGGCTCCGATCAACCAGTGGATCATGGAGCAGCTGATCATGATCGACGCGCTGAAGCGCGCGTCGGCCCGCAGCATCACCGCGATCCTCCCGTTCTACGGCTACGCCCGGCAGGACAAGAAGCACCTCGGCCGCGAGCCCATCTCGGCCCGCCTGGTGGCCGACCTGCTGCGCCAGGCCGGTGCCGACCGCCTGATGGCCGTGGACCTGCACACCGCGCAGATCCAGGGCTTCTTCGACGGCCCGGTCGACCACCTGTTCGCGCTGCCGATGCTCGCCGACTACGTCGGCGACCGGGTCGCCGACCGGTCCAAGCTGACCATCGTCTCGCCGGACGCCGGCCGGGTGAAGGTCGCCGACCAGTGGTGCGACCGCCTGGACGCCCCGCTGGCGATCATCCACAAGCGCCGCGACATGACGCAGGCCAACACCATCCTCTCCGCCGAGGTGGTCGGTGACGTCCGCGGCCGCACCTGCGTCCTGGTCGACGACATGATCGACACCGCCGGCACCATCTGCGCCGCCGCCGACGCGCTGTTCGACGCCGGCGCCGCCGACGTCATCGTGGCCGCCACCCACGGCGTGCTCTCCGGCCCCGCCGCGGACCGGCTGAAGAACTCCCGGGTCAGCGAGTTCGTGTTCACCAACACGCTGCCGACCCCGGCCGAGCTCCAGATGGACAAGATCACCACGCTGTCGATCGCCCCGTCGATCGCCGCCGCCGTGCGCGAGGTGTTCGAGGACGGCTCGGTCACCAGCCTGTTCGAGGGCGTGCACTGACCTCTCGCGGGCGCTGACCCCTTGTCAGCCCCTTGATCGGCCCCCGGTTCCGCCTGGAACCGGGGGCCGATTTCACGTCCGCGCCACCGCCCGGTTAGTCTGGGGAGACTGCTCGGCGAGGGATGCCCGTTTTCGGTGCTCCGTGATCGACGCGCGAGAACGATGCGCTTTGATCGAACCGCCGAGTGTCCCCCCAAACGTTATTGAGGGTGTGGCCCGGCGGTTCTGTCGTTCCTGCACCCC
Organism: Kitasatospora sp. NPDC004614; assembly: GCF_042873675.1. NCBI lineage: Bacteria > Bacillati > Actinomycetota > Actinomycetes > Kitasatosporales > Streptomycetaceae > Kitasatospora > Kitasatospora sp. NPDC004614. The sequence continues at coordinate 140,456 of NZ_JBIALR010000012.1, forward strand.
TGCGCATTTCCGAGGAGTGCAGTCGTGTCCGAGATCCGCATCGCCGCTGAGTCCCGCACCGAGTTCGGCAAGGGTGCCGCCCGTCGCGCCCGTCGCGCCGGCTTCGTCCCCGGTGTCGTCTACGGCCACGGCCACGCCCCGGTTCACCTGAACCTGCCCGGCCACGACCTGATGATGGCCCTGAAGACCCCGAACGCCCTGCTGGTCCTGCCGATCGACGGCAAGGACGAGTACGTGCTGCCGAAGGCCGTCCAGCGCGAGGCCATCAAGCGCTCCATCGAGCACGTCGACCTGCTGCTGGTCAAGCGTGGCGAGAAGGTCACCGTCGAGATCCCGGTCCACACCGAGGGCGAGCTGGCCCCCGGCGGCAACCTGGTCGAGCACGTGCTGAACGCGCTCCCGATCGAGGCCGAGGCCACCCACCTGCCCGAGTCGGTCACCGTCTCGATCGAGGGCCTGGAGGCCGGCGCCTCCATCACCGCCGGTGACATCGCCCTGCCGGCCGGCGTCGCGCTGGCCGTCGAGGCCGACGCCGTCGTGCTGCAGGTCATCGGCGCCCAGGCCCCCGAGGCCACCGAGGAAGAGGCCGAGACCGAGGCCGTCGAGGGCGAAGAGGCCGCTGTCGAGGCCTGATCCTCGCGATCTCTCCGTCGCTGCCCCGGCCGCCTTCCGCTTCGTGCGGGCGGCCGGGGCAGCGGCATGTCCGGGATGATGGACGACGCAACGACACCCGCGTGAGGAGCGGCATGAGCGAGTACGACGGCCCCTGGCTGGTGGTGGGCCTCGGCAACCCCGGCGAGGGCTACGCCCGCAACCGGCACAACATCGGCTTCATGGTGGCCGACCTGCTGGCCCAGCGGATGGGCGCCAAGTTCAAGGCCCACAAGAGCCGCGCCCAGGTCGCCGAAGGGCGCCTCTCGGGCAAGCGGGCGATCCTCGCCAAGCCGATGACCTTCATGAACCTCTCGGGCGGTCCGGTCACCGCACTGCGCGACTTCTACAAGGTGCCCGCCTCAGCGATCATCGCCGTCCACGACGAACTCGACCTCGACTACGCGGCGTTGCGGATCAAGCTCGGCGGCGGCGACAACGGCCACAACGGACTGAAGTCGATCACCAAGTCGCTCGGCCCCGACTACCACCGGGTGCGCTGCGGCATCGGCCGCCCGCCCGGCCGGATGGAGGTCGCGGACTTCGTGCTCAAGGACTTCTCGTCCACCGAGCGCAAGGACCTCGACTGGTTCGTCGACCGCTCCGCGGACGCCGTCGAGGCACTGCTCGCCGACGGCCTGGAGCGCGCACAGCAGAACTACAACTCCTGACCTGCTTCGACCACCCTCCGTACACAACATTCATGCAACGCTTGCCTCGTGGAAGCTGACTGGTGGTCAGAACACGCCAGGAATCGGATACCGTCGGACCCGGTGCAAGGATTGAAGTGCCGTCACTGGGGGTATGGAGCGTGATCCGCTCGAAGCGTGTGGGCAAGGTCGTCGGTGGCACCGTGCTGTGCCTGGCCGCCGGAGGATGGGCCGCTGCGCCGGCGCTGGCCGCCGAGCCTGTCGTCGCGGTCACCCCCGAGCCGGCCGCGGCCAAGCTCGCCCCGCCCACCGGCTCCGTCGGCTCGGCCGGCGTGTACGCCGTCGGCGGCGGCCTGGTGGTGGTGGCCGGCGGTGCGGCGACCTGGCTGCGCAAGCGCAAGAAGGCCTAGCGGGAGTCCACAAACGGACGAGGTCCGTTCCGCCGGGGAGTTCCCCCGCGGAGCGGACCTCGCTGTTTCGGTGCGTCAGCCGGTGTTGCGCAGGCCGGCCGCGATGCCGTTGACGGTCAGCAGCAGCGCGCGGGCCCGCAGCGGGTCCTCGGGGCGGCCGTGGGCGACCTCCTCGCGCTGGCGGCGCAGCAGCGCCACCTGCAGGTAGGAGATCGGGTCGAGGTAGGCGTCGCGGACGGTGAAGGTCTGCTTCAGGACCTCGTTGTGCTCCAGCAGCTCGGACTCGCCGGTCAGCCGCAGCACCTCCCGCAGCGTCAGCTCGTGCTCGGCGACGATCTGGTCGAAGACGTGCCGCAACTCGCCCGGCACCAGCTGCTCGACGTAGTGGCGGGCGATCCGCAGGTCGGTCTTGGCCAGCGTCATGGCGACGTTGGACAGGAAGTTGCGGAAGAAGTGCCACTTCCCGTACATCTCGTCGAGCACGTCCGCCAGGCCGGCCGCGCGGGCCGCCGCCAGGCCGGAGCCGACGCCGTACCAGCCGGGGACGATCTGCCGGGACTGGGTCCAGCCGAACACCCACGGGATGGCTCGCAGGCCGTCCAGGCCGGCGCCGCTGTCGGGGCGGCGGGACGGGCGGGAGCCCAGGTGCAGCGAGGCCAGCTGGTCGACCGGGGTGGACGCGAAGAAGTACTTCGGCAGGTCCTCCTGCTCCACCAGCGCCCGGTAGGCGGTGTGCGCGGCCTCCGAGACCCGGTCCATCGCGGCGTCCCAACGGGCCAGCTCCTCCGGGGCCTGGCGCGGGGCGGTGTGCAGCGCGGACGCGGCCAGCGTGGCGGAGAGGGTCAGCTCCAGGTTCTCCCGGGCCAGCGACGGCAGCAGGTACTTGTCGGAGATCACCTCGCCCTGCTCGGTGACCTTGATCTCGCCCTCCAGGGTGCCCCACGGCTGGGCGAGGATCGCCTCGTGCGAGGGGCCGCCGCCGCGGCCCACGGTGCCGCCGCGGCCGTGGAACAGCCGCAGCCGGATCCCGTACCGGTGCGCGACGTCGCGCAGCCGGCGCTGGGCGCGGTGGATCTCCCACTGCGAGGTGGTGATGCCGCCGAACTTCGAGGAGTCCGAGTAGCCGAGCATGACCTCCTGGATGTCGCCGCGCAGCGACACCAGCAGCCGGTACGACGGGTCGGAGAGCATCTCCTCCAGGATCCGGTCGGCCTGCTGGAGTTCGTCGGTGGTCTCCAGCAGCGGCACGATGCCGATCTTGGCGATGCCCGCGTGCAGGTCGATCAGCCCCGCCTCGCGGGCCAGCACCACGGCCGCGAACACGTCGTCCGCGCCCTGGCACATCGAGATGATGTACGACTCGACGATCTCGTCGCCGAACCGCTCGAAGCCCTGCCGGATGGTGCTGAACACGCCGAGCGTCTTCGCGCCCGCCGCGTCCAGCGGGGCCGGGGTCGGGGCCAGCGGGCGGCGCGAGCGCATTTCCTTCGACAGCAGGCGCTGGCGGTACTCGCGCGGCATGTCGGTGTAGCGCCACGCCTCCTCGCCCAGCCGGTCGAACAGCTGGCCCAGCGCGTGGTGGTGCGCCTCGGCGTGCTCGCGGACGTCCATGGTGGCCAGCTGGAGGCCGAACGCCTCGATGGTGCGGATCGCCCGGGCGAGCCGGCCGTCGGCGATCAGGCCGCCGCGGTGGGCGCGCAGCGAGTCCTGGATCAGCTTCAGGTCGGCGATCAGGTCCCGGGTGCCGACGTAGTCCCGGCCGGGGACGTGCGGGGTGCCGGCGGCCAGCCGCTCGCGGGTGTTCTCCAGCTTGATCCGGATGCAGGTGGCCTTCAGCCGGTACGGCTCCTCGGCGTTCATCCGCTTGTAGCGCGGGCTCAGCTCCGGAAGGTGCGTCAGGTCGGCGTCCAGCGAGGCCAGCAGCTCCTCGGAGGCGCCCGCCAGGCGCACCGAGGTGGACAGCGAGGCGCGCAGGTCGTCGATCGCCGCCAGCGCGTCCTTGATGCCGTACTCGTGCTGCAGGTTGAGCACGTCCCAGGTGACCTGCGGGGTGACGTTCGGGTTGCCGTCGCGGTCGCCGCCGATCCAGGTGCCGAAGGTCAGCGGGCGCACCCCCTCCGGCAGGGCCAGGCCGACCCGGGCGAGCTCCTCGTGCAGCTCCTCCAGCACCGCCGGCACCGCCTCGCGGTACAGCTCGTCCAGGTAGTAGACGGCGTTGCGGGCCTCGTCGGTCGGCTCCGGGCGTGCGATCCGCAGCTCGTCGGTCTGCCACAGCAGGTCGATCACCTCGGCCAGGCGGCGGTCCGCCTGCCGGCGCGCGGAGGTCTGCCGGGCCGAGTCGACCTGGCCGGTCGCCGCCTGCTCGCGGTGGATCCGCTCCAGCAGCTCACCGACCCGGCGCAGCTTGTTCAGCACGCTGCGGCGGGCCGCCTCGGTCGGGTGCGCGGTGAAGACCGGACGCACCGCGAGGTTGGCCAGCGTGTCGGCCAGGTGCTTCGGGTCCGCCTCCTTCAGCTGGTCGGCGGTCTGCGACAGCACCGAGCCCTCACGGGCCCGGCGGGACGCGAACTCCCGTCCGCGGTGCACCTGTTCGGTGACGTTCGCGAGATGGAAATAGGTCGAGAACGCGCGCACCAGCTTCGCGGCGGTGTCCAGATCGATCGACGCCAGCAGCTGGGCCGTCGCCTCGCCGTCGGTACGGCTCAGCAGGCGCACCTGTTCGACCAGGCCCAGCAGTTCCGGGCCCTCCTGACGCACGAGGGTCTCTCCGAGCAGGTCGCCGAGGCGGCGGATGTCCGCACGCAGCGCGGCATTGTCCGCCTGGTCGGAGGTCGGGGATGGGTTGTCCGCCGAAGTGGGGACCGGAGCGGTCACGGCTGGCTCCCTGTGGTGGTGGGGTGTTCGGCAACGGCTCTGCCATCACCGCGATGCGGGTGACGGGTGCGGACCGCGCTGTCCGACGGGCAACAGCATAGGTGGCACCCGGTGCCAGAACGGAGAGGTGGCCGGATGGCGGACAGGGGGGCGCGAGCGCAGGCGGGCGAACAATCAGGGGCTCGGGGGCCCCTGCTTTCGCACCGGCCTGCGTAAGGTGTCCGTTATGAGTAATCAGCCGGCGGGGGACGGCGTGTGGTGGTGGGCGCGGAGACGCGGCGCGGCGCTGGACGTGGGATTGGCGTTGGTGGCGGCGTCGGAGTGTGCGGCCGGGGCGTACGGGCTGGTGAGGGTCCGGCTGGAGCTGGGCCTGGGGCCGGCCGTGGTCGGGATCGTGCTCGGGGCGCTGGCCGGGCTCTCGCTGGTGGTGCGGCGCAAGTGGCCGGTGCTGCCGGTGGTGGTGGCGCTGGTGTTCGTGCCGGGCTTCTTCGGCGTGATCCTGCTGGTGGTGTCGTTGTACACGCTGGCGGCGACCTGGGAGTGGCCGGTCAGGCGGGCCCGGGTGATCGTGCTGTCGGCGGTGGCCGCGGTGGAGACCTTCGGCATGGTGGTGCTGGCGATGTTCGCGCCGAACCCGTCGCCGCCGCAGGAGCCGTTGCCGCCGGCGTGGGTACTGGTGATCGCCTCGGCGTTCGTCGCGGTCGGCATGGCGGTGGCCCCGGTGGTGACCGGCCTGTACATCGGGGCGCGGCGCCGCCTGGTGGAGTCGCTGAAGGACCGCGCGGAGGGCCTGGAGACCGAGCTGACGCTGCTCGCCGAGCAGGCCCGGGAGCGGGCCTGGCGGGCCAGGGTCGAGGAACGCACCCTGATCGCCCGGGAGATGCACGACGTGGTCGCGCACCGGGTCAGCCTGATCGTGGTGCACGCGGCGGCGGTGGAGCGGATCATCCCCAAGGACCCGGCGAAGGCCCAGCAGTCGGCGAACCTGATCGGCGAGGTCGGTCGGCAGGCGCTGGACGAGCTGCGGGAGATCCTCGGCGTGCTGCGGATGACCGAGGCGCAGGACCAGGTGGAGGCGCCGGTCGGCGGTCTCGGGGAGCTGCCGGAGCTGGTGGACCAGTCCCGGGCGGCCGGCATGGCCGTCTCGCTGACCGTCAGCGGCGAGCACCTGGTGTACGTCGCGGAGGCCGAGCAGACCGCGTACCGGGTGGTGCAGGAGGGCCTGACGAACGCCCACAAGTACGCCGGCGGGGCGCGGGTGGCGGTGCTGCTGGCGTACGTGCCGAACGGTGTGCGGGTGTCGGTGGTCAACGACTGCCCGGGCGGCGCGGCCGTGCCGGTGGCGCTGCCCAGCGGCGGCAACGGGCTGGTGGGGATGCGCGAGCGGGTGCTGGCGCTGGGCGGGATGTTCCACGCCGGGCCGGAGAGCGACGGCGGCTTCCGGGTCGAGGCGGTGCTGCCGTCCCGGCTGCGGCTGGCCGTCGCACCGCTGGACTGACCTCCGCCTATGCCCCGGCCTCCGCCTATGCCCCGGCCTCCGCCTATGCCTCGGCGGTGCGCAGCCGGTGCGGGGCCAGGCCGAGCACCAGGGTGGCCAGCGCCTGGTCGACGCTGTGGCCGAGGAACCATTCGCCGGTGTGGTCGAGGCTGTAGACCCGGCCCTGCTCGTCGATGGCCAGCAGCGCCTGCCCGTGCAGCTCCTCGCCGAGCGGGGCGAGCCGGGTGCCCAGGGCGCGCCCCAGGTCGGTGAGGGTGCGCGGGGCGTGCAGGCCGCAGCGCGGGTCGAGCAGGAATGGCGTACGGGCCATCGTCCGCCCGGGGCCCGGGACGTCGAAGGCCAGGCCGCCGAACTCGGCCCAGGCCTCGACCGCGGCGGGGAACACCGCGTGCTGCGGGTCCGTCGGACCGCCGTGCGCGACCATCGCATCGGCCCACTGCTCGGCCTGGCGGATCTCCCACCGGCCCGGGTGCCAGCCGGCCTGCTTGAGGGCGGCGGCCACGTCGGCCGGGAAGCGGGGTTGGGTACGGACGGTGCTGGCGTTCAGGACGTGCTCCGGTGGTTCGGGGACGGGGAACAGGAGGGTCAGCGGCGGCCGGGCGGCCCGACCGCGACGCTGGCCACGCTCAGATGATCCAGCAGCGGAGCGCAGGAGCGGCACGGCGGTGCGTGCGTGCCGTGCGCCGGGTCGCCCTCCTCGCGGATCCGCACCGTGGTCATCCGGGCGCCCTTCAGCGCCTTCCGGGCCTCCTGCACCGTCATCGGCTTGCGCGAGGCACGCTTCGAGCGGGACGCGTCGACCTGCCCCAGGTACTGCGACAGCAGTGCCGGCTCCGGGCAGCGGCCGAGGAAACGCTCCCGCTTGTCGACCGGCAGCGCCGCCAGGAACTCGCCGACCAGCGGGTGCAGCATCGGCGACAGGTCGGACTTCTCCCCGGCCAGTGTGTGCACCTCGCCGCCGCGCAGCATCAGCGCCGCGGCCACCGCGGGCAGCAGGCTGTCGCGCTGGTGCCGCAACACGGGCGGCGGGCCCGACTGGTCCATGACTGCTCCTCGACGTTGTACGGCGCACCGGCAGTTTTCCGCTGCCGGGGGTCTGCTGACGGACGGTGAATCCTCACCCCGAAGCATCCAGCCTGCCAAACGGATCCGACTTCTGCCGAGCCGGGGTGCGACACGGGGGCGCGCGGAGGTGTACGGAGGGCTCAACTCCCGTACCGCACGCTCCTGGTGGCGTTCACCGGGTTTTCCGATTGTGCCTCGACCGGACCGGTCGGGCCGGTACCGTTCGAGCGACGCGGCGGCAAGGGGGGTCTTGCGATGGGGTCGAACGTCGTGGCGCACGAGGCGCCTGGGGAACACGTGCCCACACCGGGCAGTACCGACCGAGAACCCGACCGGCGGATCGGACTCGCCGTCGTCGGAGCCGGCTACTGGGGACCGAACCTGGTCCGCAACGCCCAACAGACCGCCGCACTGCACCTGCACTGGCTGTGCGACCTGGACGAACAGCGCTCCCGCAAGGTCCTCGGCGAGTACTCCACCGTCACCGCCACCACCTCCTACGAACAGGTGCTCGCCGACGAACGGGTGCAGGCCGTCGCCATCGCCACCCCCGCCGCCGCCCACCACCGCCTGGCCCGGGCCGCCCTGGAGGCCGGCAAGCACGTCCTGGTCGAGAAGCCGATCACCACCACCGTCGAGGAAGCCGCCGACCTGGTCGCCCTCGCCGAGGAACGCGGCCTGGTCCTGATGTGCGACCACACCTTCTGCTACACCCCCGTGGTGCGCCGGATCCGCGAGTTGGTGCACAGCGGCGACATCGGCGACATCCAGTTCTTCGACTCGGTCCGGATCAACCTCGGACTCGTCCAGCCCGACGTCGACGTGCTGTGGGACCTCGCCCCGCACGACCTGTCCATCCTCGACTTCGTGCTGCCGCCCGGCGTCGAACCCGTCGGCGTCAGCGCCCAGGCCGCCGACCCGATCGGCGCCGGCCGCGCCTGCGTCGCCTACCTGACGGTGCGCCTGTCCAACGGCGCACTCGCCCACTGCCACGTCAACTGGCTCTCCCCGACCAAGGTCCGCACCACCCTGATCGGCGGCTCCCGCCGCACCCTGGTCTGGGACGACCTCAACCCGCAGGCCCGCCTCGCGATCCACGACCGGGGCGTCGACCTCACCCCGCCCGACGAACTCACCGACGCCATCCGGCACCGCGCCCTGATCTCCTACCGGGTCGGCGACATGGTCGCCCCCGCCCTGGTCGAACAGGAAGCCCTGCGCAACGTGATGGCCGAATTCGCCGCCGCGATCGACGAGGGCCGCACCCCGCTCACCGACGGCCGGGCCGGCCTGCGCGTGCTGCGACTGCTGCACGCCGCGTCCCTCAGCCTCGAACTCGGCGGCTCGACCGTCCCCGTGGAGACCACCCGTCAGACCGCCGTGTTGGAGAGGGCCACCGTCCGATGAACGCCGCCGCCCAGCTGGAAGGCTCGCGCTGTGTGGTCACCGGCGGCGCCGGAACCATCGGCTCCACCGTCGTCGACCAACTGATCGAGGCCGGCGCCCGCGAGGTCGTCGTGCTCGACAACTTCGTCCGCGGCCGCACCGAGAACCTGGCCCGCGCCCGCGAAATCGCCGCCCCCGGCCAACTGACCGTGGTGGACGGCGACATCCGCGACCGCGCGCTGCTGCGCGAACTCCTCACCTCCCGCACCGACGTGCTGTTCCACCTCGCCGCGATCCGGATCACCCAGTGCGCCGCCGAACCCCGGCTCGCCCTGGAAGTCATGGTCGACGGCACCTTCGACGTGGTGGAGGCCGCCGCGGAGACGGGGGTGGGAAAGGTGATCGCCTCCTCCACCGCGTCCGTGTACGGGCTGGCCGACACCTTCCCGACGCCGGAGAACCAGCACCCCTACAACAACGACACCCTGTACGGGGCCGCCAAGGTCTTCAACGAGGGCCTGCTGCGCAGCTTCCACAGCATGTACGGCCTCGACTACGTCGCCCTGCGGTACTTCAACGTGTACGGCCCCCGGATGGACGTCCACGGCCGCTACACCGAGGTCTTCATCCGCTGGATGGAACGCATCGCCGCCGGACAACCACCACTGATCTTCGGCGACGGCGCCCAGACCATGGACTTCGTCTACACCGAGGACATCGCCCGGGCCAACCTGCTCGCCGCCACCGCACCTGCCACCGACCGGGTCTACAACATCGCCTCCGGCACCGAAGTGTCGCTGCGCGGCCTCGCCGACGCGCTGCTGGAGGCCATGGAATCGGACCTCGACGTCGAACACGGGCCCGCGCGGGACACCGCCGGGGGCGTGGTCCGGCGGCTCGCGGACATCTCGGCGGCCGAGCACGACCTGGGCTGGAAGCCGGAGCTGGGGCTGGCGGACGGGCTGCGGAAGCTCGTCGCCTGGTGGCGCGAACAGGTCTGACAGGGCGGACTCGAACGTCGGAAAGATCGCGGCAGGACGAGTGACTTGCACGTGGGCGCGACCCAGCGAAGGAGCAACCCGATGTCCACCATTCCCGTCATGATCCCGTGGCTCGGCGAGGAAGAGGCCCGGGCCGCGGCGGATGCCGTCCGTTCCGGGTGGGTCGCGCAGGGCCCGCGCGTCGCCGAGTTCGAGCGGGCGTTCGCCGAGGCGGTGGGCGTGCCGCACGCCGTCGCGGTCTCGTCCTGCACCACCGCGTTGCACCTGGCGCTGATCGGCGCGGGCGTCGGGCCCGGCGACGAGGTCGTCGTCCCGTCGTTCTCGTTCATCGCCACCGCCAACGCCGTCACCTACGTCGGCGCGACACCCGTCTTCGCGGACGTCGACCCGGCCGGCGGCAACCTCACCCCCGAGACCGTCGCCCCCCTGCTCACCGATCGGACCCGGGCGGTGATCGCCGTCGACCAGGGCGGTGTCCCCGTCGACCTGGACGCCATCGAGGAGCTGGTCCGGCCGCGCGGCATCGCCGTCGTCGAGGACGCCGCGTGCGCCGCCGGCTCTGTCTACCGGGGCCGCCCGGCCGGCGCGGGCGCGGACATCGCCGCGTTCTCGTTCCACCCGCGCAAGCTGCTCACCACCGGGGAGGGCGGCATGGTCACCTGCCGGGACGGCGAACTCGCCGCCCGGCTGCGGCGGTTGCGGGAGCACGGCATGAGCGTCTCCGCCGCCGAGAGGCATTCCGGGGCGGGCGGGGCGGCCGTGCTGGAGACGTACGACGAGATCGGCTTCAACCACCGGATGACGGACGTCCAGGCGGCGATCGGGCTGGTGCAGCTCGGGAAGCTTCCGGCGATGGTCGCTCGGCGGCGCGAACTCGCTTCTGCGTACCGGGAGTTGCTGGGGCCGGAGCTCGGGGGGCGGCTGGTGGGCGATCCGGCGCACGGGACGTCGAACTTCCAGTCGCTGTGGCTGCTGCTGCCGGAGGGCGCGCCGGAGCGGGGGCAGGTGCTCGCTTCGCTGGCGGCGGAGGGGGTTTCGGCGCGGCGGGGGATCATGGCTGCGCATCTGGAGGCGCCGTACAAGGGTTCTTCCCGAGTGGGGTTGCCTGTCACGGAGTTGCTGACTTCGAGGACGTTGATTCTGCCGCTGTACCACTCGTTGACGGCGGAGCAGCAGGAGCGGGTGGTTGAGGCTTTGAAGGGAGCACTCTGAGTGCTCGTGGCGCTCTCACGTGCAAGCCGTTCTCTCTGGCGCGATCTTCCGATGTCCGTCTTCCGACTCTCGCAGTTCCCCGAGCCCCTGGTTGGTGATTCTCAGTGAACGACATTCCGCTGGTTGACCTGCACGCCTCGCACGCCGAGATCGCCGATGAGGTCCGGGAGGGCTTCGAGGCGGTGCTGGCGAGCGGGGCGTACATCAAGGGCCCCGACGTTGCCGCGTTCGAGCGGGAGTTCGCGGCGTTCTGCGGGGTGGGGCACGCGGTCGGGACGGCGAACGGGACCGACGCTCTCGAACTGGCGTTGCGGGCACTCGACTTGGCGCCGGGGGGTGGGGTGGTGCTGCCGGCGAACACGTTTGTGGCCACGGCGGAGGCTGTGGTGCGGGCGGGGCTCAGGCCGGTGTTGGTGGATGTGGACGAGGAGTGCTTGCTGATCGATGTGGAGCAGGTGGCCGAGCGGGTGGCGGGGGCCGTCGCGGTGGTGCCGGTGCATCTGAATGGGCAACTCGCGCCGATGGAGGCGGTGTTGGAGATTGCCGGCGGGTTGCCGGTGGTGGAGGACGGGGCGCAGTCGCAGGGGGCGGCGCGGCACGGGCGGGTGTCGGGGAGTTGGGGGCGGATCTCGGCGACCAGTTTCTATCCGGGGAAGAACCTGGGGGCGTACGGGGACGCGGGTGCGGTGGTGACGGACGACGCGGAACTCGCCGGGGCGGTGCGGCTGATCGGGGACCACGGGTCGGCGCGGAAGTACGTGCATGAGCGGTTCGGGTTCAACTCGCGGATGGACACCTTGCAGGCGGTGGTGCTGCGCAGCAAGTTGCGGCGGCTTCCGGCGTGGAACGAGGCCCGGCGGGCGGCGGCCGAGCGGTACGACAAGCTGTTGGGCGGATTGGAGGGGGTGACGTTGCCGCGGACGCTGCCCGGCAACGAGCACGTCTGGCACCTGTACGCGGTACGGGTGGAACGGGACCGGGAGCGGGTGCTCGCGGAGTTGCAGCAGGCCGGGATCGGGGTGGGCGTGCACTATCCGGTGCCGGTGCACCTCCAGCCGGCGTTCCGTGAACTGGGATACCCGGAGGGCGCTTTCCCGGTCACCGAGCGGGCCGCCGGGCAGTTGCTCACGCTGCCGATGTTCCCGCAGCTCACCGAGGGGCAGCAGGTGCGGGTGGCGGAGACGCTGGTGCGGGCGGTGCGCCGGAGCTGACGTGGTGTCGGTCCCGGCCGGGCGGTACCCCGGCCGGGTACCCCCGTGACCCTTAACGTGGTCGGTCGTTGCCCTACGCTGGTCCCCGAGGATTTCGGCTTCTGCTGTGGGGGACCCCAGATGACGACAGGTCGGCCCGGCACCGCTGCCGTGCCCAACGCGGCGTACGCGGGCCAGGTGGTGCAGTTCCCGGACCCGGTCCGGGCCGAGCGGCACCCCCAGGGCGTCCGCATCGACGAGCACGGGTTCCCGGACTTCTCGCCGTACGCGGTCGCCGCCGCCGAGGTCGCCGACCCGCCGGAGGGCTTCGGCGTGGACGAACTGCGGCTCACCGACTACGTGTCGGCGAACGCCGCGCTCTACACCCAGGGCCACGAACTGTGGGCCGACCTGGACACCGCCGTCGCCACCCCGCAGGGCTGGACCTGGCACCACGTGGTCGGCCGCGCCCCGGCGGGCTGGCGGCGGATGGAGCTGATCCCGGTCGAGGTGAAGGCCCTGCTGCGGCACCACGGCGGCCTGGCGGTCTCCACCGCCGACCACGCCCGGCGCGGCACCCGCCCGCTCCAGGAGCGCCGCCCCGTGCACCTCCCGCTGGCGAAGGACGGCGGCGACCCGCTGGCCGTCACCGAGGACCTGGTGCAGCGCGCCGAACAGCGCCTCGGCCACCCGCTGCCGCCCGTCTACCGCGACTTCCTGAAGCTGGCCGGCGGCCGCGCCCCGGCCGGCGCCGCGCTGGACGTCGACCTCGGCCTGCTGGTCGACCAGCCGTTCCTCACCCTCAGCGAGGAGTACGGCACCCAGGACCTGGTGTACGCCAACAAGTGCCTCCGCGACCACCTGACCAAGGACTACCTGGCCATCGCCTACCAGCAGGGCGGCCTGCTCACGCTCAAGGTCCGCGGCGAGCAGACCGGTTCGGTCTGGTTCCTGCCCTACGACGACGCCCGCGACCAGGGCACGGACGAGCCGCCGGAGCAGCGGGTGGCCCGGCTGCTGCTGCCCTGCGGCGACAGCTTCGACGCCTTCCTGCTGCGGCTCGCGGGCAGCCCCCCGGAGCTGGAGACCGTCGCCGAACTCATGGTGGACGGCGGCTTCGCGCGCGCCGTCCCGGTGAACTGACCGAACGACAGGGGTGGGACGAGACGTGGTGACCACGTACGCGCAGGCGCAGGAGACCGCCGAGGACTGGATCAACGCCGGCGTGCCGCGCTCGCTCCAACGCGAGGTGCGGGTCCGGGAGTTCGACCTCGGCTACGTCTGCTGGGCGGTGGACGGCAGCGAGCACGGCGGCGGGCCCGGCACCTCGCCGCGGCTGGTGATCGCCCGCGACAGCGGCGCCAGCATGCTCTGGCCGCCGCTGCCGATCAACGAGGTGGTCCAGCAGTTCGAGGAGCTGTACGGGAGCCCCGCCGAACCCAACCCGGCCGGCGCCGCCAAGCCGGTGCGCGGGGCGGTCGAGGCCACCTCCTTCCTGCTCAGCCCCCCGCAGTGGCTGCAGGACGCCGGTGCCGCGGCGGTGGCCGCCGAGGCCGCGCAACTGTCCGGGTCCGCGACGCCGCCGCCCGCCGCGATGCCGGCTGCGCCGGTGCCGACGCCGCACGTGCCGGTGCCGCCCGCGCCGGTGGCTGCTGCTGCGCCGCCGGTGCCGCCGATGCCGTCCGTGCCGGGTGAGGAGGGCCCCAACTACTTCGACGCGTCCGGGATGCCCGTCCCCGGCGCGCCCATTCCGCCCCCGCCGGGCGCGGAGGCTGCGACCGTGCTGGCGCCGGCCCAGCCGTTCCCGGTCGGTGGGACGCCCGTTCCCGGGACGCCGGTGCCGGTCGGGGCGACGCCGCCGTTCCCGCTCGGCGGGCCGGCAACTCCCGTGCCCGGTACGCCCGTTCCGCCGGACGGCCCCGCGCCGTCGATCGACTACGCGCCGACCATGCTGGCCACCGACGGCCCGCCCGGGCTGATGGGGCTGCCCGGTGCGCCCGGCACGCCCGGCACGCCCGCGCATGGAGTACAGCTCGGCCGGTCCGGTCCGACCGCTCCGCCGCCGCCCCCGCCGAACGACCTGCTGCCGCCGACCGGCGGCCCCGCGCACGTCGGCCTCGGCCGGTCCGCTCCGACCGCTCCGCCGCCGCCCCCGCCGAACGACCTGCTGCCGCCCACCGGCGGCCCCGCGCAGGGCCCCGGCGGCCGCACCGGCCCCGGTGCCCCGCCGCCGCCCGCGCCCGCCGAGCTGAGCGGCGCCGCCGGTGCGCCCGCCGCGCCGCCGGCCGCTCCGGCGCCCGAGGCCGCCGCCGTCGCGTACCAGGCGACCCAGCTGGCCCCGGCGATCGAGATGCCGCCGACGGGTGGCCCGGCGACGCCGCCGTTCCCCGTGCCCGGGCCGCAGCAGGGTGCCCCGTTCCAGGCCCCGCCGCCGTTCCCCGGTCCGCCGCAGGGCATGCCGCCGCAGCCGTTCCCGGGCGCCCCCGTGCCGCCGCAGGGCATGCCGCCGCAGCCGTTCCCGGGCGCCCCCGTGCCGCCGCCGGGCCCCGGCCCGGCGCCGGTCGCGCCGGTGCCGCCGTCCGGTGTGCCGACCACCGGTCCCGGCACCACCGCGGTGGTCAACTACCGGGCGCCGGACGGCTCCGAGCGGAGCCTGGTGATGATGTCCGAGCTCGGCACCCCGCACCCGGAGTGGAAGGCGCTGCAGGAGCTGCGCCGGATCGGCGTGCCCGCCGACCAGGTGCTGGAGGTGCACACCGACCTGGAGCTGTGCGACCTGCCCGGCGGCTACTGCGCCCGGATGGTGAAGGCGTCCTGGCCGAACGCGCGGATCAGCCACACCGCCCCGTACGGCCGGGACACCGCCGCCCGGCAGGCCGGCATGGCGGTGCTGAGCGAGCACGTCGAGCAGCTGCACCAGCTGGTGTCCGCGCCGCCGCGCCCCCGTACCCAGCGGGTGCCGCTGCCGCCGCCCGGCTCGGTGCCGCCGCTGCCGCCGATGGTTCCGCAGCAGCTGGCCGCCGAGCTGGGGCAGCTGTTCGGCCCGGGCGTGTTCCGGTTCGAGCAGCGCGCGGTGGCCCGGCAGGGCGTGCCGGACGCGGTGGCCCAGACCCTGATGTGGGTCGGTCTGCCGCGCGAGTTCCCGCCGTTCTTCTGGGCGCAGGCCCAGGAGGGCCGGCCGATCCCGACGCTGGCCGAGCTGGCCGCCGAGCGCGGCCTGCCGCCCGGCCCGGACTTCGGCGGCTACCTGGTGCTCGGCAACGACTACGGCCGCCAGCTGTGCGTCCAGTACGGCACGGCCGCGGTGGTCGCCGTGGACATCGAGAACCCGGCCGAGCCGCCGCGGTTCGTCAACAGCGGTGTCCCGGAGTTCGTCCGCTGCCTGACCGTGCTGGCCCGGATGTGGCACCTGCGACACGGCCTCACGCCCGAGCAGGCCGGCCGCTGGACCACCGACCTCCAGGCCCAGCTGCTGGCGGCCGATCCGGCCGCCGTGCACACGCCCGAAAGCTGGTGGGCCGTGCTGGTCGAACAGCTCTGGGACGGACTGTTGTAGCCCCTCCCGCGCGGCCGGTTCCCCCGGCCGCGCGGCAGCGGCCTGTTTGGTTTGCGTTCGTATCTGCGCAAAATAGGTCAATGGGACGGACGATTCCGCCCACCGAACCACGCACCCGGCGGGGCTGCGCAGCCCGCGAGCACGAGGAGAACAGCCGAATGAGCGACGCCGTGTCCCAGTACGGCTTCACCGTCTCCCGGCGCGGTTACGCGCCCGAACAGGTCGACGCGGCCGTGTCCGCGCTCAGCCGCGAACGGGACGAGGCCTGGGAGCGCCTCAGCGTGCTCGGCTCCGGGCTGCGCGAGATGGAGAAGCGCCTCACCGACATCCAGCAGGCCGCCGAGGACGCCCCCGACCCCGACTTCGGCGAGCTCAGCGAGCAGGCCGCCGCCCTGCTGAAGATCGCCCAGAACGAGGCCGAGGCGATCCACAACAAGGCCAAGCGCTCCGGCGAGGACGCCCGGGACGCCGCCCACGAGGCCGGCGAGGCCGCCGCCCGGGACGCGAAGCAGTACGCCGCCAAGCAGCGCGAGGACACCGACCGGTTCGCCCGCAGCACCGACGAGCGCAGCCGCGCCGAGGCCGAGCGGATCCGCGCCCAGGCCGACGCCGAGGCCCGCGCCGTCGTGCACGCCGCGACCGGCCACGCCGCCCGGATCCGGGTCTCCGCCGCCGACGCCTCCGAGCAGTCCGAGGTCACCCTCGCCGAGCGCCGCCGCAAGGCCGACGAGGAGTTCGCCACCGCCGAGGCCGACGCGGACGCCGCCGTCGCCAAGATCACCCTCGCCGCCGAGACCCGGGTCAAGGAGGCCGAACAGCACCGCGAGGCGATGCTCGCCGAGGCCCGCCGCCTCGACACCCAGGCCCAGGTCAAGGCCGACGCGGAGATCGCCGCCGCCAAGGAGAAGGCCGCCCGGATCAAGCTCGCCAGCGAGCGCGAGCAGGCCGACTTCACCAAGCGCCTCGACAAGGTGCAGACCCACCTCGACCACATCAAGGGCACCCTGGCCTCGCTCACCGGCGCCGCCGTCGGCGCGATCGAGGACCCGGAGGACGGGACGCCGGCCGCCGCCGCGAAGAAGGCCGACCTCACCAAGGGCCCCGTCGGTACTGCCACGGCCACCAAGCCGGCCGTCGAGAAGCCCGTCGAGAAGCCCGCCGAGAAGCCCGTCGCCGAGAAGGCCAAGCCGGTCGACCAGCCGACCGCGGTGCTGCTGGGCCCCGTCAAGGGCGAGTCGGCCGCCAGGCCCGCGGCCGCCGACCCCCGCAAGCCGTACACCCCGACCGTGGCCGAGCCCCCGGCGCCGCCTACCAAGCCCGCCAGCTTCGCCAAGGACCCGCTGCCGCCCAAGCCCGCGATCCCGCCCGCCGCGTCGGCCGAGCCGGTTGCGCCTGCCGCGCCTGTTGCGTCGGCCGAGCCGGCCGTGCCCGCGCCCGTGACCGCTCCGGAGGCGGAGACCAAGATCGTGCCCAAGATCGTCATCGTCGACGACCTCGGGCTGAACCACGACACCCGCCCGAACCGCGACCGCATCCAGCGCCGGGGCTGAGCGCCCGGAAACACCTCCGCCCCGTTCGGCAGCAGGCAGCTGTCGGACGGGGCGGAGGTGTTTCGTCCGGCGGTCAGCCCAGGAGGGTCTCGCCGATCCAGCCGCCGGGTGCGCAGCCGGGCGGGATGGCGAAGACGGCGGAGCCGATCGGGGTGGTCCACTGGTTGAGCAGGTCGGACGCGGCGAGGGCGCGCTGGATGGGCAGGAACTGGGTGGCGATGTCCCGCTGGAACGAGGCGAAGAGCAGGCCGGTGTCGGGGGTGCCGTCGGCGGCCGGGGCGTCGTCGTAGTTGAACGGGCGGCGGAAGATGCGCTGCCGGGGGTCGCTCACGTGGGCGCGCCGGATGTGGGCGAAGTCGGAGATCACCGGGAAGCCGAGCCGGTCCTTGGCGTCGAAGTCGGGCGGGTCCGTCTCGGCGGTGCCGGTGAGCGGGGCGCCGGTGTCGAGGGTCCGGCCGATCGAGAACTCCTTGGCCTTGGAGTCGGCGGCGTCCCAGGTCTCCAGCTCCATCCGGATCCGCCGCAGCACCATGGTCGTGCCGCCGCGCAGCCAGTCCGGGCCGTCCTCGGCCCACACCGCCTGGGCGAAGATGTCGCTGCCGAGCTCCGGGTTGACGGTGCCGTCGATCTGGCCCATCAGGTTGCGCTGGGTGACGCCGTCGGCCTGGACGCCGCGGCCCCGGCGGAAGCCGCGCTGCGCCCAGCGAAGCCGGGCGAAGGTGCGGGCGTCCTTGATCAGCATCCGCTGGGCGTGGGCCACGGTGAGCGGGTCGTCGGCGCAGATCTGGATCAGCAGGTCGCCGCCGCACCAGTGGTCCTGGAGCCGGTCGATGGAGAACACCGGCAGCTGTTCGACCGAGGCGGGCCGCCGGTCGTCCAGCCCGGCGGCCTTGAAGAAGCCCGGGCCGAACCCGAAGGTGACGGTCAACCTGGCGGGCAGTTCGGCGAGTTGGGCCTCGGTGTCGGCGAGCGCCGGCTCGCCCTGGGTGAGCCGCACGGCGTCGTCGGTGAGCAGCCGCATCATGCGGCCCAGCGCGGCGCGGTCCGTTCCGGCGTCCAGGTCGAAGCCGAGGAACACGCCGTGGGCCTGGGCGGGGGTGTCGATCCCCGCCTGGTGCGGCCCGTGGAACGGGATCTTCTGGACGCCGTACGCGGGCGCTGCCGACCGCTCCTCGCCGGGGCGGCGGGGGCTGTCGGCCACGGCGGCGCCGATACCGCCGCCGGCCAGCGCCCCGCCGAGGGCGAGCGCGCCGCCGGTCAGCAGCCGGCGGCGGCCGACCGCAGCGGTGGCGGGTGCAGCGGCTTCGGTGGGGCTGGTGTCCATCGGGAGCTCAGCCCTTCGTCATGCCGGAGTTGTAGTCCTCCTTGCCGCCCGCGAACGCCTTGGCGACAGCGGTGAACTTCAGCGTCTTGCCGTCGTCGAGGGTCAGCGTGACGGTGACCTCGTCGCCCGGCTTCACGGGCTTGGACAGGCCCATCAGCATCACGTGGTCGGCGCCCGGCTTGAGCTCGTGGCTGCCGTTCGCCTCGATGACGAAGCCGCCTGCCTTCGGGCGCATGGTGGGCTTGCCGTCCACGTCCGCGACCTCGTGCAGTTCGGTCTTCGCCGAGACGGTCGAGGTGCCGGACACGACGGTGACCTTGGCGCCGGTGTTGTTGACCAGGGTGGCGAACACGCCGGTCATCTCGGTGTCGGACGCCTTCACCCACGGGTCCTTGACGGTGACCGGTGCCGAATCGGCCTTCGCGGTGGTGCTGGGCGAGGTGCTGGCCGCCGGGCTCTTGGCCGAGGAGGACGAGTC
Source organism: Kitasatospora sp. NPDC004614 (assembly GCF_042873675.1). Lineage (NCBI taxonomy): Bacteria > Bacillati > Actinomycetota > Actinomycetes > Kitasatosporales > Streptomycetaceae > Kitasatospora > Kitasatospora sp. NPDC004614. The sequence continues at coordinate 159,301 of NZ_JBIALR010000012.1, forward strand.
GCTGCTGCCACAGGCGACGAGGGCGGTGAGGGATATCGCCCCGACCGCCGTGGCGGCGACGAGGCGGCGCAGGCGGGGGGAACGGGCCGGGGCGGTGGTGATCGGCATGGGGGTGCATCGGCTTTCGACTCGGGTGCGGGCGTGGTTGTGTGCCGCAGTTACCGCAGTGGTCGGACCGGGTGGGCGGGAAGTTCCCGCGATGTGCCGGGAACTTCCGGGAGGCCGGCGACGACCACTGACACGTGAAGCCCCGAGTTCCCTCCCGCCCGGCGGTGGTGCCGTTCCTCACCGCACTGCTGCTGGCCACGCTGTCCGTCCTGGTGTCCGCGCCCCGGGCGGCGGCGCACGCGCAGCTGCTCGACTCCAGCCCGGCCGCGGACTCCGTGGTCGCCGAGTCGCCGACCTCGATCACGCTGACCTTCGACAGCGCGGTGCAGGCCGGCTACACCACGATCGTGGTCGCCGGCACCGACGGGACGTCCTACAGCGACGGCGCGCCGACCGCGACCGACCGCGAGGTGCGGCAGAAGGTCACCCGCCTGCCGAGGGGCCTCGTCCAGGTGACCTGGCGGGCGGTCGCGGCCGACGGGGCGCCGCTCCAGGGGCGCTTCAGCTTCACCAACGATGACCAGACCGCCCCGACCCAGCCGCCTCCGCGGCCGTCGGCGTCCGCGCCCGCTTCGGGGGTGCCGTCCGCAGCCGCCACGGCCAAGGCCGAGGACAGCGCCGACTGGCAGTGGTGGGCGGCGGCCGGCGGGCTGTCGGTCGTGGCGGTGATCGTGGTGGCCGTGCTGGTGCGCCGGCCTGCCGCCCGTAAGTGACTCGGCCCGGCGACGCTCACAGCACCTCGACCGAGGCTCCCGTCAGGCGGTGGCGGCAGTCCAGGACGTACTGGGCGTGGGTGGTGACGGCGGTGTAGTCGAACTCGTCGTGGTCGGCGAGCAGGATGACCGCGTCGGCGGCGGCGAGTTCGGCGGGGGTGGCCTCGACGCGGTGGACGGTGGCGAGCGGGCCCGCGTCGTGGGGTTCGGCGACGTGGACGCCGGCGACCACGTGCGGGTCGGCGGCGCGGACTTCGGCGCCCTGGCGGGTGAGGAGTTCGACGATCCGGGCCGCCGGGGTCTCGCGGGCGTCGCCGGTGTTCTTCTTGTAGGCCAGGCCGAGCAGCAGCACCCGGGAGCCGTTGACGCTGCGGCGGCGCCGGTTGAGCGCGTCGGCGAGGCGGCGGACCACGTAGTCCGGCATGTGGCTGTTGACGTCGTTGGCGAGCTCGACGAAGCGGAAGGACTGGCCGAGCGCGCGCTCCACCCGCCAGGACAGGTACGAGGGGTCGATCGGCAGGCAGTGGCCGCCGACGCCCGGGCCGGGCGTGAAGCGCAGGAAGCCGAACGGCTTGGTGGAGGCTGCGTCGATGGCCTCCCAGACGTCGATGCCGAGGTCGTGCGCGAACATCGCCAGCTCGTTGACCAGCGCGATGTTGACGTGCCGGAAGGTGTTCTCCAGCAGCTTGGTCAGCTCGGCCTCCTTGCAGGAGGAGACCGGCACCGTCCGTTCCACCAGCTGCCCGTAGAAGTCCGAGACGGCCGCGAGCCCGTCCGGCGTGGTGCCGGAGACCACCTTCGGGGTGTTCTCCAGCTTCCACACCGGGTTGCCCGGGTCGATCCGCTCGGGGCTGTAGCCGAGGTGGAAGTCGTCCCCCGCCCGCAGTCCGGAGCCGGCCTCCAGCAGCGGGGCGAGCAGCTCCTCGGTGGTGCCCGGGTACGTGGTGGACTCCAGGACGACCGTCGCACCGCGCTTCAGGTGCCGGCCCAGCAGCTTCGCGGACGCCTCGATGTAGGAGAGGTCGGGCGCGCCGTCCCGCAGCGGGGTCGGGACGGTGATCACCGCGATGTCGAACCCCGCCACGTCGGCCGGGTCGGCGGACGGCAGGTACCGGCCGCCGTCCAGCAGCGGGCGCAGCCGGTCGCCGGGGATGTCCTCGACGTACGACTCGCCGACCGCGAGCCGCTTGATCCGGCGGTCGTCCACGTCGTACCCGACCACCTGATGGCCCACCTCGGCGGCGCGGACCGCGAGCGGGAGACCGACATAGCCCTGACCTGCGATGACAACGCGCATGGCGAACCCAACCCCCTGGAAATCCCCCGGTGTCCCCACACCTTCTTCACAAGAGAGTACGGAGGCGCGACCGTCGCGCGGGCGGCTTCGCGGGAAGTGGCCTGAGACGGGCGGGTGACTGAACTCTGCTACCCCGCAAGGCCGGTGGATATCGGCGGACAGCGCGCCGACGCCGAGATCTCGCGGCGCAAGCCCCAGGCAAGCGCCGCGAGTCCCGGCGTGAGTGGCGCGGGCGCCCCCACCCAGGGTCGCCCGGCCTTCGCACTCCCGACCCCCATCGAGGTGCGATCGCGCTTCCGCAGCCATCCCCCACGGTTGGATGCGGCCTGCGCTGTGCTCCATCCTGCGCGGCCACCATGGACAGACAGTGACAGGAGTATGTCGGCTGCATGATCTCTGGACGAGCCTGTACGAATACCGGTAAGTCGCCCCGGCGCCGCCGGTCCAAGACGCCACGCCACGTGCGGGGCCCCCGCGCGGCGTAGGCTGGACACCCCCCGGGCGCACCGCGTTCCGGGACTGTCGCGCTGCCCGGCGGCCGTCTGCTTCCGGGCCAACTCCCCGCCGTGGAGAACTTGACGTATGAGCCTGTCCGGACTGCTCGATGTCGTCGTACGGGACGCCGCAATCGCCGAGGCGATCGAGGCGGCGGCCACGGGGCACAGGCAGCACCTCGACCTGGTCGGCCCGCCCGCCGCCCGGCCGTTCGCGATCGCGGCGCTGGCCCGTTCGCTGGCCGCCCGGGCCGGTGAGAGCGGCCGCCCGGTGCTGGCGGTCACCGCCACCGGCCGGGAGGCCGAGGACCTCGCCGCCTCGCTGCGCTCGCTGCTGCCGCCCGACGCGGTCGCCGAGTTCCCGGCCTGGGAGACGCTGCCGCACGAGCGGCTCTCCCCCCGCTCGGACACCGTCGGCCGTCGCCTCGCCGTGCTGCGCCGGATCGTCCACCCGCGTGCCGACGACCCCGCCGCGGGGCCGGTGCAGGTGGTGGTCGCCCCCGTGCGCAGCGTGCTGCAGCCGCAGGTGAAGGGCCTGGCCGAACTGGAGCCGGTGGCTCTGCGGCGCGGTGAGCAGCACGACCTGAACGAGGTCGCCCACAAGCTCGCGGCCGCCGCCTACGCCCGGGTCGAACTGGTCGAGAAGCGCGGCGAGTTCGCCGTCCGCGGCGGCATCCTGGACGTCTTCCCGCCGACCGAGGAGCACCCGCTGCGGGTGGAGTTCTGGGGCGACGACGTCGAGGAGATCCGCTACTTCAAGATCGCCGACCAGCGTTCGCTGGAGATCGCCGAGCACGGCCTGTGGGCGCCGCCCTGCCGCGAGCTGCTGCTGACCGACGAGGTGCGCGCCAAGGCCGCCGAACTGGCCGCCCAGCACCCCGAGTTGGGCGAGATCCTGGACAAGATCGCGCAGGGCATCGCGGTCGAAGGCATGGAGTCGCTGGCCCCCGTGCTGGTCGACGACATGGAGCTGCTGCTCGACGTGCTGCCCACCGGCTCGATCGCGGTGGTCTGCGACCCGGAGCGGGTCCGCACCCGGGCCGCGGACCTGGTCGCCACCAGCCAGGAGTTCCTGGCCGCGTCCTGGGTGGCCGCGGCCGCGGGCGCCGACCGGCCGATCGACCTGGAGGCGATCGACGTCTCCGCCGCGTCGCTCCGGTCGCTGGCCGACGTGCGCGAGCACGCCGCCGGGATCGGGCTGCCCTGGTGGTCGGTCAGCCCGTTCGCGACCAGTGACTCGACTGTTTCCGAGATCCTCGCCCGCGGCGGAGCCGCTGATTGGCACGGCGACGCCGACACGCTGACGCTCGGCATGCACGCCGTCGAGGCGTACCGGGGCGACACCGCGCGGGCGATCACCGACGCCCGGGAGCGGCTGGCCGCCGACTGGCGCGTGGTGCTGGTGACGGAGGGCCACGGCCCGGCCGCCCGACTGGCCGAGGTGCTCGGCAACGAGGGCATCCCGGCCCGGCTGGTCGCCGACCTCGGCGAGGCCCCGACCCGGGACGTCGTCTACGTCTCCTGCGGCTCGATCGAGCACGGCTTCGTCGACGAGGCCCTCAAGCTCACCGTCATCACCGAGACCGACCTGTCCGGCCAGAAGTCCTCCACCAAGGACATGCGCCGGATGCCGTCCCGCCGCCGCAACGCCATCGACCCGCTGGCGCTGGCCGCCGGCGACTACGTGGTGCACGAGCAGCACGGCGTCGGCCGGTACGTGGAGATGGTGCAGCGCACCGTGCAGGGCGCCACCCGCGAGTACCTGGTGCTGGAGTACGCGCCCGCCAAGCGCGGCCACCCCGGCGACCGGCTGTTCGTGCCCACCGACCAGCTCGACCAGGTCACCAAGTACGTCGGCGGCGAGGCCCCGACCCTGCACCGCCTCGGCGGCGCGGACTGGGCCAAGACCAAGCAGCGGGCCAAGAAGGCCGTCAAGGAGATCGCCGCCGACCTGATCAAGCTGTACTCGGCCCGCATGGCCGCCCCCGGCCACGCCTTCGGCCAGGACACCCCCTGGCAGCGGGAGCTGGAGGACGCCTTCCCGTACGCCGAGACCCCCGACCAGCTGACCACCATCGGCGAGGTCAAGTCGGACATGGAGAAGTCCGTCCCGATGGACCGGCTGATCTGCGGCGACGTCGGCTACGGCAAGACCGAGATCGCCGTCCGGGCCGCCTTCAAGGCCGTGCAGGACGGCAAGCAGGTGGCCGTCCTGGTGCCGACCACGCTGCTGGTGCAGCAGCACTTCTCGACCTTCGCCGAGCGGTACGCGAACTTCCCGGTCAACGTGAAGGCGCTGTCCCGCTTCCAGACCGACACCGAGGCGAAGGCCGTCCTGGAGGGCCTGTTCGAGGGCTCGGTGGACGTCGTCATCGGCACGCACCGGCTGTTCTCCTCGGAGACCCGGTTCAAGGACCTCGGCCTGGTCATCGTCGACGAGGAGCAGCGCTTCGGCGTCGAGCACAAGGAACAGCTGAAGAAGCTCCGGGCCAACGTGGACGTGCTCACCATGTCCGCCACCCCGATCCCGCGCACCCTGGAGATGGCGGTCACCGGCATCCGCGAGATGTCCACCATCACCACCCCGCCCGAGGAGCGCCACCCCGTCCTCACCTTCGTCGGCCCCTACGACGAGAAGCAGATCTCCGCCGCGATCCGGCGCGAACTGCTGCGCGAGGGCCAGGTGTTCTACATCCACAACCGGGTCGAGTCGATCGACAAGGCCGCCGCGCGGCTCAAGGACCTGGTGCCCGAGGCGCGCGTCGCCACCGCGCACGGGCAGATGGGGGAGACCCAACTCGAAAAGGTCGTCGTCGACTTCTGGGAGAAGGAGTTCGACGTCCTGGTCTCCACCACCATCGTCGAATCCGGCATCGACATCTCCAACGCCAACACCCTGATCGTCGAACGCGGCGACACGTTCGGGCTCTCGCAGCTCCACCAGCTGCGCGGCCGCGTCGGCCGAGGACGCGAACGTGGCTACGCGTACATGCTGTACCCGCCGGAGAAGCCGCTCACCGAGACCGCGCACGAACGCCTCGCCACCATCGCCCAGCACACCGAGATGGGCGCCGGCATGTACGTCGCCATGAAGGACCTGGAGATCCGCGGCGCGGGCAACCTGCTCGGCGGCGAACAGTCCGGCCACATCGCCGGCGTCGGCTTCGACCTCTACATGCGGATGGTCGGCGAAGCCGTCGCCGACTTCCGCCAGTCCCTGGAGAGCGGCGGCGCCGAACCGGAGGAGGAGCCGCTCGAAGTCAAGATCGAACTGCCGGTCGACGCACACGTCCCGCACGACTACGCCCCCGGCGAGCGGCTGCGCCTCCAGGCGTACCGGTCGATCGCGGCCGTCAACTCGGAGGCCGACATCGCGCAGGTCCGCGAGGAACTGACCGACCGCTACGGCAAGCTCCCCGAACCGGTCGAGAACCTCCTGCTGGTGGCCGGCCTGCGACTGTTCGCGCGGCGCTGCGGCATCGGCGACATCACCCTGCAGGGCAACTTCGTCCGCTTCGGGCCGGTCGACCTGCGCGAGTCCCAGCAACTCCGGCTGAACCGGCTCTACCCCCGCACCCAGATCAAGTCGGCGGCCCAGCAGCTGCTGGTGCCCCGGCCCAGCTCCGGCGGACGCATTGGCGGCAAGCCGCTGGTGGGGCGGGAGTTGCTGTCGTGGAGTACGGAGTTCCTGAGCACCATGTTCGACGACCTGAAGCGATAAGGCAGGGGGACTCGCGCGAGGGGTTGGGCGCGAGCGGTTGGGCGCGAAACCAGGGGCGCGGGGAACTGCGCGCAGCGGAAGGCATCCGCCAGCAAGATCGCGACGCGGGCAATGACTTGCCATTGATCGCGACCTTGCTGACGTGCGCTCGTTGCTCGCGCAGTTCCCCGCGCCCCTGGTTTCGCGCCCAACCGCGTTTCGCGCCCGCCTGCGTGCCCTTACAGCTTCCACTGCCCCGTCTGCTGCGCGAAGCCGCTGTCCAGCGCGAACTGGATCTTGTCGAGCTTGGCGTCCGCCGGGATCTCGAAGGTGATGAAGCCGAGCGCGGTCTCGCCGGGGGCGATGTTCGCGGGGACGGGGAACTCGGGGCCGGCCTTGGTGTCGGCGACGGTGGAGCTGTAGCCCTGGCCCTTGTCGTCGAGGACCTTCGCGCTGTTGGCGGGGGCGTCGGCGTAGGCCGCGCTGCCGGTGGCCTTGATCCGGAACTGGACGGAGACGAAGCGCTTGCCGTCGGCGGGCTTGGTGTACTCGTCCGCGCCCTCCGAGTTGTCGACGACCTTCACCAGCGTGACGTCCGCGGTGTTGGACTTCTCCACGCCCTTCAGGCCGATGGTGTCGCCGGGCTTGGCCACCGAGGAGCCGGCCGCCTTGCCCTGGTCGCCGCCGGCGCTGGAGGCGCTCGCGGAGTCGGCGGCCTTGGGGGCGGTGGAGACGGAGTTCTTGTCGGGGCCGCAGGCGGTCGCGGCGGCGAGCAGGCAGGCGCCGAGGAGGACGGCGGCGGTGCGGCGGGTGCTGATGCGGATGGACATGACGGGCTCTCCCCCAGGGATTCTGCGGTGGGCCGGGGTTCCGGCGATGACTCCAGTAAAGCCCCGACTGTGAACAGTGTCAATGAGAGTTCACGAAACGTCTCTGTTCACGTGTGAACGCGTCGGGGTGGCGTCCTGGCTATGCTGTGTGGCCACACCCAGCTGCTGAGGAGCCCGCGCATGTCGGAAAGTCCCGAGGTCACGGCCGCCGAGATCGCCCGGCTCGCCGGGGTCGGCAGGGCCGCCGTGTCCAACTGGCGCCGCCGCCACACCGACTTCCCCCGGCCCGCGGGCGGCACCGAGACCAGCCCGACGTTCCGGCTCGACCAGGTCGAACAGTGGCTCCGCGCGCAGGGGAAACTCGCCGAACTTCCGCTGCTGGAACGGGTCTGGCAGCAGCTGGAGCTGCTCCGCGACCCGTCCGGCTCGGCCGTCGCCCCGCTGGTGACGGCCGGTTCGCTGCTGCTCCTGCTGCACCGCGCCCCGTCCGCGTGGGCCGAACTCGCCGAGCAGCCGGACACCTGGCTGGCCACCGCGCTGCCCAAGGCGCTGCGCCGCACCGTCGGGGCGCTGCTCGGCCCGGACGCGCCCGCGACGCTCGACCTGCCGCTGATCGCCGGTGCCACCCACCTGGACCTGGCCCGGCTGCTGGCCCGGCTGACCGCGGAGAGCGCCCCCGCCGCCGCGTACGAGCAGCTGCTGACCAGGTACACCGAGGCCAACCCCCGCCTCCAGCAGCCGATTCCGGCCCAGACCGCCGCCCTGCTGGCCGCCCTCGCCGGACCGCCGGGCAGCGACCAGGCGGTGCTGGACCCGGCGTGCGGCACCGGCGGGGTGCTGCTCGCCGCCGCGCCCGCCGCGCGCCGCGGGCAGGACGCCGACCCGGGCCTGGCCGGCGTCGCACTGCTGCGCCTCGCGCTGGCCGCCCCCGCCGACCTCCCCGGCCCGCTGCCGGTGGACGTCCGGGCCGGGGACGCGCTGCGCGCCGACGCCTTCCCGGGGCTGGCCGCCGACGCCGTGCTGTGCCGGCCGCCGTACAACGAACGCGACTGGGGCCACGACCAGTTGCAGTACGACAGCCGCTGGCCCGGCGGGGTGGTGCCGCCGCGCGGCGAGTCCGAACTGGCCTGGGTGCTGCACTGCCTGGCGCACACCCGCCCCGGCGGGACGGCTGTCCTGCTGCTGCCGCCCACCGTCGCGTCCCGCCGGGCCGGCCGCCGGGTGCGGGCCGAACTCGTCCGCTCGGGCGCGCTGCGAGCCGTGATCGCGCTGCCCGCCGGCGTCGCCCCGCCCTACGGCGTGCCGCTGCACGTGTGGGTGCTGCGCGGACCCGAGCCCGGCGACGACTTCCGGCACCTGCTGCTGCTGGACGCCGCTGCCGACGGAGGCCGGGAACGGATCGACCGCACCGCGCTCCAGCAGGACGTCCTGACGGCGTGGCAGGCGTTCGACACCGCCGCCCGCACCGGCGGCCCGCTGCCCGCCGACCGGCCCGGCCGCTCCCGGGCCGTGCCCGCGCTCGACCTGCTGGACGACGAGACCGACCTCACCCCCGCCCGCCACCTGCCCGCCCTGCCCGCCGAGGCCGCCCCCGACGCACTCACCGCCCTGCGCGAACACCTGGCCGCCGAACTCGCCCGGCTCGCCGACCTGGACGCCGCCCTCCCCGCCCTCGCCGCCACGGGCGCGGCCGCACCCCCGCAGGTCAGCATCGGCGAACTCGCCCGCTCCGGCGCGCTCGAGGTGCACTCCTCCGGCCAGGGCGCCCCCGCCCGCCCCGGCGGCCGCACCCCGCTGCTCACCGACCAGGACCTCCAGGCCGCCGCCCCACCGAGCGCCGCCACCGACGCTTCGGACGCGCTGACGATCCGCCACGGTGACGTGCTGGTACCGGCGTTGGGCGGCGAGGGCGCACAGGCGGTGCGCCCCGGCAGCCCCTACGCGGGCGCCGCACTCGGGGCCCGGCTCCACCTGCTCCGGCCCGACCCCGCACTGCTCGACCCCGACTTCCTGGCCGGCCAGCTCCGCGCTACCGGCGCCGGCCGACGCGCCAGTAGCTACGCATCCACCACCAGCCGCCTCGACATCCGCCGGGTCGAAGTCCCGCGCGTCCCGGTCGAGCAGCAGCGCGCCCTGGGCGCCGCGTTCCGCCAACTCGCCGACTACGAGGCCGCCCTGACCCGCACCACCACCGAGGCCCGCACCCTGACCCGCGCCCTCACCGACGCCCTCGCGGCCGGAACGGCGAAGCCATCCTGACGCGCGCTGGGGAACGGCGAAGCCGTTCAGGGGCTCGTGGGGGCACCTCCCAGCCCCCAAGGGCTGGGGGAGAACGGCGAGGGCGAGTCTGCGGAGGACCAGCGGGGCGGGTGAGGTCCCGCCGTTTCCGGTCCCCGTCTTTGACCCGCCATCAGTCGTGGCAGCAGCTTCCGGTGGGGGTAGCGTGTGCGCAGCACATTCCCGTCGTCGAGGAGCGTCCATGCCCGCCCGCGCCGTCTCCGGCCCGCCCCGGATCTGGGTGACGCTGCTGTGCGCGGCGGTGCCGGTGCTGACCCTCGGGATGCTCGGCATGGTGCCCTCGCTGGTGCTGGCGGTCGGGCGGCGGCGCCGGGCCGACATCGTCGGCGCGGTCGTCATCGGGCTGATGCAGCTGGGGTTGTACGTGGGTGCCGGGCTGACCCCGGAGGGCGGGACGATCAACAACCTGGTGGGTCTGCTGCTGCTGCTCCCGCTGTTCCTCGGCACGCCGGTGCACTACCTGCTGATGAACCAGCGCCGGTTCTGGCCGCAGGCCGTGGCCACCCCGCCGCCGTACCCGTACCCGGCGTACCCCGGGTACTCGGCGTCGGCCCCGACGTACCCCTCCGGCACCCCGTACCCCTACCCGGCCCCGGCCCCGGTCGCGCAGCCCGCCACCCCGCCGCCCGCTGCCGCACCGGGTGGCGCGACCGGCACCGCCGAGCTGCGCGAGCTCGGTGAGCTGCTGCGCCGTCAGGCCGGGGACGGGCAGCCGTGAGCCGCACCGTCGGTGGGCGGTACGTGCTCGAGGAGAAGATCGGGCACGGCGGGATGGGGCAGGTCTGGGCGGCCCGGGACCAGCAGTTGGGGCGGCAGGTCGCGGTGAAGCTGCTGCGCGCCGACGCGGTGCCGGACCAGGCCGGGCGCGGCGACAGCCAGGGCGAGCTGCTGCGGCAGCGGTTCCTGCGCGAGTGCCGAATAGGCGCGTCCCTCGACCACCCGGGCCTGGTCACCGTGTACGACGCGGGCGCCGACGGGGACGAGCTCTACCTGGTGATGCAGCGGGTCCCCGGGATGAGCCTGGCCGACCTGATCGCCGAGGAGGGCCCGCTCGACGTTGTTCGGGCCGTCGCGGTCGCCGGGCAGCTGTGCGCCGCGCTGTCCGCCGTGCACGGGGTGGGGGTGGTCCACCGGGACCTGAAGCCGAGCAATGTGATGGTCCGTCCGGACGGGCGGGTGATCCTGCTCGACCTCGGCATCGCCGCCGCCATCGACCCCACCGCCACCCGGCTCACCCTCACCGGCAGTCCGATCGGCAGCCCCGCCTACATGGCCCCCGAGCAGGCCATGGCCGCCGACACCGACCGACGCAGCGACCTGTACGCGCTCGGCTGCATGCTGCACGAGATGCTGGCCGGCGGCCCCCCGTTCCCCGCACCCACCGCGCTCGGCGTGCTGCGCCGCCAGCTCGACGACCCGCCGCAGCCGTTGCGCGGCCTGCGTCTCGAAGTCCCGCCCGCACTGGAGAAGTTGGTGCTGTGGCTGCTCGCCAAGCAGCCCGACCACCGGCCGGTCGACGCGGCCGAGGTGCACGCCCTGCTGATGCCGCTGCTGCCCGCCCCGACCGGCCGCCCGCGCACCCGGCTGCCCGCCATCCCCGACCCGGCGGACCCGTACCGCTACCCGCACCACCCGGAGCCCGCCGGGGGAGCCGAACTGCCGCCGCCGGAGCCGGTGTTCATGCCTGCCGTGCCGCCGCCCGTCCGGTTCGAGCAGCCGCCCGGGCAGGAGACCCTGGCCGTGGCCTGCGCCCGGCTCTCCGACCTGGTCGCGGCGGGCCGGCACGGCGAGGTGCTCGAGCTGTCCGCACGGCTGCTGCCCCGGGCCGTCGCCGAGCAGGGCGAGGCCGCGCCGCTGGTGAAGACGGTGCGGGCGATCCGGGCCCGCACGCTGCTCGCCGAACGGCAGTGGGCCGAGGCGCTGCCCGAACTGCGCGTGCTGGCCGCCGCCGCGGCGGCCGAGCGAGACCCGGCCGCGCTCGACCACCGCCGCCACGCGGCCCGCTGCCTGGAGCAGCTCGGCCTCACCCGCGAGGCCCTCGCCGAGTACCAGGCCGTCCTCGCGTCCCTGCCGCCCGGCTCCGCGCACGCCCCTGAACTGCGCGAACGCATCGGCCTGTTGCTCGCCGCCACCGGCCACGTCGAGGCGGCCTGGCAGAGCCTGCTGGAACTCCTGCTGGAGACCGAGCGCCGTCAGGGCCCGCACCACCCCGACGTCCGCCGCCTGCGCGCGCACCTGGAGCAGCTCGGCAGCCACCGCACCACCACCAATCCGTACGCGACCTGACCGGGGAGCCGGCCCTGCGGCCTGTATCGGAAGTGGATCCCGGGCGGTGAACGATCGCGGTGCGGGCCGACCGGGCACACACTCGCGACGGTCCTCAGACGACGTCGAACTCGTTGCCCTCGGGATCCCGCATGGCCGCGGCGTACAGCCCCATGCTCGGCTCGTCCCTGATCTCCAGCACGGTGGCACCGGCCTCGACCAGCTGATCCACTGCGGCCCTGACCCGCTGCGCGCGGACGTCCAGCGGGACGTCACGACCGCCACCGACCGTGAGGTCGAAGTGCCACCGGTTCTTGACGGTCTTCGGCTCCGGCACCTGCTGGAACCACACGCGCGGTCCACGACCCGCCGGATCGACGATCGACTCAGGAATGTCGCCGGCCCCGGCCGGCAACTCCTCCGCAGGCACCCCTATCGCCTCCCAGTAGGCGCGCCACGTGGCGTGCCCGTCGGGTGCGGGCTCGGGCACATAGCCCAGGGCCTGCGCCCAGAAGGCCACCATCCGCTGCGGATCGGAGCAGTCGATCGTCAGCTGCATTGTCATCTCCATGCCCGGAGCCTCCCAGACGGATCTGACGGATCTGACGGTCGATTCCGGCGTCGCCGCTGTGGGCGCCGAGACCGACCGCGACGATCCGCCGTCGCCGCGGCGGGGGCTGTCAGCCCGCCGGGGGGATGCGCCATTGCTGGGTGGTGTTGCCCGGGGTGCAGTTCTCCATGGTGGCCGCGTTGCCGGAGCCGTTGTCGGTCAGGCAGAGGCTGGCCATGTAGTCCTTGAGGTAGTACGCGCCCGGCGTGGGCGCCTGGACCACCGACCAGCTGGTCAGGACGTTGAATCCGGAGCGGAGGGTGACTGCCGTCCCGGTGGCGTTCTGGACCAGGATCGGCTTGCTCATGTTGCAGGGGTACAGCGTGTACCAGCCGCCCGGGTCCGGGCCGGAGCGGTACCAGCCGAACGAGGTGTTGCGGTCCATCACCGCCGCCGTGCCGCCCGCCAGGGTGTTCGCCGCCAGGCCGAGCCGCTGTCCGCTGCCCACCGAGGTCAGGTATCCCCAGCCGGCGCCCCCGCAGCCTGCGGGGGGTCCGGGGGTCGTGCCGCCGTTGGCGGGTGGCGTGTTCGGCGGGGCGGTGGTGCCACCGGGTTGCTGATTGCCACCGCCGTTGCTGCCACCACCGTTGCCACCGCCACCGTTGCTGCTGCTGCCTCCGCCGCCGGTTCCGCCACCGCCGGTTCCCCCGCCGCCCTGGGTCGGGCGGGTCTCGGTGGTGCCCGGCTGGTCGGACGAGGGCTGTTGCGGGCCGGGGGAGGGCGAGTCGGAGGCCGGGGCCGGGGCCGGGGCGGAGGCGGACGGCGAGGCGGACCCGGGCGGGCCGCCCGACGTCGACGCCACCGGGAGGGGCGATCCGCCGCCGGGTGCCGAGACCGGGCCGGAACCCGTCTGCGAGGTGTCGGACTTCCACGGCGCGGCCTGGACCAGGAAGACGCCGCCCGTGCCCAGGGAGATCACCACCGGCACGACGATCGGCAGCAGCAGCCGGCGCCGCCGGCTCTCCGGGGGAGGGGTCTCCGCGGTCCGCGCGCCGGTGTCCGCCGGAGGGGCGGCCGGGACGGTGCTCGGCGTCGGGCTGTCCGGCACGGTGGCCAGCAGCGTGTCCGCCGCCACCGCCTTTGCCGAGGCCGGAAGTTCGGCCGCCGAGCGCGCCGCCGCGGCCATCGCCGCCGCGTCCGGGAAGCGGTCCGCCGGGTCCTTGGCGAGCGCCCGCGCGACGAACGCCCGCACCGGCGCCGGGAACGCCTCGGCCAGTCCCGGCGGCGGCTGCTGGAGGTGCTTGACCACCACCTCCAGCACTGTTTCACCCGTGAACGGCGGTTGCCCCGTGAGCAGTTCGAAGCAGACCACACCGATCGAGTACAGGTCGGAGCGGGGCGTGACGGCCTGGCCGCCGGCCTGCTCCGGCGCCGCGTACAGGGCCGTGCCCAGCACCGAGTGGGTGGTCGTCAGCCGGGTGCCCGCCAACGCCCGGGCTATCCCGAAGTCCGTGACCACCACGCCGCCGTCGTCCCGCACCATCAGGTTCGACGGCTTCAGGTCCCGGTGCACGATGTCCCGCGCGTGCGCGGCGTGCAGCGCGTCCAGCGCCTCCGCGACCAGCCCCAGCGCCCGGGCCGGCACCATCGGGCCGTCCTGCGCCAGCACCAGGTGCAGCGGGCGGCCCTCGATCAGCTCCATCACGATGTACGTCGCCCGGACGTCGGTGGTCTCGGCCGGCTCGCAGTAGTCGATCACCTGGACGATGCCCGGATGCCGCACCGTCGCCAGGATCCGGGCCTCGCGCCGGAACCGCTCGATGAAGTCCTGCTCGTCACCCAGCCCCGGATGCATCACCTTGATCGCGACTGCCCGGCCCAGTACCCCGTCCTCGGCCCGCCAGACCTCGCCCATGCCGCCACTGCCCAGCCGCTCACCGAGCGTGTAGCGCCCGCCCAGTACTGTGCCCGGTCCCCACATCCCGCTTCCCCCATGAATCGGGCTGACATGACATCTCGTCAAGAGTCCCAAGCTTTCCGGACCTGCGACACCCGCCCGCCGTCAATCCCGCTCCTCGTTGCCGAACTGCGACCTGCGACCTGCGGTGTCCGGGTCCGACCGGGCCGAAGCCGACCACCAGGTCGACGGAGTGCGGTCTACCGCAGTGCCACCCAGAACGAGCTGGTCGAGTTGGCGGCCTGGCCGAACGTCACCTTCGCGGGCAGCCCGGTCTGGCCGGTGCCGTACTGGCCGTAGCGCGGCGGCTGGCCGGGGAGGCCCACGTTGATGGCCGTGGTGGAGAGGAAGGAGCCGCGGCCGAAGCCGGGGCTTGTGGCGCCGTTGGTGAGCAGGGCCACCCAGTACGAGCCGGCGGGCAGGACGGCGGGCACGCCGGCGGTCCTGGTCAGCGGGACGGTCTTCAGGCCGGTCCCGGTCCAGTCGGCACTCTGGTCCGCGCTGCTCGCCAGCAGCGACCCGTCCGCCCCGTACAGGCCCACCAGGTTCTGGCCGGCCGTCAGCCCGGCGCCGGCGCCGGTGACGGCGACCAGCGCCGCGGAGACCTGCTGCGGGGTGCGCAGCAGGACCCGGACCAGCTGGATCGTCCCGGGCGTCGGCACCCCGGTGCTGCCGAGCGAGGACGGGTCGAACGCCCAGGTCAGCAGCCCCTGATCGGCGGGCTGCGGGGTCGGGTCGAGCAGCGGGGTGACGACTCCCGCGCTCGCGAAGGACAGCTGGTCGGGGCCGCTGCGCAGCCCGTCGGAGGGGTTCCAGGCGGTGGCGTTGTTCTGATACGTGCCGGTGATCAGGTTCGGTCCGGTGCTCAGCCGGCCCTGCCCGTCCCAGTTGACCGCCTGCCCGCCCGCGATCGTGGACAGCGCCGCGGCCTGCAGGCCCACCGAGGACGAAGTGGCCACGGTGAGGCCGTAGTACGGGGACTCCTTCGTCGCCTTGTCGTCGCGGAACGCCGTGACCACCATGCCGGTCAGCAGGACGGGCGCGGTGCAGCCGGTGATGCTGACGCCGGAGAACCGGCCGCCCGCGGTGCTGCCGTCCCGGCGGGCGCAGCAGCCGTCGAACTGGACCGCGGCCACGCCGCCGATCCGCTCCAGGTGGAAGCCGTCCTGCTCGTTCTGGTCGGTGGTGCAGGCGGTGAGGACGACCGCGCCGATCGGCTGGTCGTCCGTCCACTCGAAGCCGTGCCGCGCGCTGTGTTCGGAACGGCACTGCGCGAACTGGTTGTTGCTGGACCGGACGAGCCGCCAGCCGGACCCTCCGCTGCGGTACGCCAGGCAGCCGGTGAACTGGCTGTCCCGGGCGTCCAGTTCGAAGCCGTTCCCCTGGGTGCCCCAGGTGCCGACCTGGCGGAACCGGACGGTGGTCGGGGCCTTGCCGTTCGCCGCGAGCAGCCGGATCCCGGCGCCCTTGGTCTGCGTCACCTGGACGTTCTCCACCAGCAGTTGGGAGACCGCCCCGACCACGTCCAGGCCGACTGCCGTCCCGGGCGGGGCGTCCGCCGCGCGCAGCGTGAGGTCGCGGATCGACACCGCGATGTTCTCGCCCCGGCTGTCGTCGATCAGCATCAACTGGTTGCCGGAGAAAGACGGCGAGGCGTTGATCACCGTCTCCCGGGAACCGCCGCCCGAGTACCAGGACGAGCCGCTGCCCTGGATCCGCACGCCGGTCGGTACCACCAGCGGCGACGAGATCAGGTAGTTGCCGGTCGGCAGGACCACCACGCCGCCCGGACCGGCATCGTTCAACGCCTTCTGCAGCGCCGGCGCGTCGTCGCCCGTGCCGTCGCCCTTGGCCTGGTAGGCCACCTTGACGTCGATCCAGCCCAGCGGCCGGGCCGGGTCGGCGACGGCCGCCGCCGCGCTCCCGGTGCCCGCCATCGTCGCCGCGCCGACTCCCGCGCCGGCCGCGGCGACCCGCAGCAGGTTCCGTCGAGTGGTCATGTTCCGTGTCCCCCAGGTGAGTAGGCCGAATCGCGGCAGATCCTAGGCGAACGTTCGTCCACCCCGGGGAGCGGTGGACGATCTCGGACGGGGGACCTGCGCGCGGGGTCTGGCACCAGGGGACGGGGCTCCCTATTGTTCGTCCCAGCCACGTACGCGAAGCACCACCGGAACGCGCTCCATCGACCAGGAGGCCCCAGTGACCCGCACCAGCTCCGTCCGCCGACTGCGCGCCGCACTCGGCGTGACAGTCGCCGCCGCCGCGCTCTCCGCCTGTGGCGGGGCGCCGGCGCACCAGGGGGCCGCCGCCGTGGTCGGCGACGAGCGGATCACCATCGCGCAGGTGCAGGCCAGGATGTCGGCGGTCCGCGCGGGCGGCGCCGGGCAGGCCGGCGGGCAGGCGGCGAACGAACAGTCCGGGCTGGTCAGGCACACCGTCAACGAGCTGATCTTCGACAAGGTGATCGGCCGGGCGCTGGCGGACCGCCGGCTGAAGGTCGACGCGAGCGAGATCGGCGCGGCCCGGGCCGCGGACAGCCGCACCGTGGGCGGCGACGCCAAGTTGGCCGAACTGCTGCGGGTCAAGCAGGGCGTCCCGGCCGACGGGATCGACGACTTCTACCGCCAGCAGCTCGGCCTCACCAAGCTGGCCGGCGGCCAGGACCCGACCGGCGCCGCCGGTGACGCCGCGATCCGCAAGGCCCTGGTGGACGCGGGCACCGCGCTGCACATCCAGGTCAACCCGCGCTACGGGACGTGGGACACTGCCCGGATCGGACTCACCGACACCAACGACAACTGGCTGCCGATGAACGTCCGCCCGCTCTGATCCGGGCCCGCTCCGCTCCGGCTCAGTACAACTCGGGCTGGCACAGCGGCAGTTCGCAGCTGCCGCCCCAGGAGGTGTCGCCGGTCGGGCTCGCGCCGTCGGCCCGCACGGCCGCCGCCGGGCCGGACTGCGCCGCCGCGATCACCGCGGGGGCCGCGCCGGCCAGGGCGAGCAGCAGACCGGCGAACGCGACGGTGCGAGCGAACCGCTTCATGGCAGAGTCCTCCTGAGGACGGGAAGAGACGGGGATCTCGGTGTCCGGGCTTTCAACCAAGGCCCGGCGCCTGGGAACTAGCATGGCGACCGCCGGGTGCCCGAACCATCGTGCAGCCACCTCACCAACTGCTCTGGCAGCAAGATGACCGAGGGACGAAAATGGACCTATCGGCCCAAGCTCCGTGCGCCGGAGCCGAGTTCGCGCCCGATCCGGCCGACGCCGCGGCCTACTCCTGGGTGCTGGAACACGGCCGCCTCGACCCCGACGCGCTGGCCGGACACCTCGCCCGCCAAGGGCTCGACCCGGCCGCCGCCACCACCGCCCTGGACCGCCTGGCCGCCTGGCAGCTGCTCCAGCCCGACCCGGCCGACCCCGGCCGCTGCCGGGCCCTGCCCCCGCAGACCGCGATCGCCGCACTCGCCGCCCCCGTCGAGGCCGAGATCCAGCGCAGCCGCGCCGAACTCGCCCACCGCCAGGCCCAGGTGGCCGGTTTCCTGGCCTACCACCGGCAGGTCCGGGAGACCGGCGGAGCGGGCGAGATCGAGGTGATCGGCGACCTCCAGGACGTCCGCGACGCCCTCGACCGGGCCTCCGCCGAATGCCGCAGCGAAGTGCTCACCAGCCAGCCCGGCGGCGGCTCCCGCGTCCCCGCCGCGATGGAGGAGGCCCTGCGCCGCGACCGCGCCCTGCTCGGCCGAGGGGTCCGGATGCGCACCCTCTACCACCACACCGCCCGCTTCAACGGCCCCAGCCAGGCCTACGTGGAGGCCGCCACCGCCCTCGGCGCCGAATACCGCACAGCGCACGAGCTGTTCGGCCGCCTCATCGTCTTCGACCGCGAACTCGCCTTCCTCCCCCTCAGTGACGGCACCTGGGGCGCGCTGGTGGTCCGGCAGGAAGCGCTGCTGGCCTACCTCTGCGGCATCTTCGAACAGGCCTGGTCGCTTGCCCGCCCGTTCGCCGCCGCCGCCGAGGACGGCCTCGAACAGGTCTCCCAGGAACTCGACCGCACCATCGTCCGCATGCTCGCCGCCGGCCTCAAGGACGAGGCCATCGCCCGCCGCCTCGGCATGTCACTGCGCACCGCACGCCGCCACATCGCCGACATCATGGACGAGTTGGGCGCCGAGAGCCGCTTCCAGGCCGGCGCCGCCGCCGCCCGGGCCGGCCTGCTCGACGACTGACTCGCCCCGCCTCCGCGTGTCACGCGGTCCCGGGACCGGCCACCCGTTACCGGCCGCCCGGGACCGCCAAGCCGTGACTGTCCGTCAATTCCGCCGCGCCGCACCATTGATGTCAGCGGGGCACACCGGGCCCCACCGGACAGCGGAACGGAGGTGGCGACAGTGCACTGGGGACAGGACGAAGACCGTCCGGCCGACCCGGAACGCGAGGTCGTCGCCTTCCTGAACCGCCGACTCGGCACCGGCCCGGCACTCCTGTGGACCGAAGGCGAACACCCCGGCGGCAACCCGCCGGACGCCGCCCCGGCGCACGGCGCGGCCCACTGGGCCGAGACCCTGCGTCACCACCTCGGCCGCCCCGTCGAACCCGCCCCGAGCCGGCCCGTCCGGCGGCTCGCCGCCCCGGAGGACAGCAGCCTGCTGCTCTTCCAGCACCACGGCGGAAGCCGGGTTCACCCCACCGGCCTCGGAACCCACCAGGGCGTCCGGCTCCTCCCCGGCCACTGGCTGCTGCTGCCCCCCGGCTGCGGCTGCGACCTCCAGTGCCGCCCCGGCGCCGAACCCCTGGCCCTGCGGATCCCGACCGTCTGACCCCCGCGCCGCACCCGTGGGCGGAACACGCCCCGAGCGGCCCGATTCATCCCGATTCATCCCCTCCCCGAAGGAGTCCTGTCATGGGTGTTCAGAGCACCGAGTCCGCTTCGAAGTTCGCTGCGCTGGCCCGTCAGGCCGCGCTGTCGGTGGCGGTTGCTGCCGCTGTGGGTGGTGCGGTGTTCGCGCCGGCCGTGTCGGCGCAGGCCGCGACCGCCCCGTCGGTGAGCGCGGGCCACGCGACCACCGACGGTTGCGGCGCGTGCTACCCGGACGTCATCTGATCCACCTCTCTCCCGTCGTCCCCGAGTCGATCAATTAGGAGTCCTGTCATGGGTGTTCAGAGCACCGAGTCCGCGTCGAAGTTCGCCGCGCTGGCCCGTCAGGCCGCGCTGTCGGTGGCGGTTGCTGCTGCTGTGGGTGGTGCGGTGTTCGCGCCGGCCGTGTCGGCGCAGGCCGCGACCGCCCCGTCGGTGAGCGCCGGTCACGCGACCACCGACGGCTGCGGCGCGTGCTACCCGGACGTCATCTGATCCACCTCTCTCCCGCCGTCCTCGAACCGATCAATTAGGAGTCCTGTCATGGGTGTTCAGAGCACCGAGTCCGCTTCGAAGTTCGCCGCGCTGGCCCGTCAGGCCGCGCTGTCGGTGGCCGTCGCTGCTGCTGTGGGTGGTGCGGTGTTCGCGCCGGCCGTGTCGGCGCAGGCCGCGACCGCCCCGTCCGTGAGCGCCGGTCACGCGACCACCGACGGTTGCGGCGCGTGCTACCCGGACGTCATCTGATCCACCTCTCTCCCGCCGTCCTCGAACCGATCAATTAGGAGTCCTGTCATGGGTGTTCAGAGCAC
>NZ_JBIALR010000012.1:179279-230605 GCF_042873675.1 Kitasatospora sp. NPDC004614
CCGAGTCCGCTTCGAAGTTCGCCGCGCTGGCCCGTCAGGCCGCGCTGTCCGTGGCCGTCGCTGCTGCTGTGGGTGGTGCGGTGTTCGCGCCGGCCGTGTCGGCGCAGGCCGCGACCGCCCCATCCGTGAGCGCCGGTCACGCGACCACCGACGGCTGCGGCGCGTGCTACCCGGACGTCATCTGATCCACCGATCCACGCCCGGGGTCGCCGGCGGCCTCGCCGCCGCCGGCGCCCCGCGTCCGATCCGCCCCACCCCCAACACCCCCTGAGACGCCCTGAGTTCGGAGAGGAACACCACCATGGACTGGCTTGACCGCTGCGTCGACGACACCGAGACCTTCCTGCGCAAGCACTGGCGCCAGGGGCCGGTGGTGCTCCGCCCCGCAGACCCGCCCACCGAAGTGCTCACGGTGGAGAGCCTGTTCGAGCTGATCGACGAGGGCACGCTGCGCGACCCCTACGCGGGGCTGTTCACCGTCGAGGGCACCGTGCCGCAGGAGGAGTACTGCCCGCCGCGGGTGATCGCCGGCCGGACGCTGGAGGGGTGCCTCGACCCGGAGCGGGTGCGGGCGCTGATCCGGGACCGCAACGCCACGCTCCAGCTGCGCTACCTCAACCACTGGCACCCGGGGGTGCGCGCGCTGACCACCGGCCTGTCGGAGAGCCTGGGCCGGCTCACCGAGGCGTTCATGTTCTACTCGCAGCCCGGCCGGCACGGGCCGGTGCACCGCGACGAGGGCGACATCCTGGTCATCCAGCTGAGCGGCCACAAGCACTGGCAGGTGTACGGCGGCCCGACCGACCCGAACTGGCAGCCGGTCCGCGAGGACAACCCGGGCCCGTGCCTGCTGGACACCGTCGTCCACCCGGGCGAGGTGCTGTACGTCCCCAACGGCTACGCCCACACCGCCCGCGCCACCGAGGACGGGCCGTCGCTGCACCTGACGATCGCGCTGCGCGAGGCCTGCACCGTCCACCTGCGCACTCAGCTGCGCGCCCTGCTCACCGAGGGCCTCGAACTGCCCGCCCGCCCCCGCGACGAGGACGACCTGCTGGCGGCCGGCGAGCAGCTGCTCGACCACCTGCGCACCCGGCTGGCCACCGCTGACCCGGCCGAGCTGGTGTCCGCCGCCCGCCGCGTTGCGTACAGCAACCGTCCCACCGCCTGAACCCACCGCCTGACCCTCCCGAACACACCCCCCGAACACACCGCCCGAGCAGCCCGCACCAGAGGAGACCCGACCATGACCGAGACCTGGCTGAGCCGCTTCGTCGCGGACGAGGAGCAGTTCCGTACCCAGCTGTGGCGCACCACCCCGGCCGTGCTGCGCCCCGAGCGCCCGCCGGTGGACGTGCTGCCCGCCGCCGAACTCGACCGGCTGCTCGACCACGGCCTGCTGAAGGTGCCGTACCTGGGCCTGGTGCAGCGCGACGCCCACCTGCCCGTCGAGCGGTTCTGCCCGCCGCGGGTGGTGCTCGGCGAGGTGGTCGGGGGGTACGCCGACGGCGCGGCGGTGCGGGCGCTGATCCGGGACGAGCAGGCGACGCTGCTGCTGCGCTACGTCGACCAGTGGCACGACGGGGTGCGCGAGCTGGCCCGCGGTCTGGCCGCCGAGATCGGCCGGCAGGTCGAGGCGTTCTACTTCCTGACCCCGCCCGGCACCCAGGGCCGCCCGGTGCACCGCGACGACGCGGACGTGCTGGTGGTGCAGATCTCCGGGGCCAAGCGCTGGTGGGTGCACGGCGGGCCCGCCGACGGCAACTGGGTGCCGGAGCGGGAGGACGGCGACCCGGGCGAGGTGCTGCTGGAGACCGTCCTGCAGCCGGGCGAGGTGCTGTACGTGCCGCGTGGCTTCGCCCACCGTGCCCGCGCCGAGGACGGCGCGCCCTCCACGCACCTGTCGCTGACGATCCGCGAGGCGGCCAGCGCCAACCTGTACACCGTCGCGCAGAGCCTGCTCGCCGACAGCCTCCCCCTGGCGGGGCGCCCGCTGGACGACGCCGCGCTCACCGAGGCGGCCGCCGCGCTGATCGAGCACGCCGGTTCGCTGCTGGCCGAGCTGACGCCCGCCGACCTGCTGTCCGTCACCCGACAGCTGATGCTGCAACCCGCGGCGTGACCGTCCGCGCAGGAAAACCGCTGGTCCGCCCCGCACGCGGTCGTTGTAGGTTCGGTGGCGTGGACACTCCGAAGCTGATCCTGCTCACCACCACCCACCGCGTCGCCCCGGGCCTGCTCGGCTGGCCGGCCTGGGAGGCCCTCCGTTCGGCGCCCGTGGTGCTGGCCGGCGTCGCCGACCACCCGCAGCTGCCAGCGCTGCGCGCCGCCGGCGTCGAGCCCCGGCTGATCGAACGGGGCTCCGCCCCGGCGCTGGCCCGGCAGTTGCTCGCGCTGGCCCCCGCGGTGTGGCTGGAGAGCCCGGACGGCGACCCGGGGCTGACCGACGCGCTGGCCCGGATCGCGGTGGAAGAGGCCGGCGAGCACCCGGAGATCGAGGTGCTGCCGGGCTCGTACGACCTGCCGGGCGCCCGGCTGCTGGACCTGGTCTCGGTGATGGACCGCCTGCGCTCGCCCGGCGGCTGCCCGTGGGACGCCGAGCAGACCCACCGGAGCCTGGTGAAGTACCTGGTCGAGGAGGCCTTCGAACTGGTCGAGGCGATCGAGGAGGATGACCGTCCGACCCTCCGCGAGGAACTCGGCGACGTGCTGCTCCAGGTGTTCTTCCACTCCCGGATCGCCGAGGAGGACGCCGAGGACCCGTTCTCCATCGACGACGTGGCGGGCGACATCGTCGAGAAGCTGATGTATCGCCACCCGCACGTGTTCGCCGACGTCAGCGTCCGGGACTCCGCCGAGACGGAGGCCAACTGGGAGCAGCTGAAGGCCGCGGAGAAGCAGCGCGAATCGGTGCTGGACGGCGTCCCGGCGGGCCTGCCCGCGCTGGCGTACGCGGCGAAACTGGTCTCCCGGGTGCGCCGGGCGCGGTTCACCGCAGTGCCGGACGCGCCGTACGAACTGCCCGCCGAACTCACTGCGGAGACGGCGGGGGAGCTGCTGCTGGCGGTCGCGCAGCGCGGCTACGACCAGGGCGTGGACGTGGACGCCGCACTGCGGGCGGCGGCCCGGCGCTACCGCCGGGCGGTACGGGCCGCCGAGGGACTGTCCGAGGACGACTGACGGGTCAGCTCGCCAGCGGGACGTCCGAGACCGGGCGGCGGCGCTGGGCCGGCACGACCTCGCCGATCGCCTCGCCGACCAGGGCCAGCACCTCGGCCAGCGGGTCGAGGTGGCCCGACAGTTCGGCGAGCTGGACGACCCGCTCGCCGTCCGGGCCGGCGACCGCGAACAGGTCGATCGGCCCGAGGTGCTTGGCGGCGGTGTCGACCAGCGCGGCGATGTCCGCCGGGTGGTGGACGTCACCGGACACCCCGACCACCGGGCAGCCGGGACGGTCGAGTTCGGCGGCCAGGTCCTCGGCGACACCGGGGCGAAGATCGGCGATGAGCAGGCCGGCGGCTCCGGCGGCGGAGAACCGGCGGGCCAGGTCGGCCCCCTCGCCTCCGTCGAGCACCGCGATGACCACCACTGCACCGGCTACTCGCATGGCCTGCTCCCCTTTCAGAGCGAACCGCGGGCGGTCCGCACGCCGCCCACTGTGGTTCTTGCGGAGGATCGTAGGCTCGCCCCGACTCTCCGCAACAGCAATTACCCGCCAGGTGACCAGACTCACGCGACGGCGGTTCCAGATACGGTCAAGACATGCCAGATCAGCCCCACACCGCCCACCCGCAACTCTTCACCTGGGAGTTCGCGGCCGACCCGTATCCGGCGTACGCCTGGCTGCGGGAGAACGCCCCGGTGCACCGCACCACGCTGCCGAGCGGGGTGGAGGCCTGGCTGGTCACCCGGTACGCGGACGCCCGGCAGGCGCTGGCCGACTCCCGGCTCTCCAAGAACCCGGCGCACCACAGCGAACAGGCGCACCGCACCGGCCGGGTGGGCATCCCGGGCGAGCGGCAGGCCGACCTGATGACCCACCTGCTGAACATCGACCCGCCGGACCACACCCGGCTGCGCCGCCTGGTGTCGAAGGCCTTCACACCGCGCCGGGTCGCCGAGTTCGAACCGCGGGTGCAGCAGCTCACCGACCGCCTGATCGACTCCTTCGCGGAGCGCGGCGAGGTCGACCTGATCCACGAATTCGCCTTCCCGCTGCCGATCTACGCGATCTGCGACCTGCTCGGCGTCCCGCCCGAGGACCAGGACGACCTGCGCGACTGGGCCGGCATGATGATTCGCCATACCGGTGGCAAGCGCGGGGGAGTGGGCCGCGCGGTCAAGCAGATCCGCGGGTACCTGGCCGACCTGATCCACCGCAAGCGCGCCGACCTCGGCGACGACCTGATCTCCGGCCTGATCCGGGCCAGCGACCACGGCGAGCACCTGACCGAGAACGAGGCCGCGGCGATGGCCTTCATCCTGCTGTTCGCCGGCTTCGAGACCACCATCAACCTGATCGGCAACGGCGTTTACGCGCTGCTGCGCAACCCGGATCAGCGCACCCTGCTCCAGGAGTCGCTGGCGCGCGGGGAGTCGGGCCTGTTGGAGACCGGCATCGAGGAACTCCTGCGCTACGACGGGCCGGTGGAGCTGGCGACCTGGCGGTTCGCCACCCGGCCGCTGAGCATCGGCGGGGTGGACATCCCGGCGGGCGACCCGGTGCTGGTGGTGCTGGCCGCGGCGGACCGCGACCCGGACCGGTTCTCCGACGAGAACACCCTGGAC
The DNA here is from genome assembly GCF_042873675.1 of Kitasatospora sp. NPDC004614. Taxonomy (NCBI): domain Bacteria; kingdom Bacillati; phylum Actinomycetota; class Actinomycetes; order Kitasatosporales; family Streptomycetaceae; genus Kitasatospora; species Kitasatospora sp. NPDC004614. Next base: position 184,068 of record NZ_JBIALR010000012.1, read on the forward strand.
CTGGCCCGGACGGACAATCCGCACCTCGGTTTCGGACACGGCATCCACTACTGCATCGGTGCGCCGCTGGCCCGGCTCGAAGGGCAGCGCGCGATCGGCACACTGCTGACACGGCTGCCGGACCTCCAGTTGGCCGCCGATCCGGCCGAACTCCGTTGGCGGGGTGGGCTGATCATGCGCGGGCTGCGCGAACTCCCGGTCTCCTTCACGCCCCGCTGACCCGGTTTCGACCGCCGCCGCCCTGCCCTCGCCCCGCCCCCGCACGTCACCGTCCGTGGGCCCGGTGGGGGCGCGGGTGCGCCCCCACTTCGGGCGAATACGGACATACATGGACGGTTTGTGCACGAGAAGTGAAGGTCCGTAATTTCGACGTGATACCGGTGATATGAGCTTGTGATTGCTCGTCAGCTCTGCTTACTCTCCGATTTGCCCGCAGCTGCGGGCCCCGAACGCGGCACGCCGAGTCCTGTCCGCCGCACCTTCGGGACACCGACCAGGATTCGGACAGGAGCGGGGGAACCAGGTGTGAACGCCGTACTCCCAGCGGCTTGGGGTGAAGCCGCCGGGGAACGGACGCAACCGCGTCCGGACCTCCCGGCGGCCGGGCCAGCCTCCCGGTCCGAACCCGACAGCTCACCTCGTAGGCGTGCGGAGAGGAAGTCCCATGCTGTTCGCCGGTACTGGACGTCACCGCCGTAGCACCAAGGCCGAGAAGGTCGTCGCCGCCGCAGGCGTCGCCTCCGTGGGCCTGGCCCTGCCCCTGCTCTCCGCCACCGGAGCGGCAGCCGCACCCGCCGACACCTGGGACCGCGTGGCCCAGTGCGAGAGCGGCGGGGACTGGGGCATCAACACCGGAAACGGGTACTACGGCGGCCTGCAGTTCTCCTCCTCCACCTGGCGCGCCTACGGCGGCGGCGACTACGCCGCCCGCGCCGACCAGGCCACCCGCTCCGAGCAGATCGCGGTGGCCGAGCGGGTGCTCGCCTCCCAGGGGCCCGGCGCCTGGCCGTCCTGCTCGATCAAGGCCGGTCTGTCCCGCGGCGGCGACAGCTCCGAGGACACCGCCTCCCGCTCGCAGCAGCGCGCGGCGGCGCCCGAGCAGAAGCAGACGAAGTCGCAGCAGCAGTCGAAGAGTTCGAAGCAGAGCGCCCCGGCCGACGGGCCGACGCAGTCCGGCACCGGGAACTACACCGTGCAGGAGGGCGACACGCTGTCCGGGATCGCCGCCGCGCGGAACGTGTCCGGCGGCTGGGAGCAGCTGTTCCGGGCGAACCGCGAACTGATCGGCGCCGACCCCGATGTGATCATGCCCGGCCAGGTGCTGGCGCTGTGACGGCGCGGTCCGGCCGGCTCCGGCCCGGCAGTGGTATAGACCCTTCGTCGGTCTGACGATTCGTCCGCTCCGGGCGTGCGCCCAGCAGTTCGCGCCGCCCGGAGCCCGCCGCCGACGGGCAAATAGGTGAACTACCAGTGAGTAGCCGGGCCACACGGTGAGACGGGGCCCGGCCGGGCGTGGCCGTGGGCATGTCTGCGGCTAGGCTCTGGGCGTAACGACCACACATCCGCTTCCGCTAGGAGATGCCTCGTGCCGTCCATTGATGTCGTCGTAGCCCGTGAGATCCTCGACTCCCGCGGCAACCCCACGGTCGAGGTCGAGGTCGGTCTCGACGATGGCAGCACCGGTCGTGCGGCTGTCCCGTCGGGTGCCTCCACCGGCGCCTTCGAGGCGCTGGAGCTCCGTGACGGCGACAAGAACCGCTACTTCGGCAAGGGCGTCGAGAAGGCCGTCCTCGCCGTCATCGAGCAGATCGGCCCGGAGCTGGTCGGCTACGACGCCACCGAGCAGCGCCTGATCGACCAGGCCATGCTCGACCTGGACGCCACCCCGGACAAGTCCTCGCTCGGCGCCAACGCCATCCTCGGCGTCTCGCTCGCCGTCGCGCACGCCGCCTCCGAGGCCAGCGACCTGCCGCTGTTCCGCTACCTGGGCGGCCCGAACGCGCACGTGCTGCCGGTCCCGATGATGAACATCCTCAACGGCGGCTCGCACGCGGACTCCAACGTCGACATCCAAGAGTTCATGATCGCCCCGATCGGCGCGGAGTCCTTCTCCGAGGCCGTCCGCTGGGGCGTCGAGGTCTACCACACCCTCAAGGGCGTGCTGAAGGAGCGCGGGCTGTCCACCGGCCTGGGCGACGAGGGCGGCTTCGCCCCGAACCTGGACTCCAACCGCGAGGCCCTGGACCTCATCACCGAGGCCATCAAGAAGGCCGGCTACACCCCGGGCAAGGACATCGCGCTCGCCCTGGACGTCGCCGCGTCCGAGTTCTACAAGGACGGCGCCTACCAGTTCGAGGGCAAGGCCCTGTCGGCCGCCGAGCTGGTCGAGTACTACGCCGAGCTGGTCGCCGCCTACCCGCTGGTCTCCATCGAGGACCCGCTGGACGAGTCCGACTGGGACGGCTGGAAGGCCATCACCGACAAGCTGGGCGACAAGGTCCAGCTGGTCGGCGACGACCTGTTCGTCACCAACCCGGAGCGCCTGCGCAAGGGCATCGAGACCGGCACCGCCAACGCGCTGCTGGTGAAGGTCAACCAGATCGGCTCGCTCACCGAGACCCTGGACGCCGTCGAGCTGGCCCAGCGCAACGGCTACCGCTGCATGATGTCGCACCGCTCCGGCGAGACCGAGGACGTCACCATCGCCGACCTCGCCGTCGCCACCAACTGCGGCCAGATCAAGACCGGCGCCCCGGCCCGCTCCGAGCGCGTCGCCAAGTACAACCAGCTGCTGCGCATCGAGGAGATCCTCGACGACGCCGCGGAGTACGCCGGCCGCGGCGCGTTCCCCCGCTTCCGCTCTGCGGACAAGTAAGCACAGCCGCTCTGCGGACAAGTAAGCACAGCCGCTCCGCGGACAAGTAAGCACAGCCGCTCCGCGGACAAGTAAGCACAGCAAGGGCTGATCGCCGAGCCTGTTGTGACCGGTGCCCCGGCCTCCACCGCGTAGGGTGGGGCCGGGGCACCGGCATGCGCAGGAGGGGCGACCAGATGGCCAAGTGGAGAATTCCCGGACTGGCGGCGCGCCCGCGCTTCACCAGCCGGGCCACCGTGCTGGTCCTCGTCCTGTGCTCGCTGGTGGCGATACTCGCGTACCCGGCCCGGCAGTACATCGCGCAGCGCGGCGAGATCGCCGATCAGCGGGCCAAGGCCGATCACGCCCGCCAGCAGGTCGACGAACTGCGTCGGGCCAAGGCCCGCTGGCAGGACCCGGAGTTCGTCAAGGCCCAGGCCCGGGAGCGGCTGCACTACGCGCTGCCGGGCGAGACCCCGTTCGTGTCGGTCGCGCCGCCGCCCGCGCAGGGCGAGAAGCAGTCCGCCTCGGACGGCGCCGGCCGGCCCAAGGCCGCCCGTCCCTGGTACTCCGGCTTCTGGGACTCGGTGGACGCCGCCGACACCGCGATCGCCGCTCCACCCGCAGCTCCCTGACGCCACCCCACCCGCCCCCTCCTGACGAACAGACTCCTGATGAGCAACCAGAACCCTCCCGTCTCCGACAACGACGTCGCCGCCATCGCCGCCCAGCTCGGCCGGGTGCCGCGCGGGCTGCGTTCCGTCGCCCACCGCTGCCCGTGCGGCAACCCGGACGTGGTGGAGACCGCGCCCCGGCTGCCCGACGGCACGCCGTTCCCGACGCTCTACTACTTGACCTGCCCCAAGGCCGCCTCGCTGATCGGCACCCTGGAGGCGGACGGCGTGATGAAGGAGCAGACCGCCCGGCTCGCCGAGGACCCCGAGCTCGCCGCCGCCTACCAGGCCGCGCACGAGGACTACATCGCCCGCCGGGACGCCATCGAGGTGCTGGAGGGCTTCCCCAGCGCCGGCGGCATGCCCGACCGGGTCAAGTGCCTGCACGTGCTGGTCGGCCACTCGCTGGCGGCCGGCGAGGGCGTCAACCCGCTCGGCGACGAGGCGATCGGCATGCTGGAGGACTGGTGGGCCAAGGGCCCGTGCGTCAGCCCCGCCGAGGTCGAGGCCGCCGGTGAGCGGGTCGCCCGCAACAAGGCCAAGGCCCAGGACCACGCCGCGGTGATCGCCGCCAAGGAGGCGCTGACCGCCGAGCGGGCCGAGCGCGCGGCGCGCAAGGCCGAGGAGGACGACGAGTCGTGAGCACCATCCGGGTCGCCGCGATCGACTGCGGCACCAACTCGATCCGCCTGCTGATCGCCGACCTGGACCCGGAGACCGGGGAGATCGTCGATCTGGACCGGCGGATGCTGATCGTCCGGCTCGGCCAGGGCGTCGACAAGACCGGTCGGCTGCACCCCGAGGCGCTGGACCGCACCTTCGCGGCCTGCCGCGAGTACGCGGAGATCATCGCCGCGCACGGGGTCGGCCCGGAGCGGATCCGGATGGTCGCCACCTCGGCCTCCCGGGACGCCGAGAACGCCGCCGAGTTCACCGCCGGAGTCAAGGCGATCCTCGGCATCACCCCGAGCGTGGTCAGCGGCGACGAGGAGGCCCGGCTCTCCTTCACCGGCGCCACCCGCGAGCTGCTCGGCGGCCCGCACCGCCCGCCCTACCTGGTGTTCGACCTGGGCGGCGGCTCCACCGAATTCGTGCTCGGCGAGCAGGACGTGCGGGCCGCGCACTCGATGGACATCGGCTGCGTGCGGATGACGGAGCGGCACTTCGCGGGCGGGCAGCCCACCGAGGTGCAGATCGCCGCCGCCCGGGCCGACATCCGGGCCGCGCTGGACACCGTCGAGGCGAGCGTCCCACTGGCGGACGGCGCCACCCTGGTCGGCCTGGCCGGCACCGTCACCACGGTCGCCGGGATCGCGCTGGAGCTGCCCGGCTACGACTCCGAGCAGATCCATCACGCGGTGCTGACCGTCCAGCAGGTCCGGGAGACCGCCGAGTGGCTGCTGCACTCCTCGCACGCCGAGCGGGCCGCCGTCCCCGTGATGCACCCCGGCCGGGTCGACGTGATCGCGGCCGGCGCGCTGGTGCTGCTGGAGATCATGGAGCGCACCGGGGCCGCTGAGCTGCTGGTTTCCGAGCACGACATCCTCGACGGGATCGCCTGGTCGATCGCCTGATCCGGGCGCCCGGCGGGTGGTCGACGGGTGGTTGACGGGTGTTCCGGGAGGCCCGGTGCGGGCCTCCCGGCGTGTCCCGGCAAGAAGCTTCGTGAATTTCTTCACATGGCGACCGGGCCTTTCGGCCCCTTGCGGTGTCCGGTCCGTCCGATATGTGGGACCGAAGGCGCCTGGGGCGGGTGGTTCATGGGATCGCAGGCAACCCGCCGTTCACGCCGAAGAAATCGAAAGCGCACTCGGGAACCCGTGCCCCACAAGGATCGTTGCTGCTCAGCGTGGCACCGAGTGCCTGAGCGATCATGGTGGACGGGTGGTGGCGGCGAGGAGGCCGGCACCGGCCGGAATTGTGGGCGCGCAGTGTAGCAGCAGGTGTCCAGGAGCTTGTGATGGGCCTCACGAATGGCCCGTCAGGCCGGGGTGGATACTTTCGGATATGAGCACCACGGAGCGTCCTCGCATCCTCATTGTCGGCGGTGGTTACGTCGGCCTGTATGCCGCGATGCGCATCCTCAAGAAGATGCGCTACGGCGAAGCGACCGTCACGGTCGTCGACCCGCGGTCGTACATGACGTACCTGCCCTTCCTCCCGGAGGCGGCCGGCGGCAACGTCGCCCCCCGCAACCTCGTCGCGCCCCTGCGCAGCGCCCTGAAGAAGGCGGAGGTGCTCACCGGTCACGTGACCGAGGTGGACCACGCCCGCAAGGTCGCCACCATCCAGCCCGCGGCCGGCGAGTCCTACGAACTGCCCTTCGAGTACCTGGTCGTGGCGACCGGCTCGGTCTCCCGCACCTTCCCGATCCCGGGCCTGGCGGAGCACGGCATCGGCATGAAGACGGTGGAAGAGGCGATCAGCCTCCGCAACCACGTCATGGCGCAGCTGGACAAGGCCGAGTCCACCACCGACGAGGACGTCCGCCGCAAGGCGCTGACCTTCGTCGTCATCGGTGGCGGCTTCGCCGGCATCGAGACGGTCGCCGAGATCGAGGACATGGCGCGCGACGCCGCCAAGATCTACAAGACCGTCAGCCGCGAGGACATGCGCTTCGTCGTGGTGGAGGCGGCCAACCGCATCCTCCCCGAGATGGGCCCCGACCTGGGTCTGTGGACCAAGGGCCGGCTCGAGGAGCGCAACATCGAGGTCTACATCGAGACCTCGATGGACTCCTGTGTCGACCAGCACGTGGTGCTGAAGAACGGCATGGAGTTCGACGCGTCCACCATCGTGTGGACCGCCGGCGTGAAGCCGAACCCGATCGTCAACCGCTTCGGTCTGCCGCTCGGCCCGCGTGGCCACGTCGACACCAAGCCGACCCTGCAGGTCCAGGGCTTCGACTACGTGTGGGCGGCCGGCGACAACGCCCAGGTTCCCGACCTGGCCGCCGGTGAGGGCGCCTGGTGCCCGCCGAACGCGCAGCACGCGGTCCGTCAGGCCGCCGTCCTCGGTGACAACGTGGTGGCCGGCATGCGCGGCTTCCCGCAGGCCGAGTACAAGCACAAGAACCTCGGTGCGGTGGCCGGCCTCGGCCTGCACAAGGGTGTGGCGATCCTGTTCGGCAAGGTCAAGCTCAAGGGCCGCCTCGCCTGGTACTTCCACCGCGCCTACCACGGTGCGATGGTCCCCACCATGAACCGCAAGATCCGGGTCTTCACCGACTGGACGCTGGCGATGTTCCTCAAGCGCGAGACGGTCGGTCTCTCCGAGATGGAGAAGCCGTTCGACGCGTTCCAGGAGGCCACCGCTCCGCCGAAGCCCGCCGCCGCCGCGGAGCCGAAGAAGGAGCTCGCCTCCAGCAAGTAAGCGACGAGACCCGTCACTTCGGGTTACGAGTCGGAGGCCCTCCGCCCGGCAACGCCGCCGGACCACGTCCTCCGTGGTGCTCAGCCGGCCTTGCTGTCGGGCGGAGTACAGCACTCAGTTGACGAAGGCCCCCACCCCCGCCGGGTGGGGGCCTTCGGGCTTTCCCGGGGTGCCGTCAGCCCTGGTCGGTGGGCGTGGTGCGGTCGCTGAGGCGCTCGTGGCGCTGGCGGGCGGCCTGCGGGGTGCCGAGGCCGAGGCCGAAGGCGATCTCCTGCCAGGTCATGCCGCGGCCGCGGGCCATGGTGAGCAACCCGGCCTCCAGCTCGTCGAGTTCGGCGCGGACCAGGGGAAGCAGGGTGAGCGCGGCGGTCAGGTCGGCGCGGTCCACCTCGGGTTCGCCGTCCTCGGCGAGGGCGGCGCCGCTGAGCAGGAAGGCCACCAGCCGGACCGCCTCGTGCGGGGCGAGCATCGCCGGGTTGGTCTGGCGGCGGCGCTGCTCGTCGGTGGCGGCGTGGCGCTCGGCGATCCGGAACAGCGAGGCGTAGACGCGCTGCGTGCGGGCGGCCTCCGGGTCCGGCGGGGAGAACGGGTCGGCGGGCTGCTGAGGGGTGTCGGTCATGGGGTCAGCATGCTCCGATGAACGGGAAGACGTCAACGGGATTCGTTGAACGAAGTGTTCATAATCGGACCCGGGAAGTGGATTGATCATGCGAATCCGGCCGCTTAGCATGACGATCACCAACCACGCTCAACCTGGGGGAACCGCAATGGAACTGACCGCTCGTCAAGCCGCCCTGATCGCCGCCGCCACCACCGGACTCGCCGCCGCGGCCGTCGTCGGCACCGCTGCCACCGCCACCGCCGCCGAGCGCCCCGTCGACCAGGCCGCCGGCCAGGTCGTGGTGCCCGACCACATGGCGCTGGTCACGCCCGACCACATGGCGCTGGTCACGCCCGACCACATGGCGCTGGTCACGCCCGACCACATCGCGATCTCCGTCGCCGACCACATGGGGCTCTGACCCCGCCGTGCGGGCAGCGGCCGACGACCCGGCGGCGAGCCTGGTCGCGCAGACCGCCGAGCGCCTGATCCGGCTCTGGGCCGAGCGCGGCGAACTCCACCACCCCGGCTGGGGACGGCCGTTCCGCCAGCTCGCCGAGCTGCTGCCCGCACCGGACGTCGAATTCGCCGTCCACAACCCGCAGATGGTGCCACTGCTCTGGTACCCGGCGCTGCGTCGCGAGGGCCCGCACGGCACCGTCGTCGAGGTGTTCGACCACCTCCCGGCGGACGCCGGCCCGCCGCTGCCGCGCCGGCAGGAGCTGTCCCGGATCTACAGCTGGGCGCCCGTCACCCGCACCGCCCTCGACTGGATCGCGGAGCGGCTGGCCGGCCGCGGACTGCTCGAAGTCGGCGCCGGCAGCGGCTACTGGGCCGCGCGGCTGCGCGCCCGCGGCGTCGACGTGCTGGCCACCGACGCCGAGGCCCGCACCGAACTCAACGGCTGGACCGACCGGTTCCGCTGGACCGACGTGCGCCCCGGCCGGGCCGCCGAGGACGCCGCCGCGCACCCCGGCCGGGCCCTCGCCCTGATCTGGCCGCCGTACCGCGATCCGATGGCCCTGGACGCCCTGCGGGCCTACCGCGGCGATCATCTGATCTATCTGGGCGACCGCCCGGGCGGTCTCTGCGCCGACGACGCCTTCTTCGCCGAGCTCGCCACCCACTGGTACCCGGCCGCCCGCTGCCCGCTCACCCTGCGCTGGCTGGGCAATCACGACACCCTGACCCACTGGATCCGCAGGGAATCCGCGGGGGTGGGTCGGGGCATCGGTCGTGATCGGGTCATTACCGCAGGTCACGATGGGTGGGCAGAAGAGTGCCCAGAGCCGGACTCGAACCGGCACGACCTTCCGGCCAAGCAGTTTTAAGCTGCCCGTGTCTGCGTTCCACCATCTGGGCCTGGGAGCGCGTGAACTCGGTTACTGAGCCTAGTCGGCCGGGCGAGGGTTTCGCATAATTCTCGGGACGGAAGTTGTCATGCTTCCATGCGATCTGACGAAGCGTCTGTCATTTCGGCCACCCTCCGACAGTTCTCGGCCACCGCTGGTCCTCGGGGTGCGGGTCATACCGAAGGAGGAGAGGGCGGCGGCGGCCGTACATCTCGGGGCGGGGCGGCAACCGTTCGGCGGGGCGACGAATTCCATGATCATCGAGGAGAGGATGGGATAGCGGTCGCAGGCACGTCCTGGCCGCAGCCCAGTGACGAGCCAGCACCTCCCCGACAGGAGTCCCCTTCGTGAGCACCTCGACCGCGTACGCAGCCCACACCGGTCTGGCGGCGGCCCGCGCCACCGGTCTCAACAAGGTCTACGGCGAAGGCGACACCCGCGTCGTCGCGCTCGACAACGTCTCGGTCTCCTTCGGCCAGGGCGAGTTCACCGCGATCATGGGCCCGTCGGGCTCCGGCAAGTCCACCCTGATGCACTGCATGGCCGGCCTGGACACGGTCAGCTCCGGCTCGGCGACCATCGGCGAGACCGAACTGGTCGGACTGAAGGACAAGCAGCTGACCAAGCTCCGCCGCGACAAGATCGGCTTCGTCTTCCAGGCGTTCAACCTGCTGCCGACGCTGACCGCGCTGGAGAACATCACGCTGCCGATGGACATCGCCGGCCGCAAGGTCGACAAGGCCTGGCTCGACCGCGTGGTGGAGACGGTCGGCCTGTCCGGCCGCCTCTCGCACCGCCCGGCGCAGCTCTCCGGCGGCCAGCAGCAGCGCGTGGCCTGCGCCCGCGCGCTGGCCTCCAAGCCGGAGATCATCTTCGCCGACGAGCCCACCGGAAACCTGGACTCCCGTTCCGGCGCCGAGATCCTCTCCTTCCTGCGCAACTCGGTGCGCGAGCTCGGTCAGACCGTGGTGATGGTGACGCACGACCCGGTGGCCGCGTCCTACGCGGACCGCGTGGTCTTCCTCGCCGACGGCCGGATCGTCGATGAGCTGACCAACCCCACCGCCGACTCGGTCCTCGACCGGATGCGTCGTTTCGACGCCAAGGGCCGCACCAGCTGACGGCCCCTCAGCAGCCGACCGTCCACACCACCCCAGGACTGACCCCATGTATCGCACCGCACTGCGCAACGTGCTGGCCCACAAGGGCCGACTGCTGATGACGGCACTCGCCGTCATGCTGGGCACCGCCTTCGTCGCCGGCACCCTGGTGTTCTCGGACACCATGGGCCAGGCCGTCCGCAACAGCTACTCCAAGAGCTACTCCGACGTCTCCGTGCTGGTCTCCGACAAGTGGTCCCGGAGCGCCGACGAGGGCCCCAAGGAGGCCGGCCAGAAGAAGCGTGACGCGCTGACCGACGCCACCGTGAAGGACCTCGCCGCCCTGCCGGGCGCCGAGCGGGCCCGCGGCGTGGTCACCGGCTTCACCGCCGTCGCCGACAAGAAGGGCAACCTGATCGGCGAGGCGTGGAGCGCCCAGGGCTCCAACTTCGCCCCGGACGCCTCCGGCAAGGACCCGCGCTACCCGATGGCGGAGGGCCGCGGCCCGAAGGCGGCCGGCGAGATCGCGCTGAACAAGCAGGCCGCCGACAAGGCCGGCTACAAGGTCGGCGACAAGGTCCGGGTGGCCGGCAACGGCGCCGCCGAGGACACCACGCTCACCGGTGTGTTCACCTCCGACGACCCGCAGGTCACCTCCGGCGGTTCGCTCGTGCTGATGGACACCGCCACCGCCCAGCAGCGGCTGCTGGAGCCCGGCCACTACAGCTCGATCGCGCTGACCGCCAAGTCCGGCGTCTCGGAGGACGCGCTGCTGGACGCGGCCAAGGCGAAGCTGCCCGACACCTTCGACCTGGAGACCGGCCAGAAGCTCAAGGACGAGCAGTCCAAGATGGTCGAGCAGTCGGTCACCGGCATGAAGAGCATGCTGCTGGTGTTCGCCGGCATCTCGCTGTTCGTCGGCATCTTCATCATCGTCAACACCTTCACCATGCTGATCGCTCAGCGCCTGAAGGAGCTGGCGCTGCTGCGCGCGGTCGGCGCCAGCCGCCGCCAGGTCACCAACTCGGTGCTGATCGAGGCGCTGCTGATCGGCGTGATCGCCTCCGTGTCCGGTCTGCTGCTCGGCATCGGCATCGGCGCCGGCATGCAGTCCCTGCTGGCCGGCATGAACGAGGGCATGCCCACCGGTTCGCTGGTGATCGCCCCGGCCACCATCATCGGCACCCTGGTGACCGGCATCGTGGTGACCGTGCTGTCCGCGCTGATCCCCGCGATCCGCGCCTCCCGGATCCCCCCGGTGGCGGCGATGAGCAGCGGTGACCTGCCCAGCACCCAGCGCGGCCTGGTGGTCCGCAACTCGATCGGCGCGGTGCTGGCCGGCGGCGGCATCGCCCTGATCCTGGCCGGCGCGTTCAGCAAGGGCACCGGCGGCCGGACGTACCTGGAGCTCGGCGCCCCGCTCACCCTGATCGGCGTGTTCGTCCTGCTGCCGCTGCTGTCGCGCCCGGTGGTCGCCCTGGTCGGCCCGCTGCTGGCCAAGGTGTTCGGCACTCCCGGCAAGCTGGCCCGTCGCAACGCCGTCCGCAACCCGCGCCGCACCGCCAGCACCGCGGCCGCGCTGACCATCGGCCTGACCCTGGTCACCGCCGTGACGGTGATCGGCGACTCGGTCACCAGCACGGTCACCCGCCTCGTCAGCGGCTCGATGAAGGCCGACTACACGGTCTCGATGGCCAACCACCACTCGCTGTCGAAGGACCTGGCGCCGCTGATCGCCAAGGCGGACGGCGTGACCGCCGTCAGCCCGGTCAGCAACGTGATGTGGACGATCAACGGGGACAGCCGGGCCGTCGAGGGCTTCGACGCCGCCGCCTTCGACCAGCTGGTCACGGTGAAGATGGCGTCCGGCTCGACCGGCGCGCTGAAGCAGGGCCAGATCCTGGTCAACGACGAATACGCCGCCAAGCACAACCTCACCCAGGGTGCCACCGCCAAGGTCGAGGTGGCCGACGGCAAGACGCTGGACCTCACCGTCGGCGGCGTGTTCGAGCACAACGCCACCCTGTCGAACGTCATCGTGCCCAACGCGCTGATCGACCAGCACGACCCCGACTCGTTCATCAGCGAGATCCTGGTCAAGGGCAAGGACGGCGAGACCGCCGCGCTCAAGCAGTCCGTCAAGGCGGCCACCGGCAGCAACCCGGTGATCGAGGTGCTGACCGAGAAGGACAAGGTCGCCGAGTTCAGCCGGATCATCACGACGATGCTGAACATCATGTACGGCCTGCTCGGCATGGCGGTGCTGGTCGCCGTCCTCGGTGTGATCAACACGCTGGCGATGTCGGTGTTCGAGCGCAAGCGCGAGATCGGCATGCTGCGGGCGATCGGCCTGGACCGGCGCGGCATCAAGCGGATGGTCCGCATCGAGTCCGTGGTGATCTCGCTCTTCGGTGCCGTGATCGGCGTGGGGCTCGGCGTCTTCCTGGCCTGGTCCGCCGTCCGGGTGCTGGCCGCCGACCTGACCGGCCTGACCACCTCGATCCCCTACGGCAGCGTGCTGCTCTTCCTGGCCCTGTCCGCGCTGGTCGGCGTGATCGCCGCCCTCTGGCCGGCCCGCCGGGCCTCCCGGATGGACATCCTCGCCAGCATCAAGACCGACTGACGTCCGGTCGGCAGAACGCCGCGCCGCCCGTTCCCGGAGCAACCGGGGACGGGCGGCGCGGCGTTTGCGTGGGGCGGCCCGGGTCAGCGGGTCTCGATCGCGACCTTCTCGATCTTCACGTCCTGCAGCGGGCGGTCGTTGCGCCCGGTCTCGACGCCGACGATCGCGTCCACCACACGCTGGCTGGGCGCGTCCACGACCTCGCCGAAGATGGTGTGCTTGCCGGTCAGCCAGGTGGTCGGGCCGACCGTGATGAAGAACTGCGAACCGTTGGTGCCCGGGCCGGCGTTGGCCATCGCCAGCAGGTACGGCTTGGTGAACGCCAGGTCCGGGTGGAACTCGTCGGCGAACTTGTAGCCCGGGCCGCCGGTGCCGTTCCCCAGCGGGTCGCCGCCCTGGATCATGAAGCCCTGGATGACCCGGTGGAAGATCGTGCCGTCGTACAGCGGCTCGTTGCTGGGCTTCCCGGTCTTCGGGTCGATCCACTGGCGCTCGCCCGTCGCCAGCTCGACGAAGTTCTTCACCGTCTTCGGGGCGTGGTCCGGCAGCAGCCGGATCACGATGTCGCCCTTGTTGGTCTTCAGGGTGGCGTACAGCTCCTCGGCCATCCGGGGGGCCGCCTTTCTGATCGTCTGTCAGTTGCGCCCCCCACCCTGCCCTCTCAAGGGCCCCTCGCGCAGGCGACACGGGATCCTCCTCACGGCTGACGCGGAATACTTTGCCAAACCATTACTCTTGTGCTCTGTATGGGTGGTGCTGTGCCACCCCGGAGGGAATGTGATGAGAAGCAGAAACCCGGTCTTCTCGCGGGAGGGGTCCTTCACCCGCGACAACCAGTACGCGGGGTTCGGCACGCAGCCGGCCGGGCACCAGGGCCAGGCGTACGGCAACCCGTACGCCAACAACCCGTACGCCAACAACGCCTACGCGCAGCCCGGCGGTCAGGCCATGACCGACGAGCAGCTCTACGAGCTCTACCAGGGCCCTGACGCGGGCCCGGCCCAGACCGGCCGGATGACGCTGGACGACGTGGTCGCCCGCACCGCGATGACGCTGCTCACGCTGGTCATCACCGGCGCGGTCGCCTGGTTCGTGGTGCCGGTCGAGAACTACGCGCTGGCCGGCGTCGCCGCGTTCGCCGCGATGGTCATCGGCCTGGTCATCAACTTCAAGCGGAGCATCAACCCGGCGCTGATCCTGACGTACGCCGGCCTGGAGGGCTTCTTCCTCGGCGCGCTCAGCAAGGCCTTCAACACCCTGCTGCAGGGCATCGCCATTCAGGCCGTGCTGGGTACCGCCGCGGTGTTCGCGGCCACCCTGATCGCCTACAAGAGCGGCAAGATCCGGGTCACCCCGCGGTACACCCGGATCGGCATCTCGATCGCGATCGGCTTCGTGATCCTGATGTTCGTCAACCTGATCGCCACCATGTTCGGCGCGGACTTCGGGTTCCGCTCCGGCCCGCTCGGCATCGTGGTCGGCCTGGTCGGCATCGCGCTCGGCGCGTTCTTCCTGACCCTCGACTTCAACGAGATCCAGGAGGGCATCCGCAATGGCGCCCCCGAGCGGGAGGCCTGGCGGGCCGCCTTCGGCCTGACGCTGTCGCTGGTGTGGATCTACCTGGAGATGCTGCGCCTGATCGCCATCCTGCGCGGCGACGACTGATCGCGCGGCTGTACACGCGGCGGGCCCCGGAGGACTCCTCCGGGGCCCGCCGCGTTCCGTCCCGCCCCGGTTTGGCTACCCTCGGGGCCATGTCCGAGCACCACCCCGTCACCCCCGCCCAGTTGACCGCCGCCGTGGACCGGCTCGCCGACCGCTTCCGGGCGATGCCACAGAGCCGCCTGCTGGTCGCCGTCCCCGGCCACCCCTCGCGGGCCGCCGCGCTGCTCGCGCTGGCCGGCCGGCTGGCCGACGCCGCCCGCGCGCTGGAGGGCCTGCCGCCGCTGCCCGTCCCCGACTGCGGGGCGTTCGCGGTCGGCGACCAACTCGCCGTCACCGGCCACGACCTGGCCGCCGCGGCCGCCGAACACCCGGAGGCGCTGGCGGTCGCGCTCACCGACGTCGAGGACACCGACCGGCTGACCGCCTGACGCAGGGTCGGGAACGCCGAAGGGGCGCCGGTCCGCCCGGGCAACCCCTTGCCGTGCGGATCGACGCCCCTGCGCGTGGCTCGGACGCGCGTGGTTCAGATCGAGGCGACCACCCGGTCGGCGAGCACGTAGACGGTGTCGCCGTCGGTGGAGAAGGTCAGCGAGTACGAGCCGGAGAAGCGGGAGCCGCCCAGCAGCCGGACGTCCTCGTCGGCCCGGACGGCGTCGATCAGCCGGTACGCCGCCTCCCGGTCGCCGGGGGCCACGCACAGCGTGGTGCCGTCGGCGAACGCGTACACGTCCAGGGTGCCGAGCGGGCCGGGGCGCACGTCGGTGAGGGCGATCCTGTCCTCGGCGAGGGCGGCGAGCCGGTCGTCGGTCCACTCGCGGGACGGGGTGGGACTGGGCACGAAGTCCGGGTGCGAGGGGTGGCGGCGCGGGTCGGGCGCGGTGGCGGGCTCGCTCTCGGCGTCCAGCAGTCCGGACTCCAGGCCGGTGGCCAGCAGGTCGGCCTCGCGGCGGGCCTTCACGTCACCGTTGTCGCCGGGGAGCGGGAAGCTGCCGCCCCGGATGCCGCCGTCCGCCGAACCGCCGTCCGCGGAGCCGTCCTTGGCGAGGTCCTCCAGCGCGTGGCGCAGCGCCTCGCCGAACTCCGGGTCCATCACCCCGTAGTTGTCGGCGGCCTCCTGCGGCCCGGTCGGGCGCGGGAAGAAGATCGGCCACTCCTCGCCGGCGGCCGTGAACGGGGTCTCGAACAGCGGCGCGTCCTCGGCGGCGCGCGCCTCCTGCTCGGCCCAGAACGCCCGGGCCTCGGTGATCTCCCGCTCCCGGTCGGCGGCGAGCGCCTCGGCGACGGCGCGGCGTATCAGTGCCTCGTCGAGCTGCGGGGCGGGCTGCGCGGTGGGCTGCGCGGCGTCCAACTTCCGCCCCAGTGTGCGGAGGTGGAGCAGGACGGCGGCGGTCAGGGCGATCAGGGCCAGCAGCAGGGAGGTGTAGACGACGCTCACGGAACGTACTCCCAACGAGGAGCGGAACGGGGTTACGGCTCCACACTGCCGTATTCCCGCCCGTTACTGCAGAGGCTGATGTCCGATTTGGCGGTGACTTTCCGACTTGTCCTTAAATTGCTGGGTAATGCCCTTCTACGCAGCGGAGTTGATCCAATCCGGTGCGTCGATATTTCGGTCCCGGAGGGCAAAAAAACGGGCCGGATCGCACCATGAGTGTGATCCGGCCCTCAATTACGTACGGTGACTCCGGACGGGTGAGACGTCCGTCACGGTGCCGACGCGGAGGTCAGCTCAGCCGCTCGATGACCATCGCCATGCCCTGGCCGCCGCCCACGCACATGGTCTCCAGGCCGAACTGCTTGTCGTGCCACTGGAGCGAGTTGATCAGCGTGGTGGTGATCCGGGCGCCGGTCATGCCGAACGGGTGGCCCACCGCGATCGCGCCGCCGTTGACGTTCAGCCGGTCCAGGTCGATGCCCAGGTCCCGGTAGGACGGGATGACCTGCGCGGCGAACGCCTCGTTGATCTCCACCAGGTCGATGTCGCCGATCGACAGGCCGGCCCGCTTCAGCGCCTGCTTGGACGCCTCCACCGGGCCGTAGCCCATGATCTCCGGCGACAGTGCCGAGACGCCAGTGGAGACCACCCGGGCCAGCGGGGTGATGCCCAGCTCGCGCGCCTTGGTGTCCGACATGATCACCAGCGCGGCCGCGCCGTCGTTCAGCGGGCAGCAGTTACCGGCCGTCACGGTGCCGTCGGGGCGGAACACCGGCTTCAGGCCGGACACGCCCTCCACCGTCACGCCCGCGCGCGGGCCGTCGTCCGCGCTCACCACGGTGCCGTCCGGGAGCGTCACCGGGGTGATCTCGCGCTGCCAGAAGCCCGCCTTGATCGCGGCCTCGGCCAGGTTCTGCGAGCGGACGCCGAACTCGTCCTGCTCGGCGCGGGTGATGCCCTTCAGCGCCGCCAGGTTCTCCGCGGTCTGGCCCATCGCGATGTACGCGTCCGGCAGCAGGCCGTCCTCGCGCGGGTCGTGCCACTCGCCCGCCCGTCGCCCACCACCACCCTCGTTCGAGGCGCTGCGCGCCGCCCCCGTGTTGCCCGTCTCCGCGCGGTGCTTGGTGCGTGCCATCGCCTCGTCGAACAGCGGGTTCATGGTGCCCGGCATGCCGTCCGAGGTGCCGTTGATCGACCGCGAGACGGTCTCCACGCCGGCGGAGATGAAGATGTCGCCCTCGCCGGCCTTGATCGCGTGCAGCGCCATCCGGGTGGTCTGCAGCGAGGACGAGCAGTAGCGGGTGATGGTGGCGCCCGGCAGGTAGTCCATGCCCATCTGGACGGCCACGATCCGGGCCAGGTTGTGGCCCTGCTCGCCGCCCGGCAGGCCGCAGCCCAGCATCAGGTCGTCGATCGTGCGCGGGTCCAGCTCCGGGACCTTGGCCAGCGCGGCACCGATGATCTGCGCGGTCAGGTCGTCCGGGCGGACGTCCTTCAGCGAGCCCTTGAAGGCCCGGCCGATCGGCGAACGGGCGGCGCTGACGATGACGGCTTCGGGCATGACGGGCTCCTCGCTGAGTGACCTCGGGATGCGATCCGACGGATCTCCCGGGGAAAGTTACCGCTTGGTAGCTCCGGCGTCATCCGCCTCCGGATGTGAGTTGGCCGACGCGATCGCCCGCGGCCACTCCTGGTCCGCGACCGCCCCGGGATCCTGCCCCGCCGCGTTGCCGCCCGGCAGCGCCAGCCGGAAGCGCTGCTTGAGCGTCGCCCACCGCCAGGTGCCGTTCGACGGGCCCGCCGCCGTCACCTCGGTGCCCGAACGCCCCGCCGCCGCGGCGGCCGCCACCGCCACCGGCAGCACCGCCTGCGGCTCCAACGGCCCGCCCACCGCGGACGGCGTGTCCTGCGGCCACAGGTCGAGCGCCGCGCACACCGACGGCAGCAACGCCATCGACGCCGTCGCGTACCCCTGCGCGGACGGGTGGTAGCGGTCCGCGGCGAACAGTTCCGGACGGGTCGCGAACTCCGGGCCCAGCAGCGACCCCAGCGAGACCGTCCGGCCGCCGGCCTCCACCACCGCGATGGTCTGCGCCGCCGCGAGCTGCCGGCTCAACCGGCGCGCCACCCAGCGCAGCGGCGGCCGCACCGGCTTGATGGTGCCCAGATCCGGGCAGGTGCCCACCACCACCTCGCAGCCCGCCGCGACCAGCCGGCCCACCGCCTCGCCCAGCTCCCGCACACTGGTGGCCGCCGGAGCGTGCCTGGTCACGTCATTGGCACCGATCATCAGCACCGCGATGTCCGGACAGTGTGGCAGCGCCCGCTCCACCTGCCTCGCGAGATCGCCCGAGCGGGCACCCGACTTCGCCACGTTCACCAGCCGCACCCGGCGCTCGGCGACCGACGCCAGCCCCGAGGAGAGCAGCGCGCCCGGCGTCTCCTGCGCGCGCTGCACGCCCAGGCCCGCGGCCGTCGAATCGCCCAGGAACGCCACCACCAGCGGCGGACGCGAATCCAGCGGATCGGCGAACGCCTCGCCGTGCATCCCGTCCGCGCGCGGCGGATCGCCGCCCAGGATCCCGATCGCCCGGACCGCCATCCGGCTCTCGGTCAGCAACACCCCCGCCAGCCCCACCCCGAGCAGCCCCAGCCCGCCACCGCCGTACGCGGCCGCCGTGGCGATCCGCCGTGCCACCCGCACCCTCGACGCCTGCGAGCCGGCCATCGGCCACCCCCTCTCCTCTTACACCCAGACTCGTACCCGCCCACGTACCCGCCCACCCCGCCCCGCTACCCGGCCACCCCCACCAACCACCCACCCGGAGCCCCGGTGGGGCCTGGTGCGCTGAGGTCGTTTTTCCGAAGTCTGTGCGGCGGAGGGCCTTCTCCGTGGGCTGATGTTCGGTGGTGGTGAAGTGCCGGTGGGTGCCGCGAGCGGTTTGTTCGGGCGGGGCGGGAGACATGGGGTGGATGCGCACGGTGGGTGCGAAGGGGGCCCTAGGCTGGGGGTTTCGGCAATCAGGGCATGCCATGGACCGGGAGGACCCCCGTGCGGTACCACAATTCGATCATCGAGCTGGTCGGCGACACCCCGTTGGTGAAGCTCAACAAGGTCACC
This sequence comes from Kitasatospora sp. NPDC004614, assembly GCF_042873675.1. Lineage (NCBI taxonomy): Bacteria > Bacillati > Actinomycetota > Actinomycetes > Kitasatosporales > Streptomycetaceae > Kitasatospora > Kitasatospora sp. NPDC004614. Next base: position 202,865 of record NZ_JBIALR010000012.1, read on the forward strand.
GAGGGCATCACCGCCACCGTGCTGGCGAAGGTCGAGTACTTCAATCCGGGTGGTTCGGTCAAGGACCGGATCGCGATGCGGATGATCGAGGCGGCGGAGGCCTCCGGCGCGCTCAAGCCGGGTGGCACCATCGTCGAGCCCACCAGTGGCAACACCGGGGTGGGGCTGGCGATCGTGGCCCAGCAGAAGGGCTACAAGTGCATCTTCGTGTGCCCGGACAAGGTGTCCACGGACAAGATCAACACCCTGCGGGCGTACGGTGCCGAGGTCGTGGTGTGCCCGACCGCGGTCGCGCCGGAGCACCCGGACTCGTACTACAACGTCTCGGACCGGCTGGTCCGTGAGACCCCGAACGCCTGGAAGCCGGACCAGTACTCGAACCCGGACAACCCGGCGTCGCACTACCACTCCACCGGCCCGGAGCTGTGGGAGCAGACGGACGGCCGGATCACCCACTTCGTGGCGGGCGTCGGCACCGGCGGCACCATCTCGGGCACCGGCCGGTACCTGAAGGAGGCGTCCGGCGGGAAGGTCCAGGTGGTCGGCGCGGACCCGGAGGGTTCGGTGTACTCGGGCGGCACCGGCCGTCCGTACCTGGTGGAGGGCGTCGGCGAGGACTTCTGGCCGACCGCCTACGACCGCGAGGTCGCGGACCGGATCGTCGCGGTGTCCGACAAGGACTCGTTCCAGATGACCCGCCGCCTGGCCAAGGAGGAGGGCCTGCTGGTCGGCGGTTCCTGCGGCATGGCCGTGGTGGCCGCGCTGGAGGTGGCGCGCGAGCTGGGGCCGGACGACGTCGTGGTGGTGCTGCTGCCGGACGGCGGCCGCGGTTACCTGTCGAAGATCTTCAACGACGACTGGATGGCCGACTACGGCTTCCTGCCGACCGCCACCGACGAGGCGCACATCGGCGAGGTGCTGGCCCGCAAGGACGCGGTGGAGCACGAGGGCATCCCGCAGTTCGTGCACATGCACCCGGGCGAGACGGTCGCCGAGGCGGTGCGGGTGCTGCGCGACTTCGGCGTCTCGCAGATGCCGGTGGTCTCCCCGGGCGCCGGGCACCCGGACATCATGGCGGGCGAGGTGGTCGGCTCGGTGGTCGAGCGCGAGCTGCTGGACGGCCTGTTCAACGGGCGGATCGAGCTGACCGACACGCTGGACAACGTGATGTCCAAGCCGCTGCCGGTGGTCGGTTCCGGCGAGTCGGTGACCAACCTGATGACGGTGCTGGAGAAGGCCGACGCGGTGGTGGTGCTGGTGGAGGGCAAGCCGCAGGGCATCGTCACCCGCCAGGACCTGCTGGCCTTCCTGACCGCCCGGGCCGGTCACTGACGTTCCCTCAGGGGCGGCGCCCCGCCCGGTACGTGGACGTCACAAGCGCGCATCATCCGGTTAACACGGCTCGGGCATGGTGGTGGACACGGCAAGAAAAGCCGGGAAAACGGTGACGGCGGGGGTCGGGAGCGGCTCTCCGGCCGCCGCGGTCACCAGGGGTTCCGACGGTCGGCCTGACCCGTCCGCCGGGCCCGGTCCGCGGGGCTGCCGTCGTCCCGCCCCTGGCAGGTTCAGGGTGTGACGGCGCCCGTGGCGAACATCGCGTCGTGAGGCGCGGCTTCCGCGTACTCCCGGGTGGGGGAGTGCGCGCGGAGGCGGCAGGGCCGGTCCGGGTTGTTGCCCGGCCCGGCCCTCGCCGCGTCCGGAGCCGCGCGCTGATCCGACAAGATCGACCGGACAGACCCTGGCCGCGTCCGGAGCCGCGAGGGCCGTTTCCGGATGGGCCGTGCGACCCCCTACGCTCGCTGTCATGACCAGCAGCATTGACCTGCCCGAGCAGGACGCCCCCCGTTACGTTCGCCTCACCATCGAGCTGATCGCCGAGATCACCGACGAGCAGGCCCTGAAGGCCGCCGCCCTGACCCAGGTCGCGGACGACGAGTACCTGGACGACGAGGAGCGCGCCCAGGCCATCGAGGCGATCGAGGTGGACCCGACCGGTTCGCTCGCCCACTTCGTCGACCCGGTGGCGCTGCTCGGCGGCGTTCCCGGCGTGGAGCTCGCCTCCGCGACCTGGGAGTCCGCCACGACCGACTACGACCCGGACGACGAGGGCTGGGACGAGTACGAGGTGAAGTGAGCCCCGGCGCTTTCGCGCTCAGGCCCGGTCCGGAGATCCCTGGAACCTGAGGATCTCCGGACCGGGCCTTTTTGTCCGTTCTTTGGACCTCTTGAGTACTCTCGTATGATCTGCACATTTTTGAGTGATCTTGAGAGATCCAGGGACCGAGGAGCGTGGACGTGACCGCAGCCGAGAAGCAGGACGGGCCGCTCGGCGGCAGCTGGAGCCGGCGCGGCGTACTCGCCGGGCTGCTCGGCGCCCCCGTGCTGCTGCTGGCCGCGTGCCAGAGCGGCGACGGCAAGTCCACTCCGGTCGGCAGCGGTGCGAGCGCGGGCGGCCAGAGCCCGTCGACCAGCCCGAAGGCGTCCGTCGCGCAGATCGCCATCACCCCGGCCGACGGCGCGACCGCCGCGCCGTTCACCGCGCCGGTCACCGTCACCGTGCAGGACGGCACGCTCACCTCGGTCACCGTCACCGACGGCGCGGGCAAGCAGATAGCCGGCCAGCTGGCCGCCGACGGCGCCAGCTGGACCACCACCGCGCCGCTCATCAGCGGCAGCAAGTACACCGTCGCCGCCGCGGCCGAGGACAAGGACAAGCGCCCCGCGGACGCCAACGCGAGCTTCTCCACCGCCTCCCCGGCCAACACCTTCGTCGGGTACTTCAACCCCGAGGACGGCACCACGGTCGGCGTCGGCATGCCGGTGACGATCAACTTCAACAAGGCGATCACCGACCGCAAGGCCGTCCAGCAGGCGATCACCGTGGTCTCCGACCCGCCGGTGGAGATCGTCGGCCACTGGTACGACTCGACCCGGCTGGAGTTCCGCCCGCAGCAGTACTGGGCCAAGGGCACCACCGTCACGCTGAAGCTGCGGCTGAAGGACGTGGCTGGCGCCACGGGCGTCTACGGCACCCAGTCCAAGGACGTCACGTTCACCGTCGGCCGCAGCCAGACCTCGGTCGCCGACCTGAAGGCCGACACCCTCACCGTCACCACCGACGGCAAGGTCACCGCCACCTACCCGGTGATCGGCGGCTCGCCCGACCACCGCACCTGGGGCGGCAAGATGGTGATCTCCGAGCGCTACAAGGAGACCCGGATGAACTCCGCCACGGTCGGCCTGGGCAGCGAGTACGACATCCCGGACGTGCCGCACGCGCAGCGGCTCACCACCTCCGGCACCTTCATCCACGGCAACTACTGGTCGGCGGCGTCCCAGTTCGGCAACTCCAACACCAGCCACGGCTGCATCGCGCTGCAGGACGTGCAGGGCGGCAACAGCACGACCACCAGCGCTGCCCGGTTCTTTGCGAGCTCGATGGTCGGCGACGTGGTCGAGGTGGTCAACTCCGGTGACCGCACGGTGAATCCGTCGAACGGACTGAACGGCTGGAACATGTCCTGGGCGGACTGGAAGGCCGGCAGCGCGCTCTGACGCCCCGTCAGGCGGGGGAGTCTCTCACGACAAGGTGGGGGCGCCGTGAGAGTGTCCTAAACGAATGGTAAAAATATTCGCATGCGGGGGGGCATGCGGGTGTGTTGAGCTTGCCTCCGCGGCAGGGCCGATCGGGCCCGAGTTCCGCCTTCAGGCACAGGAGTTCAGCCATCAACACCGCCACCAGCCGGTCTGTCCGCGCCGGCATAGCCGTCACCACCGGAGCCGTCCTGATCGCCGCGGGCGTCACCGCCTGCGGTACCGCCGAGAAGCTGAGCGCCGGCCAGAAGGTCACCGGGGCGTTCAAGAAGCTCGGCGACGCCAAGTCGATGAGCCTCCAGCTCTCCTTCGACGCCACGTCGGACCAGATCGTCGCCTTCGGCAAGGCAGTTGACGACCCGATCGAGAAGAAGAGCGCGGACCTGCTGTCCGACCTGGTGCTGAATGTGTCGCTGAGCGCCGACAAGCCGCTCAAGGACACCGAGGTGTTCAAGTTCAACACCTCCGACACCACGAACGACTCGTACGACCTCAAGGGCGTGGCGGTCGCCTACTCGCTGAGCGCCAAGAAGTCCGGCAAGACCTACGCGGACGTCCGCCTGGTCGGCGAGCGGATGTACCTGAAGGCGGACGTCCGCGGCATCGCCGAGCTCGCCGGCAAGGACACCAAGGAGGTCGACGAGTTCGTCTCCGTGCTGCCCGCCGAGGCCGGTCCGATCAAGGACGTGGTCGACGGCAAGTGGGTCTCGCTGGACGTGAAGAAGATGCAGGACGAGATCAAGAAGTCGAAGGCCCCCGGCGCCGACGCGGGCGTCAGCTCGGGCTCGCCGCTGGACGCGATGCCCGGGATGGACCCGGCGGAGCTCCGGGGCCTGGTCAAGTCGGTGAAGGCCGTGATCTCCAAGAACACCTCGGTGGAGGACAAGGGCAAGTCCGGCGACGCCGACGTCATCGAGGTCTCCGCCCAGGCGCGTCCGCTGATCGAGGGCCTGGCGAAGACCGTCGAGAAGGCCGCCACCGGCAAGGACGCCCTCCCGTCGCTGCCGACCGGCGACTTCGAGGACATCCCGGACCGCAAGATCGCCGCCGACGTGATGATCAAGGGCGGCAAGGCGCAGGCCATCACCTTCGACCTGATGCAGCTCGCCGACAAGCCCGACGCCTCGGCGCACTTCCCGCTCCGGCTCGGCATCAACTCCGACGCGCCGGCCATCGACGCCCCCAGCGGCGCCACCGAGCTCGACCTGCAGAAGCTCGGGGAGGCCTTCATGTCGATGGCCGCCCCCGGTGGCAAGGCCGGCGGCAAGGGCAGCGGCTTCGGCTCGGACGGCCCGGACGCCACCCCGCTGACCGACGCACAGTACGCCGAGCTGGCCGCCGCCGGCATCGACCACGACAAGGCCAAGAACCTCAACGCGGCCGGCCTGTCGTTCCAGGACATCAAGGACTTCGCGGACGCCATCAAGGGCTGACCATCAGTCAACCCCCGTTCGCCTCACGGCCCGTCGCAGCCCCGGTTGCGGTGGGCCGTCGCCTTGCTCCGGCTCGGCCCGGCCAGTCCATCTCCGCGTAGATCATCTCGCCCATGTCGCAAGTGATCGCGACGCGAACACAAGTGATCACGGCGAGGAGGTCATCCCTGCGGAGACTATCTCCGCGTAGATCATCTCCCCCGGCGCCAACGCGGACACGATCGCTGCAGCCCCCGCCACCGACAACGCCGACCCCGAGCGTGCCGCGCAGCTCGCGCCCGCCAGCAGGTGGTGCCGCAGCGCGACGTCCGGAACCCGCCGGACCGCCGCGCCCGGTTCGCGCAGGCTGGGGGCCATGAACACCACCGACACCACCCTCGACGTGCGGGCCGTCCCCGCGCAGACGCTCGCCGAACTGCGGCGGCTCGACGACAGCGGGCGCTGCCACCCCGTCACCGTCACCGAGGACGGCGGCTCGCCGCTGCGGTGCTGCCTCACCCGGGCCCGCCCCGGCGACCGGATCGTTCTGCTGTCGTACGCGCCGCTGCGGCGCTGGGCCGAGGAGACCGGCTGCGACCCGGGAGCGTACCTGGAGACCGGGCCGGTGTTCGTGCACGCCGACCCGTGCGAGGGCTTCGCGGGCGGCTGGCCGGACGGCTTCCACGGCGGGCAGCGAGTGCTGCGGGCCTACTCCGCGAACGGCCGGATCCTCGGCGGCCGGGTCGGCGAGCCGGACGAACTGCCCGAGCTGGCCGCCGAGTTGCTGACCGACCCGGAGATCGCCGTGGTGCATGTGCGGGCTGTCGAGTACGGCTGCTTCATGCACGAGGTGCGGCGGGCCGGCTGAGCGGGAATCAGCTGCGCTTCGCGTAGTCGGTGAAGCCCTGCCAGTCGAGGACCACGCAGGCCACGTCGCCCAGCACCCAGGCGTCGTGGCCGGGCGGGCAGATCATCACGTCGCCCGCGCCGAACTCCTCGGCCTGGCCGTCGTCCATCTCGATCCGCATCCGGCCCGAGATCACGTACCCGGCGTGCGAGGCCTGGCAGCTGTCGGTGCCGGCGATCGGCTTCACGTGCTTCGACCAGCGCCAGCCCGGCTCGAACACGCCCCGGCCGACGCCGCCGGACTTCAGGTTCACCAGCGATACCTGCCCCTTGCCGTCTTCGAACGGGCGGACCTCCTCGGGGGAGTCCAGATTCATCCGTACCAACCCGGCCATTACCACTCACCTCCGGCCGACAACGCCCCGTGCCCCCGTCGCCGGGCTCGGCAACGGGGGCACGGCTGACGTTCCCATCCTCGGCAACCGTCGCGGATCGCGCCAGGCACGGCGGTCAGTCCGCGGTGGCCGCCAGCACGATGTCGATGCGCCGGGTGACGAACCTGTCGACCGGGTCCGCCCAGTACGTCCACGGCTCGGGGACGATCGGGCCGAGCGCCCGCAGGTGCGGCATCGCGTCGGCGGGCCGGCCTGCCTGGGCCAGCACCCAGACCAGCCAGCCGTGCGCGTAGCGGCGGTGGCGGTCGTCGGGGTCGGCCAGTTCCAGGTCGGCCAGCACCGCGGCCACGGCGGCCTGCACCTCGGGGGCGGTGTACGGCTCCTTGTTCCCCTCGAACTGCTCGAAGTACGCCTCCAGCTTGAGCGCGGACAGCAGGCTGCCCTTCGGGGCGGCGGCGATCGCGGCGTCCACGAAGGCGTGCATCTCCTCGTGGCTGCCCTTCCACTTGGCGCACCAGTACTGCAAGGCGCCGGTGTGGGCGGAGAAGTTGTGCGGGTCGCGGGAGACGATCTCCTGCCAGAGCGCCCGGAAGCGCTCGTTGTCCCAGCTCTGGCCCATCGCCAGCGGGATCTGGGCGACGAACGGCAGCGGGTCGGCCGGGTCGGCGAGCCGGACGGCCTCGGCGGCGGCCGCCTCGGCGTCGCCCAGCACCTTGCGGAACGCGGCCCAGCGCTCCGAGGTGACCGCGGCGGCCCGCTGGCTGGTGCGCACGTTCCAGGCCAGCACGACCAGCGAGTCCTGGGCGAGGATCGCGGCGTCCGCGTTGTCCGGCTGCTCGGCGCGCCAGGCCAGCAGCCAGGCGTCGTTCTCGGCGGCGGGCTCCGCGAAGCGGCGCATCAGGCCCCGGCGCCGGTCGTGGTCGCCCGCGGCGGCGGTGAGCAGGTCGGCGACCGGGTGCCAGTCGCCCGCCTCGAGGGCGGCCAGCGCCGCGTCCACGTCCGGGCCGGCCAGGCCCGGATCCAGGATCAGCTCGTCCCCGGGGACCAGTCCGTGGTCGGCCGGGTAGATGGTCCGCCGCTTCCGCTCCGCCTCCTCGTACCGGGCGATGGTGGCCTTGGCCTCCTCGGTGCGGGCGTTCAGAGTGGCGACGCGGCGCTTCATCAGCCAGGGGGCCAGCTTGAGGGCGGCGATCAGGACCAGCGGGATGAGCAGGATCAGACGAGCGTCCATCGAACGGTTCTCCGGGGGGTCAGGACTGCGGGTCGGCCGGGGCGGCGGCCTCGGCCAGCAGGGCGCGCAGCGGGGCGGTGTCGGGTACGTCGGCGACGGCGGCGTCCAGCGCCGCGGGCAGCCGCTCGCCGGTGTCGCCGGGCAGCACCAGGGCGGCCGGGCGGCTCCAGGACAGCTCCCAGCGGGCCTGCTGCCGCGAGGCCAGGGCGAGCACCGTCAGCGCGCGCAGGGCCCGGCGCAGCAGCGGGCGGTGGAACTCGCGGGCGGCCCGGCCGGTGGCCTGGGCGGACTCCTGGCTCTGCGGCAGCCGCCCGGCGATCTCCGCCGAGCGCCCGGCGTCCAGCGCGTCCAGCATCGCCTCGGCGGTGCCGGGCAGGCCGCTGTCGGTGAGCGCGCGCAGCACCGGCTCGGCCTCCTCGCGGGCGTACGCGAGCATCGCTTCGTGGACCAGCTCCGGCCAGTCCAGGCGGCGCATCTGCGCGGCCTCCGGGATCAGCGCCAGCGTCTCCAGCTCGGCCAGCCGCCGCTGCGGGTCGCGCAGCAGCCCGAGCGCGGGCCGGTCCTCGCCGAGGCCGGGCAGGCCCGGGGTGTCCGGCAGGGCCTCGACGGCGGCGACCCGCTGCTTGATCGGCGGGTGCGAGTCGTACGGGTCGGGCTGCTCGTCGGGCAGCTCCATGCCCATCCCGGTGAGCTCCTCGCGGCGCTCGGGGTCGGTCAGCAGGCGGTCCAGGCCGCCGAAGAACTGGCCGGGCAGCGGGAGCAGTCCGGCGCCCACGCCCATGGTGGCGTAGCTGTTCAGGTAGAAGCCCTGCGCGGCGTCCAGCACGGGGATGCGGCGCAGCGCGGAGGCGGTGGCGTCGCGGCCGGCGATCCGGGCGGCGTGCCGGTCGGCGGCGTACTCCTGGCTGCGGCTGATCGACTCGGACACCCGGAAGTACAGCTTGGCGTACAGGGTGAACAGCTTGGCGAGGTAGCGCTCGACGCCGCCGTTGCCCGCGTCCGTGTCGCGGGCCTTGCGGCCGCGGGCCTCCCGGGCGGCGTTCTTCGCGGCGATCTCGGAGGTCCGCTCGGCGACGTTCTGGTCGGCGCCGTGGTGCAGGGTCGCGATGGTGTGCCCGATGGCGGCGCGGCCGGCCACGGTGGCGGCCGCCAGGCGGACGTCGTTGTTGGCGTAGTGGCCGAACTCGTGGGCGAGCACCGAGTCCAGTTCGGCCTCGGTCAGGCCGATCAGCAGCGGCGCGCCGATCACCAGGTGGCGGGGGCCCGGTATCAGGCCGAGCAGCTTGGTCTCCTCGTACACGCCGGCGTTGACCTGCGGCACCAGGCGGATCTCGGCCGGGCCACGGACACCGGTGGCCGCGGCGATCCGGTCGACCCGGTCCCACAGCTCGGGCTGCTCCTCGCGGGTCAGCGGCAGGCCGTCGTGGCTGTCGTCACGCGGACGGCGGGTCAGGAACACCACCCGCACCACCGGGTAGGCGATGGCGGCGCTGAACAGCACGATCTTGGCCGTTCCCAGGCTGAACCGGCCGGTGTTGACGATCAGTTCGAAGTTCAGCCAGACCAGGCCGGCCACGATGGCCGCCGCGAGCAGGTAGAACCCGGCGAGCAGCGTGACCGCCAGCAGGGCCCGGGTGGAAGTGCGCATGCCGGTGCGCTCGGTGGACATTCCGCGCCCCCAAGAAGTCGATCGTGTGTGCGGCTGGCAGATCGTAGCGGTACGACCTGGCCCTTCGCGAAGCGATTGAGGTGGCGTCACGGCCGCCTGACGCGCCGCCACGACGGACCCGCCCAACCGCCACCCGTGATCCGTCCGCCGCACTAGGCTCGACCGCATGACCGAGCACCAGCTTTCCCACGGCTTCGAAACCCTCGCCATCCACGCGGGCCAGGAAGCGGACCCCCGGACCGGGGCAGTCGTGACGCCGATCTACCAGGTGTCCACCTACAAGCAGGACGGCGTCGGCGGACTCCGCGAGGGCTACGAGTACAGCCGCTCCGCGAACCCCACCCGCACCGCCCTGGAGGAGTGCCTCGCCGCGATCGAGGGCGGCTCCCGCGGCCTCGCCTTCGCCTCCGGCCTGGCCGCCGAGGACACCCTGCTGCGGACCATCCTCAAGCCCGGCGACCACATCGTGATCCCCAACGACGCCTACGGCGGCACCTTCCGGCTGTTCGCCAAGGTGCTGACCCGCTGGGGCGTCGACTTCTCCGTCGCCGACACCCACCACCCCGAGAAGGTGCGCGAGGCGATCCGCCCCAACACCCGCGCGGTGTGGGTGGAGACCCCCTCCAACCCGCTGCTCGGCATCACCGACCTGACCGCCGTCGCCGAGATCGCGCACGCCGCCGGCGCCCTGCTGATCGTCGACAACACCTTCGCCAGCCCCTACCTGCAGCAGCCGCTGTCGCTCGGCGCCGACGTCGTCGTGCACTCCACCACCAAGTACATGGGCGGCCACTCCGACGTGGTCGGCGGCGCCCTGGTGGTCGCCGACGCCGGCCTCGCCGAGCAGGTCGCCTACCACCAGAACTCGATGGGCGCCGTCTCCGGCCCGTTCGACGCCTGGCTGGTGCTGCGCGGCATCAAGACCCTCGGCGTCCGGATGGACCGTCACTCCGACAACGCCGCCCGGATCGCCGAACTGCTCTCCGCGCACCCGAAGGTGACGCAGGTGCTGTACCCCGGCCTGCCCACCCACCCCGGGCACGACATCGCCGCCAAGCAGATGAAGGCGTTCGGTGGCATGGTCTCGTTCCGGGTCGCCGGTGGCGAGGAGGCCGCCGTCGAGGTGTGCAACCGCGCGCAGCTGTTCACCCTCGGCGAGTCGCTGGGCGGCGTCGAGTCGCTGATCGAGCACCCCGGCCGGATGACCCACGCCTCCGCGGCCGGCTCCCCGCTCGAGGTGCCCGCCGACCTGGTGCGCATCTCGGTCGGCATCGAGTCCGCCGCCGACCTGCTCGCCGACCTGGAGCAGGCGCTCGGCTGATCGCCGTTCCGGCGCGGTTCAACGGCGGCTGTGCGGACCGCCGTTGGACCGCGCGGATGGTAATACCGTTTGTGCATTTGTGAGTTGAGCCACCTGGGCGTCAACGCTGGTTGCGCAGGCCGTCGTTGAAGCGTTCCAGCAGCGCGCAGAACAGCGTCCGCTCGTCCGCCGTCCAGTCGGCCGTCAGTTCGGCGATCAACTGCCGCCGCTGCTCGTGCACCTGCGCCAGGCGCCCGGCCCCGAGCGGGGTCAGTGCGAGCAGTGCCGCGCGCCGGTCGGCCGGGTACGGCACCCGGGCCAGCAGGTGTTCGCGCAGCAGCGGCGCGGCCTGCCGGGTCACCGTGGAGGAGTCCACGCCCAGCGCGGCCGCCAGTGTCTTCACATTGGCCGGCCCGCCGGCGGCGAGCTGGTCCAGCAGCAGGAACGCGGCCCGGTCGAGCGCCGCGGCGGCACTGATCCGCCGGGCGAACACCGCGACCTGGTAGGGGAGTCGGCAATCGGGGTCGGGGGCGTCGGGCACGTCGGGCGGGGGCAGGCTCATCGCGGCTCACGGGGGTGCGGGCGACTCGTGCCCAGCAGCGTACGCGCGCCCGGCGGGCATCGGAACCGCCTCGGCCTAGGCTGATCTTCATGCAGAACTGGCCGATCACACTCGACGACGTCCGCGGCGCACAGAAGATGCTCGCCGGGGTGGCCAGGGTCACCCCGATGCAGAGCAGCCGCCACCTGTCCGGGCTGGCCGGTACGCCTGTCCACCTGAAGTGCGAGAACCTCCAGCGCACCGGCTCGTTCAAGTTGCGCGGCGCGTACCTGCGGATCGCCGGCCTGCTGCCGGTGGAGCGGGCCGGCGGCGTGGTCGCCGCCAGTGCGGGCAACCACGCGCAGGGCGTGGCGCTGGCCGCCGCGCTGCTCGGTGTGCGCTCCACCGTCTTCATGCCGCTCGCCGCGCCGCTGCCGAAGGTCGCCGCCACCCGCGAGTACGGCGCCGAGGTGCGGCTGCACGGCGCCAACGTCGACCAGGCGCTGCAGGCGGCGCGCGAGTACGCCGACGCCACTGGCGCGGTGTTCATCCACCCCTTCGACCACTGGGACGTGATCACCGGTCAGGCCACCGTCGGCCTGGAGATCCTGGAGCAGTGCCCCGAGGTGCGCACCGTGCTGGTCGGCACCGGCGGCGGCGGGCTGCTGGCGGGCGTGGCGATCGCGATCAAGGCGCTGCGCCCGGACGTCCGGGTGATCGGCGTGCAGGCGGCCACCGCGGCGGCGTACCCGTTGTCGCTGGCCGCGGGCCGCCCGGTCTCGCTGGAGCGGTTCTCCACCATGGCCGACGGGATCATGGTCGGCCGCCCGGGCGACATCCCGTTCGAGGTGATCAACTCGCTCGCGGACGGGGTGCGGACGGTCTCCGAGGACGAGCTGTCCCGGGCGCTGCTGATCGGCCTGGAGCGGCTCAAGCTGGTGGTCGAGCCCGCCGGGGCGGCGCCGATCGCCGCGCTGCTGGCCGAGCCGGGCCGGTTCGAGGGCCCGGTGGTCGGCGTGCTGTCCGGCGGCAACATCGACCCGCAGCTGATGCAGCGGGTGCTGCGGCACGGCCTGGCCGCAGCGGGCCGCTACCTGTCGCTGCGGGTCCGGCTGGCCGACAAGCCGGGCGCGCTGGCGGACCTGCTGGGCGTGCTGACCCGGGTGGACGCCAACGTGCTGGACGTCGCGCACGTGCGGATCGACCCGCAGCTGGGCCTGACCGAGGTCGAGGTGGACCTGCACCTGGAGACCAAGGGTCCGGAGCACTGCGCGGCGGTGATCGGGGAGCTGCGCGAGGACGGCTACGTGGTCTCGCACTGACGGCGCGGCACCGGGCACGGCGCCGAGCCCCGGCGCCGAGACGCGGGTCACCTGTTCGGGTTGACGCGATATATCGCGAGTGGCAGCATCTTGCGATGTATCGCGAGCTTGCCGTTGGCGCGCTCAGGTAACAGAGTGGGTGATCTGCGCCCAAAACGGGCTCGTCCACCGACTCCACACCTCCGACTTCAGGACCCCGACTTCAGGGAGATGAGGCAGGACCATGGCGTCAGCCATCGAAGCCGAGAACCTGGTCAAGACCTTCGGTGACGTACGCGCCCTCGACGGCGTCAGTCTGGACGTCCCCGAAGGCACCGTGCTCGGACTGCTCGGCCCCAACGGCGCCGGCAAGACCACCGCCGTGCGCGTTCTGACCACCTTGCTCCAACCGGACTCCGGGCGGGCCACCGTGGCCGGCGTCGACGTCCTCAAGCACCCCAACCAGGTACGCAGCCTGATCGGCCTGTCCGGCCAGTACGCCGCCGTGGACGAGTACCTCACCGGCCGCGAGAACCTCCAGATGGTCGGCGAGCTCTACCAGATGAGCGCCCGCGACGCGAAGAAGCGGGCGGTGGAGCTGCTGGAGTGGTTCAACCTCACCGAGGCCATGGACCGCACCGCCAAGACCTACTCCGGCGGCATGCGCCGCCGCCTCGACCTGGCCGCCGCGCTGGTGGTCCGCCCGCCGGTGATGTTCCTGGACGAGCCCACCACCGGACTCGACCCGCGCAACCGGCTCGCGCTCTGGGAGGTCATCGAGACCCTGGTGGAGCAGGGCACCACGCTGCTGCTCACCACCCAGTACCTGGAGGAGGCCGACCGCCTCGCCCACGACATCGCGGTGGTCGACCACGGCAAGGTGATCGCCCGCGGCACCGCCGACGAGCTGAAGGCCCAGATCGGCGGCGAGCGCATCGAGGTCGTCGTGCACCGCTCCGACCTGATCCCCGAGGCGGTCGCCGCGCTCACCCCGTTCGCGAAGGGCGATCCGGCGGTGGAGAAGAACACCCGCCGGATCACCGTCCCGGTCAGCGGCGGCGCCAAGGTCCTCGCCGACGCCATCCGCGAACTGGACGCCCGCTCCATCGAAATCGACGACATCGGCCTGCGCCGCCCCACCCTCGACGACGTCTTCCTCTCCCTCACCGGCCACGTCACCGAGGGCGACGGCGGTGCCGACGAGGGCGAGCAGCCGGCGAAGAAGGGCCGTCGCGGCCACGGGAAGGACGCCTGAGATGACCACCGCACTGCCGGACGCGGCGATCGGCCCCGTCCCCGTAGCCCCCCGCCGCGGCGTCTCCGCCACCCTGCACGACTCCTGGGTGGTCGCGAAGCGCAATTTGCGGCGAATGACCCGAATTCCCGAAATCGTGGTCTTCGGTCTCATGCAGCCGGTGATGTTCGTGCTGCTGTTCTCGTACGTGATGGGCGGCGCGATCGCCATCCCCGGCGCCCAGCCCAGCCACGAGGTGTACATCGAGTACCTGATGGCGGGCATCTTCGCGCAGACCGTCACCTTCGCGGTGGCCGGTGCCTCGGCCGGTATCGCGGAGGACATGACCAAGGGCCTGGTCGACCGGTTCCGCTCGCTGCCGATGTCGCGTGCGGCGGTGCTCACCGGCCGCACCCTCGCCGACCTGGTGCAGACCGCGTTCACCGTGGTGGTGCTCGCCCTGGTCGCGCTGCTGGTCGGCTGGCGGATCCACGACGGCATCCTGAAGGCGCTCGCCGCGTTCGGCCTGCTGCTGCTGCTCGGCTACGCGTTCTCCTGGATCGGCGCGCTGATCGGCCTGTCGGTGCGCAGCCCCGAGGCCGCCACCTCGGCCGGCCTGATCTGGCTGTTCCCGCTGACCTTCATCTCCAACGCCTTCGTGCCGGTCAGCTCGATGCCCGGCTGGCTGCAGCCGATCGCCTACTGGAACCCGTTCTCCGCCACCGTGCAGGCCTGCCGCAGCCTGTTCGGCAACCAGCTCGGCCCGACGCCCGACGCCTGGCCGATGCAGCACGCCGTGCTGGTGTCGATCGGCTGGTCGCTGATCATCATGGCGCTGTTCTCCTGGCTGTCGGTGCGCAAGTACCGCCGCGCCGCAGGCTGAGCTTTCTGCTGGTGAACGACCGGACGGCCGCTCCCCCCCCCCGGGGGAGCGGCCGTCCGTCGTCGTGCTGCGGGAGGCTCAGCCGGAGAACGGCTTGGCGTCGACGATCTTCACGCCGGCCTTCTTGCCGTTCGGCAGCTCGTACACGGCGTCCTCGCCGACCGACTTGCCGGTGATGGCGCGGCCCAGCGGGGACTGCGGCGAGTACACGTCGATGTCGCCGTCGGTGACCTCGCGGGAGGCCAGCAGGAACTCCATGGTGTCGTCCAGGTCGCCGTCGAAGGCCACCGTCACCAGCATGCCCGGCGCCACCACACCGGAGTCGGCCGGAGCCTCGCCGACCTTCGCCCGCTCCAGCAGCTGGGACAGCTGACGGATGCGCGCCTCGGTCTTGCCCTGCTCGTCCTTGGCCGCGTGGTAGCCGGCGTTCTCCTTGAGGTCGCCCTCCTCGCGGGCGGCCTCGATCTTCTTCGCGATCTCGATGCGCCAGGGCCCGGTCAGGTGGTCAAGCTCGGCCTTCAGCTTGCTGTAGTGGTCCTGAGTGAGCCAGGTCACGTCGTCGTTGGTCTGGGTCACAGGGTGCTCCTCGTCGTGCTGGCGCTGCTGCGAGGGTGGTTCGGCAGCAGTGGGCGATTTTCTGGGCAGATGCAAAGCAACGCCCGCTTCCGTGCCATTCGGCAGGGAAGGGGCGAAATCACGAGCCTAACAAGTTCCCCGTACAGGCGGGAAGGGCTGCGGGGGGCGAGGCCGTCCCGCACCTTCGACTATGCGCTCGAAAGGGTGAGCGGAGCAAAGAGTGTTCGCTCACCCTTCCCGGCGGCTCCGGGCGTCTTCCGGCGCCTTCCGGCGCCTATTCGGGCGCGGGCCGCTACTTGTTGGGCGTGCAGCCGAGCAGCTCCGCGGTGGAGCCCCGGGAGGTGGTCCGCAGCGTCACGACCTTGTCGTAGCTGGTGCCCTCGGCCGGGATCTGGAAGTCCGACTGGCCGACCACCGCGCCGTCCGCGCCCTGCGTGCGGACCGTGCACACGCCGGAGGTGCCCTCGCTCTTGCGCACCGACAGCTGCAACTGGAGCTCGCTGTCGGACACCGGCTGGAAGGTCGGCACCGTACCGTTCAGCTTCGTCTCGCGCAGCAGGTAGGACGTGCCGAGCCAGGCGATCAGGCCCACCAGCAGCACCCCGAACACGACACCGGCGATCCGCAGCCGGCGGTCGGTCGTCCGGTCGTCGGACCGGCTGTAGCGGCCCACCGGGGGCGCGAGGGGCTGCTGGGGCGTAGGGCTCTGGTCCATGGCGCGGCTCGGTCCTTTCGCGGAGGAACGCTCGGCCGTCCGCGGGAATGGACGCGCCCTCCAGTCCGTCACTATAGGAGGGGCACGTCCGCGCCAGAGGCGGCGGGGGAGCCGGCCCGACGAAGCGGACATTTTTTGTTACCTGGAAGGGACCCAGGCGTTGAGCGAGCAGTTGCGGTTGATGGCGGTACACGCGCACCCGGACGACGAGTCCAGCAAGGGCGCCGCCACCATGGCGATGTACGTGGCCCAGGGGGTGGAGGTCCTCGTCGCCACCTGCACCGGCGGCGAGCGGGGGTCGATCCTCAACCCCAAGCTGCAGGGCGACCCGTGGGTCGAGGAGAACATTCACGAAGTGCGCCGCAAGGAGATGGACGCCGCCCGGGAGATCCTCGGCGTCCAGCAGGCATGGCTCGGCTACGTCGACTCCGGCCTGCCCGAGGGCGACCCGCTGCCCCCGCTGCCCGAGGGCTGCTTCGCCCTCGAGGACGTGGACGTGGCGGCCGGCACCCTGGTCAAGCTGATCCGCGAGTTCCGCCCGCACGTGATCACCACGTACGACGAGAACGGCGGCTACCCGCACCCCGACCACATCATGACCCACAAGATCACCATGGCGGCCTTCGAAGCCGCCGGAGACCCCGAGGCCTACCCCGAGGCCGGCGAGCCCTGGCAGCCCCTCAAGCTCTACTACAACCACGGCTTCCCGATGGGCCGCATCCGCGCCCTGCACGCCTACCTCACCGAGAACGGCCACGACTCGCCCTACGGCGAGTGGATCGAAGGCTGGGAGAAGTCCGGCCGTGCCGAGCGGGAGATCACCACCCGGGTCGACTGCGGAGAGTACTTCGAGATCCGCGACAAGGCCCTGATCGCCCACGCCACCCAGATCGACCCCGACGGCCCCTGGTTCCGCGTCCCGATCGACATCCAGCGCGACGTCTGGCCCACCGAGGACTACGAACTCGCGAAGTCCCTGATCGACACCGACCTCCCCGAGACCGACCTCTTCGCCGGCCTCCGGAAGTAACCCGTACGACCCACCCCCCGGTGACCCGGCCCGCGTAGGGCCGGGTCACCATGGATGAATGAGCACCCCCGTGAACGTCACCCAGCTCGCCGCCGACCTCGCCCTCGACGAAACCAAGGTCACCCCCGGCCTCCTCGGCTTCGTCGTCTTCGCCGTCCTCGGCATCGCCACCTGGTTCCTCCTGAAGTCCATGAACGCCCGCTTCAAGAAGATCGACTTCACCGAGCAGCCCGACCCCAAGGACGAGTGACCCTCACGGGGTGAGATCCA
Organism: Kitasatospora sp. NPDC004614; assembly: GCF_042873675.1. Classification (NCBI taxonomy): domain Bacteria; kingdom Bacillati; phylum Actinomycetota; class Actinomycetes; order Kitasatosporales; family Streptomycetaceae; genus Kitasatospora; species Kitasatospora sp. NPDC004614. The sequence goes on from NZ_JBIALR010000012.1 coordinate 219,862, forward strand.
CCTCCACGGCGAACGGCGCCGCGACCCGCACCTCCCCGGTGAACACCGGCCCGTCGCGATAGCTGCCGCTCGCCGGGTCGAGCACGTGCGTGTACACCAGCGGCAGCCCCGTCGCGGCCTGCTCGACCCGCCAGTAGAACCCGATCCCGGCCCGCGCGTACTGGTCGACCTTCACCACCCGGTCCGTGGTCTCCGACCCCGGCGACACCACCTCGACCACCAGCAGCACATGCTCCGGCCTGATCGGCACCACATCGATGGCGTCCGCCCGGTACACCACCACGTCCGGGCGCCGGTTGTTCAGCGGCACGTCCTGCAGACGGACGTCGAAGTCCGTGTCCGCGTTCCACTCCGCCCCGCCCGCGGCGTCCAGCGCGTTCGCCAGGACCCGGGCCAGCCGGTTGTGCCGAATCGACGCACTCGGGCTCACGACGACCATCCCGTCCACGATCTCGATTCCGCTGCACTGCTCGGCAGACCAGGACTCGTACTCCGATGCCGTGATCTGACGGTGCATCCAGGCGGGGGTGATCATCTCGGCCGACATGCCGTACCTCCTGAGCCGGGTCGAGCAGCCGTGTGCGCTCAGCGTATCGAGAGGGTCTGACTTCTAATCGGCGGAAGAGCTCTGGTCCGCCCGGGGTTGGTGCCTGGCGCGGCCGTGGACGCGTTCTCAAGGAGCCCCCGCATGTCCGCACACGCCCCCCCAGGTGGACCCCGTCACCGAACACCCGGTGGAGTGGTGGCCCCGGGGCCGGAGGCCGTTTCCGGAGGCGGAGCGGTGGGGGAGTGCCGGGGCGGTAGCGTGGGGGGCGGACCGAGCGTACGGAGGAGAAGTGGCCGCGCCGCCGGAATTTCCCATCGGTGAGTTGATCCCACGTCCGGAGCGGACGGCCGCCGCGCTCAAGGCGGCGCTGGCCGTGGTCGCGCCGGAGCGGCTGCCCGAGATGCTGGCCGAGCAGACGGAAGCGATCACGCCGGCTGTCGAGTCGGACAGCCTCGATCCCCTCCGCGGCTTCCTGCTGCGCTGGGCCGCCGTGGTCGAGATCGGGCGCGACCCGCAGACCGCGTCCAGGCTGCGCCGGGCCGAATACCTGATGCACGCGGCGACGGACCCGGCCGAGTCCCGCGGTCACGCCTTGGCGGTGAGCGAGATCATCCGCGGCGCATACCGGGCGCTCGGCGGATGACCTGGTCCTGGGAGTACCTGCCGGACGAGCAGTACGTCGCCGGTGACGCCCCGCCCGCCTTCGTCGCCGAGGTCGAGAGGACCGCCGACGAGCTGGTCCGCGCGGCAGCCGCCCGCTGGCTCGACGGAACCCTGTACCGAGGTGAGAACCCGAAGAGCGGGACGGCCTACCTCCCCGGCGGCATGGTCGAGTACCTGACGGTCGTTCGGCACGAGCAGAGCTGCATCGTCCAGGTCACCTATTGCTGAACCGCCCCTCGCGTCCCGTTTCCGGCCGCGGCAGGGGCCGCCAGGTCCGGTGACCTGCGGGCCGGCTGCCGGCCCGGGGTTCCGATTCGGTCGCGGCGGAACGTGAGTTCGGCCATCCGGCGTTCGGGGCCCCGGCGGCGGAGGAGGAGGTGGCCGATGAAGGCTGCCGGGCCGAAGAAGACCTGGGCCGGGATCAGGGCCGCGGGGTGCCCGGTGACGGCGTCGATGAGGTGCAGGGTGGCTACCGGGGCCACGGCGCCGAAGAGCACGACCAGTGTGATTCCGGTGCGCAGGCCTGCCTTGCCGTAGGCCTTGTAGGCGGCGGTGGTGAAGAGGGCGTAGGCCAGCAGGTCGCCCATGCCGAGTACGGAGCCGAGGTTCTCCCCGATGCGGAGCCCGGCCGCGGGGGCGAAGGGGTAGCCCTGGATCGCGTCGGACAGTTCCTCGGTCAGTGGGACGACCCAGGCGAAGAACGCGTCGTAGGCGGCGAGTGCGAGCAGGAACCACGCGACGTTCTTCAGCCGCATCCCGCCCTGGACGTTGATGTTGGTGGCGGAGACGACGACCAGGCCGACGACGCAGCTGTTGGCGATCCAGTACGGCGCGGAGGTGTCGCCGAATGCGAGGTGGGTGCCGAGCACGGCCGCGATCAGCGTGGCGATCAGCGCCCAGCGCAGCCGTCCGTCACCGATGACGGGCTGGTAGCCGACGGACAGCCCGCCGGCGAAGGCCAGCGCGAGTACCGCCGGCAGGACCGCGCCGGGCAGCGCCAGGTAGAGGTACGGCAGCGCCAGGACGAAGCCCATCATCATGAAGATGTCGGCGCCGTTGAAGACCCCGATCGGCGGCCGGGGGGTGCGGACGGTGCGGAAGTAGCCGACGGCGCCGACGCACACCGCGAGCGCCAGGGTGCAGCTGACCGCGAGCTGGAAGAAGACCGTCATGCGTGGCTCCGGGTGAAGGTGTGCTCCAGCAGGTCGCAGCGGAGCGGGAAGCGCAGTGCCGCTTCCGCGTCGTCCAGCGGCAGGACGGTGACGTCGGCGTCGATGCCCTCGGCCCGCAGTCGCATCGTCACGTCGGCCGCGCCGAGTTCCTTGGAGACGACCTCCACGTGCAGCCGGCCCCGGTCGGTGATCTCGGCCCGGTGGCGCAGCGGCCACGGCAGGCCGGGGGTGCCGTCCAGCGCCTCGACGATGTCGCGCGGGGTGACGATGGTGTCGGCGGTGCGGTAGAGCTGTCCGGCCTTGCCGAGGATGTGGGAGACCGCGGGGACCGAGGCGAGTTCGCAGGTGGGCTCGCCGTCCAGGGTGCGGACCACGTCACCGGTGTTGTACCGCAGGACGGGCATGCATTCCCGGTAGGGGAAGTACGGGGTGACCGTCAGCTCGCCGAGGCGGCCGGGCCCGGCGGGCTCGCCCGTCTCCAGGTCGAGGACCTCCGTGTACCCCATGTTGGGGTCGATGTGCAGGTGATGGTGGGTGCAGGTGCGGCCGCTGACGGGCAGCAGCTCGGTCATGCCGAAGGAGTCGCCGACGGTGCGTGCGCCGAAGGTCTCGCGGAAGGCGGCCGCCAGGTTGCGCGACAGCATCTCCCCTCCGGCGTAGACCGCGCGCAGCCCGAAGTCCTGCGGCCCGTATCCGCGTTCGCGGGCGACGCTCACCATGCGGGCGAGGTAGCTGGGGTTCCCGGTGAGCACCGTCGGCCGGGGGCCGGAGCGCCCGAGCAGGTGCTCGACGGACTCCTCGGGCGGGATCTGTCCGACGACGTGACAGGCGGCGTTGGCGAGGCGGCACACCTCGACGTCCTCCTGTACGGCGGCGGTCGCCCGCGAGCTGAGGTTGATCTGCATCCGGTCGCCGGGGCCGAGGTCGCCGCGGAGCACCAGGGACAGCGCGATCAGGGCGGGCCACAGCTCCATCTCGTAGCGGGAGAGCCAGATCTGGACCGGCGCGCCGGTGGTGCCGGTGGTTTGCGTCACCAGGTACGGGTCGCTGCACAGGAAGTCGGCGGGGCGGGCGAGCAGGTCGGCCTTGCGGGTCACCGGGATGCGGGTGAGCGTCTCGGTGGTGATCCCGTCCGGGTCCACGCCGGTGAGCCGTTCCCGGTAGAAGGGCGAGCGTTTGGCGAGCCTGCGCACGGTGCGCTGGAGCGCCCGGTTCTGCAGGTCGCGGCGCTCGGCCGGATCGGTGAACGGTCCGTCGGCCAGTTCGTCGACGTCGTCGCCGAGCGAGCCGAACTCCTCCAGCGTGACGAGCGCGTCGGCGACCAGCCGTTCCACGGCCCGTACGTTCAGCCGTCGGCCGAACACCATGGCCGTGGCCACCTGCACCTGCCGGACAGCGGTCTCCAGCACTGATGCCTCCCTCGTACCTCGAACAGGACGAAGGGGTGGGGGCGGCTCGCCGCCCCCACCCCCGGGGTTCTACGTCAGCTGGCCGAGCAGGCGCCGAAGAAGACGGCGGTCAGCGCGCCCATGACGTACTTGAACTGCTTGGCGCTCGTCTTGATGGAGCTCATAGCTGCCTCCTTGTGTGGTGCGAGTGGACGGCCCGTCTGAGCTCCGCAGGAGCTCCGGCGTTCCGTTCCCGGATGAAAAACACAGTGGCGCGATCATCGCGAGCGGGCAATGATCGGGTCCGTTCAACGGACCGGCGACTGAAGGGAACCCATACCGAAACCCCAACTGACCTGGTCCGAACGGGGAGTTGTGGGGCCGTCCGATCGGCGGCCCGGCATGAGAGGGGGGCCCTCATGGCGAGATCCGGCGCCGAGGGGCGCGGCGTGCTGGACGGCGCGTTCGCACTCATGGAAGTACTCGCGCACACCGACGAGGTGGGGCTGACCCGGCTGGCGAGCGACGCCGCGCTGCCGAAGGCCACCGCCCACCGGCTGCTCGGGCAGCTGGTCGCACTGGGCGCGGTGCAGAGTCACGAAGGCCGCTACCGGCTGGGCCCGCGGACGTTCCGGCTCGGGCAGGCCTGGCATCCGGCGCGCGCGCTGCGCGCCGCAGCGGCCCAGCCGCTACGGGAACTCGCGGCGGTCAGCGGCGGGGTGAGCCTGAGCCTGTCGGTGCCCGAAGCGGGACAGATCATCGTCGTCGGGGGCATGCGGGGCGAGGTGGACGAGGCCTTCCCGCTGTACTCCGGGGTCGTCCTGCCGCCCGGCAGCGCGGCCGAACTGGTCCTGGCGGCGGCCGCCCCGGTGCCGAAGCGGCCCGCGGGGTGGACGGAGGCCGCCTGGGCGCGCGAGGTCGCCGGGGTCCGGGAGCGGGGGCTCGCGTTCGACTACGAGCAGTGCGTGGATTCGCTGTCGTGCGTGGCGGCTCCGGTGCACTCGGCGTCCGGCCAGGTGGTGGCCGCCGTCGCGGTGACCGCCCTGGACGCGAAGCTGATCCCCCCGCTGGCCGACGCCGTGAGCCGCGCGGCGTCGATGATCAGCGGGAGGCTGGCCCGCCGGCCGCAGCCCGCGCCCAAGCCCCGCAGGGCCGCGCCGGCCCCGAACCGGGCCGTCAAGGGCTTCGCGGCCCCGGCCGATCCCGCCGCCGAGCCGGCGGGTGGTGCGGGGATCCTCCTGCCCCGGCCGCGCGCCCCGCACCGCCGGAGCCGCTGACCTGTCGCCGAGCCCCCAGGACCCACCCGAAAGCCGTTGCCGTGTCTGCTGCGGCATGCCGACAATCCGGCGGAGTGGTGGCCCTGGGGGCCGGAGGCTTTCGAGGACGGCGGAGCGGCGTGCCCGTTCTGCTGTCGGTCGGGTATGCGGCTTGTCACTGGTGCCAATGACTTGACGCAACCAGGCGGTCCTGACCTGGAGCGTTGCCAGACGACTCACGGGCCCGCCGCGCCGCCGACCAGCGCGTCCCCGAGCGCCGTACGCCGGTAGAGCACCGAGCGGCCGGACCGGGTGCGCGCCAGCAGCCCGCTCGCGAGGAGCACGGCCAGGTGGTCGCCGACCGCGCCGGGGGCCATCACGAGGCTGCGGGCCAGCTGACTGGTGCTGGCCGGTGCGCCCAGCTCCACCAGCAGCCGCGCCCGGGAGCGCCCGAGCAGCGCCGCCAGCGCCGCCGGATCGGGCGCCGCCCGCTCCCACAGGGAGGCGGTGCCGCGCGCCCGGTAGATCAGGGCCTTCGGCCACGGCTCCTCGTGGAAGGCCGCGACACCGGGCCACACCATCACCGAGGGCACCAGCAGCAGCCCCTGCCCGGCGAGGCTCACGTCCTCGTACACGCGGCGCAGCGGCACCGCAAGGTGCTGTCCCTGCCAGGCCAGCCCGTCCTGCAGGCCCTCGACCGCCTCCTTCCAGCCGCGCTCGCCGATCACCCCGACCCGGTGCACGACATCGCGTTCGCAGACCGCCCGCAGCTGCGGCCAGTCCGGGGCGAGCAGTTCGTGCCAGGCGCGGTCCAGCGCGTCGGCGACCGTCTCCACCACGCCGTCGGACTCCAGCAGTTCGCGTACTCGCGGATCACGGACACCCAGGTCACCGCCCGCCCGCCCGCGCAGCACGGCGTCGATCTCGGCGCGGGCCACCGCGACCGGCGTGGACCGGATCGCCGCGAGATCGTCGGCCCAGCTCTGGGCGAGCCCACGCGGCGGCGGGGCGACGAAGTTGGCGCCCGCCCTGCTGACCTGAAGCGCCAGCACGGCGTCCAGATGCGTCTCGCCGCGCAGTCGCGCGAAGCCCGGGGCGAGGCGCGCCGCCCAGTCGGCCGGCAGCGCCGCGTCCCGGCCGCTCAACCGGCGCAGCAGTCCGCAGAGCTCGAAGGCCGGGGAGAGCGCGAACCGGCTGTGCAGCAGGTCCTCGGTGGTGGCGGTGAAGCGGAGCACGCCGCCAGACCTTACGTCCCCGGGCGAATCTCTCGCACGCCCGCGCGGCCCGCACCAGGCTGCCGGGCATGACCACCACATCCCCGCCGCTGCCGGCCCCGGCGCCGCGAACCACCTACGGCCAGGTGCTCGCCGAGCCCCGATTCCGGCTGCTCTTTCTGACCCGCACCATCGGCATCACCGCCGACTCGCTGCGCATCACCACCTTCTCGGCACTGGTCTTCTCCGGCACCGGCTCCGCGCTGCTCAGCGCGCTGGCCTTCGGCGCGGGCTTCCTGCCGCAGCTCCTCGGCTCGCTGCTGTTCGGCTCCCTCGCCGACCGGTTCCCGCCCCGGGCACTGATCGCCGGCGGCTACCTGCTGGAGGGCACGGCGGCGGCCCTGCTCGCCCTGGTGCGGATGCCCGTCGCGGCGGGCCTCGCCGTCGTCGCGGTGCTCGCCCTCGCGACCCCGGCGTTCGGCGGCGCCTCCGCACGGCTCGTCGCCCGCTGGCTGAGCGGCGACGCGTACGTGCTGGGCCGCTCGCTCAACAGCATGGCCTCCAGCGGCGCCCAGCTCTTCGGGCTGACCCTCGGCGGCGCCGCCGTCGCGGCCGTCGGCCCGCGCGCGGCACTCGCGGTCGGGGCCGTCATGCACCTGCTCTGCGCGGCCGCCGTCCGGCTGCGGCTGCCACGGCTCGCGGCGGAACCCGAAGCGGGCGGCGGCGGCGCCATGCGCACGAGCCTGCGCGGCACCGGCGCGCTGCTGCGCCACCGCCCGGTCCGGCGGCTGCTGTTCGCCCAGTGGCTCCCGACCGCGTTCGTCACCGGAGCGGAGGGCCTGATCATCGCCTACGCGGGCAGCCACGGCTTCCCGTCCGGCTCCTATGCGGTCCTGATGGCCGCCCTGCCGGTCGGCATGCTGCTGGGCGACCTCCTCGTCGGACGCCGGCTGCGGCCCGCCACCCGCGAACGCATGGTGGTGCCCCTCATCGCCCTCATGGGCCTGCCCCTGGCCGGCTTCGCCGCCGACCCGGGCCGCCCGCTCTCCGCCGCCCTGCTCCTGCTCTCGGGCAGCGGCTTCGCCTACGGCCTCGGCCTGCAACGCGAGTTCCTCGCCGCCCTCCCCGAACAGGGCCAGGGCCAGGCCTTCGGCCTGCTGGGCTCCGGCAACATGACCCTCCAAGGCCTGGGCCCCGCCTTCTTCGGCACCGTCGGCGCCTTCACCGGCACCGGCCGGGCCATGGCCCTGGCCGGCCTCGGCGCGCTCCTCACCGCCACCTGGATCCTCACCTGGCGCCGCACCGACCCCGGCGAGCCGACCCACCCCACCCCCGAGCCGTGAGTCACGGCCCCCGGCACCACTCCCGATGCGTCAGGATGGGCACATGCCGAACCGTCTCGCGGGCGCGACCTCGCCGTATCTGCTGCAGCACGCCGACAACCCTGTGGACTGGTGGCCCTGGGGGCCGGAGGCGTTCGAGGAGGCGGAGCGGCGGGGTGTGCCCGTTCTGCTGTCGGTCGGGTATGCGGCTTGTCACTGGTGTCATGTGATGGCACATGAGTCGTTCGAGGACGAGGCGACGGCCGGGTACCTGAACGAGCGGTTCGTGGCGGTGAAGGTCGACCGGGAGGAGCGGCCGGACGTCGACGCCGTGTACATGGAGGCGGTGCAGGCGGCCACGGGGCGGGGCGGGTGGCCGATGACCGTGTTCCTGACGCCGGAGAAGGAGCCGTTCTACTTCGGGACGTACTTCCCGCCGGAGCCGCGGCACGGGATGCCGTCGTTCCGGCAGGTGCTGGAGGGGGTGGACACGGCGTGGACGGGGCGGCGCGCCGAGGTCTCGGAGGTGGCGGCGCGGATCGGGAAGGATCTCGCGGACCGGGCCTCGGTGTACGCGGTGGGGAGCGGGATCGCGCAGCCGCCCGGCGAGGGTGAACTGCACGCGGCCGTCGTGGAGTTGACGCGGTCGTTCGACGAGCGGCGGGGCGGGTTCGGCGGGGCGCCGAAGTTCCCGCCGTCGATGGTGCTGGAGTTCCTGCTGCGCCACCACGCCCGGACGGGCTCGGAGGCCGCGCTGGAGATGGTGCAGCGCACCTGCGAGGCGATGGCGCGCGGCGGGATGTACGACCAGTTGGGCGGCGGGTTCGCGCGGTACGCGGTGGACGCCACCTGGACGGTGCCGCACTTCGAAAAAATGCTGTATGACAACGCGCTGCTGCTGCGGGTGTACCTGCACCTGTGGCGCGCCACCGGCGACGAGCAGGCCCGCCGGGTCGTGCTGGAGACCGCCGACTTCCTGCTGCGTGAACTGCGCACCCCGCAGGGCGGGTTCGCCTCCGCGCTGGACGCCGACTCGCTGGACGAGGCGAGCGGGAAGACCGTCGAGGGCGCGTACTACGCGTGGACGCCCGAGCAGTTGACGGAGGTGCTGGGGGAGGCGGACGGCGCCCTCGCGGTGGAGCTGTTCGACGTCACCGGCACCTTCGAGCACGGCACGTCGGTGCTGCAACTCCTGCGCGACCCGGAGGACTTGGCCAAGTACCGGGAGATTCGGGAGAAGCTCGGGGAGGCCCGCGCGCAGCGTCCGGCCCCGGCCCGGGACGACAAGGTGGTCGCGGCCTGGAACGGCCTGGCGATCGCCGCCCTCGCCGAGGCGGGTGCGCTGCTGGAGCGCCCGGACCTGATCGAGGCCGCAGAGCGTGCCGCCGACCTGCTGATCGCCGTGCACCTCACGGCGGACGGGCGGCTGCTGCGCACCTCCCGGGACGGCGTCGCGGGCGCCAACGCGGGTGTGCTGGAGGACTACGCGGACACCGCGGAGGGATTCCTCGCGCTGTACGCGGTCGGCGGCGAGTCGTCCTGGCTGCAACTCGCCGGGGAGCTGCTCGACCTGGTGCTGCTGCACTTCACCGACGAGAAGTCCGGCGCGCTGTACGACACCGCCGACGACGCCGAGCAGCTGATCCGCCGCCCGCAGGACCCCACCGACAACGCCGCCCCGTCCGGCTGGACGGCCGCCGCCGGGGCGCTGCTCACGTACGCCGCGTACACCGGCTCCGAGCGTTACTGCACCGCTGCCGAACGGGCGTTGGGGATCGTCTCGTCGCTCGGAACCCGCGCGCCCAGGTTCACCGGCTGGGGCCTGGCCGTCGCGGAGGCGCTGCTGGACGGGCCGCGCGAGGTCGCGGTGGTCGGCCCGGCCGGGGACGCGGGGCGGGCGGCGCTGCACCTGGCCGCGCTGCGTTCGACCGCGCCCGGCGCGGTGGTCGCGGTCGGCGAGGTCGGCGACACCGAGGTGCCGCTGCTCGCCGACCGTCCGCTGCTGGGCGGGAAGCCCGCCGCGTACGTGTGCCGGCACTTCGTCTGCGAGCAGCCGACCGCGGACGTCGCCGAGTTGACGGAGCGCCTGCGCGCCCAGTGAGCAGGGGCGCCGCCGTTGGCCGGGAAAGTGCTGGTCAACGGCGGCGTCGGCGGGGGAGGATGCGCCATGGGCTGGACACTCACCACGTCACTGGACGACTTCCGCAGCGCAGCCGGGGAGTTCCTCGCGGCCGACCCCGTCGAGAACACCGTGCTGCTCACCATCCTCGACCGCCTCACCCGGGACGGCCTGCACGCGTACGGCGAACAGCCGCCGCGCTTCGGCTGGTGGCACGGCCCGGACGGCGCCGTCGCCGGCGCCTGCCTGCGCACCCCGCCGTACGGGCCGCGGCTCGGCCGGATGCCGGTGGCCGCCGCCGAGGAGCTGGCCCGCCGGCTCGCTGCCGACGGCGAACGCCCCGACATGGTGGCCGGCGAGCACGGCACCACCCTCGCCTTCGCCGCCGAATGGCACCGGACCACCGGCGTCAACTGGCACCTGGAGCGCAACGAACGGCTGTTCCGGCTCGGCGAGTTGACGCCCCCGCCGGCCCCGCCCGCCGGCCGTTCCCGGCTCGCCGCGCCCGCCGACCGGGAGACCGTCGCCCGGTGGCTGGTCGACTTCTGCGTGGAGGCCGAGGTCCGGCCGCCCGGCGACCCGTTCGCCGACACCGACCAGCGGATCGCCGCCGAGACCCTGGTGCTGTGGGAGACCGAGGACCAGCGGGTGGTCGCGCTCGCCGGGGCCAGCCCGGCCGTCGCCGGGATGTCCCGGATAGGCCCCGTCTACACCCCGCCCGCTGACCGCGGCCACGGCTACGCCAGCGCGCTGACGGCCGCCGCCACCGTGCACGCGAAGTCGCGCGGCGCGGACGAGGTGCTGCTGTACACCGACCTGTCCAACCCCGTCAGCAACGCGATCTACCAGCGCCTCGGCTACCGGCCGGTCAACGACGCGGCCGAGGTCGCGTTCAAGTAGCGGAGGCCGCGTTCAAGTGGCGGAGGTCGCGTTCAAGTAGCGCGCCACGAAAGGGCCCTGAGGAAGACGGCGGTTTCTAGGGGTCGTTGCAACACGTGGTCGGTTGTCTAGGCCGCGATGAGTTTATGCAGGCGCTCGGCTGGGGTTTCCCAGCCGAGCGTTT
>NZ_JBIALR010000013.1:0-226584 GCF_042873675.1 Kitasatospora sp. NPDC004614
AGAACCGCTCACCCGCCGACGACTTCACCTGTCCAGGCCTTGGCACAACCAGCCCAACGACCAAAACCACACAAAGTCACCGGTATTGCATCTAGGGCCTGTCCGGCCGATCTTGTCGGATCAGCGCGCGGCGTCGGGCGCCCGGCTGGGCGTGCCGCCGGAACGTCCTCGTACTGGGTGTACTTGGATGTTTCGGCGGTGCGTCCAGGCGGGGTGATCCGGCGTCGCGCGCCCGGCAAGATCGGCCGGACAGGCCCTAGCATGGATCCCCGTCCGGCTTCAGCGATTCGACGGTAATCCACCCTTCCCTTGGGCAAATTGAGGGTTCGGCGTGCCATTGGCACATGACATGGGTTACTCACGAGGTGACACGGCGGGGCACGCGAACCCTGCGCGCACCGAGGAGGCACACCGCATGACGAAGACCACCGCCCGCCGCCACTCCCGATCCGCCGAGCAGCAGCGGCGGGCCGGCCGAGGGGTGGCACCGGCCGCGCAGCCGGCCCCGGAGCCCTCGCGGGGCGCCGATACGGACGCGATCCGGGTCGGCGCGTTCCTGCTGTCCGCACAGTTCCCGGGGCAGAGCCACGGCGAGGCCCTGGACCGGACCGTCTCGGCGGCGCTGGCCGCGGAACGGGTGGGCCTGGACGCGGTGTGGCTGGCCGAGCACCATTTCGTGCCGTACGGGGTCTGCCCGGACGCCGCGACGCTCGCGGCGATGCTGCTGGGCCGCACCCGGCGGATCGGGGTGGGCACCGCCGTCAGCGTGCTGAGCACCAAGCACCCGGTGGCGCTGGGCGAGCAGGCGGCGCTGCTGCACCTGACGTCCGGCGGCCGGTTCACGCTGGGCGTGGGCCGGGGCGGGCCGTGGATCGACCTGGCGGTGTTCGGCGGCGGCCTGGAGGCGTACGAGCAGGGCTACCCGGAACGGCTGGACCTGTTGCTGCGCTGGCTGCGCGGGGCCCGGGTGGGCGGCTCGGGACCGCAGTTCGACTTCCCGGAGGTGGCGGTGGTGCCGCGGGCCGCCGAACCGGCCCGGCGGTCGGACCTGACGGGCTGGCTGGGCCTGGACGGGGCCGCCACCACCACCGCGGTGATTCCGCGGCAGCGCCAGGAGCCCGCACAGCAGGCGCAGTCGGGCCCGCCGGTGGTGATGGCGTGCACCTCGCCGGCGGGGGTGCGGACGGCCGCCGAGCGGGGTCTGCCGATGCTGCTGGGCATGCACTCGGGCGACGAGGACAAGCGGGACATGCTGGCCGCCTACCGGGCGGCCTGGCGGGCCGCGGGGCGCGGCGAGGAGGGCCTGTCCCGGGTGGAGCGGGAGCACGTCGCGGCGGGCGTGGTGCAGGTCGACGACCGGGCGGGCGCGGCCCGGGCCAGCCTGCTGCGGGCGATGCCGGACTTCTTCGCGTACGGGCTGGGCGCGCACCGCACGGTGGACGGCCGGGAGCGCTCGATGCGCGACCCGCGGGCGTACACCGAGCTGCTGTGCGACCTGCACGCGGTGGGCACGCCCCGGCAGTGCGCGGACCGGCTGCGGGCGACGGCGGAGAGCACCGGGATCCGGCGTTTCGCGCTGCTCGCCGAGGGCTCCGGGGACACCGCGGCGACGCTGCACAACCTGGACCGGATCGGCGACGAGGTGCTGCCGCAGCTGCGCTGAGACCGCACCCGCGGGCCGCCCCGTCCGATGGGGACCGGGGCGACCCGCGCTCGGGCGTGTCGGGGCTCAGCAGTCGCGCAACTCCGGCGACTGGTTGAGCAGTTGGGCGCGGACCGAGGTGAAGCGGGCGAGCCGCTCGTCGGTGTCGGGGCCGGGGGCGAAGACCGCGACCCGGTGGCAGTTCTGGAAGGCCAGCTGGACGCCGAAGTGGCGCTGCAGGGCTCCGCGGATGGCATCGCTGGCCAGCGCCCGGAGCAGCTGTCCGCGCTCCTGCTCGCTCGGCGGGGGGACCTCGTTGTCGGCGAAGTCGGTTCCGTCGACCTTGAGTTGGGCGACCAGCGAGCTGATCATGTCCCAGGCGTAGGGCAGCGAGGTGCGGACACAGTCGACGAACTCCCGCTCGTCGACCTCGCCTCGTTCGGCCTTCTCCAACAGGGCCGGTGAGACGTCGAGCGACATGGGTTCTCCTCTCACGGTCCGCCCCGGCGGATTCGACGGGGCGGTCGTACCGGTGTGCTGAGGGTGCATTGGACGGACGTGCGGTGAACCGCGCGCGATGTTCGAATACCGACGGCGCGACGGGCTGGGGGTGACGCCGCGTACGTCGAGGTCCTGGCCAGGGGTTCAACCAGCGTGTCAGTCCTTCCCGGACCCGGCTGGAGAATCCGGGGATTGCCGCCCGATTCGCCGTGCCGAGGCCGAGATTGGCCGGAATCAGTTGTGCACCGACCCTCTGTGCCGAGCTGGCACGGCTCACCGCGGGTGGCCGTGCGGTCACCATGTTTCGCCCCTCCCGCCCGGCCCACACCCACTGTGCGGACACTCGCTTCAAACGGCCCCCGAGGGCCCCTCCGGACAGCCGCCTGTCTCAGGAATCACGCCCCCTCGACCCACTGCACGCCGGCGCACCTCCCCCACCGCACGCCCCCTCCCCGCGCCCCTCCAAAATCGAACAGGGACGGGGGCACTCCCGGCGGGCCGTAGGCTTGTCCCCATGCGTCTTGTAATCGCCAAGTGCACCGTGGACTACGCGGGCCGCCTCGCTGCACATCTGCCCTCCGCCGTGCGCCTGGTGATCGTGAAGGCCGACGGGAGCGTCAGCATCCACGCCGACGACCGGGCCTACAAGCCGCTGAACTGGATGTCCCCGCCGTGCTCCCTCAAGGAGGCCGAGGGGGTGTGGACGGTCACCAACAAGGCCGGCGAGAAGCTGATCATCACGCTGGAGGACGTCCACCACGACTCCAGCCACGAGCTCGGCGTCGACCCCGGCCTGGTGAAGGACGGCGTCGAGGCCCACCTGCAGGAGCTGCTCGCCGACCGGATGGAGGTCCTCGGCACCGGCTGGCAGCTGATCCGCCGCGAGTACCCCACCGCGATCGGCCCCGTCGACATCCTCTGCCGCGACTCCGACGGCGCCACCGTCGCCGTCGAGATCAAGCGCCGCGGCGAGATCGACGGCGTCGAGCAGCTCACCCGCTACCTCGACCTGCTCAACCGCGACCCGCTGCTGGCCCCGGTCAAGGGCATCTTCGCCGCCCAGGAGATCAAGCCGCAGGCCCGCGTCCTCGCCACCGACCGCGGCATCGGCTGCGTCGTCCTCGACTACGACGAGCTGCGCGGCATCGACGACGACAAGCTCAAGCTGTTCTGACCCCGGCGGGCCCAACGGGCCCCGGCGGACCCCGGCGGGCCGCCCTTCGCGCCCGCCTGCCAAGATCGCCGCATGCCCGTGCGAAGCGCTGAACCGGTCGGCCGGTACGAGACCCATCTCACGCTGGCCCCGGCCGAGGCCGAGGCGCTCGCCGACTGGGCGGCCGCGCACGGCCTGGAGTTCACCCACATCCTGCTGGCCCGCGGCCGGCACCCCTCGCAGCCGATGCTGTCCTGGCAGAGCGACGGCACCCTGGCCGCCCAGCACCACCGCGCCGCCGCCGAAGCGACCCGGCTGCGGGCCGCCGGGTTCACCCCGGTCCGGGTGAAGATCGAGGCCGCCCCGTGGACCCCGGGCGTCCCCGGCACCGACGCGGAGGCCGAACAGGCCGACGCCGCCCACTACTTCGAGCACCACGTGAAGGTCCGGCTGGCCCCGGACGTCCCCCGCGACGCCCTGGCCCGGGCCGCCGACGGCCACCACGCCCACGTCTCCTGGAACGCCCGTCGCACCGAACCCGACGGCCACCGCCAGTACTTCGTCACCCAGCGCTGCCACCGCCTCGGCCTGACCACCGCCGGCCGGCACCTCGACCGCCTCACCGCCGCCCTGACCGCCGCCGGCTTCCCGCCGCTGAAGGTCACCCGCGAGTACGTGGTCCACGACTCGGCGCTCGCGCTGGACTCCGGCTGGCTCGACGACGCCCCGACCACCGCCTGACCGAGGAGGACCCGTGTCCGACCCCCGCATGCTGCCGCAGGCCCGTGACAACTGGCCCCGCACATTCCTGACGATCGACGACCCGCGGGCCACCCAGGCCGAGATCTACGACCCGGCCCTGATCCAGTTCGCCAACGCCTACCGCGCCGGCGACCCGCAGTTCACCGACCCGGCCCTCTCCGCCGCCTGGTACGCGGCCCGCCGCACCGCCATGGACACCGTCCTGGCCGCCGTCGCCGCCTCCGGCCGGTCCGACCACCTGGTGCTGCGTGGCTCCGTGGTGCTGAAGGCCTGGTTCGGCGACGCCGCCCGCGAACCCGGCGACCTCGACTTCGTCATCACCCCCGCCGACTGGACGCTCGACGACCCGCGCACCGAGAACCTGTTCGACGACCTCACCCGCACCATCGCCGCCTCGACCGGCCCGGTCCGCTTCCTGCCCGAGCGGACCGTCAGCGAGGACATCTGGACGTACGAGCGGGCCCCCGGCCGCCGCCTGCTGTTCAGTTGGGAGACCGACGGCCTGCCCGGCGGCACCGTCCAGCTCGACTTCGTCTTCAACGAGGAGCTGCCCGTCCCCGCCGAGCCCCTGGAGGTCGCCCCCGGCACGGTACTGAACGTCGCCGGACGGGAGCTCTCGCTCGCCTGGAAACTCCTCTGGCTCGCCACCGACAGCGACCCGCAGGGCAAGGACCTGTACGACGCGGCCCTGCTCGCCGGTTCCACCCGCCTGCGCTACCAGGTACTGCGGGACGTCTTCGCGACCGGCCTGGCGTACTACGCCGAGCACCCGATCGGCCTGCACGACGTGCTCACCGAGACGGACTGGCCGAACTTCGCCACCGAGTACCCGCGGCTGGCCGGCGAGGAGTCCGACCACACCCGACGCCTGGCCGACGCCCTCGCCCCGACCTTCGCCGAAGTCCCCGCCGCCGAGCTCGCCGCCTGGTGGCGCGAGGGCTGGCTCGCACCCGTACGCCGCCTGCACGCCGAACAGGGCCTCGCCGCCACCCAGTCCTGGCTGGCCGACCGCCAGGCGACGCTCCCGCTGGCCTACCGCCTCACCGCCGAGGCCCTCGGCGCGGCCGCCCCCGAACACCTCGGCGCGGCCATGCTCGGCTGCCCGACCTGGGCCGGGCACGCCGGATCGGCGGCTCGCGGCAGCCTGGACCCGGAGACTGTCGAGGCTTGGCTCCGGGTCTAGCCCACCGCGCTGTTCGACGGGGACGGGCTGTCCGACGGCGAGGCGCTGGACGAGGCACTGGGCGACGGGGAGGACGACTGGGTGGACGACTTGGTGGGCTGCGGGGACGAACTCGTCGGCGGGGAAGACGACTTGGTGGCGCTCGCCGAAGTACTCGGCTTCGTACTGCTCGCGCTGCCGCTCGGCCGGTGACTGCTGGAGGGGCTGCCGCTCGCCGACTCCGACGGGCTGTCGGACGGCGTCGCGCTGTCGCTCGCCGACGGCCGCGGGCTGGTGCTGGGCCGGGGGCTGGTGGTGGCGCCCGGGTCCGGGACGATGTCGTCCGCGGAGTTGCCGGGCTGCTTGCCGGCCGGGCTGTCCTCACTGCTGACGGCGACGCCGATCGCGGTGCCGAGCACGCCGAGCGCCATCACGGCGGCACTCGCGGCCAGGACGGTCTTCCGGGCCCCGGCGGGAGCCCGCTTGCGCAGCCGGGCCGGCACCTGGGCGATCGCCCGGATGGTGCGCCGGCCGCGGTCCGACGGGGTGTCGCCGGTGCCGGCGGTGATCGCCGCGGTCTCCTCCAGCCGGATCAGGTCGAGCATCCGCCGCCCGACCGCCCCACCGCGCTGGTCGCCGCCGGCGACGCGCAGCGCGAGCGCGGCCTCCAGTTCGGCGACGGCCCGCTGCGAGTTGCCGACGCACAGCGCGTACACGCCCAACTCGTGGTGGAACCAGCCCTGTTCGGCGTCCGCCCCGAGCATCCGGGCGGCCTCCAGGCCGAGTTGCAGGGCCCGCTCCCAGGCGCCCCAGCGCAGCGACAGGGCGAGCGCGGGCGCGGCGGCCCGGGCCAGCCGCAGCACCTGCTCGGGGCGGTCGGCGTCCCGTTCGGCCGCCAGTACCGCGAGGATCACCTCGGCCTCGGCGGCGACCTGGCGGGTCGTCACCGAGGCGTGCCCGACCCACCAGGACAGGTGTTCGGCCGCGCCGTGCGCGACGCCGCCGGGGGCGAACGGGGCGGGCTGCCCGTGCGCGTCGGCCTCGAGTTCGGGCAGCAGCGCGGCGAGCACGCCTTCGGTGAGCCGGTGGTGTCCGCCCACCGACACCGCCAGGCCGTTGTCCACCAGTTCCTGCAGCGCGCTCTCGCCGAGACCGACGTCGATCAGCGCGGGCAGGTGCGGCGCGGTCGGGCACTCCCCGTTCAGCGCCAGCGCCAGCCGCAGCACCCGCCGGGCCGGTTCGCTCAGGCCCTGCACCAGCAGCCGGGCCGGCGCGGCACTCTCACCGACCGACGGCAACGGCACCCCGGCCCGCAGCTCGGCCTCCAACTCGGCCGGATCGCTGGGGAGTTCGTACTCCTTCACGAAGCCGAAGACGCTCCGCCGGTCCTCCTGCGCGGCGACCAGCGCGTCCACCGCGACGTCCCGCTGCCGCACCAGCGCCGCCGCCCGGACGAACCGCAGCGGCAGGCCCTCCGACTCGAACCACAGGTCCACCGCCCAGGCCCGCTCGGCCTCGTCCAGCTGACGGCCCGCCAGCCGCGCCGCGAGCGTCAGACACGCCGGCCGGGACAGGCCCGCCACCAGGTGGTCCCGCAACCGCGAACCGGGCGGCGACGGCGGCGCGTCCGGCGCCGTACTGACCAGGAACGCGCACTCGGGGGCCAGCGCCAGCAGCTCCTCCAACTCCTCGCCGGACGGCTCCACATCGTCGATCACCACCACCGCGGCGACCCCGGCCAGCAGTTCGACCAACTGCTCCCGGTCCGGACGGAAGTCCGGCGCCTGGTGCGTCGTCGCGAACAGGTCCTGCAACAGATCGGCGGACGTCCTGCGGTAGCCGCTCAGCCGCACCACGCCGTCCGGCGCCAACTCCCCCGCCGCCTCGGCGACCGCCGCCAGCAACGCGGAACGGCCCGAGCCGGACTGCCCGACCAGCCGCACCGAACGCCCCTCCCGGAGCTGCCCGATCACGGCCTCGATGTCACCGTCACGGTCCAGCAGCGGCAAGTCCCCCGGCCCGGCCCCCAACGCGAGCGGCCCCACCGCCGGACTCGGCCCCAACTCCGGCCGCGCCTGCACCAACCCACGTATGCGCCGCGGCTGCGGCAACCACTCGTCCGGACAGCGCCGCGCCTCCGACCCCTCCGGCCCCCCGACCACCACCAGCCGCTCACCGCTGACCAGTTCCCCACCCCGCGGGCGTACCCCGTCCCCCCGGAATTCCCCGCTCGGCTGACCCACGTCACTGCTCCCCGCCACTCGGACACCTGACCGGAGACTGTCCCACATGACCGAACCGGGTCAACACACCGGGTAGTCGGGGGCGCGAAAGAGGGAGAGCACCATCACCACAAGATCGCGCCACCGCACAATGACTTGCACGTGCTCGCGCCCCAGCGGTCGGGCCCGCCACTACCCCATCGCGGGAAGCGCCGCCCCCTCCACCGCCAGAATCCGGTGCAGCCGCGTAGCCACCAGCAGCCGCTGGAGCTGCACCGGCACCTCCCGCAGGACGAGCCGTCGCCCGGCCCGCCCGGCCCGGCGGTGGGTGCCCATGATGACGCCGAGTCCGGTCGCGTCCCAGGACTCGAGCCGGCAGAGGTCGAGGACGAAGTCGCCCTCTCCGCCGTCGACCGCCGCGTGCAACCGCGCCTTGGCGTCGGCGGCGCTGCGCACGTCGAGCCGCCCTTCGATGGCCAGTCCGGTGTGGTCGCCGGTGATGCGCACGCTGTCCTCCTCCTCGGCCGTGTGCCGCTGCTCGTCCGCCGCGTTGCGCCTGCCGCCCGTCCCGTTCCCCAAGGACCGACCGCGACATGTTTCGGGCCGGTTGTGCACCGGCCCTTGCTGAATCTGACGGCCAACCAGTTCCGCAGGTTGCTGTCACCCGGCGGACTGTCCCTCAACTTCACCCGTCCGAGGGAATATACGCAGGTACACCTGGTACTTACGCTCGATAACCGCCCAAATCACCCGTCTGCGGGGTGCTCCGTGAGCAAACTCACCCGGAGGGTGCGGGCGCCGCTAGAGAGCTGGTCGTACGGTCATCTGGTCCTCCCGGGGGCACGCCGAGGGCCGCCCGTGCCGGGGCAGCAACGACCGCCCGGCGGGAGCCACATCGCTCTGCGCCGGACTCTAGTAGGAGCACGCGTTCCGTGGTGCGTTCCGGCAGTGTGATCTGCACCGGAACAGGTGTGATCTGCGCCCCTCCCACGGAACCGCTCCGCCACACAGACCCCGTCGGACGAACTCCGTCACACCAGCCCCGTCACCGCTCCCCGGGAACGGGCACTCCCCGCTCCTGCGCGAGGATCGCCGCCTGCACCCGGCTGCGCAGCCCGAGCTTCGCGAGGATCCGGCTGACGTGGGTCTTGGTGGTGGCCTCCACCGTCCCGAGCCGGTGCGCGATCTCCGCGTTGGACAGGCCGGCCCCGAGGCAGCCGAGCACCTCCCGCTCCTTCGGCGTCAGCCCGTCCAGCAGCGCACCGGAGTCCGGCGCCGAAGCCGGCGACTTGGCGAAGGACGTGATCAGCCGCCGGGTGACGGACGGCGCGAGCATGCCGTCGCCGCGGGCGACCGTGCGGATGCCCTCGACCAGGGTGTCCGCCTCCAGGTCCTTGAGCAGGAACCCGGCGGCGCCGGCCCGCAGCGCGCCCCACACGTACTCGTCCAGGTCGAAGGTGGTGAGGACCAGCACCTGCGCCGCCCCGGCCTCCACCACCTGCCGGGTCGCGGCGACGCCGTCCAGCCGGGGCATCTGGACGTCCATCAGGACGACGTCGGGCCGCAGTTCCAGTGCCATCCGGACGGCCTGTTCGCCGTCCGCGGCCTCGCCGACCACCTGGAGGTCGTCCTCGGCCCGCAGGATCATCACCAGCGCGGCCCGGACGGCCGCCTGGTCCTCCGCCACCAGTACCCGGATCATCCCCGCTCCCCGCTCGCCGTCCGCGGCAGCACCGCCCGGACCCGCCACGTCCGCCCGTCCGGCCCGGCGTCGAACTCGCCGCCGAGCAGTTGCGCCCGCTCGCCCATGCCGACCAGCCCGGCCTTCGCCCCGGGCACCGCCCGGCCCTCGCCCTCCCGGTACGCGGACTCCACGGTGATCTCCAACTCCCGCTCCCCGTACCGGATGCAGAGCCGGACGGGGCCGGGTGCGGCGTGCTTGACGGCGTTGGTCAGCGACTCCTGGACGATCCGGTAAGCGGCCAGTTCGACCGGCGCGGGCAGCTCGCCCGCCTCGCCCTGCTGCTCGGCCTCGAACCGCAGCCCGGCCGACCGCCCGGCCGCCCCGGCCTGCTCCAGCAGCACGTCGACGGCGGCCAACCGCGGTGCGGCGTAGGGCTCTTCGGGCGTGGCCTCGCGCAGCAGTCCGATCATCCGACGCATCTCGGCGAGGCCCTGCACGCTGTTCTCCCGGATCACCGCGAGCGCCTCCACCAACGGCTCGTCCGCCTCCCGTGCCTGACGGCGCGCCACCGCCTGCGCGCCGGTGGCGTGGATGGCGATCGCCGACAGGTGGTTGGCGATCACGTCGTGCAACTCGCGGGCCATCCGGGCCCGTTCGGAGACCACCGCGCCGCGCCGGTCCAACTCGGCCAGCAGCGCGGTCTGCTCGGCCCGCAGCCGCTCCGTCTCGGCGACCTCCCGGTGCCGCCGCAGCAGGTCGGCCGTCCACACCGGGGAGAGGAAGATCAGCCCGCAGAACACGGCGACCAGCAGCGCCTCGGGCAGCGAGGCGTACTGCCACGTCAGGCCCGTCAGCACCACGGTGGTGGCGGCGCCGGACAGCTGCAGGACCCGGCTCATCCGGGGCGGGCCGTACAGCACCGCCGCGTACAGCAGGTCGGTGTACAGCAGCATCGTCGGCACCAGCGAGCCGAGGTACACGGCGACGCCGAACACCACGCCGCCGACGCTGACCGTCCACACCGTCCACCGGCGCCGCACCAGCGACAGCCCGGCCATCGCCACCAGCGGCAGCACCGACACCCACGCCGACCACTCGGGCCGCCGGTCGTACGCGCCGACCGAGATCAGCAGCAGGCCGCCCAGCAGCCCGGCCACGGCGATGGCCATGTCCTGCCCGCGTTCGGAGAGTCTCACCCGGCCCATCCCAGCACTCCTCCCAACCGGCCGGAACGACCGCTCGGAGGACCCGCCGTCCGACGAACGGCTGACACGCCACTCCACTGGCCGGACGATGACGGCGCGCCCGGGCGGGGGAAGGATCGAAGCATGGTTTCCCTGATCGTGGCCGGCGAGGCCGGCTTCTGGGTCGTACTGGTAGCGGGGCTGCTGGCCCGCTACGCGATGCGCCTGCGCCGCACCGGCCTGGCGCTGCTGGCGCTGCTGCCGGTGGTCGATCTGGTGATTCTCGGCGCCACCGTCGCCGACCTGCGCGGCGGCGCCACCGCCGACTGGACGCACGGCCTGGCCGCCGCCTACGTCGGCTTCTCGATCGCCTACGGCCACCGCATGGTCCGCTGGGCCGACGGCCACGCCGCGCACCGGCTGGCCGGCGGCCCCAAGCCGCCCGGCGCGCCCAAGTACGGCGCGCCGAGGGCCCGTTACGAGTGGGGCGTGTTCCTGCTGACGCTGCTGGCCTCGGCCGTCACGGTGGCGCTGATCGCCGCCGTCCAGTGGCTGGTCGGCGACGCCGCGCGCACCGCGCAGCTGGATTCCTGGTACCCGCGGATGGCGCTGGCGGTCGGCATCAACCTCGTCATCGCCGCCAGCTACACGGTCTTCCCCAAGCGGCCCAAGCAGACCGGATGACCAGGCGTCAGCGGTTCTCGCCGGGCACCCACAGCACGTCGCCGCGCTCCTTGTTGGCGGTGCGGGCCAGGATGAACAGCAGGTCGGACAGCCGGTTCAGGTACTTCGCGGTCAGCGGGTTGATGTTGTCCCCGTGCGCCTCGATCGCCGCCCAGGTGGCCCGTTCGGCCCGCCGCACCACGGTGCACGCCAGGTGCAGGTACGCGGCGCCGGGGGTGCCGCCGGGCAGGATGAAGCTGCGCAGCTTCTCCAGCTCCTCCAGGAACCGGTCGCAGTCGCCCTCCAGCCGGTCGATGTACGACTGCTCGACCCGCAGCGGCGGGTACTTGGGGTCCTCGACGATCGGCGTCGCCAGGTCCGCGCCCACGTCGAACAGGTCGTTCTGGATCCGGGTCAGCACCGTCACCAGCTCGCCGTCCAGCGCCCCGGCGCCCAGCGCCACGCCGATCGCGGCATTGGCCTCGTTGGTGTCGGCGTACGCGATCAGTCGCGGGTCGGTCTTGGTGGTCCGGCTCATGTCGCCGAGCGCGGTCGTGCCGTCGTCCCCGGTGCGGGTGTAGATGCGCGTCAGGTTCACCATGCCCGCAGCCTAGCGCGCACGTCGGAGCGGGTGGACGCGAGCCGCGTCACGCTCTCCTGACGCCGAATCAGGCATCCGGGAGGCCAAGCACCCGGGAAATCAGGCGACGTTGACCCTCTGCCCGGGCGGAGCGGCCTCCAGCCAGGCCAGGAAGCCGGTCAGCGCGTCGTCGCTCATCGCGAGCTCCAGCGGCGCGCCCCGGTGCAGGCAGCGCAGCACCACGGAGTCGGAGAGCAGGGCGAGTTCTTCCTGCCCCTGCGGGTAGCGGCGGCCCAGCACCTCGATCTCGGTGCGCGGCAGGACCCGTCGCGGCCGGGGCGCGTAGGAGAACACCCGGAACCACTCGATGGAGTCGCCGCTGTACCGGCCGATACCAAAAACCCACCCCTTGCCGTCGGTCTGTGGGACCGGGGCCGAGGTGGGTTGGCCGTTCTCGTCGAGATCCGGCTGCGTGGAGGCGTCCGCCGGCATTTTCAAGCGGTAGGAGCAGTCGAAGGTGCCGCCCACCCGCTGGATGAGGCGGCGGCGTACCGCGAAGCCGACCAGGCCCGCGAGGGCGAGGACCACTACCGACGCGCACACCACAAGGGCGAGGACCACGCTCACCTACCTCCTCGCTGCCTTCATCCCCGTTGGCGGCCTTACGCGGCCACCCATTCCTACCAACTGATACGACAGTCCCGAGGACACGCTCAAAGCGTCCCCGGGACCGTCGCTGAGACCAGGCTCAGTGGTGCGCCTTCAGGCCGCCGGCGGCGACCAGCCGGACCTCGGCGCGACGCTCGGCGTGCGCGTCGGCCTCGTTCCGGGCGTTCTCCAGCGCGCGCTCGGCGCGGGCGACGTCGATCTCGTCGGCCAGCTCGGCGATCTCGGCGAGGATCGACAGCTTGTTGTCGGCGAACGAGATGAAGCCACCGTGCACCGCGGCGACGATCGTGCCCTCGGAGACGGTGCGGATGGTGACCGGGCCGGTCTCCAGCACGCTCAGCACCGGGGTGTGACCCGGCATGATGCCGGTGTCGCCGGAGGCCGTACGGGCAACAACGATGGTGGCCGCACCGGACCACACCTTGCGGTCGGCTGCGACCAGCTCGACGTGCAGCTCAGCCAACGTGGGCTCCTTGGCTCTCGCCGGGGCTCGGCCACCCGGGCGAACGGGCGGCTGAGCTCTCGGCAGTTTCGGTAAGAATAACGGTCACGCGCCCCCGGAACGAAACCAAGGGCTCGTAAATGACCGGGATCACAGCACTTCCAGCGTTGAGGGGTGGCCCCCGACGAGAGCCGGGAACCACCCCTCAACGGTTGGGTCTGCCGTGCGACCGGTCTGCGGTTACTTCTTCAGCAGCTCGGCGGCGTTGCGCTCGAGGTCATCGATGCCACCGCACATGAAGAAGGCCTGCTCCGGGACGTGGTCGTACTTGCCGTCCGCGATGGCGTTGAAGGCCTCGATGGTCTCCGACAGCGGGACGGTCGAGCCCTCGACACCGGTGAACTGCTTCGCCACGTAGGTGTTCTGCGAGAGGAAGCGCTCGATGCGGCGGGCACGCTGCACCGTGATCTTGTCTTCCTCGGACAGCTCGTCGATACCGAGGATCGCGATGATGTCCTGCAGGTCCTTGTACTTCTGCAGGATCCCCTTGATACGGATGGCCGTGTCGTAGTGGGTCTGCGCAATGTACCGCGGGTCGAGGATGCGGGACGTGGAGTCCAGCGGGTCGACGGCCGGGTAGATGCCCTTCTCCGAGATCGGGCGCGACAGAACGGTGGTCGCGTCCAGGTGGGCGAAGGTGGTGGCCGGCGCCGGGTCGGTCAGGTCGTCCGCGGGGACGTAGATCGCCTGCATCGAGGTGATCGAGTGACCGCGGGTCGAGGTGATGCGCTCCTGCAGGAGGCCCATCTCGTCGGCCAGGTTCGGCTGGTAACCCACCGCGGAGGGCATACGGCCGAGCAGGGTCGACACCTCGGAACCGGCCTGGGTGAACCGGAAGATGTTGTCGATGAAGAGGAGCACGTCCTGCTTCTCGACGTCGCGGAAGTACTCCGCCATGGTCAGCGCGGAGAGCGCGACGCGCAGACGGGTGCCCGGCGGCTCGTCCATCTGGCCGAAGACCAGCGCGGTCTTGTCCAGAACGCCCGAGTCGACCATCTCGTCGATGAGGTCGTTGCCCTCACGGGTGCGCTCACCGACACCGGCGAACACCGACACACCACCGAAGTTCTCGGCGACGCGGTAGATCATCTCCTGGATCAGAACGGTCTTGCCGACACCGGCACCACCGAACAGACCGATCTTGCCACCCTGGACGTACGGGGTGAGCAGGTCGATGACCTTGATGCCGGTCTCGAACATCTCGGTCTTCGACTCGAGCTCGGAGAAGTTCGGGGCCTTGCGGTGGATCGGCCACTTGACCTCGACGGAGGCCTCGAACTCGGCCTTGTCGACGTTCAGCACCTCACCGAGGGCGTTGAAGACCTTGCCCTTGGTGATCTGGCCGACCGGGACGGAGATCGCCGAACCGGTGTCGGTGACCTGCGAGCCGCGGACCAGGCCGTCGGTCGGCTGCATCGAGATGCCGCGGACCAGGCCGTCGCCGAGGTGCTGGGCAACCTCGAGGGTCAGGGTCTTCTTGCCGGTGCCGTCGGGGTTGTCCACCTCGACGTGCAGGGCGTTGTACATGTCCGGAATAGCGTCGACGGGGAACTCCACGTCGACGACCGGGCCGATGACCCGCGCGACGCGGCCCGTCGCCGTGGTCTCAACAGTGGTGGTCATATCATTCGCTCCCCGCGCTAGCGTCGGCCAGCGCGTTCGCGCCGCCCACGATCTCGCTGATTTCCTGGGTGATCTCGGCCTGACGGGCCGAGTTGGCAAGCCGCGTGAGCGACTTGATGAGCTCGCCGGCGTTGTCCGTCGCGCTCTTCATCGCACGCCGGCGGGCGGCGTGCTCGGAGGCGGCCGACTGCAGGAGAGCGTTGTAGATCCGGCTCTCGACGTACCGCGGCAGCAGGGCGTCGAGGACGCCTTCGGCCGACGGTTCGAAGTCGTACAGCGGGAAGATCTGGTTCTTCGCCGGCGACTTGTCGCTGAGCTCGACCTCGTCGAGCTTCAGCGGCAGCAGGCGCCGGTCCACGGCCGTCTGCGTCAGCATCGACACGAACTCGGTCGACACCAGGTGCAGCTCGTCCACGCCACCGGTCTCCGCGGTGAAGGCCTCGATGAGGTCCGCCGCGACGGTCTTCGCGTCCCCGTAGGTCGGCTTGTCCGAGAAGCCCGTCCACGAGTTCGCGACCGCGAGGTTGCGGAACCCGTAGTACCCGACGCCCTTGCGGCCGACGATGTACGTGACCACTTCCTTGCCTTCTTCGCGGAGGCGGGCGGCGAGCGCCAGCGACTGCTTGATGGCGTTGGTCGAGTAGCCGCCCGCCAGACCGCGGTCCGCCGTGATCACAAGCACGGCGGCGCGGGTGGCGTTCGGGTTCTCGGTGGTCAGCGGGTGCTTCGCGTTGGACCGGGTGGCCACCGCGGTCACCGCACGGGTGAGCTCATCGGCGTACGGGGTGGAGGCGGCCACCGCGCGCTGCGCCTTGACGATGCGCGACGCGGAGATCATCTCCATCGCCTTGGTGATCTTCTTCGTCGCGGTGACGGAGCGGATGCGGCGCTTGTAGACCCGAAGCTGTGCTCCCATGGGTCGTTACGTCCTTTCCCTCGCTACCGGACTCAGGCCTGCTCGGAGAGCAGCTTGCCGTCCGCCGTGGTGTAACCCTGCTTGAACGAGGTGATCGCCGCGGTCAGCGCGTCGATGGTGCCGTCCTCGAGCTTCTGGGTCTCGGCGATGCCGGTCAGGATGCCCTTGTGCTCCAGGCGCAGGTGGTCGAGGAACTCGCGCTCGAAGCGACGGATCTCGGCGACCGGGACGTCGTCCAGCTTGCCGGTGGTGCCGGCCCAGATCGAGACGACCTGGTCCTCGACCGCGAACGGCTGGTACTGGCCCTGCTTCAGCAGCTCGACCATGCGCGCACCGCGCTCCAGCTGGGCCTTGGAGGCCGCGTCCAGGTCGGAACCGAAGGCGGCGAACGCCTCCAGCTCGCGGTACTGGGCCAGGTCCAGGCGCAGGCGGCCGGCGACCGACTTCATGGCCTTGATCTGGGCGGAGCCACCGACGCGGGAGACCGAGATACCGACGTTCACGGCCGGGCGGATGCCGGCGTTGAACAGGTCGGACTCCAGGAAGCACTGGCCGTCGGTGATGGAGATGACGTTGGTCGGGATGTACGCCGAGACGTCGTTGGCCTTGGTCTCGATGATCGGCAGACCGGTCATCGAGCCGCCGCCGAGGGCGTCGTTCAGCTTGGCGCAGCGCTCCAGCAGGCGGGAGTGCAGGTAGAAGACGTCACCCGGGTAGGCCTCGCGGCCCGGCGGGCGGCGCAGCAGCAGGGAGACGGAGCGGTAGGCCTCGGCCTGCTTCGACAGGTCGTCGAAGACGATGAGGACGTGCTTGCCGTCGTACATCCACTCCTGGCCGATGGCCGAACCGGTGTACGGGGCGAGGTACTTGAAGCCGGCCGGGTCGGAGGCGGGAGCAGCCACGATCGTGGTGTACTCCAGCGCGCCGGCCTCCTCCAGGGCGCCGCGGACGGACGCGATGGTGGAGCCCTTCTGGCCAACGGCGACGTAGATGCAGCGGACCTGCTTCTCCGGGTCGCCCGAGCGCCAGTTGTCGCGCTGGTTGATGATGGTGTCGACGGCGACCGCGGTCTTGCCGGTCTGACGGTCACCAATGATCAGCTGGCGCTGGCCGCGGCCGATCGGGGTCATCGCGTCGATGGCCTTGATGCCGGTCTGCAGCGGCTGCTTGACCGACTTGCGGGCCATGACGCCGGGGGCCTGCAGCTCCAGGGCACGACGGCCGGTGGAGGCGATGTCGCCCAGGCCGTCGATCGGGTTGCCCAGCGGGTCCACGACGCGGCCGAGGTAGCCGTCGCCGACCGGAACCGAGAGGACCTCGCCGGTGCGGCGCACGGTCTGGCCCTCTTCGATGCCGCCGAACTCACCGAGGATGACGACACCGATCTCGCGGGTGTCGAGGTTCAGCGCGAGGCCGAGCGTGCCGTCCTCGAACTTCAGCAGCTCGTTCGCCATGACCGAGGGCAGGCCCTCGACATGCGCGATGCCGTCCGCCGCGTCAGTGACCTTGCCGACCTCTTCCACAGAAGCGGCGTCCGGCTGGTACGACTGGACAAAGTCGGCCAGCGCGTCCCGGATCTCCTCCGGACGGATCGTAAGCTCCGCCATCAGGCTTCCCTGCTCTCCTAGTTTGCGATCCTCGGCCCGCCATTGAGGGCCGCAAGTGCTCGACTCTCGGCCGGGTCGGGTGAACCGGCCGTACGTTTTGCCGGCCCACCTGGTGTGGACCGACGCCCGACCGAGGGTCGGATAGTGCTGGTGCTCAGCCTTCGAGGCCCTGGCGAGCGCCTTCGAGGCGGCTCGCGACGGTGCCGTCGATGATCTCGTCGCCGATCTGCACCCGGACACCGCCCTGGACCTCGGGGTCCACGTCGATGTTCAGGTGCACCGGACGGCCGTGCAGGCCGGCCAGCGCAGCGGCGAGCCGCTCCTTCTGGCGGTCCGACAGCGGCACAGCGCTGGTGACCAGGGCCACCACGCGGCCACGCCGGGAGGCGGCGAGCTTGGAGTAGGACTCCAGGCCGCCCTCCAGGCTACGGCCCCGGGGGGCGGTGACCAGGCTGGTGACCAGGCGGACAGTGCCCGCGTTGGCCTTGCCGCCGAGCAGCTTGCGGATCAGCGCCGTCTTGGCGGCCTTGTCGGCCTTCGGCTCGGTCAGCGCGGCGCGCAGCTCGTGCGAGCCCGCCACCACCCGGCCGAACCGGAACAGCTCGTCCTCGACATCGTCCAGCGCGCCCGCCTTGTCGGCGGCGATGACCTCGGCGTACGCGGTCAACTGCTCGGCCGCGTCGGCCAGGTCACGCGAACCGGACCAGCGCGAGCGGACCAGGCCGGAGACCAGGTCGACGGTCTCGCCGGAGACCTGACCGGCCAGCAGCGAGGCAACCAGCTGGGCCTTGTCCTCACCGGACCGCGACGGGTCGGTCAGCACGCGGCGCAGCGAGACCTCACGGTCCAGCAGCACGGTGACGGCGGCGAGTTCCTCGGCGAGCTTGGCCGCGTCCACCGAAGTGTTGTCGGTCAGGCTCTCGAGGTTCTCGCGACCGGCGGCGAGGGCCTCACGGCTCGCGCCGATCACTTGGACGCACCCTGGGCAGCGGCGGCCTTGGACTCCAGCTCGTCCAGGAAGCGGTCGATGACACCGCTCTGGCGGGCGTGGTCCTCCAGGGACTCACCGACGATGCGGGAGGCCAGCTGGGAGGCCAGCGAGCCCACGTCCTGGCGCAGGGCGGCGGTCGCCTGCTTCTTGTCGGCGTCGATCTGCGCGTGGCCGGCGGCGACGATGGCCTCGCGCTGACGCTGGCCCTCCTCGCGCATCTCGGCGATCAGGACAGCGCCCTGCTCACGGGCGTGCTCGGTGATCCGAGCGGCCTCGTGACGCGCCTCGGCCAGCTCGGCACGGTACTGCTCCAGCAGGGCCTGGGCCTCGGCCTGAGCGGTCTCCGCGCGCTTCATGCCGCCTTCGATGGAGTCGCGGCGCTCCTCCAGCACCTTCTCGATGCTGGGGAGGAGCTTCTTGCCGAGAAGACCGAAGACGATGAAGAAGCAGAGCAGGCCGATGATGACCTCGGGCCACGCGGGGAGAAGAGGGTTCATCTTCTCTTCAGCCGCGAGGAGAACCTCGGGGGTCATATCAGAACCTTTCGTCGGAATTGACTACCGGTGCGCCTGGCTCACTGGCCGTAGACGAACGGCATGACGATGCCGATCAGGGCGAGGGCCTCGGTCAGGGCGAAGCCGATGAACATGTTGGAGCGGATCAGGCCGGCAGCCTCGGGCTGACGGGCCATCGCCTGCACGCCGTTACCGAAGATCAGACCGACACCGATGCCGGGGCCGATCGCAGCGAGGCCGTAGCCGATGGAAGCAACGGAACCGGACACACCAGCGGCGAGAGCGGACATCTCAGCTAATCCTTTGCGGGGATGGGATACCGGTGGGTGTTGGCCACCGGGAGTTCAGGGGCGCGGCCGGGGCCGCGGGGCTCAGTGCGCCTCTTCCAGGGCACCGGCGATGTAGCTGCTGGCGAGCATCACGAAGATGTACGCCTGCAGGAACTGCACCAGCAGCTCGAAACCGGTCAGACCGACGGCCACCACGAAGGACACCGAGCCGTACAGGGCGCCGATGCTGGGGCTCAGCAGGTACCACGAGGCCACCGAGAAGACGACGATCAGCAGGTGACCGGCGAACATGTTCGCGAAGGCTCGGACCGCGAGGGTGAAGGGGCGCACGAAGATGTTCGAGAAGAACTCGATCGGCACCAGGATGAACATGACCCAGCCGGGGATGCCCGACGGCCAGCAGAGGTTCTTCATACCGCCGACGAAGCCGTGCTTCTTGAAGGTCAGCGTCATGTAGGTGATCCACACGATCGCCGCGAGCCCGACCGGGAACGCGATGCGCGACATCACCGGGAACTGGGCGAACGGGATGATGGACATGATGTTCATGATCCACACGAAGAAGAACATCGAGACCAGCATCGGGACGTACTTCTCGCCCTTTTTGCCGATCGTCTCGAGCACGATGCTCCGCTTGACGAAGTCGTACCCGATCTCGCCGACCAGCTGGAGCTTGCCCGGGAGCAGCTTCGGCTTGGCGAACGCGGCCCAGAAGAAGCCGACCACCAGGAGTGCGCAGATGATCGACAGCAGCATCGGCTTGGTGAAGTCGACGCTACCGATCGAGAAGATCGGCTTGAAGTCGAACTCGTTCAGGCCGGGGGCCGGGAAGCCGCAGCCGGAGTTCAGGTGGCAACCGGCCTCGGAGGCGAGCTGGACGTCAGCACCCACCACAGACTCCTTCGTTCTGACGCATGGTTACGGCAACCTCGGTGTGTCGGCGTGGCCTGCGGCCACGGTGCGGCACTGGAACTAGTTGGATTTCTCGCGGACCCTGCGCGGCGCATATCCACGCCACGGGATCTTCGAAAGCTTCGTGGAGCTGGGGGGCGATCCGTCCGATTCCCGGAGGGACCTGGCCGCATCCCGCACTCCGCCGTTGGGACGGACGATAGCAGCCCGTCAGGAGGGCATAAACACCGCCCCCCTCGCGAGGGGGACGGTGTGCCCCACTCACGGTTGACGCCCGGATTTCGACTTGCCGTCGGGTTCCACGTAGAAGGTCTTCGCCCTGAGCCAGCCGCGCACCTGGAACGCCGTCCAGATGATCGCGAGCCCGAGCAGGGTGAAACCGAAGACCTTGTGGTCGAAGAACGAGAGGTGCTTGGCGACTGCCAGCAGAATGCCGATCAACAGGATCTGCGTGGTGTAGACCAGCAGCGCTGCCGCCATCATCATCTGCGGATTGTTCCGGGTCAGCCGGTCGAGTGCGACCTGGCCGAATCCGAAGAAACCGATCACCACCACCGTTGCCAGCAGGGCGCCGAGCAGGCCCTTCCCCTGGGCAACGGCGAAGGAGATCGCCATGGCGATCACTCCGGCGGCCGCAGTGGGGATTGCGGCGCCACGGAGGATCCGGGCGTCGTGGGACGGCATGTCGGCAGCTCCGGCGGCATGTCGGTGGCAAGGGGCAGAGGTACAAGGACGAGAACCACGCCGCGGACCACCACTGAGGGCGGAGCCCGTCGAGGGAGACCGACCAGGGACGGAAGTCCTCCATGTCAGGTCTTTCGGCGTGTTCTCGGTACTCGTGAACGGTATCACAAACTATTTGATGAGAGCTTTACCATGAACGTGTGGCACCTGTCACACCCCCGGCCCACGGGTGCCGCCGAACGGGTGTATCCGAACGGCCCAGCGGGAGTTGACACCGCGTCAGGGCTGCCGCTCGTCCCGCCGGCCGGACGCCGTCGCCCCCGTTCCGATCCGCCCCAGCAGGGCCTTGTCCTCGGCCGACAGCTCGGCCATCGCGGGCACCTCGGAGGCGTCCTCGGCAGCATCCTCGGCCGCGTCCTTAGCAGCCTTCACGGAATCCGGCCCGGCGGCCCGCTCGCTGCTGCGGTAGCGGGGCGGCACGAACGGCTGAACGGCCTTCGGGGCGCGCGGCTTGAAGCGCGGCATCAGCAGCACCGCGAGGCCCACCAGGCACAGGCCCGCCATGGTCAGGACGACCGTGCGGCCGGTGTTGGTGATCGAGACCGCGACGGTGCCGAAGGCGATCAGCGCGGCCCAGAAGTACATGATCAGCACGGCCCGGCTGTGCGAGTGCCCGACCTCCAGCAGCCGGTGGTGCAGGTGCTGCTTGTCCGCCGCGAACGGCGACTTGCCCGCCCAGGTGCGGCGCACCACGGCCAGCAGCAGGTCCGCCAGCGGCAGCGCGATCACCGTCAGCGGCAGGATCAGCGGGATGTAGATCGGCACCAGGGCGTGCACGGCGCTGGTCTGCGAACCGGTCCGGGCCGAGATCAGGTCGGGGTCGACGCGGCCGGTGATGGAGATCGCGGCGACGGCCAGCATCAGGCCCAGCATCATCGAGCCTGAGTCGCCCATGAAGATCCGCGCCGGGTGCAGGTTGTGCGGCAGGAAGCCCAGGCACATGCCGATCAGCACGGCGGTGAACAGCGCGGCGGGAGCGGCGTCGTTGATCCCGTAGCCCAGCCAGAGCCGGTACGAGTACAGGAAGAACGCGATCGCGGCGATGCACACCATGCCCGCCGCCAGGCCGTCCAGGCCGTCGATGAAGTTCACCGCGTTCACCATCACGACCACCAGCGTGACGGAGATCAGCATGCCCTGGGTGGGGGTGAAGGTGACCGTCCCGTAGCCGGGCACCGGGATGGAGATCACCGTGACGCCCTGCCACACCATCACGCCGGCCGCGATCATCTGACCGCCGAGCTTCACCAGCGCGTCCACGCCCCACTTGTCGTCCAGGACGCCCAGCACGAACATGATCCCGGCCCCGGACAGCAGCGCCTTGACGTCCGCGCTCTGTACGAACAGCCGCCCCAGGTTGGTGAGTTGGGACGCCGCCAGCAGGCCGGCCAGCAGGCCGCCGAACATCGCGATGCCGCCGAGCCGCGGGGTCGGTTCGCGGTGCACGTCACGCGCCCGGACCGCGGGCATGGCGCCGGCGGCGATCGCGAACTTCCGCACCGGGGCCACCAGCAGGTAGGTCACTGCCGCCGAGACGAACAGGACCAGCAGATACTCACGCACCACTGGCCTCCAGGGTCACGGTCCGACGGACGAGTACGCAGGGTACTCCCGCGCAGGTTCGGGGTTCGAGGTGCGTCGCCACGGTGCACACCTTATTGACTCCGACGCCCAGCCCCCGCATCGCGGTTCGCCTCCGCGACCACCGGATGCTCAGCGGCGCCCGGCGAAGGCCCGCGCCAACTCCCGGACCCGGCCCCGCACCGACGCCGGCTCGGCCCCGCGCAGCACCTGCCCGAGCAGCTCACCGACCTCGCCGAGCTCGCTCTCCCCCATCCCCTGGGCCGCGCAGGTGCCGGTGCCGAGCCGGATCCCGGAGGTCTCGGTGGGCGGCGCCGGGTCGTACGGGACGGCGCACCTCCCGAGCATCAACCCCGCTGCGGCGCAACGGCGTTCGGCCTCCACGCCGGTCAGGCCGAGGCCGCCGACCTCGGCGGTCACCAGGTGGGTGTCGGTGCCGCCGGTGAGCGGCGCGGCCCCGGCGGCGGCCAGCGCGGCGGCCAGCGCCCGCGCTCCGGCCACGGCCCGGCGGGCGTACTCGGCGAAGGCGGGGGTGGCCGCCTGGGCCAGCGCCACCGCCTTGGCGGCCACCTCGTTCATCGCCGCCCCGCCCTGGCAGAACGGGAACACCGCGCGGTCGATCCGGTCCGCCAGTTCGTCGGTGCACAGCAGCAGGCCGCCGCGCGGGCCGCGCAGCAGCTTGTGGGTGGCCACGGCGGTGACGTCCGCGTACGGCACCGGGGACGGCGCGAGGCCGGCCGCGACCAGGCCGGCGCTCTGCCCGGCGGTGGCGATCAGGTAGGCGTCCACCTCGTCGGCGATCTCCCGGAAGGCCGCCCAGTCCAGGTGCCGGGGGTAGGAGATGCCACCCGCGACGATCGCCTTGGGGCGGTGCTCGTGGGCCAGCCGGCGGACCTGGTCGAGGTCGATCAGGCCGTCCTCCTCGCGCACCCCGTAGCCGTGGAACTGGAACCAGCGGCCGGAGAAGTTGGCCCGCGAACCGGCGCTCAGGTGGCCGCCGTGCTCCAGCGACATCGCCAGCACCGCGTCGCCCGGCCGCAGCAGCGCCGCGTAGGCCGCCAGCACGGCCGAAGTCGCCGACCGGGGTTGGACGTTGGCGTGCGGGGCGGCGAACAGTTCGCGGGCCCGGTCGACCGCCAGCAGCTCGACGGTGTCGGCGGGCGCGCAGCCGGTGTGGTGGCGGCGGCCGGGGTAGCCCTCGGCGTACTTGTCGATCAGCGGGCCGGTCAGCGCCGCCAGCACGGCGGGGGTGGCCAGGTTCTCGCCGGCCAGCAGCTGCACGGAATCGGCCCGGCGTTCGTCCTCGGCGGCGAGCAGGTCGGCGGTCAGCGGGTCCGCCGCGCGCAGGGCCTCGGCGGCCTGCCAGTGGGTCTGTCGGGCATCGGCGACCGTCATGCTGGCTCCCGGGTGGGGGGTCCCCCAGCCGAAGGGCGAGGGGGCCGGTGCGGGCGGAGATCTCTCCAGCCTAGGTCGGCCCCTGTCACCGGGCCCGCCCCCACGCGCGGGACTGGGCCTTTCGGCCGCGCCCCGGTCACCTGCATCACCTGCGCACGCAGGCTTCACAACTTCTCCACCGAAACTTTAGTGGAGGGCGCTCAACTCACCGGTCCACGCCGGTCAGTGCGGTCACCACCGGGTCCAGCGCGTCGAATATCTCTTCGCCGCAGTTGCGGAACATGCCGATCGGCGCCCCGTACGGGTCCCTCAGCTCATCCCATTCCGGTGCGGCGGCCAGCAGCCAGCCGCGCAGGGCGGCGGCCGAGCGGACCAGCGCGCGGGCGCGTTCGGTCAGCCGCGCGCCGTCCCTGGGGTCGGGCAGGGTCCGCGGATCGACCCTTTGCACCAACCGGGTGAACTCCTTCAGCGTGAAGGTGCGCAGACCCGCCGCGTGTCCCATCGAGATCACCTGCGCGCGGTGGTCCAGGGTCGCGGTCAGCACCAGGTCGGCGTCGATCACGTGTTCGTCGAGCAGCTCCCGCCCGGCGAAGCCGGCGCTGTCCGCGCCGTACTCACCCAGCACGGTGGCCGCGTGCGCCTCCATCGGGGCGCCCTCGTGGCCCCAGGTCCCGGCGCTCTCCACGACGATCCGGCCGCCCACCCGGGCGCCCAGCCGGGAGTCCAGCTCCAACCGTGCCAGGCGCTCGGCGATCGGGGAGCGGCAGATGTTGCCGGTGCAGACGAACAGGATCTTGAAGGTGTCCAGCGGGAGCGGCCCGGACGCCGGGAACGGCGCCAGGGCACTCCCCGCTCCGTACAACGGGGCGGCGGTCAACTGCCGGCCTCGACGTCCGGAGCGACCTCCCTCAGCTGCTCGACGCTGATCGCGCCCGCCCGCAGCACCACCGGCACCTTGCCGGTGACGTCGACGATGGTGGAGGCCGTGGCGTAGTCGGCCGTCCCGCCGTCGAGGTAGATCGACACCGCGTCACCGAGTTGCGCCTCGGCCGCGTCGCAGGTGGACGGGGACGGGCCGCCGGTCTTGTTGGCGGAGGACACCGCGAGCGGGCCGGTGGCGTTCAGCAGCTCCAGCGCGACCGGGTGCAGCGGCATCCGGACGGCGACGGTGCCCCGGGTCTCGCCCAGGTCCCAGCGCAGCGACGGCTGGTGCCGGGCCACCAGGGTCAGGCCGCCCGGCCAGAACGCGTCCACCAGCTCCCAGGCCTGCTCGGAGAAGTCGGTGACCAGCCCGTGCAGCGTGGTCGGCGAGCCGACCAGCACCGGCGAGGGCATGTTCCGCCCGCGCCCCTTGGCCGCCAGCAGCGCGCCGACCGCCTCCGGCGAGAACGCGTCCGCCGCGATCCCGTACAGCGTGTCGGTCGGCACCACCACCAGCTCCCCGCGGCGGATCGCCGTGGCGGCCTCACGCAGCCCGCTGGCGCGATCCTGGGCGTCGGAGCAGTCGTATCGGCGGCTCATCGGAGCAATCCCCTTCCGGTGAATTCAGTGGTGGTCTACAGCGAAGCGCGACGGGCAGTAGTGCCGTGCCTGATGTTCACAACGAAGCCCTCCGGGCCGTCGTGCTGTGCCCGATGTTCACAACGAAGCCCTCCGGGCCGTTGTGCTGTGCCCGATGTTCACAACGAAGCCCTTCGGGCCGTTGTGCTGTGCCCGATGTTCACAACGAAGCCCTTCGGGCCGTTGTGAAGCGCGGCCGGTTGTTCAGGTCCCGGTGGTCGGCGGCGTCCGTCCAGCCGCCCTCCTCGCGGAAGATCCACGGGACCTGGCCGCCCTGGGTGTCCGCGTGTTCGATCACCACCGCGCCGCCGGGCCGCAGCAGCCGGGCGGCGACCCGCTCGATGCCGCGGATGGTGTCCAGGCCGTCCTCGCCGGAGAACAGCGACATCTGCGGGTCGTGGTCGCGGGCCTCGGGGGCGACGTACTCCCACTCGGTGAGCGGGATGTACGGCGGGTTGCTGATCACCAGGTCGAACCGGCCGTCCCAGGCCCGGTCGTCGGCGAACGCCTTGGTGGCGTCGCCCTGGTGCAGGTGGACCCGGGCCCGGTCGGGGCTGGCCTCGATGTTGCGGCGGGTGTAGGCGATCGCGCCCTCGTCGAGCTCGAACGCGTGCACCGTGGAACGCGGCAGTTCCTGGGCGAGCGCCAGCGCGATCGCCCCGGAGCCGGTGCACAGGTCGACCACCAGCGGCTCGGCGACGTCCATCGCGCGGACCGCCTCTATCGCCCACTCGACCACTGTCTCGGTCTCCGGCCGGGGCACGAACACCCCGGGGCCGACCTCCAGTTCGAGGTAGCGGAAGAACGCCCGCCCGGTGATGTGCTGCAGCGGCTCGCGCTGCTCGCGGCGGGAGATCGCCTCCCAGTAGCGGGCGTCGAAGTCCCCGTCCGGCACGGTGTGCAGCTGGCTGCGCTTCACGCCGTGGATGTGCGCGGCCAGCTCCTCGGCGTCGAAGCGCGGCGAGGGTACGCCGGCCGCGGCCAGGCGCTGGGTGGCCTGGGCCACCTCGGCGAGCAGCAGGTTCATCCCTCGGGCCCCTTAGGCTCAGTTCTCCTGCGCGGCGGCCAGCTTGGCCGCGGCGTCGGCGTCCACACAGGACTGGATCACCGCGTTCAGGTCGCCGTCCAGCACCTGGTCCAGGTTGTACGACTTGAAACCGGTGCGGTGGTCGGAGATGCGGTTCTCCGGGAAGTTGTACGTCCGGATCCGTTCGGAGCGGTCGACCGTGCGGACCTGGCTGCGGCGGGCGTCGGACGCCTCCCGCTCGGCCTCCTCCTGCGCGGCGGCCAGCAGCCGCGAACGCAGGATGCGCATCGCCTGCTCCTTGTTCTGCAGCTGGCTCTTCTCGTTCTGGCAGGACGCGACGATACCGGTCGGCAGGTGGGTGATCCGGACCGCGGAGTCGGTGGTGTTGACCGACTGCCCGCCCGGGCCGGAGGAGCGGTAGACGTCGATCCGCAGGTCGTTGGCGTGGATCTCCACCTCGACCTCCTCGGCCTCCGGGGTGACCAGCACGCCCGCGGCGGAGGTGTGGATGCGGCCCTGCGACTCGGTCGCGGGCACCCGCTGCACCCGGTGCACGCCGCCCTCGTACTTCAGCTGCGCCCAGACACCGTGGCCGGGCTCCGCGTTGCCCTTGGTCTTCACGGCCACCGAGACGTCCTTGTAGCCGCCGAGGTCGGACTCGTTGGCGTCGATGATCTCGGTCTTCCAGCCGACCCGCTCCGCGTACCGCAGGTACATCCGCAGCAGGTCACCGGCGAACAGCGCGGACTCCTCGCCGCCCTCACCCGCCTTGACCTCCAGGATGACGTCCTTGTCGTCGTTGGGGTCGCGCGGCACCAGCAGCAGCCGCAGCTCCTCGGTGAGCTCCGCCTGCTGCGCCTCGGACGCCTTCGCCTCGGCGATGAAGTCCGGGTCCTCGGCGGCGAGTTCACGCGCGGCGACGATGTCCTCGCCGGCCTGCTTCCAGGCCAGGTAGGTCCGGGTGATCGGGGTCAGCTCGGCGTACCGCTTGGCCAGCTTGCGCGCGTTCGCCTGGTCGGCGTGCACGGACGGATCGGCCAGCCTCTTCTCGAGGTCGGCGTGCTCGACGA
Source organism: Kitasatospora sp. NPDC004614 (assembly GCF_042873675.1). Taxonomy (NCBI): domain Bacteria; kingdom Bacillati; phylum Actinomycetota; class Actinomycetes; order Kitasatosporales; family Streptomycetaceae; genus Kitasatospora; species Kitasatospora sp. NPDC004614. Next base: position 26,956 of record NZ_JBIALR010000013.1, read on the forward strand.
GGAGCTCTTCGACTGCCTCGAACATCGGGTGGTCCTACTTCCGTGAGTGCCGAACAGGGGGTGCCCAACCTGGGTGCTGGGCAGGAGAGACGCGAACGGCGCCGGCCCGAACGCCCCCGTGCAGTACACGAGGGCGCCCGAGACCGGCGCCGTGGAAGCGCTAGGCCGACTTGTTGCCGGAAAGCTTCTTGCCGAAGCGCGCCTCGAAGCGGGCCACGCGGCCACCGGTGTCCAGAATCTTCTGCTTGCCGGTGTAGAACGGGTGGCAGTTCGAGCAGACCTCGGCACGGATCTCACCGCTGGTCTCGGTCGAGCGAGTGGTGAACTCGTTGCCGCAGGTGCAGGTCACCTTGGTGACCACGTACTCCGGGTGAACGTTGGACTTCAACGGATTCTCCTAGCTGATCGGGAGGGCACCGGGTCGGCGAACATGGACATCCGCACGTGAACCGGGACCGACGGACCAGTGTGCCAGCACTGCCCGCTTCTTCCCAAACCGGGAGGGGGGTTGCGCTATTCCGCGCCCCGGTACAGGGCCGCCGCGCCGGGGCTGATCGACGCCCGGGCGGACGGGGAGGCCTCCGCCGGGTTGCTGGGCTGCTCGGAGACCACCGAGGTCGGCACCGGCTGGTCGACCCGCAGCGCCGCCCAGAGCTGCTGGGCGTCCGGGTTCTTCGGGGCCACCCGGTTCGGGTCGCTGGGGGCGTACGTCACAGGCAGTGTGACCATGGTCAGCTGATCCGGGCCGATCCGCTTCAGGGTCTGCGCCAGGCCCACCAGCGAGCTCACCGAGGCCAGGTCGGAGTCGGTGGTGAGCGACTTGGTGAGCTTGTCGCCGAGGCTCCACACCGCCACCGGATCGGTGGCCAGGCCCTGCGCGTCGATCCGGCCGAGCATGGCCTTCACCATCTCCTTCTGGAGCTCGATCCGCCCCAGGTCGCTGCCGTCGCCGACGCCGTGCCGGGTGCGGACGAACGCCAGCGCCTGCTGCCCGCCCAGGTGATGGGTGCCGGCCGGCAGCTGGAGCCCGCTGTCCTGGTCGCTTATCGGAACGGTGGTGGTGACGTCCACCCCGCCGATCGCGTCGATCACCGAGGCGAAGCCGGCGAAATCCAGCTCGACGAAGTGGTCCATCCGCATCCCGGTGAGCTGCTCGGTGGTCTTCACCGCGCAGACCGGTCCGCCGACCTCGAACGCCGAGTTGTACATCGCGCTGTGGACCGCCGGGACGGGCTTGCCGTCCGGACCGGTGCAGGCGGGCCGGGCGACCAGGGTGTCGCGCGGTATGGAGACCACCGAGGCGGCCGTGTGCGTCTGGTTGACGTGCACCACCATGGCGGTGTCGGAGCGGGCGGTGTCCCCGGTGCCACCACCGGCCAGGTCGCCGTTGGCGCCGGCCCGCGAGTCGGAGCCGAGCACCAGCAGGTTGAACGAGCCGTCGGTGGACGCGGGCGGCCGGGCACTGCCCAGTTGGCCTGAGATGTCGACGCCGTGCAGGTTCCGGTTCAGCTTCCAGTAGGCGAGCCCACCGAGTCCTGCGACCAGCAACAGCACGGCGACCAGCGCGAACAGCGTGATCCGCAGTCCGCGTCGACTCGTGAAGCGGGTCTTCCGGTGTTCGGCCATATCGCCTCATTTCACCTGGAGTGCGACCTTTCGAGCATAAGTGACGCACCGGTAGGGCGAGCGGGTTGCGAACCCCGCCTGAGAAAAGCGTGAGACCCCGCGCCGCGCGCGGCGGTACGGGGTCTCAGCAGGGCGTTACCGGATCAGTCGCCGGAACCCGGGGTGTTCTTGGCGATCTGCATCAGGAACTCGGCGTTCGTCTTGGTCTGCTTCATCTTGTCCAGCAGCAGCTCGATCGCCTGCTGCGAGTCCAGGGCGTGCAGCACCCGGCGGAGCTTCCAGACGATGGAGAGCTCCTCGTGGCCGAGCAGGATCTCCTCCTTGCGGGTGCCGGAGGCGTCCACGTCGACGGACGGGAAGATGCGCTTGTCCGAGAGCTTCCGGTCGAGCTTGAGCTCCATGTTGCCGGTGCCCTTGAACTCCTCGAAGATCACCTCGTCCATCCGCGAGCCGGTCTCGACCAGCGCGGTGGCCAGGATGGTCAGCGAGCCGCCGTTCTCGATGTTGCGCGCGGCACCGAAGAACTTCTTCGGCGGGTACAGCGCGGTCGAGTCGACACCACCGGACAGGATGCGGCCGGAGGCGGGCGCGGCCAGGTTGTAGGCGCGGCCCAGGCGGGTGATGGAGTCCAGCAGGATCACCACGTCGTGGCCCAGCTCCACCAGGCGCTTGGCACGCTCGATGGCGAGCTCGGCGACGGTGGTGTGGTCCTCGGCCGGGCGGTCGAAGGTCGAGGAGATGACCTCGCCCTTCACCGACCGCTGCATGTCGGTGACCTCTTCCGGACGCTCGTCGACCAGGACGACCATCAGGTGGCACTCGGGGTTGTTGTGGGTGATCGCGTTGGCGATCGCCTGCATGATCATGGTCTTACCGGTCTTCGGCGGGGCCACGATCAGACCACGCTGGCCCTTGCCGATCGGCGACACCAGGTCGATGATCCGGGTGGTCAGCACGCCCGGGTCGGTCTCCAGGCGCAGCCGCTCCTGCGGGTACAGCGGGGTCAGCTTGCCGAACTCGGGGCGGCCGCGGCCGCTGTCCGGGTCCATGCCGTTGACGGAGTCCAGGCGCACCATGGCGTTGAACTTCTCGCGGCGCTCGCCGTCCTTCGGCTGCCGGACGGCGCCGGTGATGGCGTCACCCTTGCGCAGGCCGTGCTTGCGGACCTGGGCCAGCGAGACGTAGACGTCGTTCTGGCCGGGCAGGTAGCCGGAGGTCCGGACGAACGCGTAGTTGTCGAGGATGTCCAGGATGCCCGCGACCGGGATCAGGACGTCGTCGTCGCTCAGCGGGACCTCGGGGCCGGTCGTGCCCTCGAAGCCGTCGCGGCGACGGCCCCGGCGGTCGCGGTAGCGGCCACGACGGCCGCGGCGGCCGTCGCCGAACTCGTCGTCGTCGTAGCCGCCCTGCTGCTGGGCGCTGCCGCCCTGCTGCTGGCCCTGGCTCTGGCCCTGCTGCTGGCCCTGCTGGCGGGACTGGCCGCCGTCCTGCTGCTGGCCGCCGCCCTGCTGCCGGTCGGCGCGGTCGCGCTCACGGCGGTTGCGGCGGTCCCGGCGGGACTCGCGCAGTTCGCCGTCGCTGTCGGCCGCGGCGGTCTCGGTGCGCTCGGCACGCTCGGTGCGCTCGCCGCCCTCGCGGCGGTCGCGGCGGTCCCGGCGCTCGCGGCGCTCGGAACGGCCCTCGCCCTCGGCGGCCTGGCGCTGGCCCTCGGCCTTGGCCTCGGCGGCCGGCTGGGCCTGCTCGGTGGTGGTGGCCGCAGCCTCGGCGGTCGGCGCACCGGCGGCGGCGGTGGCGCGGCGGCGCGGACGCTCGGTCCGGGTGGTGGCGGCCGCGGTGTCGGCGGCGGCCTGCACCGGGATCTCGATCTGCGCCTGCGGCTGCGGCTCGGTGGCGGCGGCGGTGCGGGCGCGGCGGGCCGGCTTCTCCTTCTCCTCCGCGGCGGCCGGAGCGGCCTCGGCGGCGGGAGCAGCCGACTTGGCGGCCTTCTTGGCGGCCGGAGCGGCGGGGGCGGAGCCGCCCGCGAGCAGCGGGTCTCCGCCGCTCTTCTCCTTGATGGCCTCGATCAGCTGGCTCTTGCGCATCCGTCCGGTACCGCTGATCCCGAGGGTCGAGGCGAGCTTCTGGAGCTCGGCCAGGACCAGGCCGTCCAGGCCGGCGGCAGCGGTACGACGGCGTCGCGCCGGAGCCGCGGGGGCGGCGGCTGCGTCCGACGCCTCGGCGTCCGGGCGCGCGCCCATCAGATCGGTGGTGTCGCTCACTAAGGGTCCTTCCCTGGAGCGGACGTCGGCCTGTCTGGCACGGCGACCGGTTGTGCTGTCCTGTCCAACATCTCTGTGCGCTGGTCAGGGGCTGGATTCCCGCGGAAGGCTGGTCCTTCCGGGGAGCTGCGAAGTGCGGTGCACTGTGGTGCGAAGGTGGCGCGGACGGCCGGTACCGACCTCGCTGCGCCTGTTGATGCCCGGGCCCCCGTCGCGCGGCGGCAGTTCGGGCCCCGCCCGGCCAGGCCTCAGTGCAGAGGCTGCGGGTGGGAGTCTGGTGCCGTCACGGCTTCGGGATGGGCCGCAGTTGCGCAGGCAGGCTGCGTACGCAGTGTGGCGGGCTCCCGGAGAATCGTGATCCCGAGCTTCCGGCCCCCGTGCGGACGGGGGAACGGGATCGGGATGCGTCGCACCGGGCCCCGGAGGGCATCTGGTGCAGCAATGAGGTTAACACTACCGACCCCCTGACACATTCCCCAGCCCTTTGTTTGTCAATCGTGTCCGTCTCACATGTCGAGCGGAAGAACCGTCGCGCCGGTGCGGTCGAGCTCCAGCCGGTGCGCCGCGAACTGCGGCCCCGCGAAGTTGAGCAGCTTCTCCGCGCCGGCCTCGTCGGCGAGGGCGAGCACCGTCGGTCCGGCACCCGAGATGACGGCCGGCACGCCCTCGGCGCGCAGCGTGGCGACCAGGGCGGCGCTGTCGGGCATGGCGGAGGCCCGGTAGTCCTGGTGCAGGCGGTCCTCGGTGGCGGTGAGCAGCAGTTCGGGGCGGCGGGTGAGCGCCTCGACCAGCAGTGCGGCACGGCCGGCGTTGACGGCGGCGTCGGAGAGCGGAACGGTCTTGGGGAGGAGACCGCGCGCCGTTTCGGTGAGCACCTCGGTCGAGGGCACGAAGACGACCGGAACCACTCGGTCGGAGGGGTCGAGCGTGATGGTGCGGGCGGTGCCGTCCTCGGTCCAGGCGACGGTGAAGTTGCCGCGCAGGCAGGCCGCGACGTTGTCGGGGTGGCCCTCCAGCTCGGAGGCGAGGGCGAGCAGCGCGTCGTCGTCGAGGGCGGAGGCGCCGCCGATGGTGACCGCGCGGGCGGCGACGATGCCGGCGCAGATCGCCGCGGACGAGGAGCCCAGGCCGCGGCCGTGCGGTATGCGGTTGGCGCAGACCACTTCGAGGCCGCGGGGCTGTCCGCCGAGCCGGTCGAAGGCGGCGCGCAGCGAGCGGACCAGCAGGTGGCGCTCGTCGCGGGGCAGGGTGTCGGCGCCCTCGCCGGCGATGTCCACGCTCAGGCCGGAGTCGGCGACCCGGACCACCACGTCGTCGTAGAGCCCGAGGGCGAGGCCGAAAGCGTCGAAGCCGGGGCCGAGGTTGGCGCTGGTCGCGGGAACGCGGACCCGGACGGCGGCGGCGCGGAACGCGGGACCGGCCATGCGGTGGACACTCCTGAAAAGTGGGGGCGGCCCGGACGACGGGGCCTGCGGTGGTACGACGGCGGGTTGGTCGAAGGGAGCGCGCAGCATGGCGCGGCCCGCCGGGGTCCAGCGTATCGAAGAGAGGTTCCAGAGCGGTACACCCTGCCCGGCCCGGATCTTCCGTGTTGCCACAAGAAGCGGAAAAGCGCCGGCCGGATGACCTGAAAGCAGTGCAGATGCGGTTGAGCGGCGGGCCCGATCAGGCCCGCCGCTCAAGGGCGTTGACGCAGTGTCAAGCAAGCAGGCCGAGGCTGCGGGCGGCCGTCTCGGGGTCGATCGGGACGATCTGCGGCTGCGGCGCGCCGGCCACCGCCCAGTCCGGGTCCTTGAGGCCGTTGCCGGTGACGGTGCAGACGATCCGCTGGCCGGGGTCGACCAGTCCGGCCTCGGCCTTGGCGAGCAGGCCGGCCACCGAGGCGGCCGAGGCGGGCTCCACGAAGACGCCCTCCTGCGCGGCCAACAGGCGGTAGGCGGACAGGATCTGGCGGTCCGTCACCTTGTCGATCAGGCCGCCGGACTCGTCCCGGGCGGCCAGCGCGAAGTCCCAGGAGGCGGGATTGCCGATCCGGATCGCGGTGGCGATGGTCTGCGGCTTGAGCACCGGGGCGCCGTCCACGATGGGGGCGGAGCCGGCCGCCTGGAAGCCCCACATCCGCGGGGTCTTGGTGGAAAGGCCGTCGGCCGCGTATTCGCGGTAGCCCCGCCAGTAGGCGGTGATGTTGCCGGCGTTGCCGACCGGGAGGACGTGGATGTCGGGGGCGTCGCCGAGCATGTCGACGATCTCGAAGGCGGCGGTCTTCTGGCCCTCGATGCGCACCGGGTTGACCGAGTTGACCAGGGCGACCGGGTACTTCTCGGAGAGTTCGCGAGCGAGGGTCAGGCAGTCGTCGAAGTTGCCGTCCACCTGGAGGATCTTCGCGCCGTGCACCAGCGCCTGGCCCATCTTGCCGAGGGCGATCTTGCCCTGCGGGACGAGCACGGCGGACACCATGCCGGCCCGGACCGCGTAGGCGGCGGCGGAGGCGGAGGTGTTGCCGGTGGAGGCGCAGATGACGGCCTGGGCGCCGTCCTCCTTGGCCTTGGAGATGGCCATGGTCATCCCGCGGTCCTTGAAGGAGCCGGTCGGGTTGGCGCCTTCGACCTTGAGGTAGACCTCGCAGCCGGTGCGCTCGGAGAGCACCTGGGCGGGGACGAGGGGCGTGCCGCCCTCGAGCAGGGTGACCACGGGGGTGGAGTCGGTGACCGGGAGGCGGTCGCGGTACTCCTCGATGAGGCCGCGCCACTGGTGGGTGTGGGTGCCTCGGGCAGCGTTTTCGGCGTTCATGGTTCTTCCTACTCCCCTTCGACCCGCATGATGCTGGCCACGTCGCGCACGCTGTCCAGTGCGCGGAGCTTGTCGACCGTCGCCGACAGGGCGGCGTCGGTGGCGCGGTGGGTGACCACGACGAGTGCGGCGTCGCCGTCGCGGCCCTGCTGGCGCACGGTGTCGATGGAGACGCCGTGCTCGGCGAAGACCGAGGCGACCTGAGCGAGCACGCCGGCCCGGTCGTCCACGTCGAGGCTGACGTGGTAGCGGGTGACCACCTGGTCCATCGGCTTGGCGGGCAGCTGGGTGTAGACCGAGTCGCCGGGGCCGGTGGTGCCGTTGACCTTGTTGCGGCAGACCGCGACCAGGTCGCCGAGGACCGCGGAGGCGGTCGGCGAGCCGCCCGCGCCGGGTCCGTAGAACATCAGCCGGCCGGCCGCCTCGGCCTCGACGAACACCGCGTTGTAGGCCTCGCGGACGGAGGCCAGCGGGTGGCTGAGCGGGATCATCGCCGGGTGCACCCGGGCGGTGACCGAGCTGCCGTCTGCGGAGCGCTCGCAGATCGCAAGCAGCTTGACCACGCAGCCCATCTCCTTGGCGGAGGCGATGTCGGCGGCGGAGACCTCGGTGATGCCCTCGCGGTAGACGTCCGCGGCGGTCACCTTGGTGTGGAAGGCGATGCCGGCCAGGATGGCGGCCTTCGCGGCGGCGTCGAAGCCCTCCACGTCGGCGGTCGGGTCGGCCTCGGCGTAGCCCAGCGCGGTGGCCTCCTCCAGCGCTTCGGAGTACCCGGCGCCGGTGGAGTCCATCTTGTCGAGGATGAAGTTGGTGGTGCCGTTGACGATGCCCAGCACCCGGTTCACCTTGTCGCCGGCCAGCGACTCGCGCAGCGGGCGCAGCAGCGGGATGGCGCCGGCCACCGCGGCCTCGTAGTAGAGGTCGACGCCGGCCTCGGCGGCCGCGGCGTGCAGTTCGGCGCCGTCCTTGGCGAGCAGTGCCTTGTTGGCGGAGACCACCGAGGCGCCGCCCTGGAAGGCTTTCAGGATCAGCGATTTGGACGGCTCGATGCCGCCCACGACCTCGATCACCACGTCGATGTCGTCGCGGCCGACCAGGGCCTCGGCGTCGGTGGTGAGCAGGTGCTCGGGCACCCCGGGACGGGGGCGCCCGGCCCGCCGTACCGCGATGCCGGCGAGCTCCACCGGGGCGCCGATGCGCGCGGCGAGGTCGTCGGCTGTCGTCGTCATGATGCGCGCCACCTCGGAGCCCACCACACCACAGCCCAGCAACGCCACCTTCAGCGGGCGCGTACGCATCATCCGACTCCGCTCTGCATTCTTCGGTCCCCGCCGGGGTGATTCGGTTCCCCCGGGGGCTTTCCTGTCCCCACCAGTCTCCGGGACTTTCCGCACGGATCTACGGCTGGTCCACGTTCTGAGACGAAAATTTCGTCAGCCGATATCGAGCCGCAGGAGATCCTCCTCCGTTTCGCGGCGGACGATCACCCGGGCCGCACCGTCCGCGACGGCCAGCACGGGGGGCTTGAGGGCGTGGTTGTAGTTGCTCGCCATCGACCGGCAGTAGGCGCCGGTGGCGGGCACCGCGATCAGGTCGCCGGGCGCCAGGTCTGCGGGCAGGAAGGCGTCCCGGACCACGATGTCGCCGGACTCGCAGTGCTTGCCGACCACCCTGACCAGCATCGGTTCGGCCTCGCTGGTGCGGGAGACCAGCGCCACCGAGTACTCGGCGTCGTACAGCGCGGTGCGGATGTTGTCGGACATGCCGCCGTCCACGCTGACGTAGGTGCGCAGGCCCTCCAGGTGCTTGACGGTGCCGACCTCGTACAGCGTGAAAGCGGTCGGGCCGACGATCGCCCGGCCGGGCTCCACCGAGATCCGAGGGGCCGTCAACTGTGCTGCCGTGCACTCGCGTCGGACGATCTCACCGAGCGAGACGGCGATCTCAGCGGGCTCGCGCGGATCGTCGTCGGGGGTGTACGCGATGCCGAGGCCGCCGCCGAGGTCGATCTCCGGCAGTTCGACGCCGTGCTCGTCGCGGACCTCGGCGAGCAGGCCGACCACCCGGCGGGCGGCGACCTCGAAACCGGCGAAGTCGAAGATCTGCGAGCCGATGTGCGAGTGGATGCCGCGCAGCTCCAGCGAGGGCTTGGCCAGCACCCGGCGGACCGCCTCGGCGGCCAGGCCGCCGGAGAGCGAGAGGCCGAACTTCTGGTCCTCGTGGGCGGTGGCGATGAACTCGTGGGTGTGCGCCTCGACGCCGACGGTGATCCGGATCAGCACCGGCTGGCGGACGCCCCGCGCCGCGGCGATCTCCGCCAGGCGGTCGATCTCCTGGAACGAGTCGACCACGATGTGCCCGACGCCGGCCCGCACGGCCTGCTCCAGCTCCCGCACCGACTTGTTGTTGCCGTGCAGCGCGATCCGCTCCCCCGGCATGCCGGCCGCCAGCGCGACCTGCAGCTCGCCCGAGGAGCACACGTCGACGTTGAGGCCCTCCTCGTGCAGCCAGCGCACCACGGCCTTGGACAGGAACGCCTTGCCCGCGTAGTACACGTCCGCGTCGTCGCCGAACGCGTCCCGCCAGGCCCGGGCGCGGGCCCGGAAGTCGGCCTCGTCCAGCACGTACGCGGGGGTGCCGAACTCGGCGGCCAGGGTGCGGACATCGACGCCGCCGACGGTGGCGACGCCGTCCGCGTCACGGGTGACGGTGCGCGACCAGATCTTCGGGTCGAGGGCGTTCAGGTCGGCGGGCGGGGCCTGGTAGTGACCCTCGGGCAGCACGTCGCCGTGCCGGGGACCTGCGGGGTGTGCGGAGCGAGACATGTGCGGAACTTCCTCGACCTATGGCGAGGGGCGGCGACCGGTCTCCGTCGACCGGTCCGCCGCCCCCGCTGTGCTGCGCTTGGGGGTTGTGGTGCTTTACATCCGCTCGGGCGCGGATACGCCGAGCAGACCGAGGCCGTTGGCGAGCGTCGTTCGCGTGGCGTCGGCGAGCCAGAGGCGGGCGTGCGTGAGGTCGGTGACCTGCTCGTCGCCCTTCGGCAGGATCTGGCAGTTGTCGTAGAACCGGTGGTAGGAGCGGGCCAGTTCGGTCAGGTAGGTGGCCACGTGGTGCGGGGCGCGCTCCTCACCGGACCGGGCCACCACCCGCGGGAACTCGCCGAGCCGGCCGAGCAGGTCGTTCTCCCACTCGGTGTCCAGCAGCTCCGGTTTGAAGTCCGCGCTGCGGATGACGCCCTTGTCCACCGCGTTGCGCTGGACGGAGCACATCCGGGCGTGCGCGTACTGCACGTAGAAGACCGGGTTGTCGTTGCTCTGGCGGGTGACCAGGTCGATGTCGATGGTGATGGTGGAGTCGGTGGACTGCCGCACCAGCATGAAGCGGGCGGCGTCCACGCCGATCCAGTCGACCACGTCGTCGATCGTGATGATGTTGCCCGCGCGCTTGGAGAGTCGGACCTCCTTGCCGTCGCGCAGCATCTTCACGAACTGGCCGATCATCACCTCGATGTTGCGGTCCATGTCGTCGCCGGCGCAGGCCGCGATGGCCTTCAGGCGGTTGACGTAACCGTGGTGGTCGGCGCCGAGCATGTAGACCGAGACCTCCGCGCCGCGGTCCCGCTTGCTCAGGTAGTAGGCGGCGTCGGCGGCGAAGTAGGTGGTCTCGCCGTCGGCCTTGATCAGGACGCGGTCCTTGTCGTCACCGAAGTCGGTGGTGCGCAGCCAGATCGCGCCGTCCCGGTCGAAGACGTGGCCCTGCTCGCGCAGCCGCTCCATGGCCTGCTGAACGGCGCCGGAGTCGTGCAGCGTCTGCTCGGAGAACCAGGTGTCGAAGTGCACGCCGAACTCGGCCATCGACCGCTGGATCTCGGCGACCATCAGCTTCAGGCCCTCGGTGCGGAAGGCCAGCAGCTGCTCGTCCTCGGGCAGCTCCAGGATGCCGGGCACGCCGTCGGTGACGGCCTTGGCGATGTCGACGATGTACTCGCCGACGTAGCCGTCCTCCGGAACGGGCTGTCCGTTCGCGGCGGCCTTCAGCGACTTGGCGAACTTGGTGATCTGCACGCCGGCGTCGTTGAGGTAGTACTCGGTGGACACCTCGGCGCCGGACGCCTTGAGGACGCGGGCCAGCGAGTCACCGACAGCAGCCCAGCGGACGCCGCCGATGTGGATCGGGCCGGTCGGGTTCGCCGAGACGAACTCCAGGTTGATGTTCAGGCCCTTGAGCGCGTCGTTGCGGCCGTACGCCTCGCCCGCCTCGACGATGGTGCGCGCCAGCTCGCCCTGAGTGGCCGCGTCCAGCGTGATGTTCAGGAAGCCGGGACCGGCGATGTCGACCTTCGCGACGCCGGCGATCTCTCGCAGGCGGGCGGACAGGATCTCCGCGACGGCTCGCGGCGGCTTGCCGGCCGGCTTCGCGAGCTGGAGGGCCACGTTGGTGGCGTAATCGCCGTGGTCCCTGTTCTTGGGCCGCTCGACCGTCACGTGCGCGGGCACGTCGACGGTCAGCTCGCCGGCCTGGATGGCGGCGCTGACGGCGGCCTGGACTGCCTGGGAGAGTTCTGCGGGTGTCACGGGCCCAAGCCTAGGCGAGAGGGGGTGGTCGCCCGCCACTCGGTTTGCCGAGCGGGACGCGCGTCACGCCGCCCGGTGTGCTTCGTCTCGTCGGACAGCGCCGCAGACCGGCACATCTCACGGGCGTGACTCGTCCGGCGGAACAAGTTCCTGCGACTGTTCGCTCAGGGCGAAATCCCGTGCGGTTTGAACGGGCCGGCCGGGTATCGACGGCCCGGCGCTGCCGAAGTCGTACGCGAAACGGCGCCCCGCCGCGGGCCGGCGGTCCATCGCCCGCAGGCGGCGCACCAGTTCGATCAGGTCCGCCGGGTCGAACGGCTTCGCCAGATAGCCGTCCACCCCCACCGACGCGCCCCGTTCCAGATCCGCCGGGGTGCAGGCGCTCACGATCGCGATCGGCAGGTGCGCGGTCTCCCAGGCGGCGCGCAGCCGGGCCGCCGTACGCAGGCCGTCCAGCCGGGGCATCACCACGTCCAGCGTCACCACGTCCGGCGCGACCCGGCGGACCACCTCCAGGCATTCGGCACCGTCGGCGGCGGTCACCACCTCGAAGCCCTCCAGCTCCAGGTTGACCGTGATCAGCCGACGGATCGCCTCGCTGTCGTCCACCACGAGGACCCGCCCCGACGCCGCCGCCACCTCACCGAGGGTAGCCGCGCCCCACCCCGCCCGTCCGGCCTTTGCCCGACTTGCCGATCGCCCCCTGACGGCCCGTCCGGCCCCGCTGCCGGAAACCCGTGCACGGACCACGGAGTTTCCCTGGTAGTGTTTTCCCCGCAAGGCCGGGCGATCACAGATCACCCAGGCCCCCGTAGCTCAGGGGATAGAGCACCGCCCTCCGGAGGCGGGTGCGTAGGTTCGAATCCTACCGGGGGCACTTCGCAGCAAGTGCGTGAACGAGGCTCAAGTCCAAGGGACTTGGGCCTTTTTCGTTGTCCTTCGCACTCCCCCGACCGGTACGCTCCCCCGACACCTGAACGAGGGGGGAACCACCATGACCAACACCGTTCCGAACCTGTCCGACGACCGACTGGCCTGGCTGGCGGTCCGCGACCAGCTGAACAAGAAGGCCCGCCGGCCCGGGGCGTTCGGCTGGTTCACCGCGATCTTCGCCTTCCGGGGCGGATCGGCCGGACGGCAGGCGGCCGGGATGGCCGGGGGCATGCGGCGCGACGCGGCCTCGGCGAAGCTGCACGAATACGCCTTCGCCGTGGACATCGCGGCCGAGTCACTCACCGCCGCCGAACGCGCGCACCTGCGGGCCACCGGCGAAGTCCCGCCGCACTTCCTGGCCGAGGTCGAACGCCGGGTGGCCGAACGCAAGAAGCGCTGAGGCGGCGTCAACTCGGCTTCCGCCTACGGTGATCGCCGCGCAGCACCAGGGCCGGGGTGGCCGGGTCGTAGGCGCCGCAGGCGGTGGTGGACCAGGGGGACCACTGGCGGGGGACGGCGAAGTACGGGACCAGTACGGGGCCCTTGCGCCCGGGGGCGGCCTTGGCGGGGAGCAGCGCGGGCAGCACGTCGGGGGTCTGGCCGGCCAGGATCGCGGTGCGGCAGGAGCGGCAGGCGGGGCGCCGGTCCGCGGCGGCCTCCCGGACGGTGGTGTGGGCCCGTTGCCGGGTCTTGCGGTTCTTCGGCGCTTCCGCCGCGCTCTCGGCGGGGCCGTGCAGCGGGTTGTAGTAGCAGCGGACGACGAGCGGGCCCGGGCGCTGTCCGGCGTGCAACAGGTGGGCGGCGGCCAGGCGTTCGACGGCCTGCTCGGCCAGCACCACGGCGGCGGCCAGGTCGGGCAGGTCGGTGTCGCGGTGCTCGGCGGCGTCGAGCAGCCGGCCGGCCGCCTCGTACGCCTCCAGCGCCCACTGGTAGGCCCGGCGGGCGGCGGACTCCTCGGTGGGGAGCTGGAGTTCGGCGGCCCGGAAGACCGCGCCGGCGGTGGTGACCCGCTCGGCGGCGAGGTCGCGCAGCCGGTCCCGGAGGGCTTCCCACTCCCCCAGCACCAGGGCGTTGTGCTCGCGGATCTCCCGGCGGCTCGGGTGGTGTTCGGATGTCGGGGCGGGCCCCGCGGCTTTCAGGAACCACCAGCGGCGGAACACCGCGCCTCCCCCTCGTCTGCGTCGTCGCCCCATTGTGGGTGACGGCCCGGAGGGATTCCAGAGTTGGTCAGCTCGCGCGGGTGACCAGGTCGGCGACGGTGTGGTCGAAGTAGGCGCTGTAGGAGGTGCCGTCGGTGTCGCCCCCCTGCTGGTAGCCGCCGATGACGCCGATCACCTGCCCGGTGGCCGCGTCGATGAACGGGCCGCCACTGGTGCCGCCGGGGAAGGACGGGCCGTCGATGCGCCGCTGGAAGGTGTCCTCGCGGCTGGTGACGTTGGTGCACAGTATCGGCTTCTCGGCGCCGTCCGGGTAGCCGTACAGGCGGGTCTGCACCGTCCAGGCGGCGTTGATGCCGAGCGGGTTGCCGCCGACCACGTCCTCGACCCGCTGCCCGTTGCTGGGGGCGACGGCGAGGACGGCGAAGTCCTCGTCGGGGTCGTTGCCGTTCTGCCAGCCGTCCGCGGTGAACACCTTGCTGACCTGCCAACTCCCGAACGGGGCCTGGCCGTCGTGGTAGCCGGGGACGAAGGTGATGCTGCTGATGCCGGACAGGCAGTGCGCGGCGGTGAGGATCAGGTCGCGCCCGGGGCTGTCGATGACGCTGGCCGTGCAGAAGTGGTTGCCGGGCCCGATGTCGCCGGTGAACAGCGCGCCGACCCGGACCGACTCGGCGTTGACGGCGGCGTCGGCGGTGACGCCGAGCTTCACGTCCGGCGGCGCGAACGGCGGGATCTGCCGGCTGAGACCGGCGCTGGGGTCCGCGGACCCTGCGGCGGCGCCGGGCTGCTCGCTCGCACCGGTCTCCTCACCGGCACTCGGGCTCGGGCTCGCGTCGACCGTGGCGCCCGTGACGGGGGCGGGCGCCGGGGCCGAGGCGGCCATCGCGACGCTGTCGGCGCTGGTCCGCTGCCGCGGGTCGCGCACGTGGACGGAGAACAGCCCGGCGACGGCTATCACGCCGGCCACGCCGACGGCGAGGACCGAGCTGAGGACGACCGGGCGCAGCGAACGGCGCTTGCGCTGCTTGGCGTGCCGTCCCATGGTGCCCCGTTCCTGCCGACCGGAGGATCGTAGCGGTGTCCGCGTCGTTGTCGACGCGGACACCGGTGACCCGAGCTGTCTCGAATATGCGTCGCCGAGCTGGAAATGCCGTGATTCCTGGCTGGGAGACTCGTGAGATTTCCGGTGGCGGACAGCAGGGTCTCACGGCCGGGGCCGGGTGCGGGGACGGCGACACCCGGCGGGCGGGTCAGGCCCCGCCTACGCCACCGCTCTGGCCTCGGGCTGGGTGGCGCGGCCTCTGGCCTCGCCGGGCGCGGGCCGGTGGGTGATCATCAGGAACGCGACCACCGCGGCGGCCAGCAGGATGCCCATCGCGACAACGGTGGCGACCGTGTAGCCGTGCACGGCGCCCTGGGCCTGGACCAGTGGGTCGGTCGGGTTGCGGGTGGCGAGGTAGGTGGCGGTGGCGCTGGCGGCGATGGTGTTGAGCAGCGCGGTGCCGATCGAACCGCCCACCTGCTGGGCGCTGTTGATGATGGCGGAGGCGGCGCCGGTCTCCTGCGGGGCGACGCCGAGGGTGGACAGGTTGATGGCCGGCATGAAGACCAGGCCGAGGCCGATGCCGAGCAGCAGTTCGGCGGGCAGCACCAGTCCGGCGTAGGAGCTGTCCACCCGGAGCTGGGTGAGCCAGGCCATGCCGCCCGCGCCGATCAGCAGTCCGGGGACGATCAGGGCGCGGGTGGGGATGCGGGTCATCAGGCGGGAGCCGATGCCGGCCGAGCTGAGGATGATCGCGCCGGTCATCGGCAGGAACGAGACGCCGGCCCGGATCGGCGAGTACCCCTTGACCACCTGCATGTAGTACGTCAGGAACAGGAACAGCCCGTACATGGCGATCACCGCGAGGCCGACCGAGAGCGCACTGCCGGCCCGGTTGCGGTCGCGGACCAGGTGCATCGGCAGCAGTGCGTGCGGGGTGCGCCGCTCGACCAGGGCGAACACGGCGAGCAGCGCGACACCGGTGCACAGCGCGGTGAGCACCAGCCAGTCGCCCCAGCCGCGGTCGACGGCCTCGGAGGTGCCGTAGACGATCAGCAGCAGTCCGCCGCAGCCGAGCACCGCGCCCGGCAGGTCGAGCCGGACCCGGTGGGAGCGGTCGATGTGGTCGCGGCGCAGCAGGTAGTAGGCGCCGAGCGCGGTGGCCGCGGCGATCGGGCCGTTGACGTACAGGCACCAGCGCCAGCTGAGATATTCGGTGAGCAGGCCACCGGTGATCAGGCCGATCGCGGCGCCGCCGCCGGCCAGCGCGCCGAAGACGCCGAACGCGGTGGCCCGTTCACGCGCGTCGCGGAAGGTGATCGACAGCAGCGACAGTGCGGACGGGGCGAGCAGCGCGCCGAAGCTGCCCTGCAGCGCGCGGGCGGCGAACAGCATGCCGCCGCTGGTGGCGAAGCCGCCGAGGCAGGACGCGGCGGCGAAGCCGAGCAGGCCGATGATGAAGGTGCGCTTGCGTCCGTAGAGGTCGCCGATCCGGCCGCCGAGCAGCAGCAGACCGCCGAAGGCCAGCGTGTAGGCGGTGATCACCCACTGGCGGTTGGCGTTGGAGATGCCCAGGTCGTGCTGGGCGGACGGGAGGGCGATGTTCACGATCGTCGCGTCCAGGACGATCATCAGCTGGGCGATGGCGATGACCGCCAGGGCCCACCAGCGGCGCGGGTCAACCGTCTGGGTGTCGGGGGCGTGCTGGGAGGTCACCGGAGGACCGCCTTCCGCCGAATCGGGAATGGGCCTGGTCGCGCGCACGGCGCTCTCTCCAGCCAAACGCCCGATCCGGTCATCGGCAAGGCGGTCTGTGTTCTTTTGTCACGATTTGGGACATGGGACCCGGGTGCCCGGCCGCATCGGCCACCCGGGACACTCCCCCGGTTACAGCGCGCCCAGCTCCGTCACCAGGTCGTCCAGGCCCAGGGAGCCCTGCGACAGCGCCGCCATGTGCCACGCCTTCAGGTCGAACTCCTCGCCGCGCGCCTCGGCCGCCGCCCGGGCCGCCGCCCGGCCGCTCAGCCAGGCCCGCTCGCCGAGCTTGTAGCCGATCGCCTGACCGGGCAGGCCCAGGTAGCGGACCAGCTCGCTGTCCAGGAAGTCGGCGGACAGGCCGCAGTACGCGCCGAAGAACTCGCGGGCGCGCTCCGGCAGCATCGGCTCGCCCGCGGCGAACGGCGAGTCGGCCGGGAACTCCAGCTCGGCGTGCATGCCGATGTCCACGATCACCCGCAGCGCGCGCATCATCTGCGCGTTCAGGTAGCCCAGGCGGTGGCCCGGGTCGGTGAGGTAGCCCAGCTCGTCCATCAGGCGCTCGGCGTACAGCGCCCAGCCCTCCATGTTGGCGCTGACGCCGCCCAGGGTGACCTGGTAGGTGGACAGCCGGTCCGCCATGTACGTCCACTGCGCGAGCTGCAGGTGGTGGCCCGGGACGCCCTCGTGGTACCAGGTGGAGACCAGGTCCCACTCCGGGAACGCCTCGCGGCCCAGGGTCGGCAGCCAGGTCCGGCCGGGGCGGGAGAAGTCCAGCGACGGCTGGGTGTAGTACGGGGCGGCGGCGCTGCCGGGCGGCGCGATCCGCGACTCCACCTTCAGCAGCGGCTCGGCCAGGTCGAAGTGCACGCCCTGCAGGTCGTTGATCGCCCGGTCCATCAGGCCCTGCAGGTACTCCTGCACCTCCTGCTCACCGCGGATCGCCGGGCCGTCGGTCTCCAGCCACTTCATCGCCTGCATCGGGGTCGACCCCGGCAGCACCTTCTCCGCCTCGACCCGCATCTGCGCGTCCAGGTCGTGGAACTGCTCCCACGCCCAGCGGTACGCCTCGTCCAGGTCCAGGTCGGCGCCCGTCCAGAACCGCACCCAGCGGGTGTAGCGCTCGCGGCCCATCGCGTCGGGGGTGCCCTGGGCGGCGGGGCCGTACACGTCGCGCATCCAGTCGCGCAGCTCGGCGAGGGCCGCCGTGGCCTCGACCGCGGTGGCGGTCAGCTGCTCGCGCAGGTGCTCCGGCGCGGGGGCGACCAGGTCGCCGAACCAGCCGCCGGGCCGCTCCGAGTCGATCCACTCCTCGAACTGGCCGACCACGGTGGTCACCTGGCGCGGCGCCGACAGCAGGCCGCGGCGCACGCCCTCCTCCAGGGTCTGCCGGTACTGGGCGAGCGCCTCCGGGAAGCGGGCCAGCCGGCGGCCCAGCCGCAGCCAGTCCTCGTCGGTGTCGGTGGGCAGCAGGGTGAAAATCTCCCGGGTGTTGTGCACCGGCGAGCCCAGGTTGCGGACCGACCGGAACTCCTCGCCCGCGTCGTGCACCGCGAGTTCCGCGATCAGCCGCTCGCGCAGCAGCCGGGCGCAGCGGCGCTCCGCCTCGTCCTCGATCGGGCCGGACGCCTCCAGCGCGTCCAGCTCGGCGAGGGTGCGGCGGGCCAGCTCGTCGAGGGCGGCGGTGCCCGCCGGGGACAGGTCGGTGAGCCGGTCGTCCTCCGGGTTGAGGCCGAGGTAGACCGCGGTCAGCGGGTCCAGCTCGGCGAGGGCGTGGACGTAGGAGTCGGCGATGCGGCGCGGAGTGGGGCCGCCGACGTGACGATCGTTCAGTTCATGAGCCATCCGGCCATCCTGTCGCAGCGGCGGACGAATTCAAGCCCCAACTGGAAGTGATCGCGTCAACTGCGTACCGGCCACCGGCGCCGCACCGCCTGCCACGGATCCCACACCGGCCGGCCCCGGGTGATCGGACGGAACGCCAGCCCGATCAGCACCGCGCAGAAGTGCCCCAGGTCGGTGAAGGTGTGCGAGATCAGCAGCGGCACCAGGTAGAACACCACCAGCCCCCAGCCGTACACCCACCGCCACCAGCCCGCCAGCCCCCACGTCAGGACGCCCTGCACCCCCGCCAGCGCGTACGACACCCCGACGTCCACGGTGTTCGCCATGTTCATCGGCAGCACCTGGTGGTGGACGCCCCACGCCACCACCCCCTGGCTGATGTACGTCGCCAGGACGTGCGCGGTCAGCGCCACCGTCAGCCAGCGCCGGGTGCCCAGCCAGCGCTCGGCCGGGACGTGGAAGATGTGGAACATCACGAAGTAGAACCAGAAGTTCGCCTGCTCCGTCCAGATCAGGCTGGCCACCAGGACATGCACCGGGTGCGAAGTCAGCTGATCGATATTGGTGGACCGTTTCTGCAGGAAATAGTGCAGCGCGGCCGGATCCTTCTGACCCACCACAAAACTCGTGACCGCGAGCAGCAGCAGCCACACGTACGTCCCCGGAGACCTGCCGATCCACCGGCCGACCGCCCGAACCCACCGCACCGGCCGCTCCTCGTCGCACTCCACCGACACCTGCTCACAGTCTGCGGTCGGCGGCAACGACCCGCCCGACGATTACGCTGGCACCCATGGCAGCGACCCCCTCCCGCACCGAGGCCCAGCGCCCCCGGCGCGCCACCTACCGCCGACTGCCCGTCCAGCAACGGCGCGAACAACTCATCGCCGTCGCCCTCGAACTCTTCGCCGCCCGCCCGCCCGAGGACGTCTCACTCGACGACGTCGCCGAGGCCGCCGGCGCGTCCCGCCCCCTCGTCTACCGCTACTTCGCCGGCGGCAAGCAGCAGCTCTACGAAGCCGCCCTGCGCAGCGCCGCCACCGAACTCACCCAGCGCTTCACGGTCTCCGCGACCCCCGGCACCCCCACCCAGCAACTCGGCGCCGTCCTCCACCGCTACTTCGCGTTCGTCGACGAACACGCCGCCGGCTACGCCGCACTCCTCCGCGGCGGCTCCGTGGTCGAGACCGCCCGCACCTCCGCCATCGTCGACGACGTCCGCAGGGCGGCGATCCGCCGCACCCTGCGCCACCTGGGCGTCCGCGAGGCCGGCCCGCGACTCACCCTGCTGGTCCGCTCCTGGATCTCGGTGGTGGAAGCCTCCGCGATCAGCTGGCTCGACGAGGGCCACCAGATCCCCCTCGACTCCCTCTGCGACTGGCTGGTCGACCAGTTCGTCGTGATGGCCGCCGCAACGGCCGTCCGCGACGAACAGACGGCCGAAGTCCTGCGCAACTGGCTCCGCCTGGAGACGGCGGACAGCCCGGCGGGGGTGCTCATGGGACGCCTCCGCGATGTGGGACTGCCAGGGTGAGGCGAAGGCAGGGAGGGCACAACCAGGGGCGCGGGGAACTGCGCGAAGGGGAACGCGACACGTCCGCAAGATCGCGACGCAGGACAATGACTTGCACGTGAGAGCGACCTTGCGGACGTGACTTGCGCTTGTCGCGCAGTCCCCCCGCCCCCGGTTTCGCGCCCGCTGGCTCTCGCACCCGTCCCGTCAGGTCTCTCGCTGGGGCCGGTACTCCGCCTCCTCGACGCCGAACGTCCAGGCCACGCCCGCCCTCGCGGTGCGGGTCGACGGGGGAACGCGCAAGTAGTAGGTGCGGTAGGTGCCGTCCGGTTCGGGGGTGGAGTTGACCACCTCGACCATCACCACCGGTTCGTCGTCGGGGAGTTGGATCCGCCAGAGCACGCCCGTCTCGTCCCGGTGCAGCGGCTTCGCGCCGCTCTCCGCCAGGTACCTCTCGTAGCCGAAGTGCTCCAGCATGACGCGGCGCAGTTCGGCGTTCTCCTCGGCGCGGATCCGCTCCGCGGTGAGGCCGGTCAGCTGCTCCAGGAAGTCCGCGGGGACGGGCATGCCACGCCACGCGTACAGCGCGAAGCCGTCGGCGTAGGCGAGGGCGGGGCCGTCGGCGCGGTCGAGGCGGCCGGCTTCGTCGCGGTGCAGGGCGACGGGGCGTTCGCTGAGCAGCACGGTGTTCTCGAAGGGCCACCACCAGCCGGTCTGCCGGGCGACGCCGGCCAGCGCGGCGAGCGCCTCGTCGCCGGTGCCCGCGGTGTCGAACGCCGCGAACCAGGCGGCGTCGTGCTGCCCGGCGACGGCGTCGACCAGGGCGAGCCGGACCCTGGCGCGGGCTTCGCCGGCCACCCGGCGGCGTTCCTTGTTCTCGGGCTTGCGGGATTCCTCCCAGTCGAGCGGTTCGGGCTCGGGGGCGAAGTGGTCGAGCAGCGCGGCGCGGACGCGTTCGGCGGGGAGCGTGGTGGTGGCGGCGAGTTCGGCGCCGGTCGCACCCCAGATCTCGGCCCAGCCGCCGGGGCCGTGTGCGGTGAACGCGGCGGTGCGGGCGCGTTCCCAGGCGGCGGTGCGCACCTGTTCGCGAACGTTGGCGCCGAACTCCTCGCGGTGGTCGAGCAGTTCGGTGACGGCGGCGAGCGGCGAGGGGTACCAGCGGAACGCGGTGGGCTCGGCCAGCCCGGCGGCCCGGTAGGCGGCGCGGACGGCGTGTTCGGCGGTGGCCCGGTCGGCCGGCCCGGTGGCGGCGGCGACGGCCCGCCAGTGCGCCACCGAGGCGTCGGCGGGACGGCCGGTCAGCTGCGTGCTCATCAGTTCTGTCCTCAATCCTTAAGGGGTGCTCAGTCCGCGACGATCCGGACCGCGCCGGGCGCGTACTCGCGCTGCCGGACCACCCGGAACCAGCCGGTGGGCAGCGGGATCGCCGCGTGCTCCTCGTGCACGACCTTGCCGCCCTCCGGCAGGTGCAGCCAGGCCCGGCCGAACGGGCCGGACTCGCGCAGCAGTTCGCCCGGGCCGACCACCGCGTGGGCGTGGCCGGTGACTTCGCCGAGGGCCAGCACCAGCCGGCCGCGGCCGTCCCGCGGCTGGCGGGGCAGGTGGGCCACCGCGGCCGGTACCGCGCTCTGTTCGACCGGCACGATCAGTACGTCACCCTGGCGGTACACGGAGTCCTCCCGCGGTCGGGTCCGGCCGGGCGCCGGACGTCCCGACCGGAAAACTAGGCGGCGCCACCGACAACACCACGCCAGGGAACTCCCCGTGCGGGTGAACGTCGGGGGCGGCTGGTAGACAGGGTCAGGCCCCACGACGAGCAGCCAGGAGCGGCGCGCATGACCATCAATCAGCACATCGAGGAGTTCCACGGCCTCCCCGTCACCGACTTCCGGACCGCCGAGGCGGAGGGGAAGAAGCTGCCGGCAGCCGCGGCCACCGCCTGGCGGATCGGGCTGGACTACGAGGAGGAGCGCGAGTTCGGTGAGGTCTGGGCGGCGTTCCTGAAGACCGTCGCGCTGGAGGAGGTCACCGCGCTGGTGCTCGGCCCCTGGTTCTCCGAGGAGCCGGAGTCGCTGTCCGGGGTGCTGCCGACGGTGCTCGCCGCCGCCGACCGATTCCCGGCGCTGCGGGCGCTGTTCATCGGCGACATCATCGCGGAGGAGTGCGAGATCTCCTGGATCCAGATGTCCGAGATCACGCCGGTCTTCGCCGCCTTCCCGCAGTTGGAGGAGCTGGTGGTGCGCGGCACCGACGGCGACTACGACGGCAAGGACTCGCTCTCCCTGAAGCCGGTGAAGCACGAGAAGCTGAAGGCGCTGCGCTTCGAGGCCGGCGGCCTGCCGGGCTCGGTGGTCCGCTCGGTCGCGGCCTGCGACTTCCCGGCGCTGGAGAAGCTGGAACTGTGGCTCGGCGTCGACAACTACGGCGGCGACTGGACGATGGAGGACCTCGGCCCGTTCCTGTCCGGCGCCAACCTGCCGTCGCTGACGTACCTCGGCCTGCAGAACGCCGAACAGCAGGACCGGATCGCCGCGCTGGTCGCCCAGGCCCCGGTGGTGCCCCGGCTGACCGGGCTGGCGCTGTCCTTGGGCGCGCTCACCGACGAGGGCGCGGCGGCACTGCTGGAGGGCCAGCCGCTCACCCACCTGAAGAAGCTCGACCTGCACCACCACTACCTCACCGAGGGCATGCGGAAGCGCCTGCGGGACGCCCTGCCCGGCGTCGAGATCGACCTCTCCCAGGCCGAGGACCCGAACGACAACTGGCGCTACGTCGCCGTCTCCGAGTAGGCGGAGGTCCTGCGTTGACGCCGCCGAAGCTGGTCGTCCTGGGCTGCCCCGGGCACCGGAGGGTCACCCTGTTCGCCGCCGCGGCCCGCGCCGCCGGCCTGCCGGAGCCCGCCGTGCTGCCCTGGTCCTCGGTGCTGCGCGGACGGTACGAGCTGCCGCCCGGCGCGGTGGTGCGGGTCGACTCGCCCGGCGAGGACCCGGAGGCCGACCGGCTGCTGCGCGGCGCCGCACTGGGTGACAGCTACGCGGCCACCCGGGTCGAGGGCGGACCGGCCTGGTACGCGGGCGTCACCGCCGCACTCCGCGAACTGGCCGCCCGGCCCGGGGTGCGGATGCTCGGCGATCCGGAGGAGATCGCCGTGATGTTCGACAAGCGCCGCGCGCACGCGGCGCTGGCCGCCGCGGGGGTGCCGGTTCCGCCCGCACTGCCCGGTGAACTCCCGTCCTCCTTCGAGGAGTTGCGGGAACGGATGGCGTCCGCCGGGATGCGCCGGGTGTTCCTCAAACCGGTGCACGGCTCCTCCGCCTCGGGGGTGGTGGCGCTGGAGTTCGGCCCGCGCGGGCAGGTCCAGGCCACCACCTCGGTGGAGGTCGCCCCGGACGGGCTGCACAACTCGCTCACCGTCCGCCGCTACCGCGACGCGGCCGAGGTCGCCGCACTCGTCGACCGGCTCGCCCCGGAGGGCCTGCACGTCGAACAGTGGGTCCCCAAGTCCGGCCAGGGCGGCCGCGCCGCGGACCTGCGGGTACTGGTGGTCGGCGGCCGGGCCACCCACGTGGTGGTCCGCACCAGCCGCCACCCCATGACCAACCTCCACCTCGGCGGCGCCCGCGGCGAGTTGGCCGCCGTCCGCGCCGCCGCCGGCGACACCTGGCCCACCCTGCTCGCCACCGCGGAAGCCGCCGCGAGTTGCTTCCCGCACGCCCCGATGGTCGGCGTCGACCTGCTCCCCCACGCCCGCTGGCGCCGCACCCTGATCGGCGAAGTCAACGCCTTCGGCGACCTCCTCCCCAACCTCCCGGGCCTGCCGGACGGCCCGGCCCCGGGGCTCGACACCTACGCGGCACAGCTGGCTTCGCCGAAGTGCTGGGAGGCGCTTTTCCCAGCCCCCGGCGGGGAGCGCGAGCGGGTGCGAAACCAGGGGCGCGTGGGGGCACCTCCCAGCCCGCCAGGACTAGGGGGAGAACTGCGCGAAGCGGAAGAGCTCCCCCGGCCGGATCCGTCCACCCCGCAGCCAGTTGACGCCCCGGCGGCGTAACCCCGAAGGAACTCCCTTGCAGCACGACATACCGAACATGAACGAGATCGTCGGCACCCACGATCTCCTCCTCGTCACCCTCGACACCCTCCGCTACGACGTCGCCGAAGAGCTTCTCGCCGCCGGCCGCCTCCCCAATCTCGCCAAGGTGATCCCGAACGGCGCCTGGGAGCGCCGCCACTCCCCCGGCAGCTTCACGTACGCCGCGCACCAGGCGATCCTGGCCGGTTTCCTCCCCACGCCCGCGTCCCCCGATGGCCCGCACCCGCGGCTGTTCGCCGCGCGTTTCGCCGGCTCCGAGTCGACCGAGTCCCGCACCTGGGTGTTCGACGCGCCCGATCTGCCGACGGCTCTCGCCGCGGCCGGTTACCGCACGGTCTGCATCGGTGGCGTCGGGTTCTTCAACAAGCAGGGCCCGCTGGGTTCCGTTCTCCCCGGCCTGTTCCAGGAGAGCCACTGGGCACCGGAGTTGGGTGTCCCGTCCCCGACCTCGTTCGAGTCGCAGGTGGCGGTGGCCGAGCGGGTCGCGGCAGAGCAGCCGTCCGACCAGCCGCTGTTCCTGTTCATCAACGTCTCGGCGCTGCACCAGCCGAACTGGTTCCACCTTCCGGGCGCGACCCGTGAGGACGGCGACTCCCGGGCCAGTCACGCGGCCGCGCTGGAGTACGTGGACGCGCATCTGGGGCGGTTGTTCGCGGCGATGTCCGCCCGCCGTCCGTGTTTCGCGATCGTCTGCTCGGACCACGGCACCGCGTACGGCGAGGACGGTTACACCGGTCACCGGATCGGCCACGAGGTGGTCTGGACGGTGCCGTACGCGCACTTCACCCTCCCGGCGACCACCCAGGAGCACCGATGACGCCCGCCGAGTCCCCGTACCAGTCGTACGTCTACGCGTACCCGCACAAGACGGCCTATCGCCCGCTGCCCGACCGCCCGTCGCTGGCGGATCTGTGGCGGGGCGAGAAGCAGGACGCGCTCTCCCTCTATCTGCACATCCCGTTCTGCGAGGTGCGCTGCGGCTTCTGCAACCTGTTCACCCGGATCGGCAGCCCGGAGGGCCTGACCACGGCCTACCTGGACGCGCTGGAGCGGCAGGCCGGCCAGGCCCGGGAGGCCCTCTCCGACACCGCCGAATTCGCTCTCGCGGCGTTCGGCGGCGGCACGCCCACCTATCTGACGGCGGCCGAGCTGGAGCGTCTCTGCGACATCGCCGAGCACCGGATGGGCGCGGATCTGCGGTCCATCCCCCTCTCCGTCGAGGCCTCCCCCGACACCGCCACCGCGGACCGCCTCCAGGTCCTGGCCGAGCGCGGCACGACGCGGCTGAGCCTGGGCGTGCAGTCGTTCCTGGACGAGGAGGCGAGGTCGGCGGTCCGGCCGCAGAAGCGGGCGGCGGTGGAGGCGGCGCTCGGCCGGATCCGGGACGCGGGCTTCCCGGTGCTGAACATCGACCTGATCTACGGCATCGACGGCCAGACGGCCGTCAGCTGGATCAAGTCCCTTGACGCGGCGCTGAGTTGGCAGCCCGAGGAGCTGTACCTGTACCCGCTGTACGTCCGCCCGCTGACCGGCCTCGGCCGGCACGCCGACAACCGGCACACCGACAACGCGCCGTCCCCCGAATGGGACGCTCAGCGCCTGACGCTCTACCGGGCCGGCCGCGACCACCTGCTGGCGAACGGCTACGAGCAGGTGTCGATGCGGATGTTCCGCCGTTCCGGCGCGGCCGGCGCGAGCGCCGGCGAGTACGCCTGCCAGACCGACGGCATGGTGGGCCTGGGCTGCGGGGCGCGTTCGTACACCTCGAAGCTGCATTACTCCTTCGACTACGCGGTGGACGCCCGCGAGGTCCGCCGAATCATCGACGACTACGTGGCGGCGCCGGACTTCTCGCGCGCCGAACTGGGCTGGGAGATGACGGACGAGGAGACCCGCCGCCGCCATCTGGTGCAGTCGCTGCTGCAGGGCGAGGGCGTCGACCTGGCGGCCTACCGGGAGCGCTTCGGCAGCAGCCCCGAGCAGGACTTCCCGTCCGAACTGACCGGGTTCGCCGCCAACAACTGGCTGGCGGCCGGCACGGACCGGCTGCTGCTCACCGCGGAGGGCCTGGCCTGGTCGGACGCGATCGGCCCACGGCTGTTCTCCGCCGGGGTGCGCGAGCGGATGGCGGGGTACTCGCCGAAATGAGCGCACTGACCGTCCTGTACCGGGGCCCGCTGTCCTCCTGCGACTACGACTGCCCGTACTGCCCGTTCGCCAAGCGGCGGGACCCCCCGGAGCTGCTGCGCACCGACCGGGCCGCGCTGGAGCGGTTCACCGCCTGGGCGTCCCGGTACGAACACGGCCGTCTCTCCGTCCTGTTCACGCCGTGGGGCGAGGGCCTGGTGCGGTCCTGGTACCGGCGGGCGATGGTGGAGCTGAGCCGGCTGCCGCACCTGGAGCGGGTGGCGATCCAGACCAACGCGAGCTGCCGCACCGGCTGGCTGGCCGAGGCGGACCTGTCGAAGCTGGCGCTCTGGGTGACGTACCACCCGGGCCAGGTGACGGAGCAGCGTTTCCTCGCCAAGTGCGCCGAACTGACGGCACTGGGCGTGCGGTTCAGCGTCGGCGTGGTCGGGCAGCCGGAGCACCTGGCGGCGGCCCGCCGGCTGCGCGCGGCGCTGCCGGCGTCCGTCTACCTGTGGGTGAACGCGGCGGACGGGCTCACGTACACCGACGCGGAGGCGGCCGGGTGGACGGAGCTGGACCCGCTGTTCGGCTACAGCCGCCACCCGCACCGCAGCGCGGGCCTGCCGTGCCGCACCGGGGAGAGCGTGGTGTCGGTGGACGGGGACGGCACGGTGCGTCGCTGCCACTTCGTCCGACCGCCGCTGGGCAACCTGTACGACGACTCATACCGGGCCCAACTTCGGCCGCGCGCCTGCCCGTTGGGCGAGTGCGACTGCCACATCGGCTATGTGCACCTGGAGTCGCTGCCGCTGTACGACGTGTTCGCGGGCGGGGTGCTGGAGCGCATCCCGCACGGCTGGTGACCGGCCCGGCCCTCCGCCCCACGACACCCGCGGTCGTACCGGATACGCTCCAAGTACCCCGAGCCCTCCGGAGAGTCCGCCATGGCCAAGCAGCCCCCGCACCGCGACCCCGCCCAGGACGCGCCGCACGTCGGACCTCCGGCGCACGCGGCCGCCGGTCTGCCCGCGATCGGTCACACCCTGCGGATGGCCGCCGACCAGATGTCCCCGGGCCGGGTGCTGTCCACCCTGCGCAAGGTCAACCAGCAGGACGGCTTCGACTGCCCGGGCTGCGCCTGGCCCGAGCCGGACAAGCCGCACCTGGCGGAGTTCTGCGAGAACGGCGCGAAGGCGGTCGCCGAGGAGGCCACCGAGCGCCGGATAACCCCCGAGTTCTTCGCCGCCCACCCGGTCGCCGACCTCGCCGAGCGCTCCGGCTACTGGCTGGGCCAGCAGGGCCGCCTCACCACCCCGATGCTGCTCGACGAGGGCGCCACCCACTACGCGCCGATCGGCTGGGACGAGGCGTTCGCGCTGATCGCCGCCGAGCTCACCGCGTTGGGTTCCGCGAACGAGGCGGCGTTCTACACCTCCGGCCGGACGTCCAACGAGGCGGCCTTCGCCTACCAGTTGTTCGCCCGCCGGCTGGGCACCAACAATCTGCCCGACTGCTCCAACATGTGCCACGAGTCCTCGGGTTCGGCGCTCACCGAGACACTCGGAGTCGGCAAGGGCAGCGTCTCGCTCAAGGACCTGTACCAGGCCGATCTGATCATCGTCGCGGGCCAGAACCCGGGCACCAACCACCCCCGGATGCTCTCCGCGCTGGAGCGCGCCAAGCGGGCCGGCGCGAAGATCGTCAGCGTCAACCCGCTGCCCGAGGCCGGCCTGGAGCGGTTCAAGAACCCGCAGACCCCGCGCGGCCTGGTCGGCGGCGGCACCAAGCTCACCGACCTGTTCCTGCAGATCCGCCTCGGCGGCGACCTGGCGCTGTTCCGGGCGCTGAACCACCTGCTGCTCACCACCCCCGGCGCCGTCGACGAGGCGTTCGTCGCCGAACACTGCGCCGGGTACCAGGAGTTCACCGCCGAGGCGGCCGACCTCGACCGCCCGGCCACGCTGGCCGCCACCGGCCTGCCGTGGGAGCAGATCGAGGAACTGCACCGCCTGGTGCTCTCCTCGCAGAAGATCATCGTCTGCTGGGCGATGGGCCTGACCCAGCACAAGCACTCGGTGCCGACCATCCGCGAGGTGGTCAACTTCCTGCTGCTGCGCGGCAACGTCGGCCGCCCCGGCGCGGGCGTCTGCCCGGTGCGCGGGCACAGCAACGTGCAGGGCGACCGCACGATGGGCATCTTCGAACGCCCGAGCACCGCGTTCCTGGACGCCCTGGGCCAGGAGTTCGCGTTCGAGCCGCCGCGCGCCCACGGCTTCGACACCGTCGACACCATCCGGGCGATGCGCGACGGCCGGGTCAAGGTGTTCTTCGCGATGGGCGGCAACTTCGTCTCCGCGAGCCCCGACACCGACGCCACCGAGGCCGCGATGCGCCGCTGCCGGCTGACCGTGCACGTCTCCACCAAGCTGAACCGCTCGCACGTGATCACCGGCGCCCGCGCGCTGATCCTGCCCACCCTGGGCCGCACCGACCGGGACGTCAGCACGCTCGGCCCGCAGTTCGTCAGCGTCGAGGACTCGATGGGCATGGTGCACTCCTCGCGCGGCGGCCTGCGCCCGCCCGCGCCCGAGCTGCTCTCCGAGGTGGCGATCGTCAGCCGGCTGGCCCGCGCCGCGCTCGGCCCGCAGGACCCCACGCCGTGGGAGGAGTTCGCCCGCGACTACGACCTGATCCGGGACCGGATCGCCCGCGTGATCCCCGGCTTCGACGACTTCAACGCCAAGGTCCGCCGCCCCGGCGGCTTCGCCCTGCCGCACGCCCCGCGCGACAGCCGCAGCTTCCCCACCGCCACCGGCAAGGCCAACTTCACCGTCAACCCGCTCACCGCCCCCGACGTCCCGCCGGGCCGGCTGCTGCTCCAGACGCTCCGCTCGCACGACCAGTACAACACCACCGTGTACGGCCTGGACGACCGCTACCGGGGCATCAAGGGCGGCCGCCGGGTGGTCCTGGTCAACCCCGCCGACGCCGCCGAACTCGGCCTCACCGACGGGCAGTTCGTCGACCTGGTCGGCGAGTGGAAGGACGGCGTGGAGCGCCGCGCCCCGCGTTTCCGGGTGGTGCACTACCCGGTGGCCCGGGGCGGCGCGGCTGCCTACTACCCGGAGACCAACGTGCTGGTGCCACTGGACTCCACCGCGGACATCAGCAACACCCCGACCTCCAAGGCCGTGGTGGTCCGCCTGGAGCCGACCGCCTGACCGGTCCGACCCGCCTGGGCCGCCGTCCTGCGACGGCGGCCCGGTCGGTCAGTTGCCCGTCGGCGCGGCCGAACCCGACCCGGAGGCCGACGCGGCGCCGGACGGCGAGCCGGAGGCCGAACCGCTCGCCGATCCGCTGGGCGAGCTGCTCGAACCGGTGCTCGGCGAGCCGCTGCCACCGGGCTGCGACGGGATGGTGCCGGGGTTGCTGGGCTTCGTGTCCGGCCCCGGGACGTTCGGGCCCGGGGTGCTCGGCGCAGGCGTGCTCGGCGCGGGCGTGCTCGGCGCCGGCGGCAGCGTGGACGGCTTGGCGGGCCCGATCTTCGACTCGCCGGCCTTCACGTCCGGCACCTTCCACTCGCCGCCCGCGTCGTCCGCCGAGTCCTCCGGATCGGGCCGGACGGCGCCCAGGATCGGCATCGCGCCGACCTTCGACACCTTCACCACGTCGCCGGTGCGCGGGGCCTGCACGACCAGGCCGCCGCCGATGTACATCCCGATGTGGGTGGCGCCGCCGTAGTAGACCACCAGGTCACCGGGGCGCATCTCGTTCAGCGCCACGTGCTTGAGCTGCGCCCACTGCTCCTGGCTGGTGCGCGGGATGGCCTTCCCGGCGTGCAGCCAGGCCTGCGAGGTGAGGCCCGAGCAGTCGAACACGTCCGGCCCGGCACCGCCCCACACGTAGTCCTTGCCGAGCTGCTGGAGCGCGTACTGCACCGCCTTGCGGCCCATCGCGGACGGCGTGCGCTCGCCCTTGCCGAGTGCGCCGGATGCCAGGAAGGTCAGCTGCGCCTGGTCGGCCTGCTGCTTCTCCAGCGCCTCCAGCTCGCTGCGCTGGGCGCCGGTGAGCGAGCCGACCAGGGTCTCCACGTCGGCCAGCTTCTTGGCCACGGTGTTCTTCTGCTGCTCCTGCTGACCGGCCAGCGTCTGCGCCTCGGTCAGCGCCTGCTGGGCGGCCAGCTGCGCGGCGGCGAGGGTGTCCCGGTCGGACTTCAGCCGCTCCAGGAACTCCTTCTGCGAGCGCCCGACAGAGTCCAGCAGTCCGGCGATCACCACCGCCTCGTACGGGTCCTTGGCCAGCAGCATCTCGGCGTACCCGGATATCTGGCTGTTGCGGTACTGCGCGCCGGCCAGCTGGGCGGCCAGGTCGTTGCCGGTGTCCACGGCCTCCTGCTGCCGGGTCACCCGGGCGTTCAGGTCCTGGACGTTGGCCTGCTGCTCGGCGAGCCGGGCCACCGTGCCGTTGTACTGCTCGGTGGCGGCCTCGGCCTCCTGGTACAGGGTGTGCAGCTGCTCCAGCAGCGGGCCGAGGGTCCGCTTGGCCTCAGCCAGCGGGTCGGCCCCGGGGGCGGAGGTCGAGGCTCCGGGGTCCGGCGCGGCGTACGCGGCGGAGGCGAACGGCAAGGTCAGTGCGGCGACGGCGAGCACCGCCCCGCAACGCAGTGCGGCGCGTACCCACGGCCGCATCCCGGTCGATTCCGCGCGCTGCCCTGCCCCCATCGGCCGGCCCTCCCCTGGTTCCCGTCGGCGATCGGACCGATCCTGCCATGCGGAGGGAGTTCCCGGCAGATGCCCAGGGGGGCGTGAAGTGAATTCTCATCCGCGCGGGAGTGTGACAACCCTCTCATCGGATTCCGCGATCTCCATGGAAAACCGACGCCCCGGCAACTCCCACGCCACCCAAGGAACCACAACTCCGTGCCGAGTTAACCTCCCGTTCACCATCGCTTCCTACGGTCACCGAGGACAGCAACGTCAGTCCGACACCTTCGACGATTGTTTGGGTATGGAACACATCACGTTCCTGGTGGCCGTTGTGATCATCACGGCGCTCGCCTTCGACTTCACGAACGGCTTCCACGACACCGCCAACGCGATGGCCACCTCCATCGCCACCGGCGCCCTCAAGCCCAAGGTCGCCGTGGCCATCGCCGCGGTGCTGAACTTCGGTGGTGCCTTCCTCTCGGTCAAGGTGGCCACCACCATCTCGGGTGGCATCGTCAACGAGAAGGCCGGACTGCAACCCTCGATCATCTTCGCCGCCCTGGTCGGCGCGATCCTGTGGAACCTGCTGACCTGGCTCAAGGGCCTGCCCTCGTCCTCCTCGCACGCCCTGTACGGCGGCCTGATCGGCGCGACCGTGGTCGGCGCCGGCATCGGCGGCGTCAACTTCAGCGTGGTGGTCTCCAAGATCCTGATCCCGGCGGTGGCCTCCCCGATCATCGCGGGCGTCGCTTCCTGGGGCGCCACCAAGCTGGCCTACCTGATCGCCGGCAGCAGCCCGAAGAAGAGCACCGAGAAGGGCTTCCGGCGGGGCCAGATCTTCTCCTCCTCGCTGATCTCGTTGGCGCACGGCACCAACGACGCGCAGAAGACCATGGGCATCATCACGCTGACCCTGATCTCGGCCGGCCAGCTGCACAAGGGCGACGGCCCGCCGACCTGGGTGATCATCAGCGCCGGTCTGGCGATCGCGCTGGGCACCTACATGGGCGGCTGGCGGATCATCCGCTCGATGGGCTCCGGCCTGGCCGACATCCGGCCGCCGCAGGGCTTCGCCTCGGAGACCGCCGCCGCGACCGTAATCCTGACCTCCTCGCACATGGGCTACGGCCTGTCCACCACCCAGGTCTGCTCCGGCGGCATCATGGGCGCGGGCCTCGGCGGCCCGTCGGGCAAGCTGCGCTGGGGCATGGTCCGCCGCATGGTCTACACCTGGGGCCTGACCCTGCCGGCCGCCGCCGCGGTGTCCGGCCTGGCCGCCCTGATCGCGAACCAGGGCGACTGGGGCGTGGCCGTGGTCGGCGTGGCGCTGGTGCTCGGCGCCGGCTCGATGTGGCTGATCTCCCGCCGCCAGCCGGTGCACGCCGGCAACGTGCACGACAGCGAGACGGTGGACCTGCCGGTCACCGGCAGCCCGACCGGCCAGACCACCATCGCGGCCTGAAAGGACTACGAATCATGCACATCAAGTGGGCCGCTCTGGCCGAGACCGCGGGCGTCAGCCTGGCCGTCACCCTCGCCGTCGTCACCGTCTTCGCGCTGGGCAACCTGGCGCTGACCCGCCGCGAGGCGGCCGTCGAGGCCGGCACCGGCAAGGGCGTCCCGGCACTGGCCGCCGCGGTCGTGTGCTTCACCGCCTGCGCCGCGGTGGTCGCGTACGGCATCTCGCTGATCGCCGCCAAGTAACGCGAGCAGACACGACGAAGGGCCCCGCCGGATTCCCGCGGGGCCCTTCACGCATGTCGGCAGCGATCAGTCGGTGACCAGCTCCGCGGCCTTGGCGGCCGGGGCGGCGGCCCGGTCGTCGTCGGCGGTGCGCAGCGGCACCTCGCGGATGAACAGCACCAGCAGGAAGCCGACCACCGCGAACGGGGCGGCGACCAGGAACACGGTGCCGACGCCGTGCCCGAACGCGTCGGTGACCAGCGGGACGATCCGGGCGGGCAGCGCGTGCAGGTCCGGGATGCCGTCGCCGCCGCCCGCGGGGGCGGGCAGACCGGCCTTGACGAAGTTCTCCGCCATGTACGAGGCGACCTTGTGCCCCAGCAGCGCGCCGAGCGCGGAGACGCCCATCGCGCCGCCCATGGTGCGGAAGAAGGTGACCACCGAGCTGGCCGCGCCCAGTTCGTGGCGCGGGACGGTGTTCTGCACCGCGAGGACCAGGTTCTGGCTGGTCAGGCCGAGGCCGATGCCGGCCACCGCCATGTAGAGCGCGAGCAGCCCGTACGAGGTGCCGGCCCGGGCGGTGCCCATCAGGCCGAGTCCGACGGCGAGCATCACGGTGCCGCCCACCAGGTAGCCCTTCCACTTGCCGTACTTGGTGATGAGCTTTCCGGCCACCGTGGAGGACACCGCGAGGCCGAGGATCATCGGCAGGGTGAGCAGACCGGCCTGGGTGGGGGTCTTCTCCTTGGCGAGCTGGAAGTACTGGCCGAGGAAGGTGGTGGTGCCGTACATGCCGACGCCGACGAAGGCGGAGGCCACCGAGGCGAGCGCGACGGTGCGGTGGCGGAACAGGTCGAGCGGGATCAGCGGCTCGGCGGCGCGCTTCTCGACGGCGACGAACAGTCCGGCCAGTGCCAGGCCGCCGAGCACCATCACCGCGGTCTGCCAGGACACCCAGTCGTAGTTCTTGCCGGCCAGCGAGATCCAGATCATCAGCAGGCTGACGGCGGCAGTGATCAGCACCGCGCCCAGGTAGTCGATCTTCGGCTTGCGGACGGTCTGCTCGGGGAGCTTCAGGGTGCGCTGCAGCACCAGGATGGCGAGCAGGGCGAACGGGACGCCGACGTAGAAGCACCAGCGCCAGCCGAGCCAGGAGGTGTCCACGATGACGCCGCCGATCAGCGGGCCGCCGAGGGTGGCGAGTGCGAACACCGCGCCGAAGTAGCCGCTGTACCGGCCGCGCTCGCGCGGCGGGACCATCGCGGCCAGGCAGATCTGGCCGAGCGCGATCACACCGCCGGCGCCGATGCCCTGCAGCACGCGGCAGAAGATCAGCATGCCGATGCTCTGCGACAGACCGGCCAGTGCCGAGGAGAGCACGTAGATCACCATGGCGATCTGGACCAGCAGCTTCTTGCTGACCAGGTCGGAGAGCTTGCCCCAGAGCGGGGTGGCGGCGGTGATCGAGAGCAGGGCGGCGGTGACCACCCAGGTGTAGGCGGACTCGCCACCGTGCAGGTCGTGGAGGATCCGCGGGAGCGCGTTGGAGACGACCGTGGAGGACAGCACGGCCACGAACAGGCCGAGCAGCAGGCCCGAGAGGGCTTCGAGCACTTGGCGGTGGGACAGCTGGGCCTGCGGGAGTGTCTGGGGGGTCGTCGACATGCGTTTCCTTCGACTAAAAATTCGTTGCCTCAAGCAACTATACGCCGATAGTTGACTAAGACAACTTTATTCAAGTCAAAGTAAAGGGCCCCCTCAAAGGCCCAGGTCAGAACGGGTCAGACCCCTTCGGTCAGCTCGTTGAACCGCTCCAGCAGGCGCGCGAACTGCTCCAGCTCGCCCACCTCCCACGCCTCCAGCGAGGCCCGGAAGCGCGCCATCCGCGCCTCCCGGGCGGCCGCGAACCGCCGCTCGCCCTCCTCGGTCAGCGACACCAGCGAGGCCCGCCGGTCCAGCGGGTCGGTCTCCCGCCGCAGCAGCCCCAGCTCCTCGATCGCCCGGATCTGCCGGCTCACCGTGGCCTTGCCCACGCCGAAGTGCAGCCCGATGTCGGTCACCCGCGCCTGCCCGGACTCCCGAATGAAGGAGAGCAGGACGTACGCCCCGGCCTCCAGCTTGGGGTGCACCTGCCGGGAAACCTCGGCGGCCCGGGCCCTGCTGCGCCGGAACAGCGTCGCCACCTCGCGCTCGACCGCGAGAAATGCCAGTTCGGCGGCGTTCGACTCTGCCACGGGGTCGTTCATGGCGCTCAGTATCGCGCAGCCTGCACGTTCTCCGGGGCGCAACTGTTTCATGATATTAAGTATCCGATTTGTGTACTGGTACCGGATTGATAGGGAGATGCCCGCCCATGGCAGAGCCTGCAAAGGGATTCGTCGCCGACCTCAAGGACGCGGTGACACCACGCGCGTTCCTCCTGGTTGTCGCCGTCCTGCTGCTCCAGCTCGGCTTCATCACCTCGTACGTGGGTGCTCTCCACCAGCCGAAGCCGCACCAGCTGTCCATCGCAGTGGTTGCCCCGCCCGAGGTCGCTCCGAAGCTGACCGCCGCCCTGGAGTCCGTCCCGGACGACGCGGTGCGCGCGTCCGTCGTGCCCGACGCGGAGACCGCGAAGGCCCGGATCAAGGACCAGAAGATCTACGCGGCCTGGGTGTTCGACCCGGCCGGCACCCAGGACACCCTGCTGGTCGCCGAGGCCCGCGGCCCGGCCGCCTCCGGCGCCGCCGAGCTGATCGTCACCAAGGTCGCGGCCGCCCAGCACCGCACCGTCGAGGTGCAGGACACCATTCCGCTGGCCTCCGGCGACGGCAAGGGCCTGTCCAGCTTCTACCTGGTGGTCGGCTGGTGCGTCGGCGGCTACCTGGTCGCCTCGATCCTCGGCGTCAGCGCCGGTGCCCGCCCCGCCAACGCCAACCGGGCCGCGGTGCGCCTGGGCACCCTGGCGCTTTACTCGATCGCCGCGGGCTTCGGCGGCACGCTGATCACCGGCCCGATCCTGGACGCGCTGCCCGGCTCGATCCTGGCGCTGTCCGCGATCGGCGCGCTCGTGGTGTTCTCGGTCGGCGCGTTCACCATGGCGCTGCAGTGCCTGTTCGACATCATCGGCATCGGCGTGGCCGTGCTGGTGTTCGTGGTGCTGGGCAACCCCAGCGCGGGCGGCGTCTACCCGCCGCCGCTGCTGCCGACGTTCTGGCGGGCGATCGGCGAGTGGATCCCGAACGGCGCCGGCACCTCGGCCACCCGCTCCATCGCCTACCTGGGCTCGTCCGCGATGGCGATGCCGCTGACGGTGCTGGCGGTCTGGGCCGCGATCGGTGTCGCGGTGACCTTCGTCGCGGCGGCCCGCCGTCCGCTCGTCGGCCGCCCCGCCTCCGCGGAGGCGTGAGCGGCCGTCACGGAAAGGGGCGGGGTCAGACCCGCTCGGTCGCCCGCCCCTGCTCCTCGTTCACCCGGTCCGACAACCGGGTGAACACGTACCGGTTCATCGCCCAGTAGCGGAACACCATCGCCAGCAGGGTGCCCAGGATCATGCCGCTGAGGAAGTCGGCGACCTCCTGGGTCATGTGGGTGACGTGCGGTTCCCGCAGGTCGAACAGGTAGCGCGAGGCCGCCAGCGGAAGGTCGTTGACACCGACCGCGAGAGCGCTGACCACGACGAACAGGACGGCCTCGCGATGCTTGCCGGCGGCCCGGAAGGACCACTGCCGGTTCAGCACGTACGAGACGCCGGTGGCGATCACGGTCGCGACGGTCAGGGCGACGAGCGGCTTGGCCTCGAAGACGGTCATCTTCAGAGCGAAGTTGATCAACATGGTGAGCACGAAGCAGGTTCCTCCGACCACGAGGAACTTCACCAACTTGCGGTGCTTGACCAGGAACGGACGGAAGTTCTCCGGCATTGCGGTCAGCGCGCGCTGCGTAGGGGACGGCATGCCGGAAGTCTGCCATGGGCCACAATCGGCAACCACCAGGGGCCGGGGAGTGGACACTCCCCGGCCCCTCGGCCGTCATCAGGCCGCCGCGACCAGCACTTCCGCCGGCTCCAGCGCCAGCCGCAGCACCTCCCGGACGTCGGACACGGCGTGCACCGTGAGCCGCTCCAGCACCTCGGCGGGGACG
Source organism: Kitasatospora sp. NPDC004614 (assembly GCF_042873675.1). NCBI lineage: Bacteria > Bacillati > Actinomycetota > Actinomycetes > Kitasatosporales > Streptomycetaceae > Kitasatospora > Kitasatospora sp. NPDC004614. The sequence continues at coordinate 63,186 of NZ_JBIALR010000013.1, forward strand.
TCGTCCAGGTCCGCCTCGTTGCGCTTCGGGATGATCACCGTGGTGACCCCGGCCCGGTCCGCGGCCAGCAGCTTCTGCTTGACCCCACCGATCGGCAGCACCCGGCCGGTCAGCGACACCTCGCCGGTCATCGCCACGTCGGTGCGCACCTTGCGCCCCGACAGCAGCGAGGCCAGCGCCGTGGTCATCGTGATGCCCGCGCTCGGGCCGTCCTTCGGCACCGCGCCGGCCGGCACGTGCAGGTGGATGCCCCGCTCGCGCAGGCCCGTCACCGGCAGCTCCAGCTCGGCGCCGCGCGAACGCAGGTAGGAGAGCGCGATGTGCGCCGACTCCTTCATCACGTCGCCCAGCTGCCCGGTCAGCGTCAGCCCGGTCGAGCCGGTCTCCGCGTCCGCCAGCGACGCCTCGATGTAGAGGACGTCACCACCGGCCCCGGTGACCGCCAGGCCGGTCGCCACCCCGGGCACCGCGGTGCGGCGCTCGGTCGGCTCCTGCGCCGACTCCGGCACGTGGTGCGGCCGGCCCAGCAGCGCGCGCAGGTCGTCCGGGCCGATCGCGGCCGGCAGCTCGCGCTCGCCCAGCTCGGTCTGCGCGGCGACCTTGCGCAGGATCCGCGCGATCGACCGCTCCAGGTTCCGGACGCCCGCCTCCCGGGTGTACTCGGCGGCGAGCCGGCGCAGCGCCTCCTCGTCCACCGTCAGCTGCTCCGCGGCGAGGCCCGCCTTGGCGAGCTGGCGGGGCAGCAGGTGGTCGCGGGCGATGGAGACCTTCTCGTCCTCGGTGTAGCCGTCCAGCCGGACCAGGTCCATCCGGTCCAGCAGCGGCTCCGGGATGGCCTCCAGCACATTGGCGGTGGCCAGGAACACCACGTCGGACAGGTCGAGCTCGACCTCCAAGTAGTGGTCCCGGAAGGTGTGGTTCTGTGCCGGGTCCAGCACCTCGAGCAGCGCCGCCGCCGGGTCGCCCCGGTAGTCCGAGCCGACCTTGTCGATCTCGTCCAGCAGCACCACCGGGTTCATCGTCCCGGCCTCCTTGATCGCCCGGACGATCCGGCCGGGGATCGAACCCACGTACGTCCGCCGGTGGCCGCGGATCTCCGCCTCGTCCCGGACGCCACCCAGCGCCACCCGGACGAACGACCGGCCCATCGCGCGGGCCACCGACTCGCCCAGCGAGGTCTTGCCGACACCGGGCGGGCCGACCAGCGCCAGCACCGCACCTCCGCGCCGGCCGCCGATCTGGCCGAGCCCCTGGTCGGCCCGGCGCTTGCGGACCGCCAGGTACTCGACGATCCGGTCCTTCACGTCCGCCAGGCCGGTGTGGTCGGCGTCCAGCACGGCACGCGCGGCGGCGATGTCGTACGAATCCTCGGAGCGCTCGTTCCACGGCAGCTCCAGCACGGTGTCCAGCCAGGTGCGGATCCACGAGCCCTCGGGCGACTGATCACTGGAACGCTCCAGCTTGTCGACCTCCTTGAGCGCCGCCTCCCGGACCTTCTCGGGCAGCTCGGCCGCCTCCACCCGCGCCCGGTAGTCATCCTCCTCAGTACCCGCCTCACCGTTCAGCTCGGCCAGCTCCTTGCGGACGGCCTCCAGCTGGCGGCGCAGCAGGAACTCCTTCTGCTGCTTGGCGACGCCCTCCTCGACGTCCTTGCGGATGGTGTCGTTGACCTCCTCCTCCGCGAGGTGCTCGCGCAGCAGGCCCAGCGCGTACTCCAGCCGGGCCTGGCGGTCGGCCTCCAGCAGCACCTTCAGCTTCTGCTCGGCGGTGGCGAACGGCGCGTACCCGATGTTGTCCGCGAGCTCGCCGATGTCCTCGATCGCGGCCACCCGGTCCACGATCTGCCATGCCCCGCGCTTGCGCAGCCACTTGGTGGACAGCGCCTTGTACTCCTTGGCCAGCTCGGCCGCCCGACCTGCCACCGGCAGCCCGGCGTCCGACTCCTGGAACGGCGTGGTCTCCACCCACAGCGCCGCCCCCGGCCCGGTCGTCCCCTTGCCGATCCGCACCCGGCGCACCGCGCGTACCAGCGCCGCCGGGTCGCCGTCCGCCAGCCGCCCGACCTGCTCGACCGTCGCCAGCGCACCCACCGCCGCGTACGACCCGTCGAGCCGCGGCACCAGCAGCACCTGCGGCTTCCCCCCGTTGCTCCCCGCCCTGGCCGCCTCCACGGCAGCCCTCACCTCCGGATCCGAAAGCTCCAGCGGAACCACCATGCCAGGGAGCACCACCTCGTCGTCGAGGGGCAGCACGGGCAGAGTGAGCGGAATGGACGTCGATGCCATGATCTCTCCCCAGTCAGTGAAGTTGAGCTGACCTGACTAAGGTTTGGCACGCCTCGGTTGTTCCCCTCCGGGTGTTCACCCTGAGCGAAGGGGACTCAGGGTGGACGTCTCAGCCCTCCGCGACGGCCGTCGAGCGCTTCCACGCCCACACCCGCTCCGGCCCGCGCGGCCCCCTGCCGCGCCTCAGCCACGGCCACATCGCCACACCCAACAGCAACGCCGCCGGGTGCCCGACCGAAGTCACCAGATCGGGGTCGGAGAACAACTGGTGCCCGATCAACGCCAGCCCCGCGCCCAGCGCAACGGCCCGCCCGGGCCGCGGCAGCAGTCCGGCCAGCCCGCCGAGCGAGGCCAGCACCCCGTAACTGACGCCGATGTCCATCGCGTCCAGCACATCAGGCCCGGCCGCCCCGCCGGCCACACTCGCCACGGCCACCCCCTGCGAGAGCAGCGTCGCGCCGATGTGCCCGGCCCCGAAGACGCCGAGGGCACGGACTCCCCCCGCCCGTCGTTCAAGAGGTGCGACGGTGCAGAGGAAGGCCCAGAAGTAGGGCGCCCAGACCGAGCCGGCGACCCACAGGCCGCTGCCGATGAGGGAGACCACGGGGTGGACGAGCAGGTTGTGCGCGTCGGTGGAGGACACCGACTGGAGCCGGTGCACGGTGTCGGGGTCGCCGAAGCGGGCGTAGAGCGTGGTGCCGAGCAGCAGGCCGAGGTAACCGAGCGCGAACGGGTTCGCCCGGGGGGTGGGGACGGCCCGCAGGCCCGGCCGGATCAGCCGTCGTCGCAGTTCCGCGCTGGTCATCGTGCCTCCCGAACGCTTCGTCCGCCCCACGATACGGGTGGCAGGTGAGAGGTGTCTGGGTAAGTCCTGTGAAGACCACTGTCCGTGCATATGCCGCTCGCACACGTACCGTTACAGGTCGCAAGTGCTTTGGGTAAGGTACTGGCCCGTGCCCGTCCGATCGGGGACCTGCCAAGCATGACGGTCCCGGCCGGAATCATCCGGTCAGCCCACCCGGGCGGGGACGGCGTCCGTACGCTGCCAGGAGCAGCACCGGCGGGCGGGGCAACAGCCCAAGACGGATTGAGACGACTACGACGCGGAGCCCGCCGTCCCCACAGACGGCCGGCCCGCAGCCCTGGGGGCGGTGGCGTGACCGTGACAGAGATTCAGCAAGAGACGATCAGCAGTGGCCCGGTGGGTACCCAGCGACGGGTGCTCGTCGTGGAGGACGAGCCGACCATCGCGGAGTCGATCGCGGCGCGCCTGGGAGCCGAGGGCTTCAAGGTGGCGGTGGCCCACGACGGGCCGGGCGCAGTGGACGGGTTCCACACCTGGCAGCCCGACCTGGTGGTGCTCGACATCATGCTGCCGGGCTTCGACGGCCTCGAGGTGTGCCGCCGGATCCAGGCCCAGCGCCCGGTGCCGGTGCTGATGCTGACCGCGCGGGACGACGAGACGGACCTGCTGGTCGGTCTGGGCGTCGGCGCGGACGACTACATGACCAAGCCGTTCTCGATGCGCGAGCTGGCGGCCCGGGTGAACGTGCTGCTGCGCCGGGTGGAGCGCGCCCAGCAGGCGGCCCGCACGCCGGCTCTCGGCAGCCTGCGCTTCGGCGAGCTGGAGATCGACCACGTGCAGCGCCGGGTCCGGCTGGGTTCGGGCGACGTGCACCTGACGCCGACCGAGTTCGACCTGCTGGCCTGCCTGGCCGCGCAGCCGCGTGCGGTGCTGACCCGCGAGCAGCTGCTGGCCGAGGTGTGGGACTGGACCGACGCGTCCGGCACCCGCACGGTCGACAGTCACGTGAAGGCGCTGCGCCGGAAGATCGGTGCGAGCTGGATCCGTACGGTGCACGGCGTGGGTTACGCGCTGGAGGCTCCGCTGTCCTGACCCGGAACCGCCGGTCCGGGCCTCCGGGGGGCCCGCGCGGCGGTCCGGTCGTGCACGGGGGACGAGTTCTGGGGACACATGACCTTTCCACAGCAACGCAACGGGGAAGCCGAGCCGACCCCGCAGCCCCCGCTGGCGGTGCGCGCCGCGCGCCGGGTGTGGGCCGACATCCGCCCGTTCGATCCGGTGCGCTCGGTCAAGGGCAAGCTGGCGATGCTGGTGGTGGTCTCGGTGGTGCTGGCCACCGGCATGGTGGTGGTGGCGATCCGGTCGGAGACCCAGATCCGGATCATCATGATCTTCTCGCTGATCGCCTCGCTGCTGTTCATGCAGTTCCTGGCGAACGGTCTGACCGCGCCGCTGCGGGACATGACGGCGGCGGCCCGGTCGATGGCCGAGGGCGACTACACCGCCCGGGTGGACGTGTCCTCCCGGGACGAGATCGGCGAGCTGGCCGACACCTTCAACCGGATGGCCGGCGACCTGGAGGCCGCCGACCGGCACCGCCGCGAGCTGATCGCCAATGTCTCGCACGAGTTGCGCACGCCGATCGCGGCGCTGCGCGGCCTGCTGGAGAACGTGGTGGACGGCGTGGTGAAGCCGGACCCGAAGAACCTGGGCACCGCGCTGGAGCAGACCGAACGCCTGGGCCGGCTGGTCACCCACCTGCTGGACCTGTCGAAGCTGGACGACGGCGTCGTCCCGCTGGACTGCCGCCCGTTCCAGGTGCGGGAGTTCCTGGACGGCGTGCTGCGGGGCGTGACGGTGGACGGCGCGACGGCGGGCGGAGCGTACGCCCGGCGCGAGGACGTGCGGCTGGCGGTCGACGTACAGCCGGCCGAGCTGTCGGCGGTGGCGGACGCGGAGCGGCTGCACCAGGTGGTGGCCAATCTGGTGGACAACGCCTGCAAGCACTCGCCGGCCGGCGGCACCGTGACGGTGCGGGCCCGGGCGGCGGAGGGCGGCGGGCTGCTGCTGGAGGTGGAGGACCAGGGTCCGGGCATTCCGGTCGCCGACCGGGAGCGGGTGTTCGAGCGGTTCGGCCGCAGCGGTTCGCCGACGGCGCTCGGCCCGGGCAGTGACGGCGGAACCGGCCTCGGGCTGGCCATCGCCCGCTGGGCGGTGGACCTGCACGGCGGCCGGATCCGGGTGGCGGAGGCCGCCGCGGGCTGCCGGATCGAGGTCACCCTGCCGGGTGAAAGCGCGATCGCCGTCTAGTTTGTGGCGGAACCGGTACAAACCGCGTTCGAGGCCGGGCCGGGACAGTCAACGGACCGTCCCGGCCCGCCTGTTCGTCCGATTTTCACTCGGTATGGCAGTGATCGCCCCGGCTGCGGGTTCCCTGCTTTCCGGCATCTCTAACGCACAGTTCCAGCCAAAATCCGGTCCACCGATGTGATCTGGGCGACGCCTGACCATCGGGGACTGCGCGATCACTGGTCGGAGGCGTAGCCTTAATCCCCGCTGTCCACCATCCCAAAAGGAAGCGGAAGAGGGCGGTTGCCCCGTGTCGCCACACCAAGAAACCCCCAGCTCGGCAAGCTCCACTGGCTTCGGCCCCAATGAGTGGCTCGTCGACGAGATCTACCAGCAGTACCTCCAGGACCCGGCTTCGGTCGACCGTGCCTGGTGGGACTTTTTCGCCGACTACAAGCCCGGTACCGAGGTGACTCCCGTGACCCAGGCCGCAACCCCGGTCGGCGCCCAGCCGGCCCCCGTTGCCGCTCCTGTTGCCGCTGCTCCGGCCGCGACTTCTCCGGCCGATGCCACTCCAATGGCCGCCACCCCGGCGCCCGCGCAGCCGGTGGCCCCCGCGCCGCTGGCCGCCGCTCCCGCCGCGCCGCCCGCGCCGAAGGCCGCGACCCCGGCTCCGGCCCCGGCCGCCGCCGCGAAGGCCGCCACCGAGGGCCCGGAGCTGGTGCAGCTGCGTGGCCCGTCCAAGGCCGTCGCGTCGAACATGGATGCTTCGCTGGAGGTTCCGACCGCCACCTCGGTGCGCGCGGTGCCCGCCAAGCTGCTGATCGACAACCGCATCGTCATCAACAACCACCTGCAGCGCGCCCGCGGCGGCAAGGTCTCCTTCACCCACCTGATCGGCTACGCGCTGGTTCAGGCCGTGAAGGCCAACCCGGGCATGAACTACAGCTACAAGGTGGAGGACGGCAAGTCCTACCTGGTGAAGCCCGAGCACGTGAACCTGGGCCTCGCCATCGACCTGGTCAAGCCGAACGGCGACCGCCAGCTGGTCGTCGCGGCCATCAAGAAGGCCGAGACGCTCGACTTCTTCGGCTTCTGGCAGGCCTACGAGGACATCGTCCGCCGGGCCCGCGCCAACAAGCTGACCATGGACGACTTCACCGGCGTCACGGTCTCGCTGACCAACCCGGGCGGCATCGGCACCGTGCACTCCGTGCCGCGCCTGATGCAGAACCAGGGCACCATCGTCGGCGTCGGCGCGATGGAGTACCCGGCCGAGTTCCAGGGCTCCTCCCCGGAGACCCTGGCCCGCCTGGGCGTCTCCAAGATCATGACGCTCACCTCGACCTACGACCACCGGGTCATCCAGGGCGCGGCCTCTGGCGAGTTCCTCCGCTCGATCCACCAGCTGCTGCTGGGCGCGAACAACTTCTACGACGAGGTGTTCGAGGCTCTGCGGATCCCGTACGAGCCGGTGCGCTGGGCCACCGACGTGGCGACCACGCACGACGACGAGGTCAACAAGACCGCGCGCGTCATGGAGCTCATCCACTCCTACCGGGTCCGCGGTCACCTGATGGCCGACACCGACCCGCTGGAGTACATGCAGCGCAAGCACCCCGACCTGGACGTCACCACGCACGGCCTCACCCTGTGGGACCTGGAGCGCGAGTTCGCGGTCGGCGGCTTCGGCGGCCAGAAGATGATGAAGCTCCGCGACATCCTCGGCCTGCTGCGCAACACGTACTGCCGCACCGTCGGCATCGAGTACATGCACATCCAGGACCCGGCGCAGCGCAAGTGGCTGCAGGAGCGCCTGGAGAAGCCGTACACCAAGCCGGAGCGCGAGGAGCAGCTGCGCGTCCTGCGCCGGCTGAACTCGGCCGAGGCGTTCGAGACCTTCCTGCAGACCAAGTACGTCGGGCAGAAGCGTTTCTCGCTGGAGGGCGGCGAGTCGCTCATCCCGCTGCTGGACGCCACCATCGACGCCGCCGCCGAGCACCGCCTCGACGAGGCCGTCATCGGCATGGCGCACCGCGGCCGCCTGAACGTGCTGGCGAACATCGTCGGCAAGCCGTTCGGCAAGATCTTCGGCGAGTTCGAGGGCAACCTCGACCCGAAGTCGATGCACGGCTCGGGCGACGTGAAGTACCACCTGGGCTCCGAGGGCACCTTCACCGGCCTGGACGGCGAGACCATCAAGGTGTCGCTGGCCGCGAACCCGTCCCACCTGGAGACGGTCGACCCGGTCGTCGAGGGCATCGCCCGCGCCAAGCAGGACATCCTGGACTTCGGCGGCACGACCTTCCCGGTGCTGCCGATCCAGATCCACGGCGACGCGGCCTTCGCGGGCCAGGGCGTGGTCGCGGAGACCCTGAACATGTCGCAGCTGCGCGGCTACCGCACCGGCGGCACCGTGCACATCGTGGTCAACAACCAGGTCGGCTTCACCGCCGCCCCGACCTCCTCGCGCTCGTCGATGTACTGCACCGACGTCGCCCGGATGATCGAGGCGCCGATCTTCCACGTGAACGGCGACGACCCGGAGGCCGTGGTCCGCGTCGCGCGGCTGGCCTTCGAGTTCCGTCAGCAGTTCCACAAGGACGTCGTGATCGACCTCATCTGCTACCGCCGCCGCGGTCACAACGAGGCCGACAACCCGTCGTTCACCCAGCCGCTGATGTACGACCTGATCGACAAGAAGCGTTCGGTGCGCAAGCTGTACACCGAGGCGCTGATCGGTCGCGGCGACATCACCATGGAAGAGGCGGAGCAGGCGCTCCAGGACTTCCAGGGACAGCTGGAGAAGGTGTTCGCGGAGGTCCGCGAGGCCACCGCCGCCCCGGCGCCGGCCGAGACCGGCCGCCCGGTCGCGGACTTCCCGGTGTCCATCCAGACCGGCATCTCCGCCGAGATGATCAAGCGGATCGCCGCCTCGCAGGTCAACCTGCCGGACTGGCTGACCGTGCACCCGCGTCTGCTGCCGCAGCTCCAGCGCCGCGCCGCCTCGATCGAGGACAACACCATCGACTGGGCGACCGGCGAGGCGCTCGCCATCGGCTCGCTGCTGATGGAGGGCCACCCGGTCCGGCTGGCCGGCCAGGACTCCCGCCGCGGCACCTTCGGCCAACGCCACGCGGTGCTGATCGACCGGAACACCGGCGAGGACTACACCCCGCTGATGTACCTGACCGAGGACCAGGCCCGCTTCACCGTCTACGACTCGCTGCTCAGCGAGTACGCGGCGATGGGCTTCGAGTACGGCTACTCGCTGACCCGCCCGAACGCGCTGGTCATGTGGGAGGCGCAGTTCGGCGACTTCGTCAACGGCGCGCAGACCATGGTCGACGAGTACATCGCGTCCGCCGAGCAGAAGTGGGGCCAGCACTCCGGCGTCACCCTGCTGCTGCCGCACGGCATGGAGGGCCAGGGCCCGGACCACTCGTCCGCCCGCCCGGAGCGCTTCCTGGCGCTGTGCGCGCAGGACAACATGACGGTCGCCATGCCGACCCTGCCGTCGAACTACTTCCACCTGCTGCGCTGGCAGGCGCACAACCCGCACCACAAGCCGCTGGTCGTCTTCACCCCGAAGTCGATGCTGCGTCTGAAGGCCGCGGCGTCCTCGTCGTCCGAGTTCATGAGCGGCTCGTTCCGCCCGGTGATCGGCGACAGCACGGTGGACCCGGCGCAGGTCCGCAAGGTGGTCATCACCTCCGGCAAGTTCTACTACGACCTGGAGGCGGCCCGGACCGAGCGTGGCGTCACCGACACCGCGATCGTCCGCGTCGAGCGCCTGTACCCGCTGCCGATCGCGGAGCTCCAGGAGGAGCTGGCCCGCTACGGCGAGGGTGTCCAGTTCGTCTGGGCGCAGGAGGAGCCGGCCAACCAGGGTGCCTGGCCGTTCATCGCGATGAACCTGGTCGACCACCTGCAGGTCGTCATCGGCCGCTCCGCCAACGGTGGCGCCCGCCTGCGCCGCGTCGCCCGCACGGCCTCCTCGGCCCCCGCGGTCGGCTCGGCCAAGCGGCACGCCGCCGAGCAGGCGGCCCTGGTCGACGAGGTGTTCGCGCTCTGACGCGCTGACGCCCGCCCGGCCCTGTCGGCCCCCGTCCCCGGTCTCCGGGGGCGGGGGCCGCACCCGTTCCCGGGCGGCGCACTATCCTGGGCGGCGGCGTACCAGAACCACCCACCGGAGCGAGTAACCGTGTACTTCACCGACCGCGGCATCGAGGAGCTGGACAGCCGGCGTGGCGAGGAGGAGGTCACTTTCGAGTGGCTGGCCGAGCGCCTGCGCGAGTTCGTCGACCTGAACCCGGACTTCGAGGTGCCGGTGGAGCGGCTGGCCACCTGGCTGGCCCGGCTGGACGACGAGGACGACGAGGACTGACAAGCCCTCAGCAGCGCGGCCCGGCAGGCGTTCTCGCCTCCCGGGCCGCCGGCTTTTCCGGGCGGTCCCGGGGTCGCCCTTCAGGGTGGGGTCGGGGTCGGCCGGGGTGCGCTCCGGGTCCGGATCGGGGTCGGATCTCCTTGACTTCCGCCCGACGCGATATATCGTAAATATTAAAGAGAACGCGATACATCGCGTATGGGAGGACGGGGAGCCGGACATGTTCCAGCAGACGGTAGACAGCACCGAGACCATCACCTTCGACGAGGCCGCGCACATCCTGCACGTCCGGATCGTCGACGGCACCGTGAACGTGGTCCCCACCGAGGGACCGGCCCGCCTCGAAGTCGCCGCCCTGGAGGGCGAACCGCTCGAGGTGACCCTGATCGACGGCGTACTCACCGTCAGCTACAAGGACCTCAGCTGGGCCGAGGTCGGCGTGGCCGTGAAGTCCGTGGAGACCGTCAAGTCGTACTTCTCCGGCCTGCGCCGCAAGCGCCGGGCCGAGATCACGGTGGCCGTCCCGGCCGCCGCCGCGGTCAAGGTCGGCACGGTCTCCGCGCACGCCACCGTCTCCGGCATCACCGGCGAGGTCGCGGTGAACGGCGCCAGCGGCGACACCACGCTGGCCGGGCTGACCGGCCCGGTCTCCGCCAACACCGTCTCCGGCGACGTGGACGCCGAGGGCCTGTCCGGTGAGCTGAAGGTCAACACGGTCTCCGGCGCGGTCACCCTGGTGGCCGGCAGCGCCACCCGGATCCGCGCCCACTCGGTGTCCGGCGCGGTCACCCTCGACCTGGACGCCGCCACCCCCACCGACATCGGCGTGACCACCGTCTCCGGCGCGGTCGGCGTCCGGCTGCCCTCGTTCGCCGACGCCAAGGTCGAGGCCGGCACCACCAGCGGCACCCTCTCCAGCGCCTTCGCCGAACTCGCCGTCGGCGGCGGCTGGGGATCCAAGAAGCTCTCCGGCCAGCTCGGCTCCGGCGCCGGCCGCCTCCAGGTGACCACCGTCACCGGCGCGGTCACCGTCCAGCGCCGTCCCGACGCCGAGGAGGACCGGCCGGCCAAGGAACTGACCTCCGGCCCGCTCGACCTGACCAAGGAGGCCTGAAATGACCCCGGTGTTCGGCCACGGCCGGCTTCGCCTGTACCTGCTGAAGCTGCTCGACGAGAGCCCCCGGCACGGGTACGAGGTGATCCGCCTGCTGGAGGAGCGCTTCCACGGCCTGTACGCGCCCTCCGCGGGCACCGTCTACCCCCGGCTCGCCAAGCTGGAGGCCGAGGGACTGGTCAGCCACACCACCGAGGGCGGCCGCAAGGTCTACCGGCTGACGGACACCGGGCGCACCGAACTCGCCTCCCGCCAGGACGAGTTGACGTCCCTGGAGGCCGAGATCCACGACTCCGTCGGCCAGCTGGCCGGCGCCATCCGGCAGGACGTCCGGGACAGCGCCAAGGACCTGCGCGCCGAACTCTGGCAGCAGGCCGAACAGACCCCCGCCGCCGGCGGCGACCCGTTCGCCGCACCCTGGCGGGACAAGGAGTCCTGGCAGCGCGCCAAGGAACAGTTCGCCCAGCTCAAGGCCGAGGCCAAGGAACAGGCCCGGCGCGCCAAGGAGCAGGAGAAGGCGGCCCGGCAGCAGGCCAAGGCCGCCGAGGCCGAGGCCAAGCGGCTGCGCGAGCAGTCCAAGGCCGCCCGCGCCGCCGCCCAGCAGGAAGCGCTGCGGCTCAAGCGCCGGATCGAGGAACAGGTCCGCGAGCACACCTCGCACGGCGACTGGTCCACCGGCCTCGCCGAGGGCCTCGCCGAACTCACCCGCGGCCTCGGCTCACTCGCCGACGCCGCCCGCTGGGGCTCCCACGAGACACCGGCCACCGAGACGCCGGCCCCGGAAGAGCCCGTCCGGATCGACCTCGACAAGTCCGACACCGAGCTGCCGGACTGGGCCCGCACCGACCCGGCCGGCGACCCGGCCCGCGAACTGGAGCGCCTGCTCGACCGCTTCCGCGACCACGTCCGCGACACCGCCCGCGACCGCGGTGTGGACGCCGCCGGCCTGGCCCGCGCCCAACAGGCCCTGGCCGCCGCGGCCCGCGCCCTGCACGAGCGCCGATGAGCCCAAAGAGCCCCTGACCTGAAGGAAGGTCAGGGGCTCTTCGCCTGCTCAGGGGGTCAGGCTGTCAGGGGGTCAGCACCAGCTTGCCGAACACCTGCCCGCGCTCCAGCTGCTCGAACGCCTCCCGGGCCTCCGCCAACGGCCGCACCGAGTCGATCACCGGACGCACCCCGGAGTTCGCGCACAGCGCCAGCAGGCCGGCCAGCTCCTCCTTGGACCCCATGGTCGAACCGACCACCCTCAGCTCCAGGAAGAAGATCCGGTTCAGCTCGGCCGCCTTCGGGCTCGGCCCGCTGGTCGCCCCCGAGATCACGATGGTGCCGCCCGGACGCAACGACTTCACCGAGTGCGACCAGGTCGCCGCGCCCACCGTCTCCATCACCGCGTCCACCCGCTCCGGCAGCCGGGCACCGCTCTCGAACGCGGCATCCGCGCCCAACTCGACCGCCCGGGCCCGCTTGGCCTCGTCCCGCCCGGTCACCCAGACCCGCAGCCCCGCCGCCTTCGCCAGCACCACCAGCGCCGTCGACACCCCGCCACCGGCCCCCTGCACCAGCACCGTGTCACCCGGCTTCACGCCCGCATTGGTGAACAGCATCCGGTACGCCGTCAGCCACGCCGTCGGCAGGCACGCCGCCTGCTCGAAGCTCAGCCCCTTCGGCTTCGGCAGCAGGTTCCACGTCGGCACCGCGACGCGCTGCGCGAACGTCCCCTGGTACCGCTCGGTGAGAATCGACCGCGGCTCGTCCGGCCCCACCCCGTGACCGCTCTGTCCGATCACCGAGTGGATCACCACCTCGTTGCCGTGCTCATCGACGCCCGAGGCGTCGCACCCCAGGATCATCGGAAGCCGCTCGGCCGGCAGCCCCACCCCCCGCAACGACCACAGGTCATGGTGGTTCAACGTGGCGGCCTTCACCGTCACCACGCTCCACCCCGGCCGCACCTCGGGCTCGGGCAACTCCCCCAGCTCCAGCGCGCTCAACGGATCGTCAGGACTGATACGGGCGGCATAGGCAGCAAACATGGCCCGGACCATACAGGCCCAAAGGGTGCGAAACCAGGGTGAGCACCGCCAGGGGCGCGGGGAACTGTGCGGAGGGGAACGCACCACGTCCGCAAGGTCGCGACGCAGGGCAATGGCTTGCACTTGATCGCGACCTTGCGGACGTGACGTGCGCTTGTCGCGCAGTTCCCCGCGCCCCTGACTTCGCGCCCATCCGCTCGCGCAGGTCTCCCCACCCCCTCGTGGTACTAGATGCGCGCGAGACCCTCCGCCTTCGCCGCCTCCGCGACCGCGCGGGTGACCGCCGGGGCGACGCGCTCGTCGAAGGGGGACGGGATGACCTTCTGCGGGGTCAGCTCGTCGGCGACGACGCCCGCCAGGGCCTTCGCGGCGGCGAGCTTCATGCCCTCGGAGATCCGGCTGGCCCGGACCGACAGCGCGCCGGCGAAGATGCCGGGGAAGGCGAGCACGTTGTTGATCTGGTTCGGGAAGTCGGAGCGCCCGGTGGCGACGACCGCCGCGTAGCGGTGCGCGACCTCGGGGTGGATCTCCGGGGTGGGGTTGGCCATCGCGAAGATGAAGCAGCCGGGCGCCATGGTGGCGACGGCCTCCTCGGGGACGGTGCCGCCGGAGACGCCGATGAAGACGTCCGCACCGTTCAGGGCGTCCACGAGGCTGCCCTTCAGGCCGGTGCGGTTGGTGAGCGCGGCGATCTCCGCCTTGGCGTCGGTCAGGTCGCCGCGGCCCTCGTGGACCACGCCGCGGCGGTCGCAGACGGCGACGTCGCCGATGCCGGCGGCGACCAGCATCTTGGCGATCGCGATGCCGGCGGCGCCGGCGCCGGAGATGACGGCCCGCAGGTCGCCGATCTCGCGGCCGGTGACCTTGGCGGCGTTCCACAGGGCGGCGGTGCTGACGATCGCGGTGCCGTGCTGGTCGTCGTGGAAGACCGGGATGTCGAGCCGCTCCTGGAGCTGCTTCTCGATCTCGAAGCAGCGGGGGGCGGAGATGTCCTCCAGGTTGATGCCGCCGAAGGACGGGGCCATCCGGACCACGGTCTCGACGATCTCGTCGACCTCGGTGCAGGCGAGCGCGATCGGCACCGCGTCGACGCCGCCGAACTGCTTGAACAGGATGGCCTTGCCCTCCATGACGGGCAGCGAGGCCTCGGGGCCGATGTCGCCGAGGCCGAGCACCGCGGTGCCGTCGGTGACGACGGCGACGGTGTTGGCCTTCCAGGTGTAGTCGTTGACCAGCTCGGGCTTCTCCGCGATCGCGGTGCAGACGCGGGCGACGCCGGGGGTGTAGGCGAGGGACAGGTCGTCCGCGTCGCGCACCGGGACGGTGGCCCGGATCTCCATCTTGCCGCCGCGGTGCAGCGCGAAGACGGCGTCGACCGGGTCGTCCGTGCTCTGGGTGTCGGTGATGATCTCCGCTGCCACAATGACCTCTTCGTCATATCAGCGAAGGCGCGTTTCCGACGGACTTCGACCCGTTCGCGCGCCGATGCGCGAAGACGGGCACGCCGTCGGTGGCGTACCCGTGGCCGGGTCGGGGCGCTGCCGTCGGGCGGGCGCCCTCGGGTGAGGGTTTTCGGTGTTCTGCGCTTTCGTCGGGACACCGGCTTCGCAACATGTACCGGGTCCGTCTTGTTCCGCGTGGCCCCCGATAGCGAGGGGTCCGCAGGCACTCGCAGGAGTGAACGCAGACACGCAAGGGAGCTGGTGCCTCGGATACGGAGCCGGTGACGGCTTCCGTTCCTGCGCACCCCCGGCCCTGTGGCGAACCGGCGGTCTGAGTTCTGCGTCGGGGGTCACCCGATAGCAGATTCTGACACACCCGCCACCGGGGTCGTCCGGGTGGGATGGCAGTATCCGGAGTTCGACCACCGTTGTCCGGACGTTCCCACGCCTTTCCGCTCCGCGTCCGGAGGCCCGCCCCCGCGCCCGGTCGCGCACACCCGCGCACCGGCGCCGGCCCGCGCCACCTCTCCACAGGAGGATCCCTCATGTCGTTCGCCACCCACCCCTCTACTCCCTCGGCGAGACCGCAGGAAGGACCGCACGCGAGACCGCGTGCAGGTCAGCGGCTCGGCCTCGCCGCGGTGGCCGGTTCACTGCTGCTGGCGGCCTGCACCAGCACGTCCTCCTCGGGGGATTCCGCGGCCCCCGACCTGCACGGGCAGCTGCCCGACCCGGTGCGCAGTGCGGGGGTGCTGCGGGTCGGCACCGACCTGGGCTACGCGCCGATCGGGTTCAAGAACGCCGAGGGCAAGCCGGACGGCCTGGACGTCGATCTGGCGAACGCGCTGGGCCGCGCGCTGGGCGTGCGGGTGGAGTTCAGCCAGACACCGTTCGACCGGCTGTTCCTGGGGCTGCAGGGCCGCGAGTTCGACGTGGTGATGTCGGGGATGACCGACAACCTGCAGCGCCGGGACGGCACCGACGCCAAGGGCATGAAGATGAACTCCGGCGTGGACTTCATCGACTACTTCGTCACCGGCACCTCGATCGTGGTGGCCAAGGGCAACCCGCAGAAGATCGCCACCCTGGACGACCTGTGCGGGCGGACGGTGGCTCTCCAGCGCAGCACTGTGCAGGCGGCGCTGGCCGAGCGTCAGGTCCCGGTGTGCGAGAAGACCCGCAAGAAGCTGACGGTGCAGCAGACCGACACCGACGACCAGGCGCTCGCGCTGGTGGCGCAGGGCAAGGCGGTCGCCGACCTGAGTGACACGCCCGCGGCGGCGTACGCGGCGCAGCAGGGGCGCGCGGGTGCGCAGTTCCAGGTGGTGGGCGAGCAGATGCAGCCGGGTCCGTACGGGATCGTGCTGTCCAAGGAGGACACCGCGCTGCGGGACACCTTGGCGAAGGCACTCGACCGGGTGATCCGCAGTGGTGAGTACGAAAAGATCCTTTCGAAGTGGGGTCTGACCGCGGGTGCGGCGCAGAACGCGGTGGTGAACGGCGGCTTCTAGGGCCTCGTGTGGGACGGGGCCCGGGGCCGGTGGCGGTCCTGGGCCCCGGCAGCCCATGGGTGCATACTTATGCACAATGTGACATGGCCAGGCGAATAGTCCGAATAGCGGACACATGGTGGTCCTGTTATCCGATTTTGATCTGATCCGGCGCCTGATCAGGCCTTCACGGTGGCAGGATTCCCACACATCGGATCCACGTGTCACCTCGGCGGAGGGTGGCGAGCACCGACCCCGCTGTATCCCCGCACCGTTCCCCCCAAGCGGCGCTGACCCCGTCCGACTCCCCAGGAGGATCCCCTCATGACCCGTACCCCGCGCACCCGGCTGATCGCCGCGGCCGCCGTCCTCGCCACCGGTTCCCTGCTCCTCACCGCCTGCGGGAGCACCACCAGCAACTCCGGCTCCGGCGGTGGCGCGGGCGCCGCGGCCATACCGACCCAGGTCATCCCGGCCGCCTCCGCCGACCCGGCGCTGGCCGCCCTCCTCCCGGCCGACGTCAAGGCCTCCGGCAAGCTCGTGATCGCCGCGGACGCCTCCTACGCGCCCAACGAGTTCAAGGACGACAAGGGCAACATCGTCGGCATGGACATCGACCTCGGGGTCGCCATCGCCCAGAAGCTCGGCCTCACCGCGGACGTCCAGAACGCCGAGTTCACCGCGATCATCCCGGGCATCTCCTCGAACAAGTACCAGCTCGGCATGAGCTCCTTCACCGACACGAAGGAGCGCGAGAAGACCGTCGACATGGTCACCTACTTCACCGCCGGCTCCGCCGCCGCCGTGAAGAAGGGCAACCCGAACAAGATCGACCCGAAGGACCTGTGCGGCAAGAAGGTCGCCGTGCAGACCGGCACCACCCAGGCCGACGAGGTCAAGGACACCCTGAACCCGGCGTGCGCCAAGGCCGGCAAGCCCGCCATCCCGAACGACGGCGACAAGTTCGTCCTCCAGACGGACGTCACCCAGTCCCTGATGGCCGGCCGCGACCAGGTCATGCTGGCCGACTCCCCGGTCGTCGACTACGCGCTGAAGCAGACCGGCGGCCAGCTGGAGAAGGTCGGCGACACCTACGACTCCGCCCCGTACGGCGTGATCGTCAACAAGGGCACCGAGCTGACCAAGGCCGTCCAGGGCGCGATCACCGCGCTCATCGCCGACGGCACCTACAAGGCCGTCCTCGACAAGTGGGGTGTCGCCGCCGGCGCCGTCACCACCTCCGAGATCAACGCCGCGAAGAGCTGACCCTCCGCCCGCCCGAACCCCTGACGAGGTACACGTGAACAAGACCGACCAGGGGTCGGTGACATCGGGACAGCACCAGGCCATCAAGGCCGTCCCGGTCCGCCACCCCGGACGCTGGGTCGGAGTAGCCGTCATCGCCGTTCTCGCGGCCATGCTGCTCCACGCCCTCCTCACCAACGAGGCGATCAAGTGGGACATCGTCCGCGCGACCCTCACTGATCCCACCGTCGTCCACGGCATCTGGGTGACCCTGGAGCTGACCGTCCTGTCCATGCTGATGGGCGTGGTCGGCGGTGTGCTGCTGGCCGTCATGCGGCTCTCCTCGAACCCGGTGCTCTCCGGGACCGCCTGGGTGTACATCTGGATCTTCCGCGGCACTCCCGTGCTGGTGCAGCTGGTGTTCTGGAACAGCATCGGCGCGCTCTGGCCGACGCTGTCGATCGGCATCCCGTTCGGCCCGTCGTTCTGGTCCGAGAGCTCCAACACCCTGATCCCGGTGTTCACCGCCGCGCTGCTCGGCCTCGGCCTGAACGAGGCCGCGTACATGGCGGAGATCGTCCGGGCCGGCATCCAGTCGGTGGACGAGGGACAGACCGAGGCGGCGCACGCGCTCGGCATGTCCAAGCTGGCCACCATGCGCCGGATCGTGCTGCCGCAGGCGATGCGGGTGATCATCCCGCCGACCGGCAACGAGACCATCTCGATGCTGAAGACCACCTCGCTGGTCCAGGTGATCGCGCTGGTCGAGCTGTTCACCGCCGGCCACGACATCTACGCCCGCACCTTCCAGACCATCCCGGTGCTGATCGCCGTCTCCATGTACTACCTGCTGATGACCTCGATCCTGACGGTCATCCAGTACTACATCGAGCGGCACTACGCCCGGGGCGCCAACCGGACGCTGCCGCCCACCCCGATCCAGCGCGTGCAGGCCATGTTCGCGGGCAAGTCCGCCCCGAAGGCCGCCCCCGCTGACACCGAGGTGCCGGGCGGAGGGAGCCACGCATGACCGACCTGACCAAGCCGCAGGCCACCGACCAGCCGATGGTCAAGGCCGAGGGCGTGCACAAGTCGTACGGCCAGGTCGAGGTGCTCAAGGGCATCGACCTGGAGGTGAAGCAGAACGAGGTGTTCTGCCTGGTCGGCCCGTCCGGCTCCGGCAAGTCCACCTTCCTTCGCTGCATCAACCACCTGGAGCAGATCAACGCCGGCCGGCTGTACGTCGACGGCGAACTGGTCGGCTACCGGCAGCGCGGCGACCGGCTGTACGAGCTGAAGGACCGCGAGGTCGCGCTGAAGCGCCAGGACATCGGCATGGTGTTCCAGCGGTTCAACCTGTTCCCGCACATGACCGCGCTGGAGAACGTCATAGAGGCGCCGGTGCAGGTCAAGAAGGAGAACCGGGCGGCCGCCAAGGAGCGGGCCATGGTCCTGCTGGAGCGGGTCGGGCTGGCCAGCAAGGCCGGCAACTACCCCACCCAGCTCTCCGGCGGTCAGCAGCAGCGGGTGGCGATCGCCCGGGCGCTGGCCATGCAGCCCAAGCTGATGCTGTTCGACGAGCCCACCTCGGCGCTCGACCCCGAACTGGTCGGCGAGGTGCTGGACGTCATGCGCGGCCTGGCCGAGGAGGGCATGACGATGATCGTGGTCACCCACGAGATGGGCTTCGCCCGCGAGGTCGGCGACGCCCTGGTGTTCATGGACGGCGGTGTGGTGGTCGAGTCCGGCCACCCGCGCGAGGTGCTCACCAACCCGCAGCACGAGCGCACCCGGGCGTTCCTGTCCAAGGTGCTCTGACCCCGCCGCACTCCCCCGGTGCCCGCCGCACGCCCCACATGCGGCGGGCACCGGCATGTCCGCCCACCGGCCTGTAATACCCTGGAGCCAGTAGACCCGTTACATCCCGCCTCGGAAGGACCCCCGTGGATCTCGCCTCGTACGCCGACTTCGCCGTCCGGCTGGTCAACAGCGAGGAGCCGGACCGCGGCACCGACGGCCTCACCTCGGTGGACGCCGTCCGGGCCCTGTTCGGCAGCACCTCCGCCCGGGCCTCCGCGCTCGCCGACGAGTCCGACCTCCCCAGGCTGCGCGGCGTCCGCACCCGGCTGCGCGGCGTCTTCGAGGCCGCCGCCGAGGGCGAGGACTTCCGCGCCGTCAACCTGCTGAACAGCCTGATGGTGGAGTACCCCGTCAGCCCGCTGGTCTCCGGCCACGACGACCTGGACGACACCGGCCGCCCCAACTGGCACCTGCACCTGGCCGACAACGCGCCCACCGCGGCCGCCAACTACGCCGCCGTCGCCTGCATGGGGCTGGCCATCCACCTCACCGAACTCGGCGTCGACCGGCTCGGCATCTGCCAGGCCTCGCCCTGCCGCAACGCCTACCTGGACACCTCCACCAACCGCTCCCGCCGCTACTGCTCGGACCGCTGCGCCACCCGCGCCAACGTGGCCGCCTACCGGGCCCGCAAGCGCCAGGAGGCGCAGCGCGCACTGGCCGCCGCCCAGGCCTGAGGCAGCATCAGAGCTCCGTCTCCACCGGCGCGCTGACGCCCAGCCGCTCGGCCAGCCATGCCGGGCGGCCGCGCAGCGCGCGCTCCAGGCCGCGCCCCGGCGCCAGCCAGGCCGGCCGGGGCGCCAGCCGGAGCAGCACCCGGCCGAGCACCAACTCGTCCGGCACCGCGCCGTATTCGCGGCTGTCGGTGTGCACCAGCGGATTGTCGGAGAGCATCCACCAGCCGCCCGGCCGGCGGCCCGCGACCCGCTTCACCACCAGCAGATTCTGCTGCAGTGGGTGCCTGAACAGCGCGATCGCGCCCGGCCGCAGCGGGGCGCCGTAGCGCACCAGCACCCGGTCCCCGTCGGACAGCAGCCGGCGCATCGACGGTCCGGCGATGTCGGCGACGCCGAACGGTGTCCCATATCGCACGATTTATGACTCCTTCTTTTGCCCTAGGCCCCCGGGGCGACGGCGAATTCGGCTCGCCGTGAGGGTAATGTCGGGCCCGGGAAGACGATCTAAGGAAGGACCCCCATGTTCTCTCGTCTGTTTGCTCCGCGGGTCACCGCCCACGCGCACTGTGACCTGCCCTGCGGCGTGTACGACCCCGCCCAGGCCCGCATCGAGGCCGAGTCGGTGAAGGCCACTCAGGAGAAGTACCAGGCCAACGAGGACGCCGAGTTCCGCGCTCGTGCGATCGTCATCAAGGAGGAGCGCGCCGAGCTGGTCAAGCACCACCTCTCGGTGCTGCACACCGACTACTTCAAGGCCCCGCACTTCGAGGCCTACCCGGGCCTGCACGACCTGTTCAACCGTGCCGGCAAGGCCGCTTCGGCCGCCAAGGCGTCCACCGACCCGGCGACCGGCCAGGCCCTGCTGGACCTGATCGCCGAGATCGACGCGATCTTCTGGGAGACCAAGAAGGCCTGACGCCACGCCAGTTGCGTCTGCCGGAACCCGGCCGCCACCGCCCTCGCCCCGGGGCCCCGGCGGTCGGGTTCCGCATTTCCGGGCCCCGACCCTGCCCCGGCCCGGCCCGGGGTTTTCCCAGGTTCCTCCCGGGCATACAGCAATTTCCCGGCCTCTGGGGCTTTCCGGAAGGAGGGGGGAGATGAGTACGCTCGATCGTATGATCCGCACCGCGACTCCCGCCGACGTTCCCGTCATCCACGCCATGATCCGCGAGCTCGCCGACTACGAGAAGGCCCTGCACGAGGCCCGGGCCACCGAGGAGCAGCTGCACGACGCGCTGTTCGGCGAGCACCCCGCCCTGTTCGGCCTGATCGCCGAGGACGAGTCGGGCGTGCCGGCCGGTTTCGCGCTGTGGTTCCGCAACTTCTCGACCTGGCGCGGCACTCATGGCATTTACCTGGAAGACCTGTACGTCTCCCCCGACAAGCGCGGTGGGGGCCACGGCAAGGCGCTGCTCACCGAATTGGCCCGGATCTGCGTGGAGCGCGGCTATCACCGGCTGGAGTGGTCGGTGCTGGACTGGAACGAGCCGTCGATCGGCTTCTACAAGTCGCTGGGCGCCGTCCCGATGGACGAGTGGACGGTCTTCCGGCTCACCGACGACGCGCTCGCCGAGCTCGGCTCCACGCCCCGCTGAGCGCGGCGCATTTCGAACACCGGTCCCTCGTTCCCGTGACGGTGGACGGAGATCACGACAGACCGGCCCCGGGCGCGGTAACGTCTCGGGGCACAAGGCAGTTGAACCATTGCCAGTGGTGGTGCCGGGGTCTCCGGACCCCCAAGCACCGAGCGTTGCCCAGGAGGTGAGGGTGTCCCAGATCGACAGCGAGCCCGGAGTGAAGGACTTCGTCGAGGTCCGCCTGCCCGCGGCGGGCGCCTACCTCTCGGTGCTGCGGACGGCCACGGCCGGCCTCGCGGCCCGGCTGGACTTCACCCTGGACGAGATCGAGGATCTCCGCATCGCGGTGGACGAGGCGTGCGCGATCCTGCTCCAACAGGCCGTTCCTGGCTCGATCCTGAGCTGCGAGTTCCGCCTGGTCGGGGACGCGCTGCGGGTCACCGTGTCCGCCCCGACCACCGACGGGCGGGCCCCGGAACGGGACACCTTCGCCTGGACGGTGCTCTCCGCACTGGCCGGCGAGGTGGACTCCACGGTGGCCGCGGACAACACCGTCTCCATCAGCCTGCACAAGAAGCGCGGCGGGTCGCCGGGCCAGCCGTAGGTAGTGACGTGTTCTCGGAACGGAACGGGTGATCGCCGTGAGTGATCTGGACCGCACAGTTGCCGTCGTACCTCCGCAGGCCAGCGTTGCCCGCACCGCCACCCCTGACGAAGCCCTCCCGAAGGACCCCAGCCGGATGAGCCAGCCGACCGACCCGAAGCCCGAGCGGCCCGCGGCCGAGCCCGAGGAGGGCGGCCCGGCGGCCGCCGCCGAGGCCGTCCGCTCGACCGTCCCGGCACAGGGGCACCGCAGCGGCGCGCCCGACCGCGAGGCGGCCCGGGCCCTGTTCGTGCGGCTGTCCGAGCTGCCGGAGGGGTCGGCGGAGCGGGTGGAGATCCGCAACCAGCTGGTCCGGATGCACATCCCGCTGGTCGAGCACCTGGCCCGCCGGTTCCGCAATCGCGGCGAGCCGCTGGACGACCTGACCCAGGTCGCCACCATCGGCCTGATCAAGTCGGTGGACCGCTTCGACCACGAGCGCGGCGTCGAGTTCTCCACCTACGCGACGCCCACCATCGTCGGCGAGATCAAGCGCCACTTCCGCGACAAGGGCTGGGCGGTGCGGGTGCCGCGCCGGCTGCAGGAGCTGCGGCTGTCGCTGACCACGGCGACCAGCGAGCTGTCCCAGCGGCACGGCCGCTCCCCCACGGTGCACGAGCTGGCCGAACACCTGGGCATCTCCGAGGAGGACGTGCTGGAGGGCCTGGAGTCCGCCAACGCGTACTCCACGCTGTCCCTGGACGTGCCGGACAGCGACGACGAGTCGCCGGCCGTCGCGGACACCCTGGGCGCCACGGACGAGGCCCTGGAGGGCGTCGAGTACCGCGAGTCGCTGAAGCCGCTGCTGGCCCAACTCCCGCCCCGGGAGCAGAAGATCCTGGTGCTGCGGTTCTTCCGGAACATGACGCAGTCGCAGATCGCGGCCGAGGTCGGCATCTCCCAGATGCACGTCTCCCGGCTGCTGGCCCGCACCCTGGCGCAGCTGCGCGAAAAGCTGCTGGTCGAGGAGTAGCCACCCCTCGTTCGTACGCCGCAGGGCCCGTCCCCGATCCCGGGGGCGGGCCCTGTTCCGTGCGTAGGGGGCGGCTACTGCTCGCCGTAGAGCACCGCGGTGACCCGCGGGTTGAGCAGCGCGACGATGCCGGCCAGGCCGATCACCGCGACCGCGGCGCCGACGGCGACCATGCCGCCGCCGGACTGCCACATGTAGTACGCGACCGGCAGGCAGATCGAGTTGGTGAGCACGGCGGGGCTGCGGCCCCACTTCTGCCCGCGCAGCAGCGCGCGGCCGGCCAGCAGCGGCAGCAGGCCCATCAGCACGAGCACGGCGCCACCCATCTCGGCGCGGCCGAAGGCGGCGTCCGAGCCGAGGAAGCCGGAGATCAGGTCGTAGATTCCCCAACCCGCCATCGCCGCGCCCTCCAGCGCGGTGATGCCCGCGCCGACGAGCAGCGGGACGGGCCGGTCGGGGGCGGTGGTGGTGGCGGGAGCGGATTCAGCGGTCACCGGGCCAGGGTAACGGTCGTCTTACGTCGGACGGGTCGTAGGCTGATCGCCATGCGCGCTCTCCTGGTCGTGAACCCGAAGGCGACCACCACCAGTGGCCGGACCCGGGACGTCCTGATCCATGCCCTGCGCAGCGATCTGAAGCTGGATGTCGCGGAGACCCAGTACCGGGGGCACGCGGGCGATCTGGCCCGGCACGCGGCCGAGGACGGCTCGGTGGACCTGGTGGTGGCGCTGGGCGGCGACGGCACGGTGAACGAGGTCGTGAACGGCCTGCTGGCGCACGGTCCGGGCGAGCGGGTGCCGCGGCTGGCGGTGGTGCCGGGCGGGTCGACCAATGTGTTCGCCCGCGCGCTGGGGCTCCCCAACGATCCGGTGGAGGCCACCGGCGCACTCCTGGACGCATTGGAGCACCGGCGGGAGCGCGCGATCGGTCTGGGCAAGGCGCTGAGCGCCGGCGAGCCGGACCGCTGGTTCACCTTCACCGCCGGACTGGGGTTCGACGCGGGCGTGGTCGGCCGGGTGGAGCGTCAGCGCCGGGCGGGGCGCAAATCCACTCACGCGCTCTATGTCATGGAGGCGCTGCGGCACTACGTGACCGAGCGTGAGCGCCGCCGTTCGGGCCCGATCTCCCTGGAGATCAGCGGCCGGGAACCGGTGCCGGGCATGGTGATGGCCATAGTCTCCAACACCTCTCCGTGGACCTATCTGGGCTCCCGTCCGGTCTTTCCGTCCCCCTCGGCATCGTTCGAAACCGATCTGGACATCTTCGGCATCACTCGAATGACGGCGTTCCGCACCGCCCGGACGGTCCGTCAGATCCTGCGCCCGCAGCCCTCGGCAGAGGACGGCGCACGCCCTGCCGGCCCGACCGGAAAGCATCTCGTCTCCTATCACGACGTCAGACACTTCACCTTGGTTTCACAGGAACCGGTGCCGTTTCAGGTCGACGGGGACCACCTTGGAGACAGGAGTCGCGTCAGTTTCACAGGCGTACGACGGGCACTGCGTGTGATTGTGTGACCAGAAGGGGGTCTTCACCTTGCACTCGAACGTTCGAGCCCCTTCACCCCATAGAAGTACCGCCTGTGAGGTAGGCGACACCGAAGAATCAAAAATTTCTTGCCGAAGGGGGTTGTATCCGGCTTCGAGGTTTGCGAACCTCTACATGGCGATCGGGACACACCGCAGACGACATCGCGGCAGAGTCCCTCGAATCGCCGAACCCCTTCCAGCAAAGACCTCCCGGGCCCGGTGGGCCTTTGGTCCCTTTTGCTGTTACGGGATTCGTGAAAGCGTTCACATTCACAAGCCATACGAGTGAGTCACGGGCCACCGTCCGTGACCGGAGGAGTTGGACGACCATGGACTGGCGCCACCGCGCTGTCTGCCGCGAAGAGGACCCGGAGCTGTTCTTCCCGATCGGGAACACCGGTCCTGCTCTGCTGCAGATCGAGGAAGCCAAGGCCGTGTGCCGCCGTTGCCCCGTCATGGAGCAGTGCCTGCAGTGGGCGCTCGAGACCGGCCAGGACGCCGGCGTCTGGGGCGGCATGAGCGAGGACGAGCGTCGCGCGATGAAGCGCCGCGCCGCCCGCAACCGCGCCCGCACCGCCTGACGCAGCATCAGAAGCAGTACGGATCAACCCACGATCAAGGGTTCGGCCGCATTCGGCCGGCCGAGCCTTCCCGCACGGGCCCCGCTCCAACTGCGGGGCCGACGACGCGAGCCGCCCAGGCACTTGATACTGTTCACTTAGAGCAATATCGTGGACCTGTGGCGCTCACCGTGTGCAACACACGAGGCGAGCGTCGCGCCACCCCAGAGCCCCCGTTCCGGCCGACTCCCCCCGACGGCCGGACCGGGTTGAGAGGCCCTGCCGACCCACCCCCCCCGGTCGGCAGGGCCTCGTTTCTGTTTCCCCGGGCTGTTTCCGTTGCCGCGGGTGCGCCGGTCAGCGGACCGGGATCTCCAGCACCACCTTGGTGCCGCCGCCCGGCGCGGCCACCATGTCGAAGGTGCCGCCGAGCTCACCGGTGGCCAGGGTGCGGACAATCTGCAGGCCGAGGTTGCCGGCCTGCTGCGGGTCGAAGCCCTCGGGCATGCCGCGGCCGTCGTCCTGCACGGTGATCAGCAGGTACTCCTCCGGCCGGGCCCCGCTGTTCCAGCTGTCCGACCAGCCCTTGCCGGACACCGGCGCGCGGCCGCGCAGCGCACTCACCTCGACCTTCCCGGAGGCGGACGGGCCGAACGCGTGCTCCAGCGCGTTCTGGGTCAGCTCGGTGAGGATCATCGCCAGCGGAGTGGCCACCTCGGCCGACAGGATGCCGAACGAGCCGCTGCGGCGGGTCGCCACCCGGCCGTCCTGGGACAGCTCCATCACCATCGCCAGCACCCGGTCGGCGATCTCGTCGAACGCCACCTGCTCGTCCAGCGCCTGCGACAGCGTCTCGTGCACGATGGCGATCGAACCGACCCGGCGCACCGCCTCGTCCAGCGCGGCCCGGCCGGCATCCGAGTCCATCCGGCGGGACTGCAGTCGCAGCAGCGCCGCGACCGTCTGCAGATTGTTCTTCACCCGGTGGTGAATCTCCCGGATGGTGGCGTCCTTGGTCATCAACTCGCGGTCGCGGCGCCGGAGTTCGGTGACGTCGCGGCAGAGCACCAGCGAACCGGTGGGCGTCCCCTTGGGCTTCAGCGGGATGGTCCGCAGGGTCACCACGCCGCCCTGCGCCTCCACCTCGGTCTGCCGGGGCGCCCAGCCGCTGGCCATCTTCACCATCGCCTCGTGCACCTTGCCGCGGCTCGGTGGCACCAACTCGGCGGTGGCCTGGCCGAGATGACTGCCCACCAGGTCGGTGGTCAGGCCCAGCCGGTGGTACGCCGACAGCGCGTTCGGGCTGGCGTACGTCACCACGCCCTCCGCGTCCAGCCGGATCAGGCCGTCGCCGACCCGCGGCGCGGCGTCCATGTCGGCCTGCTCGGCGCCCGGGAACGGGAACGTGCCGGCGGCGATCATCTGCGCCAGATCGCTGGCGCTCTGCAGGTAGGTCAGCTCCAGCCGGCTCGGGGTGCGCACCGTCAGCAGGTTGGTGTTCCGGGCGATCACGCCCAGCACCTTGCCGTCCCGTCGCACCGGGATGGACTCCACCCGCACCGGCACCTCCTCCCGCCACTCCGGGTCGCCCTCCCGGACGATCCGCCCCTCGTCGTACGCCGCGTCCAGCAACGGCCGGCGGCCCCGGGGCACCAGGTGGCCGACCATGTCGTCCTGGTACGAGGTCGGTCCGGTGTTGGGCCGCATCTGGGCCACCGAGACGTAGCGGATGCCGTCCCAGGTGGGGATCCACAGCACCAGGTCGGCGAAGGACAGGTCGGAGAGCAGCTGCCACTCCGAGACCAGCAGATGCAGCCACTCCACGTCGGCACCGGTGAGGGTGGTGTGGCGGCGGACGAGTTCGTTCAGCGAGGGCACACCGTGAGGGTATCTCCGACCACTCCGGGGCACGTTGTCCAGACCAATCGACCCGGGCCTCTGGACAACGCAGATTGGTCTAGTCCACAATGAAGGTGCACCAAGGAGAGGCCCCCCGCGCAACTGCCCTGACCGCGCGAGGCCGCTCCTCGGTCGGAGGCGTCGTTCGAGGGTCCCGCACAACTCTCGGACGGTCCCCGCCTCCGACATACAGCTCCGGGCTACGGTGCCGCACAGGTTGAGGGTCCTGTGTCGGCGCCGTGGCCCGTAGTGTTTCTCCGCGCCAGCAGACGGGTGCGAAACCAGGGGCGCGGGGAACTGCGCGAAGGGGAACGCCCTCACAGCAAGATCGCAACGCGGGCAATGACTTGCCGTTGATCGCGACCTGACCGTTGCGTCTGCGCTTGTCGCGCAGTTCCCCGCGCCCCTGGTGGTGCACGTCCTGGTTTCGCACCCACGAAAGGCCGCGCCCACTGAACTTCTGGTGGGGGCGGCCTTTCGTGTCGACCGACGTCAGTGAGTCTCGGTGACCTTCGCGAGAGCGCGCGGCGCGTCCGGGTCCTGGCCGCGGGCGATGGTGACCTCGTACGCGAGGAGCTGGAGCGGGAGGATCTCCAGGATCGGCTGGACCTCCTCCGGCACCCCACCCGGCAGGGCGAAGCCGGCGCTGGCGGCGTCGACCTGGTCCTGCTGGCCGATGACGACCAGGTCGGCGCCCCGGCCGCGCAGGCGGTCCAGGACGGGCTGCAGGGCCTCGCCGGCGCGGCCGTCGGGGACGATCGCGATGACCGGCGAGACGTTGTCGACCATGGCCAGCGGGCCGTGCAGCAGGTCGGCGCCGGAGAACGGGGAGGCCGGGATGTAGGTGGTCTCCATCAGCTTCAGCGCCGCCTCGCGGGCGGTCGGGTAGCCGTAGCCGCGCGAGGTGATGACCAGGCGCTGGGCGAACCGGTACCGCTCGGCGAGCGCCTTGACCTCGGCCTGGCGGGCCAGGATCCCGGCGGCCAGCTCCGGCAGGACCTTCGCCGCGTCGCCGTCGTTGCCGCGCAGGCCCTCGATGAAGAGGTACAGCGCGAGCAGCTCGGCGGTGTAGGTCTTGGTGGCGGGCAGCGCCTTCTCCGGCCCGGCCAGCACGTCGATGTGGAACTCGGAGACCTCGGCGAGCGGCGAGCCGGCGTTGTTGGTGACCGCCAGGGTGATCGCGCCGGCCTCGCGGGCCGCCTTGGTGGAGGCGACCAGGTCGGGCGAGCCACCGGACTGGCTGACGGTGATGACCAGGCAGTCGGTGAGGTCCGGCTTGGCGCCGTACGCGGTGGTGGTGGACATCGAGGTGAGGCCGGCGGGCTTGCCGAGCAGCACCTCGATCAGGTACTTGGCGTACAGCGCGGCGTTGTCGGAGGTGCCGCGGGCGGTGAGCAGGACGAACCGCGGGTTGCGGGCGGCGATCTGCTTGGCGATCTCACGGATCGCGGGCGCACCCTCGTCGAGGATGCGCTGCAGGACGGCCGGCTGCTCGGCCATCTCCGCCGACATGATCCTGCCGGGTGCGGAAACAGTCTGCGGGTCGGACATCGGGGGTGCCTCCGTGGAGAGATGGTTCTACCCCGTGGGGCGGGATGCCCGACGGGGACCTCTGGAACGGCGGCGAGTCCGCACCCTCGCTGCGTGGAACTGTGCTGTGCCAATCCTACGTGGACCGGGCGCCGCTGCACACGTCGTGACGGTGCGTCGGCGTCCGGTCCGCGGGAATCAGCTCGGGTTGTTGATCAGCTGGTCGATCTGCGCGTCGGCTTCCTTGGTGGCGTCGTCGACGCTCTTGCCCTTGAAGATCGAGTCCAGCATGTTCACCAGGACGTTCTGCTTCTCGACCGCGCCCCAGCCGGGGGCGGCCGGGGTGAACCAGGCGTCCTGGACGGCGTTGGCGGCCGCGGCGGTGGCGGGCTTGTTCTTCAGCGGCGCCAGCTGGGTCAGGTTGTTCGGCAGGGTGTCCTTGTCGGCGAGCACCTGCTCGGACTTGGTGCTGGTGAACATCCGCACCCAGTCGGTGGCGATCGCGGCGTTCTGCGACTTGGCGGTGACGGCGAGGTCGGAGCCGCCGATGAAGGAGGGCAGCGGCTTGCCGTTCGGGCCGGGCATGGTGACGATCTTCAGCGAGTTCTTGAGCGCCGGGGTGCCGGTGATCGGGGCGACCGCGTCGCTCAGCTCCCAGCCGTTGGCGTAGATCAGCGCGGCCTTCTCGTGGCCGAGCACGCCCGCCTGCTTGGCCTCGTTGACCTTCAGATCGCCCTTGTTGTACGTCTTCACCAGGTTGACGAAGTGCTGGAGGCCGGCCTGCGACTTGGGATCGTGCAGGGTGCCGTGCCAGACGCCGCTGGAGTCGAACTTGGCGATCGAGCCGCCGTACGCGGTGACGTAGGACATCGCGGCGTACCAGTACGGGCCGGGCAGGTAGAGCGCGGAGAATCCGGCGGTGCTCTTGTTGCGCAGGGCCACCTTGTCGAGGGCGGCGGTGAGTTCTTCCTCGGTCTGCGGGAGATCGGCGGAACCGGTGGCGTCCTGGAACATCTTCGCGTTGTAGACGCCGACCCGGGCGCCCGCGTAATAAGGAACGCAGTAAAGCTTCTGGTTGTACGTACAGGTGTCGGCGAGACCCTTGATCCAGTTGTCGGAGTTGTCGAATCCGGTCCGGTCGAGTCCGGCCAGCGTGCCGTTCACCATGTACTTGGTGGTCTCGGTGTTGCCGAGTTCGACGACGTCGGGCGCCTGGTTGGTGGCGATCGCGGCGTCCAGCTCGGCGATCTTGTCCTTCCAGGAGTGGTAGCTGAGCTTCAGCTCCACCTTGGGGTACTTCGCGGCGAACTGGTCGTTGACCTGCTGCACCAGTTCCGGCCAGCTCTTCTGGGCGTCGTCCATCAGCCACACCGTGACGCTGCCGGTCGCGTCCTTCGGGTCGGCGCCGCCCGGCGACGCGGCCGAGCCGCCGGACGAGCAGCCGACGGCGGTGGCCAGCAGAACGGCGGTGCCGAGCGTGGCCAGAACCTGACGCTTCACGCAAATCCTCCGAATCAGGTGGGGGAGGTCTGCGCGAGTGGTACAGACCAGCTTTCCGGATACTGGCCCAGACCATTTGCAGCGTCAACGCGCGTGATGATTACAAGTCCCGCTTGTTGTCGATCCGTTGCTGATTTCGCCCCGCTCACGTCAATACCGGGGTGGGTATGCCCCTTAAGACTCACTTAAGGTTCACTTCAGGCCACATTGAGTAACCGGAGGCGAGCGTTCCGGTGTGGCCGATTCGTCCCGTCATATCCGGATCCGCCCCCCGGCTTGGTCCAGTCCAACACGACCTAGTCAAGCGTTGATAACGGCTTGTGCAGACGCTCTTCGATCCCTTGACGCTCGTCATTGGTCCATGCCAATCTCCAGGCGTTGGTCTAAACCAATGGTCTACTCCACCTCACGGATCGGCCCGCCTGCCCCGGCAGTTCGTGTCCGTGTCACCCGGTGACGTTCCCCCTTACGGCACGACGCAGCTTCAGGGCCCATGGCCCGGCGGCCCGGTGCCCCACCTTGCTCATCCCTGGAGGATGGTTTGAACCGCAAGATCGCAGCCGTGGCCGCTGTCGCCACCGTGCTCGTCGCCTCGGCTTGCTCCTCGTCTTCGTCCAGCTCCGGCGGTGACAAGGCCACCCTGAGCAAGGACGGCAAGGGCAAGAAGATCACCGTCTGGCTGATGCAGGACGCCCAGAAGGGCTGGCCCGAGGTCGTCGACGCGGCGAAGAAGGAGTTCACCGAGCAGACCGGCGCCGAGGTCGACGTTCAGTGGCAGACCTGGAACAACTACACCACCAAGCTCGACACCGCCCTGCTCTCCGGCAACGCGCCGGACGCGCTGGAGGTCGGTAACACCCAGGCCGCCAAGTACATCGAGGCCGGCTCCTTCGTCGACCTGACCGGGGTCAAGAGCCAGTTCGACAACTCGGACAAGTGGCTGGACTCGGTCGCCGCCTCCGGCCAGTCGGCCGACGGCACCAAGACCTACGCCGTCCCGTACTACGCCGGTGCCCGCGTCCTGATCTACCGCAAGGACCTGTTCGACGCCGCCGGTGTCACCCAGGCCCCGACCACGATCGACGAGCTGAAGGCCGCCCTGACCAAGGTCAAGGCCGCCAACGCCGGCACCGCCAACTTCTCGGCCCTCTACATGCCGGGCCAGAACTGGTACTCCGCGGTCGCCTTCGGCGCCGGTCAGTTCGGTGTCAAGGGTGTCATCGCCAAGAAGGACGGCGACAAGTGGGCCGGCAACCTGACCGACCCGAAGTTCCTCGAGGGCGTCAAGACCTGGGGCGACCTGCAGAAGGACTTCTCGGTCGGCGGCACCACCAATGACGAGGCCACCCAGGACGCGATGATGGCCAAGGGCAACATCGCCGCCATCATCGGCAACAGCTGGGAGGTCGGCTCGGTCGCCGACCCGAAGATCGGCGACCCGACCCTGAAGGACAAGCTCGCCACCATCGCCCTCCCGGGCACCGCGGCCGGCACCCCGACCCCGGCGTTCCTCGGCGGCTCCGACCTGGCCGTCCCGTCCAAGGCCGCCAACCCGGGCCTGGGCGCGACCTTCCTGCAGATCTACACCAACACCGCGCAGCAGACCCTGCTCGCCAAGCACGCCATCCCGAACGCCAAGAACCTGGTCGCCGCCTACAAGCAGGCCGACCCGGCGAACAAGGCCACCGGTGAGGCGGCCGAGGGCGCGACCTGGTTCATCCCGAACTCGCCGCTGTGGTCCGGCGCCGACGAGACCGCGCTGAAGACCGCGTTCAGCGCGATCGCCGCCGGTGGCGACCCGGCCACCGAGCTCAAGAAGGCCCAGGACGTCATCGTCAAGGACCTGAACGGCTGACCCAGCTGATCCGCGGTCGGCCCGGGAGTCCGCTCCCGGGCGGACCACCGCACTGAGCGCCAGAAGGCCGGACAGGCCCAGGGGGTGGGCAGTCCGCAATCACGCGGACTGCCCACCCGTGCGCCAGGACCGACCAGAACCCGCGGGCCCGGGAAGGACCCTGATGAGTGTGACCACCAACGAGACCGTGACCCGGTCCGAAAAGTCGGGACCTGCCCCGGCGGGGAAGCCGCAGCGCCGCGGATTCTTCGCGGCCGGCCAGTACATCCCCTACACGCTTCTGCTGCCCGCCGTCGTCGTACTGGTGGGCGTTCTGGCGTATCCGCTGTTCAGACTGTTCGACCTGTCGTTCCAGAACGTCAACCGGTACGCGCTGCTGGCGCACCCCGAGATGGCGAAGTACATCGGCTTCGAGGGCTTCAGCAAGATCCTCGGGGACGACCAGTTCTGGGAGGTCGTGCTCCGCTCGATCTACTTCACCGCCGAGCTGGTCATCCTCTCGCTGGTGCTGGGCATGGCGATCGCGCTGCTCCTGAACCGGGTGTCCAACTGGGTCCGGGTCACCGTCATCACCGTGATGATGTTCGTCTGGGCGATCCCGGCGCTGGTCAACGGCCAGGTGTTCCGCTGGCTGTTCTCCGCCAACGGCGGTGTGGTCGACTACCTGGCCTTCCTGGTCACCGGTGACGAGTCCTGGAAGCACTACGACTGGTTCGCCGACCCGACCGTCGGCCTGTTCGTGGTCGGCGCCGCGGTCATCATCTGGGGCGCGCTGCCGTTCCTGGTCCTCGGCCTGTACGCCGCGCTCACCCAGGTGCCGCCGGAGCTGACCGAAGCCGCCCGGCTGGACGGCGCCAACAACCTCCAGGTCTTCCGGCACGTGACCCTCCCGGTCATCAAGCCGTTCCTGATGATCTCCGCCGCGCTCAGCTTCATCTGGGACTTCCAGGTCTTCGCGCAGATCTTCGCGCTGCGCAACTCCTCGCCCGAGCCCGGCTACTGGACCATCGGCATCTACCTGTACATGAACGGCATCGTCCGCTCGCGCTACAGCGAGAGCTCGGTGATCTCGATCATCATGATCGTCATGATGCTGGCGGTACTCGTGTTCTACATCCGCCAGATGCTCAAGATCGGAGCCAACGAGCGATGACCGCGACGACGACGCACCCGTCCGGGCCGCCGCTGGCGCCCGAGGCCGCCAAGCCGAAGAAGAAGGTCAAGGCCCGCACCGTCGGCCGCAGCCCGGTGATGACCTGGTTCTGGAACATCCTCGCCATCGGCGTCGCCGTGGTGATGGCCTTCCCGATCTACTGGATGATCATCACCACGTTCAAGACGAACAAGGACCTGATCGCCCAGGACCCGACCTTCTGGCCCTCGACCTTCTCGTTCGAGAGCTACAAGACGATCTTCGACGACCCCGAGTTCCTGCCGTCGCTGCAGAACACCCTGATCCTCACCCTCGGCGCGGTGGCGCTCGGCGTGGTGGTCGGCTTCCTCGCCGCCGTCGCCGTGGCCCGGTTCAACTTCCGCGGCCGCAACTTCTTCATCATCACCATGCTGGTCGTCCAGATGGTGCCGCTGCTGGCGATCATCATTCCGCTGTTCGTGGTGATGAACAACGCCGGGCTGACCAACGCCCTGTTCGGTGTGATCATCGCGTACCTGGTCTTCACCGTGCCGTACGTGGTCTGGACGCTGCGCTCGTTCATCGTGAACATCCCGGCGGAGCTGGACGAGGCCGCCATGGTCGACGGCTGCACCCAGTGGGGCGCGTTCTTCCGCATCATCCTGCCGCTCACCCTGCCCGGCCTGATCACCACCGGTGTCTACAGCTGGATCCAGGCGTGGAACGAGTTCATCGTCGCCAACGTGCTGCTGGGCAGCAGCAAGGCTCACACCTCGATGATGTGGCTGACCTTCTACTCCACCACCCCCACCCGGGGTGCGGACTACGGCGCGCAGATGGCCGGCGGTCTGCTGGTCTCGCTGCCCGTCATCATCCTGTTCGTGTTCTTCCAGAAGAAGGTGTCGGCGGGTCTCACCGCCGGTGCGGTCAAGGGCTAAGGTCCCTTCCTCACCCCAATCGCACCTGAAGCACCTCCACCCCCAGGGAAGGAACCATGGCGATGCCCGGTACGGAAAGCGCCGAACTCCTGCGCGACGCCGGAGCGGTCCTGCAGCCCGGCTTCGCCGGTCTGACCGCACCCGAGTGGCTGCGCCGCAGACTGGGCGACGGCGAACTCGGCGGCGTCGCCCTGTTCGGCCGCAACATCCGCACCCCGCAGCAGGTCGCCGCGCTGACCGGTGAGATGTACGCGCTCAACGGCGACCTGCTGATCGCCACCGACGAGGAGGGCGGCGACGTCACCCGCCTCGAAGTGACCAGCGGGTCCTCCTACCCCGGCAACCTGGCGCTCGGTGAGGTCGACGACACCGACCTCACCGAGCGGGTCGCCCGCTCCATCGGGTTCGACCTGGCCGGCGTCGGCGTCAACCTCAACTACGCGCCCGACGCGGACGTCAACTCCAACCCGGACAACCCGGTCATCGGCGTCCGGTCCTTCGGCGGCGACGGCGAACTGGCGGCCCGTCACACCGCCGCGTACGTCCGCGGCCTGCAGTCCGCCGGCGTCGCGGCCTGCGCCAAGCACTTCCCCGGCCACGGCGACACGGCCGGCGACTCGCACCTCGGACTGCCCCGGATCGACCTGGCCGCCGAGCAGTTCGGCCAGCACCTGCTGCCCTTCAAGGCCGCCATCGCGGCCGGCGTGAAGAGCATCATGACCGCGCACATCCTGTTCGACGCCTACGACGCCCAGCTGCCCGCCACCATGTCGCAGCGCATCCTCACCGGGCTGCTCCGCGAGGAGCTGGGCTTCGACGGACTGATCGTCACCGACGGCATCGAGATGGGCGCCATCTCCGGCACCCACGGCGTCGCGGCCGGCTCGGTGCGGGCCGTCGCGGCCGGTGCCGACACCATCTGCGTCGGCGGCGGCCTGCACGACGAGGACGCCTTCGTGTACCTGCGCGACGCGCTGGTGTGGGCGGTCCGCGAGGGCCGGCTGCCGGCCGAACGGCTGCACGAGGCCGCCGAGCGCAACCGCGCGGTGGCCCGCTGGTCCGCCGCCCTGCGGGCCTCGCAGCTCGGACAGCGGGGCGAGGCCGGCGTCGGCCTGGCCGCCGCCCGCCGAGCGCTGCGGATCACGGGCGAACTCCGCCCGCTGAACGGCGTGCCGCACGTGGTCGAGTTCTCCCCCGGCGCGAACATCGCGGCCGGCGAGGACACCCCGTGGGGCGTGGCCGGTCCGCTGACCGAGCTGATCCCCGGCACCACCTCCAGCCGGGTCTCCCCGCCGGCCACCGTCACCGAGGGCTCCGGCCTGCTGCACGTGGCGGTCGCCGCCGAGGACGCCGAGATCGACACCGCCCCGCTGCTCGGCGCCGCGATCGGCCGTCCGCTGGTGCTGGTGGTGCGCGACGTGCACCGTCACTCCTGGATGCGCCGGGCCGCGCTCGCCCTGGTGGAGCACCGCCCCGACGCGGTCGTGGTGGAGATCGGCACCGCCCACGGGCTGTCCGGGCTGTTCGCCCCGCTCGGCGTCACCACCCTTGCCACGTACGGCGGTTCGCGGGTCGGCGGGACAGCCGCGGCCGAGGCGCTGGCCGGACTCGCGGTGACCGCGGCGACCGCGGGCTGAGACACTCGGGTACGGGCCCGGGCCGGACGCCAGTCGCTCCGTTCCGGGCCCGTCGCATGCCGGTTTGCCCGCAGGTGCTCCCGCTTGCTCACCCGTGCGTGCAAACATGTGCTGTTACATAGGACTTAGGGGTCCCTTAAGGACCCGTCTCCAACGAGGAGTGAGAGCTGCCATGAGTGGCGACAGGGATTCGGCGCTCGCCGAGGGCTCCACGGTGCCGATCCAGACCGGCCCTGCCACCACCACGGCCCGGGTACCGAAGTACTACGGCCTGAAGCGGCACCTGCTGCAGCTGACCGAGACCCAGCCGGCCGGCACCCCGGTGCCCCCGGAGCGGGCACTGGCCGCCCAGTTCGACACCTCCCGCACCACCGTCCGGCAGGCACTGCAGGAACTCGTGGTCGAGGGCCGGCTGGAGCGCATCCAGGGCAAGGGCACCTTCGTCGCCAAGCCGAAGGTCGCGCAGGCGCTGCAACTGACCTCCTACACCGAGGACATGCGCGCCCAGGGCATGGAGCCGACCTCCCGCCTGGTCGAGGTCGCGTACATCTCCGCGGACGAGCGGCTCGCCCCGCTGCTGGACATCAAGCCCGGCGGGCGCGTCCTGCGGATCGAGCGCCTCCGGCTCGCGAACGGCGACCCGATGGCGATCGAGGTGGCGCACCTGTCGGCCAAGCGCTTCCCCGCGCTCCGCCGCAACCTCGCCAAGCACAACTCGCTCTACACCGCGCTGCGCGAGGTCTACGGGGTGACGGTCGCCGAGGCCGAGGAGACCATCGAGACCACCCTCGCCAACCCGCGCGAGGCCGGCCTGCTCGGCTCCGACCTGGGCCTGCCGATGCTCCAGCTGTCCCGGCACTCCTTCGACGCGGACGGCGCGCCGGTGGAGTGGGTGCGGTCGATCTACCGCGGGGACCGGTACAAGTTCACGACCAGGCTGCAGCGGCCCGCATAGGCGCGGCGTAACACGAAGTTGACAGGGTAGTGACACAAGTCACTCCCCTGCCCTACTCTCGCGGAGACCTTTCGATCACCGAAGGTGCTGCCCGGCGGACGTACAGCAATGTGCGGTGCGGTGCCAGTGAGGTGACTCCTCGTCATCCGGGAGCCGCTCGTGTCGTCTCAAACGCCATCCGCGGGCGCACTGCCCGCGGTTTCCCCCGCCCGGGTGCTGGCCGGCCTGTGCCTGCTGGTGCCGATCGTGGTGGTGCTGTGGGTGCCGTCGTACAGCAAGACCGACCCGGCGCTCGGCGGTATGCCGTTCTTCTACTGGTACCAGCTGATGTGGGTGCCGCTGTCGGCGGTGTTCACCACCTCCGCGTACCTGCTGCTGCGCCGTGACGAGGCGGCCCGCAAGGCCGCCGCCTCGGCCGGGCCGCTCCCCGTGCCCGCCCAGCCGGACGGGGGTGAGCAGCTGTGAAGCACGTGGACTGGACCGCGATGACGGTCTTCCTGCTGTTCTTCGCCGCGGTCACCGTGATGGGCTTCCTGGCCGCGCGCTGGCGCCGGGCGGACAACGCGGAGCACCTGCACGAGTGGGGTCTGGGCGGCCGCAGTTTCGGCACCTGGATCACCTGGTTCCTGCTGGGCGGCGACCTGTACACCGCGTACACGTTCATCGCGGTGCCGGCCCTGGTCTACAGCGCGGGCGCGGCGGGCTTCTTCGCGGTGCCGTACACGATCATCGCGTACCCGCTGGTGTTCCTGATCCTGCCCCGGCTGTGGTCGGTGTCGCGGGTGCACGGCTATGTGACGCCGGCGGACTTCGTGCGCGGACGGTACGGGTCGCGCGGGCTGTCGGCGGCGGTGGCGCTGACCGGCATCCTGGCGACCATGCCGTACGTGGCGCTGCAGCTGGTGGGCATCCAGGCCGTACTGGACGTGCTGGGCGTGGGCGGCACCGGGAACTGGTTCCTGAAGGACCTGCCGCTGTTCCTGGCGTTCGGCGTGCTGGCGGCGTACACGTACTCGTCGGGCCTGCGGGCGCCGGCGCTGATCGCCTTCGTCAAGGACACCCTGGTGTACGTGGTGATCCTGGTCGCGGTGATCTACATTCCGATGCGGCTGGGCGGCTACGGGCACATCTTCGACGCGGCGGCGCACAAGTTCCAGCCCGATCCGGTGACCGGCAAGGCCCCGGGGTCGATGCTCGTCGGGCCGGCCGGGCAGTGGTCGTACGCGACGCTGGCGTTCGGGTCGGCGCTGGCGCTGTTCATGTACCCGCACTCGGTGACGGGCGTGCTGGCGGCGAAGTCCCGCAACACGGTGCGCCGCAACATGGCGATCCTGCCGACGTACTCGCTGATGCTGGGTCTGCTGGCGCTGCTGGGCTTCATGGCGATCGCCGCGGGGGTGAGCAAGGGCGACAAGCACTTCAACGCCCAGCTGGCCGTTCCGCAGCTGTTCGCGGACATGTTCCCGAGCTGGTTCACCGGGGTGGCGTTCGCGGCGATCGGGGTGGGCGCGCTGGTGCCCGCCGCGATCATGTCGATCGCGGCGGCGAACCTGTTCACCCGCAACGTCTACAAGGAGTTCCTGAAGCCGGACGCGACGCCGGCCGACGAGACCCGGGTGGCGAAGATCGCCTCGCTGCTGGTGAAGGTCGGCGCGCTGGCGTTCGTGCTGGTGATGGACAAGCAGGCGGCGATCAACATGCAGCTGCTGGGCGGCGTGTGGATCCTGCAGACCGCCGTGGCGCTGGTGGCGGGCCTGTTCACCCGGTGGTTCCACCGCTGGGCGCTGCTGGCGGGCTGGGCGACCGGCATGATCTACGGCACCTGGCGGGCGTACGGGGTGTCCTCGCCGGCCACCAAGCACTTCGGCGGGTCGGCCGCGAAGATCCCGGTGATCGGCGAGATCGGCTACATCGGCCTGACCGGGTTCGTGCTGAACCTGCTCGTCGCGGTGGTGCTGACGCTGGTGCTGCGGGCCCTGAAGGCCCCGGAGGGCGTCGACGAGACCTCGAAGGCCGACTACTCCGCGGAGGCCGGTGACGAGGCTGTGGAGCGTGCCCCGCAGCCCACGCTGGCGCACTGACGCGTGCGGGGGCGCAACCCGCCCCCGTTTGCGCCCTTGGGTCGCGCCGTTGCCTCGATCGACACTGGGGTGACGGCGCGATCATCTGTTATGACCGCCCTTTTCGGGAGAGACACGGGAGAGACGAGCACCACCGAGGCAGCACCGACAACGGGGAGCCACCGCCATGACCGACCTCACCACGGTACGCAACGGGCACCGCACCCAGGCCGACGGCGGACGGCGGCTGCCGTCGGTCCTGATCGCCACCCGGCACGGCGAGTCCACCGCCAACGTGGAGTTCCGGCACGCGGACTCCACCGGTGCCCTGACCGTCCCGATCACTTGCCGCGACGCCGACATCCCGCTCTCCCTGCGCGGCCAGGCCCAGGCCCAGGACCTGGGCCGCTGGTGGGCCGCCCTGCCGCCCGCCGACCGCCCCCGCTCGGTGTGGTGCTCCCCGTACGTGCGCACCGCGGAGACCGCGAGAATCGCCCTCGCCCAGGCGTCCGGGCTGGGCGCCGTCCCGGTGGGCCTGCCGATCCGCTACGACGAGCGGCTGCGCGACCGCGAGCTGGGCGTGCTGGAGATGCTCACCAAGGCCGCCATCGAACGCGACCACCCCGCCGAGGCGGAGCGCCGACGGCGGATGGGCGAGCTGTACTACCGGCCGCCCGGCGGCGAGTCCTGGCTGGACGTGGCGCTGCGGGTGCGCGGCCTGCTGCGCGACCTGAACGAGGAGGAGGCCGGCCGGCCGGTGCTGCTGGTCGCCCACGACTGCACGGTGCTGATGCTGCGTCACGTGCTGGACCGGCTGGGCGAGGAGGAGCTGCTGGCGCTGCCGCCGGTGGGCAACTGCTCGACCAGCCTGTGGCGGGCCCGCGAGGGCCGGCTGCGGCCGTCCGGCTGGAACCAGACCTCGCACCTGTCCTGAGCGGCCGTCAGGCGGGCTGCCGCTCGGCAGCCCGCCCGAGGCCGCCGGGCCCGCCGAAGGCCCGCCGGTAGGCCTGCGGGGTGGTGCCGAGGCGGCGGCCGAAGTGGTGCCGCAGGGTGGCGGCGTTACCGAAGCCGCAGCGGGCGGCGACCGCGTCCACGCTCTCGTCGGTGGACTCCAGCAGGCGCTGCGCGAACAGCACCCGCTGGCCGGTCAGCCAGCGGTGCGGAGTGGTGCCGGTCTCCTGCTGGAAGCGCCGGGCGAAGGTGCGCGGGGACATGTGGGCGTGCCGGGCGAGGTCGTCCACGCTGGTCTCCCGGTCGAGGCGGTGGCGCATCCACTCCAGCGTCCCGGCCAGTGACTCGCCGTCGCCCTCGGGCAGCGGGCGGGTGACGAACTGCGCCTGCCCGCCGTCGCGGTGCGGGGCGACCACCATCCGGCGGGCGATCTCCCGGGCCACCTCGGCGCCCTGCACCTTGCGCACCAGGTGCAGGCAGGCGTCGATGCCGGCGGCGGTGCCGGCCGAGGTGATCACCGGGTCGTCGTCCACGTACAGCACGTCGGGTTCGACGGTGGTCAGCGGGAAGCGCTCGGCCAGCACGTCGGCGTACCGCCAGTGGGTGGTGCTGCGGCGGCCGTCGAGCAGGCCGGCGGCGCCGAGCAGGAAGCTGCCGGAGCAGATCGACAGCGTATGGGCGCCGCGCGCGTGGGCGGCCCGCAGGGCCTCGCAGAGCGCCTCGGGGTAGTGGTCGCGGATGCCGGTGGCGGTGGCGATCACCAGGTCCGCCTCGGCGAGCCGCTCCGGGCCGTACGGCACGTGGACGTCGAA
Organism: Kitasatospora sp. NPDC004614; assembly: GCF_042873675.1. Taxonomy (NCBI): domain Bacteria; kingdom Bacillati; phylum Actinomycetota; class Actinomycetes; order Kitasatosporales; family Streptomycetaceae; genus Kitasatospora; species Kitasatospora sp. NPDC004614. The sequence continues at coordinate 103,364 of NZ_JBIALR010000013.1, forward strand.
GCCGGCGTGGGTGCGCATCGGGCCGGGCCGGTCGCCGACCAGGCCGAACTCGTACACCGGCAGGCCGGTGTCGCTGCGGTCCAGGCCGAACACCTCGCAGGCCACGCCCAGTTCGAAGGGGTGGATCTCCTCCAGCACGATCACCGCGACGTTCCTCAGCATCCGTCCAGCATGGCAGTGGCAGGATTTCGTGGCAATGCTGCGTTCCTGCCACTCGTGACGGGGTGCCGCGGCGCGGAGAGTGGGGCCATGACCTCCGCGCTCGCCCTGCTGGGCCTCATCGGCAGCTTCGGACTCCTCGGCGTTCTGGTCGGCCGCGACCTGAACCGCAACGGCCGCCCGGGCCGGCCCGAACGGCACCGCCCGACCGGCTACCCCTTCGACCCGGACCTGGCCGACCCGCGCCGGACGCGGTCCGGCACACTGTCCGGATGCACTCCCCGATCGTCCGCCGCGCCCTCGACCACGACCTCGCCGGAGCCGGGGAGGTCAGCATCGAAGCCTTCGTCGGCGACGGCCACACCGACCCCGCGTCCGGCTACGTCGAACTGCTGAGGGACACCGCACGCCGCAACCGGGAGGCCGAGCTGCTGGTCGCCGTCGACGGCGACGGGACGGTCCTCGGCTGCGTGACGTTCGCCGCAGGCGGCACCCCCTGGGCGGACGTCGCGCTCCCGGACGAGGGCGAGATCCGGATGCTGGCGGTCGGCGCGGCCGCCCGCGGGCGCGGCGTCGGACGGGCGCTGGTCCGCGCGGCGATGGACCGCAGCCGGGAACTCGGACTGGCCGGGATGGCGTTCTCCACCCGGCCGGAGATGACCGCGGCGCACCGGATCTACGATGCTCTGGGCTTCCTCCGCACCCCCGGACGGGACTGGGAGGCGGCCCCGGGCGTGGACCTGATGGTCTACACGATGCGGTTCTGAGGCGGTTCTGCGGCGGTTCTGCGGCCGTTCCGAGGCGGCTCCGGCGCGGTTTCCGTTGTCTACGCGCGGCACCTCCAACGCGACACGCGCTACTACATCTGGTGCCGCCAGCTCCAGCCGCCACAACATGTATGCTCGACCTCGCTGTCGAAGCAGGGGAACCCGGTGCGAATCCGGGACTGCCCCGCAACGGTGAGCGGGCTGTAGCAACGCCCGCGCAGTCCGAGGACCTGACCGACGGTGTGCGACACGGCATCCCCGCAGACGCCATGCAGCACTGTTTTGCCGTCCGGCCTCGCGGGCGGGCCGGGGGTGGGTCTTTCGCGCGCCGATCGAGCGTTTTCGGCGTGCCGTCCTCCCCTGCCGCACGCGCGCCACCGGACACCTTGAGCCACGTCCGCCGCCGCCACAGGAGAGAGTGCGCCTTGACCGTCGCCGCCTCAGTCACCCTGCCGTCCCAGGCTTCCGCCGACGCCTTCACCGACCCCGGTGCGGCACTGCTTCGGCTGCTCACCGACCGCAGCACCGACCTCCCCCAGGTGGACCCCGGCCACGTCGCCGCCGCCGCGCTGCGCGGCCGCCACGCCGGCTCGGACTTCGCCGAGCTGCGCGGGCTGGCCGTGGAGGCCGCCGCGTCGATGATCGCCGAGGACCCGCAGTACTCGAAGCTGGCCGCCCGCCTGCTGGCGATGGAGATCGCCGACGAGGCCGCCACCCAGGGCGTCACCTCGTTCTCCGCCTCGATCGCCGTCGGCCACGCCGAGGGCCTGATCGGCGACGCGACCGCCGAGTTCGTCGCCGCCCACACCGCGCTGTTCGACTCGCTGATCGACGCCGCCGGCGACGACCGCTTCGAGTACTTCGGCCTGCGCACCGTGCAGTCCCGCTACCTGCTGCGCCACCCGATCACCCGCAAGGTGGTCGAGACCCCGCAGCACTTCCTGCTGCGCGTGGCGGCGGGCCTGGCGGTCGGCAACTCCGAGCAGTCGGTGCTGGAGGTGGCCGAGCTCTACAAGCTGATGAGCCGCCTGGAGTACCTGACCAGCTCCCCGACGCTGTTCAACTCCGGCACCCGGCACCCGCAGATGTCCTCCTGCTACCTGCTGGACTCGCCGCTGGACAACCTGGACTCGATCTACAACCGCTACGCGCAGATCGCCCGGCTGTCCAAGCACGCCGGCGGCATCGGCCTGTCCTACTCCCGGATCCGCTCCCGCGGCTCGCTGATCCGCGGCACCAACGGCAAGTCGAACGGCATCGTCCCGTTCCTGCGCACCCTGGACTCCTCCGTGGCGGCGGTCAACCAGGGCGGACGGCGCAAGGGCGCGGCCTGCGTGTACCTGGAGACCTGGCACGCCGACATCGAGGAGTTCCTGGAGCTCCGCGACAACACCGGCGAAGAGGCCCGCCGCACCCACAACCTGAACCTGGCGCACTGGATCCCGGACGAGTTCATGCGCCGCGTGAACGCCAACGAGGACTGGTCGCTGTTCTCCCCGGCGGACGTCCCCGAGCTGGTCGACCTGTGGGGCGCCGACTTCGACGAGGCCTACCGCAAGGCCGAGCTGGCCGGCAAGGCCGTCCGCACCATCCCGGCGCAGACCCTGTACGCCCGGATGATGCGCACCCTGGCGCAGACCGGCAACGGCTGGATGACCTTCAAGGACGCCTCCAACCGCGCCGCCAACCAGACCGCGCTGCCGGGCCGCACGGTGCACTCCTCGAACCTGTGCACCGAGATCCTGGAGGTCACCGACGACTCCGAGACCGCAGTCTGCAACCTGGGCTCGGTCAACCTGGGCGCGCACGTCGCCCCAGGCGCCTCGGCGGACGACCTGATCAACGCGATGGACTGGGACCGCCTGGACGCCACCGTGCGCACCGCGGTCACCTTCCTCGACCGCGTGATCGACATCAACTTCTACCCGACCACCGAGGCCGGGACGTCCAACTCCCGCTGGCGCCCGGTCGGCCTGGGCGTGATGGGCCTGCAGGACGTCTTCTTCAAGCTCCGGCTGGACTTCGACTCCGCCGAGGCGAAGGCGCTCTCCACGCTGATCTCCGAGCGCATCATGCTCACCGCGTACGAGCGCTCCGCGGACCTGGCCGAGCAGTTCGGCCGCCACGAGGCGTACGGCGAGACCCGCGCGGCCCGCGGCCAGCTGCACATCGACCATTTCTTTAAAGACCAGCACAGCGGTGGTGCCACCCCGCAGTGGACCGAGCGCTGGGACGCGCTGCGCGCCCGGATCGCCGAGACCGGTCTGCGCAACTCGCTGCTGCTGGCGATCGCCCCGACCGCGACCATCGCGTCCATCGCCGGCGTCTACGAGTGCATCGAGCCGCAGGTGTCCAACCTGTTCAAGCGCGAGACGCTGTCCGGCGAGTTCCTCCAGGTCAACCCGTACCTGGTGCGCGAACTGAAGGAGCTCGGCGTCTGGGACCAGCAGACCCGGGACGAGCTGCGCGAGGCCAACGGCTCCGTGCAGGACTTCAAGTGGCTGCCGGAGAACGTCCGTTCGCTGTACCGCACCGCGTGGGAGCTGCCGCAGCGCGCGCTGATCGACCTGGCCGCCGCCCGGCAGCCGTACATCGACCAGAGCCAGTCGCTGAACCTGTTCATGGCGGCGCCGACCATCGGCAAGCTGTCCTCGATGTACGCGTACGCCTGGAAGGTCGGTCTGAAGACCACCTACTACCTGCGCTCCCGCCCCGCGACCCGGATCGCCCAGGCCGCGTCGGGCGCCGCCCGCACCGCCGCGCCCGTGCCGGTGCAGACCCCGACCCTCAGCCAGGCCGAGCAGGACGCCATCGCCTGCTCCCTGGAGAACCCCGAGTCCTGCGAGGCGTGCCAGTAATGAGCTCCGAAGACCAGAAGAAGATGCTGCTCGACCCGGGCTTCGAGCTGACGCTGCGTCCGATGCGCTACCCGTCGTTCTACGACCGGTACCGGGACGCGATCAAGAACACCTGGACCGTCGAGGAGGTGGACCTGCACTCCGACGTCGCCGACCTCGCCAAGCTCTCCGAGGGCGAGCGGCACATGATCGGCCGGCTGGTCGCGTTCTTCGCCACCGGTGACTCGATCGTCTCGAACAACGTGGTGCTGAGCCTCTACAAGCACATCAACTCGCCGGAGGCGCGGCTCTACCTGTCGCGGCAGCTGTTCGAGGAGGCCGTGCACGTCCAGTTCTACTTGACGCTGCTGGACACCTACCTGCCCGACCCGGAGGACCGCAACGCGGCCTTCGCCGCGGTGGAGAACATCCCCTCCATCGCGCAGAAGGCGCAGTTCTGCTTCAAGTACATGAACGCGGTCGACCACATCGACTCGCTGCAGAGCAAGGACGACCGGCGGGCCTTCCTGCTGAACCTGATCTGCTTCGCGGCGTGCGTCGAGGGCCTGTTCTTCTACGGCGCGTTCGCCTACGTGTACTGGTTCCGCAGCCGCGGCCTGCTGCACGGCCTGGCGACCGGCACCAACTGGGTGTTCCGCGACGAGTCGATGCACATGGACTTCGCGTTCTCGGTGGTCGACACCGTCCGCGAGGAGGAGCCCGACCTCTTCGACGACGAGATGGCCAAGCAGGTCACCGAGATGCTGGAGGAGGCCGTCGAGGCCGAGCTCCAGTTCGCCCAGGACCTGTGCGGTGACGGCCTGCCCGGCATGAACACCGCCTCGATGCGCCAGTACCTGGAGGCCGTCGCCGACCAGCGCCTGGCCCGCCTCGGCCTGCCGATCCGCTACGGCTCGACCAACCCGTTCGGGTTCATGGAGCTGCAGAACGTCCAGGAGCTGACCAACTTCTTCGAGCGCCGGGTCTCCGCGTACCAGGTCGCCGTCGAGGGCTCGGTCTCCTTCGACGACGACTTCTAGGCCGGAACCGGGCCGCACCCCGTACACGGCCGAGGGCCGCACCCCGTTTCCACGGGGTGCGGCCCTCGGCCGTTCTCAGAAACCTCGGCGGGTCAGCCGCGGCCCGAGGTGCCGCTGGCCCAGACCGCGCCGCCGGCGCTCGGGCTGCCGTTCTGGGTGTAGACCACGAAGTTGGCGTCGTCCTGGAGCAGGGCGTACGCCCCGGTGTTGCCGTAGGAGTTGGTGCTCCACAGGGCGGCGGTGGTGCTGCCCGCCTTGTAGATCACCATGTTGCCGTCGGGCTGCATGGAGAGGTACGCGCCGGCGTTGCCCCAGGTGTTGGTGGACCAGATCGCGGCGTTGTCGCTGCGGCGGTACATCACCAGGTTGCCGTCGTCCTGCATGACCAGCCGGACGGTCGCCGACTGGGTCCACTGGTTGCTGTACAGGCGCTGCCCGGAGCCGATCTTCGGCGCGAACGCCGAGGTGCCGGTGGCCCACAGCGCGCCGCCGGCGCCCGAACCGCCGCCGCGGCGGTAGACCACCACGTTGCCGTCGTCCTGCACGGTGGCGTACGCGCCAGCGCTCGAGGTGCCGGTGGCCCACAGGGCGCCGTCGTTGCCGGGGCCGCCGTTGCTGCGGTAGACGACCAGGTTGCCGTCGTCCTGCATGACGGCGTACGCGCCGGCGTTGCTGTAGGTGTTGCTGCTCCACAGCGGGCGGCCGCCGCCGACGTTCAGGTTGGCGACCAGGTTGCCGTCGGTCTGCATGGTCAGGGTGACCGCGTTGCTGCTGATGCTCTGGCCGGGGGCGAGGCGCTGGCCGGGCTGCAGGGAGTTGCCGGAGGCGGGCGAGGTGACGTCCAGGTAGTTGGCGTCGATGCCCAAGGCGATGCCGCCGTACGTCTCGGTGACGTCGCCGGCGTACTGGTGGGCGCGGCGGCCGGGCATCCACTGGCCGGGGGTGGTCAGGCCCATGCCGGCGTCGGTCACGTCGTGGTGCGAGTTCCAGGCGGCGGCCCACAGCACGTCGGGCTCCGGGTAGGAGCTGTCGGTGTAGCGGGCGGCGAGGTCCTTGACGCCGCTGGAGGCGCTGGCGTAGACGCCGGAGCGGTAGCCCTTGTTGTGCAGCTGCGCCGTCCAGCCGGCCAGGAAGGAGACCACCCGGTCGCGGTAGACGCTGGAGTCGTAGTTCTCCATGTCGTTGTAGAGCACCGCGCCGGGCTGGAAGCCGAGGCCGTTGGCCTTGGCGATCGCGTCGTCGGCGGCGTCGGAGCCCTGCTGGCGGGCGACGGCCACATCGGGGTCGACGAGCAGGTTGCCGCGGGCGGCCTGGCGGCCGACGTAGATCGGCAGGAAGCCCCAGCCCTCGGCGTTCCGGGCGTCCACCCAGCTCTTCACCGGCGAGGCGCAGGCCTGCGAGGGCCCGCCGATGTACACGCCGACGGCCCGGTACGGGGAGTTCGCGGCCCAGGTCGACATGGTGGTGTCGGACGGCGCGGCGCAGCGGTCGAAGGCGTACCCGGCGACGTCGGTGCGCGGGGCGGTGCCGGCCAGGGCGGGCTTGGCGGTGGACGGCGCGGCGGTCGCGCGGGCCCCGGCGTCGACGCTCGCGGTCTCCAGGATCTGCCGGACCCGGTCGGCCGAGGTGGCGTAACTGGCCGTCACCTGCAGCCCGCTGGTGCCGAGCTTGGCCTGGATCTGGTGGCCGGCCTCGGCCTCCTTCAGCACGCCCGCCGCGACCGGCTGCCCGGGCACCACGGTGCCCTGGACGCGTCCGCTCTCCACCGGCTGGATCAGCAGGCCGTCGGCGTGGCCGGGCGCGAGGTGCGCCGGGCAGTTCTGGTCCCCGCTCGGGGTGCCCAGGTAGACGGCGCTGACGTCGAGCCGGACGCAGGTGCCGGGCGCGGCGGCGAGGTCGACGACCGGCCAGTCGGCGGGCACCTGGGCGTGGAAACCCTGGTAGTCGATCCGCTTGGTGGCCTGCCCGCCGGTGCCCGCCCCCGCGCCCGCCGTGTCCGCAGCCCACGCGTTGGGGACGGCCGTGGCCAGTCCCGAGACGGCGAGCACGACGGCCGCGGCCCGTGCTGCTGTACGACGCTTCATGTGGTTCCCACCCCTGAGTCGTATCCGACCTGATGTGACGTCAGGGACTGTAGTGGATGGAGGTGACCACTCGTCCAGGCCCTTTGTCCGCCCTCGGGCGGGCGGCCCTGCTCAGTGCGGGGAGAATCCCCAGGTGGCGGTGGCCCACACGGCGCCTCCGGTCTCCGGGCCGCCTCCGCGCCGGTACAGCACGAAGTTGCCGTCGTCCTGCAGCGTCGCGAATGCCCCCGGGCAGTTCCAGGTGCCGGTGGCCCACAGCGCGCCGCCCACCCCGGGGCCGCCGTCGGGGGCGTAGAGCACCAGGTTGCCGTCGTCCTGCTGCACGGCGTACGCGCCCGGGTGGCCGCCGGTGCCGGCCGACCACAGCAGCCGGCCGTCGCCGCGCATCCGGACGGTGAGGTCGCCGTCGTCCTGCATGGTCAGTTCCACCTCGTCGTTGCCGGCGCTGCGTCCGGCGGCGAGCCGCTCGCCGGGGCGCAGCCGGCCGTCGTCGCCGGCGGGTGAGGTGACGTCCAGGTAGCTGGCGTCGATGCCCATGCTGACGCCGCCGTACTCCTCGGTGGTGTCGCCCAGGTACTGGTGGGCGCGCCGGCCGCCGGTGAACCGGCCTTCGTCGGGCAGGCCCATGCCGTCGTCGGTGACGTCGTGGTGGGAGTTCCAGGCGGCGGCCCAGAGGACGTCGGGCTCCGGGTAGGAGTCGTCGTCCCAGCGTCCGGCGAGGTCCCGCACGCCGCTGGCGGCGCCGGTGTAGACGCCGGAGCGGTAGCCGTGGGCGTGCAGCTGGTCGGTCCAGCCGGCCAGGTAGGCGAGGACGCGGTCGCGGTAGACGGAGGACTCGTAGTTCTCCATGTCGCTGTAGAGGACCGCGCCGGGCTGGAAGCCCAGTCCTTCGGCCTTCTGCACGGCGTCGTCGGCGGCGTCGGAGCCCTGTTGGCGGGCGGTTTCCTGGTCGGCGTCGACCAGCAGGCGGCCGCGGGCGGCCTGGTGGCCGACGTAGATCGGCAGGAAGCCCCAGCCTTCGGTGGCCCGGGCGTCCACCCAGTCGCGGTCGGGTGAGGCGCAGGCCTGCGAGGGCCCGCCGATGTACACCCCGACGGCGCGGTAGGGGGAGGACTCCGCCCAGGTCTGCATCGCGCTGTCCGGTGGTGCGGAGCAGCGGTCGAAGGCGTAGCCGACGACGTCGGTGCGCGGGCCGTCGTCCTCGTCGCCGTCGCGGGCGTTGTCCGGGGCGCCGTTCTGGCTGTCGGTCGCCGCGGGGGCCTGATGGGGGGCGACGGCGTCCTGCGCCGGCCGCGGCGGGGACGGGGGGACGGGCGCGGGGCGGGCGGGTTCGGTCAGCAGCCCGTGGGCCGGGCCCGGCACCGGTGGTGTGCGGCAGTCCTGGTCCCCGTCCGGCGCCGCCGGGTCGACCGCGCTGACGTCCTGGCGCAGGCAGCCATGGGGGGCGGGTGCCAGGTCCAGCAGCGGCGGGGGCCGGTCGGCGGGTGGCCGGACCGGTACTCCCTCATAGGCAAAACGTTTCTGCTGACCGGCCCCGGCCGACCAGCCCCCGCCGGTCCCCGCCACCACCAGTAAGACCATTCCGGCGTGTGCCGCCGTCCGCCGCAGCCTGCCCATCGGCCAGCCTCTCGTCCGAGTTCCGTCGCGTCTGGTCGCGGACACTAGCCGCCGCTTCCGCGCCACTCCGGCCCGACACACCTGCCCGAACCCGGACATACCGGAAGGGGGGCCGCGCCGGTGGGCGCGACCCCCCTTCCGGAGGCGGGAGTACGTCAGGCGTTCGGCACGGTGGCGTACTTGGGGGTGCCCTCGGCCATCTGCCGCAGGGCGTCCTTGCGGTCGCGCTTGGAGAGCCGGTCGATGTACAGGTAGCCGTACAGGTGGTCGGTCTCGTGCTGGAGGCAGCGGGCGAAGAAGCCGGTGCCCTCGACCCGGACCGGGTTGCCGTGCTTGTCCTGGCCGTTGACGGCGGCGTAGCCGGGGCGGGCGAGCTCCTGGTACGCGGTGGGCACCGACAGGCAGCCCTCCTGGCCGTCGTCGAGGCTGCGGCGGCCGGCCGGGAGCTCCTCCAGCACCGGGTTGACGACGTGTCCGATGTGGCGGACACCCTCGTCGTCGGGGCAGTCGTAGACGAAGACCTTCAGGTCGACGCCGATCTGGTTGGCGGCCAGGCCGACGCCCTCGGCGGCGTACATCGACTGGAACATGTCGTCGATGAGCGCGGCGAGGTCGTCGTCGAAGGCGGTGACGGTCTGCGTCTCGCGGTGCAGCACCGGGTTGCCGACCACGGTGATCGGGCGGGCGGTGCCCTTGTTCGGGTCGGGCAGCTCGCCGACCAGCCGGACCTCGGTCTCCTGCTGCTCGTCGTCGTGCTCGTGGTCGTGGTGCTCGGCCATCGCTTGCTTCCGCTCCGTCCGCGTCCGGCTGGTGTACCGGTCCAGAGTACGGGGCGCGGTGGCGCGTGGGGGTACCTCCCAGCCCCCCTTGGGGCTGGGGGCGGTCAGCAGCGGATCAGCACACCTCTTCGAGGTCCCGGTAGGCGCGGGTGGCCGGGGAGGCGGCGGCCCAGCGCTCCAGCAGGGTGCGGACCAGCCCGGCGGGCGCGGCGATGCCGCATTCGCGTTCGATCTGCCAGGGGCCGCCGGCCGAACCCTGGCTGAGGTGGCTGAGGTGGCCGGGGTGCAGCGGGTCGCCGTCGTCGTGCGGGTCGTGGTGCGCGGTGTGGCCGTCGTCGATGGCCATCCGGGACTCTGAGCAGGTACGGCACAGCAGTCGCACCGAGGACGTCCAGTCCTCGGCGGCGTACCCGGCGTCGGCGACGGTCTTCTCCAGCGCGTCCCGGTCGGCGGCGGTGGCGGCCTGCAGCAGCACCACCCAGGTCGGCACCGGGGACGGCGCCCACAGCTCGATCTCGTCGAACACCGGGTAGGCGACGCCGTCGGCGACCCGCTCGCCGTGCGGGGAGCCGTCGTGCAGCACCACCTCGCCCCAGCGGCGGCCGGAGGACGGCAGCGGGATGGACAGCACCTCGATCCGCGCCGGGTCGAGCCGGCGGCCCCACACCACCTCCGACTCGCCGTCCGGGGACAGCCGCACCGGCGTGGTGCCGAGGTCGAGCTCGATCGGCCCGTCCGTGCCCGGCCCGCCGGGCAGCCGCAGCCCGTACGCCTGCCAGGCGCGACGGGCCAGCGGCCAGTCCTGCAGGGCGGTGGCGGTGATGCCGAGGTTCCACCAGTCCGGGGCGCCGTGCTGGCGGTCCAGCAGCGCGACCGCGCGCAGGCCGGCGCTGCGGGCCTGCTCCCAGTCGCGGCGGAACTTGTGCAGCAGGGCCAGGTTGAACCAGGAGTCGGAGAGCGACGGCTCCAGGTCGGCCGCCATCACCAGCAGCGCCCCGGCGTCCTCGTACCGGCCGTCGCCGATCAGCGTGAACGCACGGTCGGTGGTCTGCCGCCAGGTCGCCGACGGACGGTGCCGTGCGCGGTGGAAGATCCTCACGTTGGTCCCTTGCCGTCGGTCGTCACCGGGTCGCCCCGCCTCCGGGTCTTCCCGCCACGACCGCATCCAACCACGCCCGCCGTGGGCGGCGCGCCCCGCGCGGCCATTCAGGCCGCGAACCGGCAGCGGGCCGCGCGGTGGCCGCGGCGGCCGAGCCGGGCGAGCGCGTCCAGCACCACCGGGTCGTAGCCGCGGCCGCCGTCCAGCCTCAGGTGCTCGAGCGGATCGAGGACGCCGGCCCGGGGGCGGTCGCCGGCGGCGGTGCGCAGGTCGTCGTGCGCGTTGGCGACCCGGATGATCCGGGAGGCCAGCGGCAGGGTGGGGTCGTGCCGGCCGTCGTCGAGCCGGCACGGGTCGGCGAGCCGGGCGACCTGCTGCCACACCTGCTTGGGCACGCCGGTGCGCCGGATCACCTCGCTGCCGAGCCGGGCGATCCGCTGCTGCTCGTCGTCGGCCAGCAGCGCGGTCGCCCCGCCGGGCACCGGCTCGACCAGCGACAGCTGACCAATGTCGTGCATCAGCGCGGCATATTCCAGCAGTGTCAACTCGCGGCTCCCGAGCCCCAGTTCGCGCCCCAGCGCGCACGCGGTGTCGGCCACCCGGCGGGCGTGCCCGGGGGTGGTGTAGCCGGCGATCTCGGTGGCCCGGGCGAGCGTCTCGATGGTCTGCCCGGTGGTGGCCCGCACCTCGACGGCCCGCCGGAACGAGGCCTGCGCGAGCAGCAGCGGCACGCAGAATACCGGCAGCGCCCACAGCCCGGCCTCGCCCGCCAGCAGGCTGAGCAGCAGCCCGGTGGCGACCTGCGCGGAACCGATGCCGAGCAGCGCGTGCAGCTGGTCGTCGAGCGCGGCGCTGTACCGCAGCCCGGTGCGGGCCCGCTGCTGCCCGGCGGCCAGCACCGCGTCGCCGAGCGCGGCCAGCGCGGCGACGGCCGCCAGCAGCGCCCCGTACGCGGGGCCGGGCAGCCGGTCGGTGGCGCCGGACTCGTACAGCGGCTGGAACAGCAGCGCCGCGAAGGAGACAGTGACCACCCGGCGGGCGGCGGCGTCCAGTCCGCCCAGCGGGCCGCGCGGCCGGCGGCGGACGGCGGCCAGCGCGGCCCGGCCCGCGAGCTGCGCGGCGAGGCCCGCAGCGGTGCCGACCGCGGTGACGGCGGCGGTCTGCGACACCCCGTGCCCGGTGGGCAGTCCGTGCAGCGGCCCGAGCAGCGCGTACGCGAGGGCGACGGCGGTGGCCACCGGCGCGGGTTCGCGGTCGCCGGGCAGCGCGGGCCCGGCGCACTGGCCGAGCGCGATCAGGGCGGTGAACGCCAGCGCCACCTCGGGCTGGCTGGTGCCGACGGCGAGCGCGTGCACCAGCGCGCAGCCGCCGAGCGCGGCGGCCACGCCGTGCAGCAGGTCGGCCGGCCCCGGCCGCCGGAGGGTCACGTCGCCCCGCCGGCGGGCTGGCCCTGCCCGGACTGCTGGGGCATCCGGGCCGGTTCGGGCACGCCGAGCGGAATGTCCGGCACCTCGCCGTCCCAGCCGCCGGGCGGCGGCGGTTCGGGCTGCCAGCCGTGTTCGGCGACGGCCTCGACCAGGGCCCGCACCATCACCGGGTCGAACTGGCTGCCCGCGCACCGCTCCAGTTCGGTGACGGCCTCCTGGACGGGGCGGCCGCGCCGGTAGGAACGGGTGGAGGTCATCGAGTCGAAGGCGTCGGCGACCGAGATGATCCGGGCGAACTCGGGGATCCGGTCCCCCGCCAGGCCGTGCGGGTAGCCCCGGCCGTCGATCCGCTCGTGGTGGTGCAGGATGCCGTCCCGCCCCTCGCCGAGGAAGTCCAGCTGCCGCACCAGCTCGTGCCCGAACACCGGGTGCACCTCGACGGCGCGCCGCTCCGCGACCGTCAACGGCCCGTTGCGGCGCAGCAGTTCGGTGGCCACCGCGAGCTTGCCGACGTCGTGCAGGGTGCCGGCGAAGTGCAGGGTGCGGATCCGGTCCTCGGCGAGGCCCAGCTGGCGGGCGATCAGCACCGAGGCCCGGCCGACCCGTTCGCTGTGGCCGCGGGTGTAGGCGTCCTTGATCTCCACCGCCTGCACCAGCGCCTGCACGGTGGCCCGGTGCGCGGACCGCTCGCGGTGGCCCTGCGCGGACAGCCAGGCGGTGATGGTCAGCGGCAGCAGCCCGAGCACCGCGGCGAACGCCCCGTACGGGCCCTGCCACAGCACCGCGACCATCAGCCCGCCCGCGCCGTGCAGCAGCGCCGCGGGCGCCGCCCGGCGCAGCTTGCGGATCACGCCGTGGCCGGCCGAGCCGCAGGTCAGCCGCACCATGGCGGCCACCAGCGCCCCGTTGACCAGGCAGAACGTCAGGATCGCGGCGAGCGCGCCAAACGCCGCACCGGGGAAGCGGGTGCCCAGCAGCAGCCGGGAGCCGCCGAGCAGCCGGAACACCTCGGCGGAGATCGCCGAGGCCAGCGCCAGCTGGGCGGCGTTCCACACCCGGCGCAGGTTGCGCGGCTGCTGGGCCGGGCCGAGCAGCGCCCCGGGCAGCGCGACCAGGGCGGCGGCGGCGGGCGGCAGCATCAGCACGCCGGCGAACAGCACCGGGAAGAAGCCGCTGCCGCGCGGGTCCGCCGCGGGCTCCGGCCCGGACCGGCCGCGCAGCCACCGCCACACCCGGGCGCATGGGGTGCGCGCGCCCTGCGCGAGCGACTCCAGGCACAGGTGCAGCAGGGCAAGCAGCCCGATCCGGGGCCAGTCGAGCGTCGGCCAGGACGCCCACAGCGGCAGCAGCGCGGCCGTCGCCGCAGTCAGCACGGCGGCCAGATAGGCCACGGCCCGCCCCGGCAGGGCGATGCGCTCGCGTTCGCTGGCGATCTCGGCCTCCCCAGCCCGTACCGGGCCCTCCGACGTGAGGACTCGTCAGAGAATAGGGCCCGGCCACCCGGACGGGACGCACGATCGCGGATTGCCGCAGCCGGAGCAGCGACAGCTCACCCGATCGAGTGAGTAATCACTCCGCGGTGGCGACGGCGGAGCCGTGACCGGTCGCACCCTCGACCGTCATCTCCATGCTGACCGAGCTCACCTCGACCACCGAACCGCCGCCCGGGCCCTGGCCCTGCCGGATCGAGTCGATCCGGGCCAGCACCTTCGCCCGGAGGTCGGTGGGAGTGTCGTCGCAGCCGCACGAGCGCTTGATCAGCGCCTTGATGGCCTGCTCGAGCCCGTACTTCTCCAGGCACGGCGAGCACTCGTCGAAGTGCACCCGCAGCTTGGCGCAGTCACCCTCGGGCATCTCGTTGTCGAGAAATTCGTAGAGGTGGTCGAGCACCTCTCCGCACTCGGTCTCGTGCGGATCGCCGCAGCTCATGAGCCAGCGCCCTTCGCTTCGTGCCCTGCACCGGTACCGGCCGGGACCAGCCCCCGCTCGCGGGCGTAATCCTCAAGCATGCCGCGCAGTTGGCGGCGACCACGGTGCAGTCGGGACATCACCGTACCGATGGGTGTACCCATGATGTCCGCGATCTCCTTGTACGCAAAGCCCTCGACGTCCGCGAGATACACCGCGATCCGGAATTCCTCCGGAATGGCCTGCAGGGCGTCCTTCACATCGCTGTCCGGCAGGTGGTCGAGCGCCTGCGCCTCGGCGGAGCGGAGCCCCGTCGACATGTGCGACTCGGCGCGCGCCAGCTGCCAGTCCTCGATCTCCTCGGCCGCGGTGCGCTGGGGTTCGCGCTGCTTCTTGCGGTACGAGTTGATGAACGTATTGGTGAGGATGCGGTACAGCCAGGCCTTGAGGTTGGTGCCCTCACGGAACTGGTGGAACGACGCGTACGCCTTGGCGAACGCCTCCTGGAGCAGATCCTCCGCGTCGGCCGGGTTGCGGGTCATCCGCAGCGCCGCCGAGTACATCGGATCCAGGAAACCGAGGGCGTCCCGCTCGAAACGCTCGCGCCTGGCCTCCTCGCTCTCGCTCTCGGACACCCTGAAGGTGTCCTCGCCGATCACCTCGGCCAGTTCGTCGCCGGTGAGCTGTTCGCCCTCCGGACGGCCCTGGTCGGTGCTCGAAGCACCCGACGCGGCCGCGTCATCGGTCCCGACGACCGGACCCACCTCCTCGATCAGCTGAACACGGCCCACCACGGGCCGATCCGCAAGCGAGGATATCGGGCTGACCGTCTTCTCGCTCGCGGCAACCCACTGCGACCAGTCCGGCACGAGCGAAGCCTCAGCCGCCCGCTCATCGGGCCGTTCGCGGCACGCGATCGAAACCATGGACGCTGCCTTTCCACCGGGGCATGTTCTGACGACTCGTGCAACCGCCCGCGGCGACGAGACATTCCCGGGCTCCGGACAGGGATTCAGAGCCAGCCGGCGACCGCGTCAGCGATGAGCGCCAGCGCCTCGTCCTGGCCCAGGGGCGCCTTCTTGGGGACCTTGAACCCGTGCGAGGCGTACGGCACTTCGACCAGGCGGTGGGTGTCCGGCAGGTCCGGGAACTCCTCCGGGGTGCCGAAGGTGTCCGCGCCGCCCTGCACCACCAGGGTCGGCAGGCCGGTGTCGAGCAGTTCCTCGGCGCGGCTCTTCTCCGGCTTGCCCGGCGGGTGCAGCGGGAAGGCGAGGGCCAGCACACCCGCCGCGCCGAGGCCGGCGGCGGTGCGGCAGGCGACCCGGGCGCCGGCGCTGCGGCCGCCCGCGAACACCGGCAGGCCCGCCCCGGCCGCGGCGGCGTACTGCGCGGGCCAGCCGGCGTCGAGCGTCTTGGGGGCGGGCGCGAGCTTGCGGCCGGCCACCCGCCAGGGCTGCTCGGCGAGCACCACGGTGATCCCCGCGGCGGGGAGGGCCGCGGCGATCGCCTGCAGGTCGGGCGCCTCGATGCCGCCACCGGCGCCGTGGCCGAGCAGCAGGACGGCGCGCGGGGCGTCGGCCCGGAACCAGTGGAGCCGGGCGTCGCCGGTGGGGGTCTCGATGATCTGCGGCATGGCGCCGAGCGTATAGAGGAGAACGTCTCAGAACAGGGTGGTGAGGTCGTCCTCGGTGAGTCGCCTGGTCAGGCCGGGGTGGTTGTTGCGGATCGAGCCGACCCCGTCGGGCACCGGGTGGATGCGCAGGTCTCCGGGCGGGGGCGGGGTGAGGTCGGCGCTCTCGGCGTGGGGGTCGAGCCAGGCGTCCCAGCGGTCGGGGCCGAGGTACAGCGGCATCCGCTCGTGGACGGGGGCGAGCAGCGGCTCGGCGGCGGTGGTGACGACGGTGCAGGTGACCAGCCAGGCGTCCGGGTGGTCGGCGGGGACGCCACGGTTGCGCCAGAACTCGTACAGGCCGGCCAGTGCCAGCGGGGCGCCGTCGGCGCGGGAGACGAAGTAGGGGCGGCGGGGCGGCCGGGAGACGTCGCCGGTCGGCGCGGTCTGCCACTCGTAGTACCCGTCGACGGGTATCAGGCAGCGCCGCGAGGCGAACGCCTGCCGGTAGGCCGGCTTCTCGTGGACGGTCTCCGCCCGGGCGTTGATCATCTTCACCGCGGTGTCCGGGCTGCTCGCCCAGGCCGGCACCAACCCCCAGCGCAGCACCCGCAGTTGACGGACCGGCCGGCCCCCGCCGCGCGGCGCCCGGTCCAGTACGACGAAGGCGGACGCGGTGGGCGCGACGTTCCAGCTGGGGGCCAGTGTCTCGGTGGGATCTCACTGCCGGACCCCGAAGTGCCGGACCAGTTCGGCGGGGTCGGTGGAGGAGGCGAAGCGGCCGCACATGCCGTTCAGCTTGCCAGCCCGGCAGAACCGGCGGCTACCGGCCGCCCGTCCTTCCGTGAAACGCTGCCCGCCCGAACGACGGTGATCGGAGGCCCACCGGAATGGACTTCGCACAACTGTGGGACCGGATGACGGCCGTGCAGCCCGACCCGCCGCACTGGCTGGCGTGGGCCGCCGCGGCGGCGGCGCTGCTGGCGGTGGCGGTGCGCCCGGTGTGGCGGCTGAGCCGCACCGTGGTGACCATCGCGCACGAGGGCGGGCACGGGGTGATGGCGCTGCTGACCCGCCGCCGGCTCTCCGGGATCCGGCTGCACTCGGACACCTCCGGGCTGACGGTCTCCTCGGGCCGGCCGACCGGGCCGGGCATGGTGCTGACCGCCGCGGCCGGCTACCCGGCGCCGTCGCTGCTCGGCCTGGGCGGGGCGGCGCTGCTGGAGACGGGCCGGATCACCGCGCTGCTGTGGATCGGCATCGCGCTGCTGGCGGCGATGCTGCTCACCCTGCGCAACCTGTTCGGGGTGCTGGCGGTGCTGGCCACCGGCGGCGCGTTCGTCGCGGTGTCCTGGTACGGGGACGCCGAGTGGCAGGGCGCGTTCGCCCACCTGGGCGTGTGGTTCCTCCTGCTGGCGGGGGCGCGTCCGCTGGTCGAGCTGTTCTCCACCCGGCGCCGCGGCGAGGCGACCGGCTCGGACGCCGACCAGCTGGCCCGGCTGACGGGCGTGCCGGCGACGGCCTGGGTGGCGCTGTTCCTGGTGGTGGCGCTGGCCTGCCTGGGGCTCGGGGCGGCCTGGCTGCTGCCCCGGTAGCCGGGCGCGGCCTCATAGACTGGGCGGTATGACCGACTCCCTGTGGCCCGCTCCCGTCGCCACCGCCGCCGTGGACGCGACTGTGACGATCCCCGGCTCGAAGTCCGCGACCAACCGCGCGCTGGTGCTGGCCGCCCTCGCCGACGGCCCGGGCTGGGTGCGCCGCCCGCTGCGCAGCCGCGACTCGCAGCTGATGGCGGACGGCCTGCGGGCGCTGGGCGTGACGGTCGAGGAGACGGTGAACGCGGCGTCCGGCGGCACCGGCGGCGGCGAGGCCTGGCGGGTCATCCCGGCCGAGCGCCTGCGCGGCCCGGCGCAGGTGGACGTCGGCAACGCCGGCACCGTGATGCGCTTCCTGCCGCCGCTGGCCACCCTCGCGGACGGCCCGGTGCACTTCGACGGCGACCCGCGCAGCCACGAGCGCCCGCAGCACGGCGTGATCGACGCGCTGCGCACCCTCGGCGCCCGGATCGACGACGGCGGGCGCGGCGGCTTCCCGCTGACCGTGCACGGCACGGGCGCGCTGGACGGCGGCCCGGTGGAGGTGGACGCCTCGTCCTCCTCGCAGTTCATCTCGGCGCTGCTGCTGTCCGGCGCCCGCTTCAACAACGGCGTGGAGATCCGCAACGTGGGCGCCACGGTGCCCTCGCTGCCGCACATCCGGATGACCGTCGACATGATCCGCAAGGCCGGCGGCCAGGTCGACGCCCCCGAGGACGGCGGCGAGAAGGACATCTGGCGGGTCACCCCGGGCGCACTGCTCGGCCGCGACCTGGTGGTCGAGCCGGACCTGTCCAACGCGGCCCCGTTCTTCGCCGCGGCGCTCGCCACCGGCGGCCGGGTCGTCGTCCGGGACTGGCCCAAGCACACGTACCAGCCCGGCGACCAGCTCCGCGAGATCTACACCGCGATGGGCGGATCCTGCCAATTCACCGATGAAGGGCTGGAGTTCACCGGCACCGGCAAGATCCACGGCATCGAGGTGGACCTGCACGACGTCGGCGAGCTGACCCCGGTGATCGCCGCCGTCGCGGCCCTCGCCGACTCCGAGTCCCACCTGTACGGCATCTCCCACCTGCGGCTGCACGAGACCGACCGGCTCGCCGCGCTCGCCAAGGAGATCAACGACCTGGGCGGCGACGTCTCGGAGACCGAGGACGGCCTGCGGATCCGCCCCCGCCCGCTGCACGGCGGTGTCTTCCACACCTACGAGGACCACCGGCTGGCCACCGCCGCCGCCGTCCTCGGCCTGGTGGTGAACGGCGTCCTGGTGGAGAACGTGGCGACCACGGCGAAGACCCTGCCGGACTTCCCGCAGATGTGGGCCGACCTCCTCGGCCAGGGCTGACGGGGGATCACGAGCATGCGCCGCTACGACAAGAACGCCGACGAGGACGACATCCGCAGCCGCCCGGGCCGCCGGGGCTCCCGCCCCCGCACCCGCATCCGGCCCAAGCACGAGGACGCCGCCGAGGCGATGATCCTCACCGTGGACCGGGGCCGGATGACCTGCCTGGTCGACAGCGGAACCAAGGAAGAACGCCTGGTCACCGCCATGAAGGCCCGCGAACTCGGCCGCAAGGGCGTGGTCGTCGGCGACATCGTCAACCTGGTCGGCGACCTCTCCGGGGCCCCCGACACGCTGGCCCGGATCGTCCGGGTCGAGGAACGCACCTCGGTGCTGCGCCGCACCGCGGACGACGACGACCCGTACGAGCGGATCGTGGTCGCCAACGCCGAGCAGCTGGCCATCGTCACCGCGCTCGCCAACCCGGAGCCCCGCCCCCGGCTGATCGACCGCTGCCTGGTCGCCGCGTACGACGCCGGCATGGAGCCGCTGCTGGTGCTCACCAAGTCCGACCTGGCGCCGGCCGACGAGCTGCTGGAGTCGTACGCCTCGCTCGGCATCGACTACGTGGTGACCCGGCACGACGAGCTGGCCACCACCGGCGCGGAGGCCGTCCGGGAGTACCTGCGCGGGAGGACCACCGTGTTCATCGGGCACTCCGGCGTCGGCAAGACCACCCTGGTCAACGCGCTCGTCCCGGACCAGCAGCGGAGCACCGGCCACGTCAACGCCGTCACCGGCCGCGGCCGGCACACCACCGTCTCCGCGCTCGCCCTGCGGCTGCCCCCGCCGCCCGGCGTGAAGCCCGGCTCCCGCAAGGCCCTCGACCCGGGCTGGGTGATCGACACCCCCGGCTTCCGGTCCTTCGGCCTGTCCCACATCGACCCGTCCCGGGTCATCCACGCCTTCCCCGACCTGGAGCCCGGCACCGAGGACTGCCCGCGCGCCTGCTCGCACGACGAACCGGACTGCGCACTGGACGCCTGGGTCGCCGACGGCCACGCCGACCCGGCCCGGCTCTACTCGCTGCGCCGCCTGCTCGCCACCAAGGAGGCCCACGAGGACGACTGAGAGTCCCGCAGCCGACGAGTCGCCCGGCCCTGTCCACTGGGTAACGATAGGAAGGTCACACCGTCCTATCTGACAGGGAGTCAACCCGATGGCATGGGCCATGGTGATCCTCGCCGGTCTGCTGGAAACGGGATTCGCGGTCAACCTCAAGCTCAGCCACGGCTTCACCAAGCTCTGGCCCACCGTCAGCTTCTGCCTCTTCGCCCTCGGCTCCTTCGGCCTGCTCACCCTCTCCCTGAAAACCCTCCCGGTGGGCAGCGCCTACGCGGTCTGGACCGGCATCGGCGCCGCCGGCACCGCGCTGTACGGAATCATCTACCTCGGGGAGTCCTCCTCCACCCTCAAGCTGGTCTCGGTGAGCCTGGTCATCGCAGGTGTGATCGGACTTCAGCTCAGCGGCTCGGGACACTGAGTCCGCTAGGGTTCGGGGCATGGCCGACTACCACGACGATCTCCGACTCGCCCACGTCCTCGCCGACTCGGCCGACTCGGTCACCATGGAGCGCTTCAAGGCACTCGACCTCAAGGTCGAGACCAAGCCCGACCTGACGCCGGTCAGCGACGCCGACAAGGCCGCCGAGGAACTCGTCCGCTCCGTCCTGCAACGAGCCCGTCCCCGCGACGCGGTCATGGGCGAGGAGTACGGCCTGCAGGGCTCCGGCCCCCGCCGCTGGGTGATCGACCCCATCGACGGCACCAAGAACTACGTCCGCGGCGTCCCCGTCTGGGCCACCCTGGTCGCCCTGCTCGAGGAACAGCCCGACGGCGAGTACGCCCCCGTGGTCGGCATCGTCTCCGCCCCCGCCCTCAGCCGCCGCTGGTGGGCCGCCAAGGGACTCGGCGCGTACGCCGGCCGCAGCCTCTCCAAGGCCCAGCGCATCCACGTCTCCAAGGTCTCCCGCCTCGCCGACGCCTCGCTCTCCTTCTCCTCCCTCAGCGGCTGGGAGGAACGCGCCCGCCTCGACGCCTTCCTCGACCTCACCCGCATGTGCTGGCGCACCCGCGCCTACGGCGACTTCTGGTCCTACATGATGGTGGCCGAGGGCGCCGTCGACATCGCCGCCGAACCCGAACTCTCCCTCTGGGACATGGCCGCCCCCTGCATCGTCGTCCAGGAGGCCGGCGGCCGCTTCACCGGCCTCGACGGCATCGACGGCCCCTCCGGCGCGGACGCGGTCGCCACCAACGGCATCCTCCACGAAGCGACTCTGCGCTCGCTGAGCATTTAGAGAGCGAGCAACCAGGGGCGCGGGGAACTGCGCGAAGCGGAAGGCACCTCACCGCAAGATCGCGACGCAGGAGAATGACCTGCACTTGATCGCGACCTTGCGGACGTGGTTTGCGCTTGTCGCGCAGTTCCGCCCCCTCGGCTTCGCCTGGGGGTACCCCCAGCGCCCCTGGTTTCGCGCCCGCCTGCCTACGCTGACAGTTCCGCGTTCAACGCCCCCAGCAGTCGCCCCGCCCGCTCCGCGACCTCCGCAGGCCCGTACTCCATCGCGCGCTTGCACCAGTTCTCGGCCTGCACCGTCTCCCCCCGCCGCAGCGCGAGCAGCGCGAGCCTGAGCGCGGCCCGGCCGTGGCCGGCGTCCGCGGCGCGGGTGTACCAGAGCATCGCCTCGGCCTCGGAGTCCTGGCGGGCCAGCAGCAGGCCGAGGTTGAAGGCCGCGCTGCGGCTGCCGCCCTCCGCGGCGCGGCGGTACCAGCTCTCGGCGATCTCCAGCGCGCCGCGTTCCGCCGCCCGGACGCCCATCCGGACCTGGGCCCGCAGGTGTCCGGCGTCCGCCGCGACCGCGTACCAGTGTTCGGCGTCCGCGTCGGCGTCCCCGCGCCGGTCGAGCAGGGAGGCGAGCCGGAACGCGCCCTCCGCGGAGCCGCCTTCGGCGGCCTGCCGGTAGCGGTCGAGCGCGCCGGTGAGGTTGCCGCGCTGTTCCTGGACGACGGCGAGTTGGAGCGCGGCTTCGCCGTGCCCCTCGGCGGCGGCGCGGGCGTACCACTCCTGGGCCTGCCGGGTCTCGCCGCGGCCGGCGTGCAGCACGCCGAGGTTGAACGCGCCGTCGACGGAACCTGCTTCGGCGGCCTTGGAGAACCAGGGTTCGGCGCCGGATTCGTCGCCGCGCTGGAGCAGCATGACGGCGAGCGCGTTGCAGGCTTCGCGGTGGCCGGCGTACGCGGCGCGGCGGTACCACTGTTCGGCCTGGGTGTCGCGGCCGGCGCCGGCGCACAGCAGGCCGAGGTTGAAGGCGCCGTTGTGGTCGCCGGCGTCGAGCGCGGCGCGGTACCAGCGTTCGGCGACGGCGTTCTCGCCGCGGCCGGCGTGCAGGGCGCCGAGCGCGTTGGCGGCGGTGCCGTCGCCGGCTTCGGCGGCCTCCTGCCACCATTCGGCGGCGGCGGTGGGGTCGCCGGCGTCGCGGAGCAGGAAGCCGAGCGCGCAGGCGGCGCGGGCTTCCCCGTTCTGCGCGGACTGCCGGTACCAGCGGGCGGCTTCGTCGAGGTCGCCGCGGGCTTCGAGCAGCACGCCGAGGCGCAGCGCGGCGCGGGCGTGGCTGCGGGCGGCGGCGGTGCGGTACCAGGTTTCGGCGGTGTCCTTGTCTCCGGCGGCTTCGCGCATCCGGGCGAGGCGGTAGGCGGCTTCGCGGTGGCCGGAGTCGGCGGCGGCCTTGAACCAGCGTTCGGCGCGGACGTCGCGGCGGTGTTCCATCAGGTCGCCGAGGGCGTAGGCGCCGAGCGGGTGGCCCTGTTCGGCGGCGAAGTGCAGCCAGTATTCGGCGGCTTCTTCTTCGCCCTGGTCGCGCAGTTGCAGGCCGAGGGCGTGCGCGGCGGGTGCCGAGCCGGCGACGGCGGCCTGTCGCCACCACTGGCCGGCTTCGGCGCGTTGGCCCTGCTGGTGGAGCAGGACGCCGAGGTTGTTGGCGGCGGCGCGCAGGCCTGCGGCGGCGGCGGTGCGCAGGTAGGGTTCGGCGTCCTGGAGGTCGCCGCGGCGCAGCAGGAGTGCGCCGAGCTGGCTGGCGGCGCCGGGGTCGCCGGCGTCGGCGGAGCCGCGGTGTCGGGCTTCGAGGGCGGCCTGTTCGCGGGCGGCGAGGGCGGTCTCGAAGCTGTCGGTGCCGTCGTCGCTCTCCAGCAGGTCGCGTGCGGAGGCGGTGGCGACGACCTGGTCGGCGGTCAGGTGGACGAGACTGTCGGGGCCGTAGCCGGACGCGGCGAGGCGGCCGGCGGTGCTGCGCTGTCCGGGCAGGCTGCCGCCGGGCTGGCAAGCGCGTCGGGCACCGGTGTCACTGTCCGTGGTGCTGCTGGCCGCCAGTCGTTCTCCTGTTCCGTTCCTGCCGATGAGTTTCATGCCGACTCCAGCTCCCCCCGAGTGTCGCGGCATTCGCCCCCGGCCGTCGGCCCGGGACTGGTCCCCCAGGGGTCACGCCGGATCGGACGGCCTGTCAACGGCCGCGCCGCGTCCCCCTCGTGGTCCATCGTCGCATCACCCGCAACCCTCGTACACCTGCTCCGTCCGTTTTGGCGAAGCGGGGCCGAAGCCCGGCGAGATTGCTTCAGCGCTTTGTCGATTTCCCGACACTGAGCCCCACAAACCCCGGCCACGCATCGTACCGGAGTCGATCAACACTCGATGCACACAAGGGCGAAGGCCCGGAGGGGCGATCCCCTCCGAGCCTTCGCGGCGGAGCCGATGACGCTGTGTCAGCTGACGCTGAAGTCGTCTGCCTGGTAGGCGCCCTGGCCGTACCAGCCGTGCACCCAGATGGTCACCGAGGTGACCGAGGCGCCGGTGGTGAACTTGGTGGACAGTTGCGTCCACGCGCTCCCACCGGGGGTCCAGGTCGAGCTGTCCGCCCCGGAGCCGGTGACGCCCAGGTAGGTGTAGTTGCCCTTCACCCACGCGGACAGCGTGTACGTGGTGTTCGGCTTGACCGTGACGGTCTGTTGGCACTGCGCGGTGTCACCGGCGCTGGCGTTGCCCTGCAGCGCGTACGAGCCGGTGTGGCCGCCGCTGACCACGCTGCCGCCGCTGCCCGCGCAGGTCCACGGGCTGAGCGCGCCGGACTCCAGGCCGGGGTTGGCGACGATCCCGCCGCCGCCGGGGCCGCTCGGCGAGGAGGACGGGCTGCCGGACGGCGAGCCGCTCGGCGACGAGGACGGGGAGCCGCTCGGCGAGTTGGACGGCGAGGGGCTGCTACTGGTGCTGCTGCTCGCGCTCGGCGACGGCGAGGTCGGCGGCGCCGGGCAGTTGGCGGCCGAGCCGGAGGTCGCCGTCATCAGCGGGTTCAGCAGCACCGCGTTCGGGTCGTCGTACAGCGAGAACACGAAGGAGCCGCCGAGCCCGTTGCAGTGCGCGTAGTCCATCTTGGCCTGGATGGACCTGGTGTTCTCCCCGGACCAGAAGTTGGTGCCGTCGTAGAAGTAGGAGGCCTGCGAGGCCGGGTCCCAGTAGGTGTCGTTGGCGTTGTCGACGACACCCAGCAGTTCCTTGTACATCCGCACCCCGGCCACGTTGCCGGAGTTCGGCGCTCCCTGCGCGGGCCCGCTGGCCGGCTGGAACAGCCCGTGGTTGGCGCCGGCCGCCACGCCCGTCCAGCCGCGGTAGTACAGCGGGACGCCCATGTTCAGCTTGTTGGCCGGGAAGCCGCCGGGGATGTTGTACGAGGGGTCGCCGACGGTGTACGCCTTGATCGCCTCGTCGATGGAGTACTTGGCGTTGCCGGGCGGGATGTTGTTCGACGGGTCACCGGGGTTCTGATAGATCGGCGTCTGGTGGTTGGTCGGGCCCTGCGCCTCCCAGCCGCCGTGCATGTCGTACGTCATCGGGTCGGCGAAGGTCAGGTACTGGGCGATCTTGTCGGTCTCGACGTTCTGGATCTTGTCCTGGCCGGCCGGCAGCGCGGCGCTCAGCGCGTAGGTCTTGCCGTCGGCGGAGCCCTGGGCGTTGAGCTGGTTGCGGAACTCGGCGAGCAGCGCGGTGAAGTTCTGCTTGTCGTTCGGCGAGGAGTGGTTGCCGAGGTGGCCGCCGCCGCCCGGGTACTCCCAGTCGATGTCGAAGCCGTCGAAGATGCCCTTGCCGGTGCCGGGGCCGCCGTAGCCGCCCTGGGCGGGCAGGTTGCCCTTGATGAACATGTCGACGCAGGAGGAGACGAGCTTCTTGCGGGAGGCGTCGGTGGCGGCCGCGTCCGAGAAGTACTTGGAGTAGGTCCAGCCGCCGATCGACATCAGCACCTTGAGCTTCGGGTACTTGGCCTTCAGCTCCTGGAGCTGGTGGAAGTTGCCGGCCAGCGGCTGGTTCCAGGTGTCGGTGGAGTTGTCGACGCTGTTGCCGTTGGCGAAGGTCTTCGCGTAGTCGGCGTAGTAGTCGCCCGCGCCGTCGCCGGCGTTCGGGTTGTTCTCGTCCTGGGAGGCCGCCGAGTTGGCCTCGAAGCAGGTCAGGTTGGTGGGGTCGATGTTGGCGAAGTCGTACAGCAGGTAGTCGAGCTTCCCGGCCATGCCGTTGGTGTCGACGTTCTTCAGGTAGTAGGCGTTCTGGTAGATCGACCACTGGTCGAAGTAGGCGACCTTCATCCCGCCGCTGGTGGCGGGCGCGCCGGTGGTGTTGGCCGGTCCGGCGGTCGCGTCGGGGGCTCCCAGCAGCGACATCGCCCCGGCGAGCAGGGTGGCGGCCGCGGCGGTGACGGCCCAGACCCTTCGGTTGTTGCGGTGCATGCGGATGTGCCTCTCCTGTCACGTGGGGATGCAGGAACACACCGTCGGACACCCGGTCGGGGAGCGGCAGACGGGAGCAGAACACGATCGATGCCCGTGGCGGGCACGCGTTGCAGCACCACGAGGCGGGCGGTGGGGGCCGCCCGTCATGGGCACGACCCAGATTGGACTGGACCACTGGGGGTGTCAATCGGGTCTGCACCAAGGAATGGCAAAGGCCCGGAGGCTGATGCCTCCGGGCCTTTCGCTACTGAGTAGCGGGGACAGGATTTGAACCTGCGACCTCTGGGTTATGAGCCCAGCGAGCTACCGAGCTGCTCCACCCCGCGTCGGTGAGATCACTCTAGCACGATCATGGGGGCGTCAATGACCACGTTCCGAGGGCCCAAGGACCCGGCGACCCGGGAACCCGGGGAACGGCAAAGGCCCGGAGGCTGATGCCTCCGGGCCTTTCGCTACTTAGTAGCGGGGACAGGATTTGAACCTGCGACCTCTGGGTTATGAGCCCAGCGAGCTACCGAGCTGCTCCACCCCGCGTCGGTGAAACAACCGTAGCACGGTCGCGGGGTGGAACAGCAAATCAGTTCCCGCAGCTCAGCCGGTCAACCGGTCGCCGGCGGCGCCGACGAGGAACTGACCGAGTCGTTCTTCGACTCGGCCGCCAGCGCGGCGTCCAGCGCCTTCTGCAGCGCCTGCTGGGCCTGGCCGTACGCCACCCAGTCGCCGTTCTTCAGCGCGGCCTGACCGTCGGTGAACGCCTTCTGGGCGTCCGCCAGTGCCTTGGCCAGCGCCGGGTTGTCGCCCGGCTTGGGCGTCGCCGGCGGGGTCGGGGTGGTGGGCGTGGTGCTGCCGCTGCCCGGGTCGGCGGGGGCGGTCGGGGTGGTGGCCCCGGCGCCGGCCGAGCCGAGCACCTTCACCAGCGCCTTGTCCAGGGTGTCCTCCAGCGCGACGTTGTGGTCGCCGTACACCGCCAGCACCTTCTTCAGCACCGGCACCTTCGCGCCGCGCGCCACCAGGTACACCGGCTCGACGTTGAGGATGCCGCCGCCGACCGGCAGGGTCAGCAGGTTGCCGTACACCAGGTCCGAGTCGCTGCCGCTGCGCAGCAGGGTCAGCTGGCGGGCGACGTCGGTGTCGGAGTTGAACTTCGCCTGGGTCAGCGCCGGACCGAGCGCGCCCGATTCGGCCGTCATCCGCAGGATCCGCAGCTTGCCGTAGTCCGGCCCCGGGTCGGCCTCCGCGGCCATGAATGCGGCCAGGTTCTTCCGGCCCGAGGGCACGAACGAGGTGGTCAGCGAGAAGTTGGCCTTCTTCGCGTCCGGCATCCGCAGCGTCAGGTAGTACGGCGGCTGCACCTCGTCGGCGTTGACGGTCGGGTCGACCGGCACCTCCCAGATGTCGGTGCCGTTGAAGAACGCCGTCGCGTCCGTCACGTGGTACATCCCGAGCAGGTCTCGCTGCACCTTGAACATGTCCTGCGGGTAGCGCAGGTGCGGCAGCAGCTCCGCCGGGATGTCCGCCTTCGGCTGGACGGTGCCCGGGAACGCCTTCATCCAGGTCTTCAGCACCGGGTCGGCGTCGTCCCACTGGTAGAGCGTCACCTCACCCGTGTACGCGTCGACCGTGGCCTTCACCGAGTTGCGGATGTAGTTGACCTCGTTGACGGCGCTCAGGGTGCGGCCGCGCTGGTCGGTCAGCGAGTCCTTGGTGGCGTCGCCGAGCACCGTCTTGGACGAGAACGGGAAGCCGTCCGAGGTGGTGTAGCCGTCCAGCACCCACACCAGCCGGCCGTTCTCCACCACCGGGTACGGGTCGGCGTCGATCGACAGCCACGGCGCGACCTTCTCCACCCGCTCCTTCGGAGTGCGGTCGTAGAGGATCTTCGCGCCGTCCTTGATCGCCCCGGAGTAGAGGATCTGCGGCTCGGCGAACTTCACCGCGTACGCGGCCCGGGTCAGCGGGTTGTCCAGCGAGACGCCGCTGCCGCCGGTGTACTGGTACGTCCGGTCGGGGTCGGAGTCCCGGGTGTAGTCGATCTCGTCCATGCCGGGGCCGACGACCGAGTACGTGGTGGACTTCTCGCCGTAGTACACCCGCTCCTGGTAGTCGCCCAGCGACCCGGTGGTCGGCAGCGACTGCTGCGTGTAGACCGGGTTGCCGTTGGCGTCCACCTGGTTGCCCTTGGCGGCGACCACGCCGTACCCGTGGGTGTACTTGAAGTGGTCGTTGATGAAGTTGCGCTGCTGCACGCCCGTCAGGTCCAGCTCACGCACGCCCAGCACGGTGTCCTGGTCGCCGTACCGGTCCACGTCCAGCGTCTTCGGGAACGCGTAGTACTGGCGCAGCGCCTGGTTCTGCTGGAACGTCGGCGCCACCACGTTCGGGTCCAGCAGCCGGATGTCGGAGATGGTCTGCGCGTCCAGCTTCAGCTTCTCCGCGTCCGTGGAGTCGGTCGGCGTGTACTGCTTCACCTCGGTGTCGGCGATGCCGTACGCCTGCCGCGTCGCGTCGATGTTCTTCTGGATGTACGCCGTTTCCTTGGCCTGTTCGTTCGGCTTGACCTGGAACTGCTGCACGATCGCCGGGTACAGCCCGCCGACCAGCACCGCCGACAGCGCCATCAGCCCGAAGCCGATCAGCGCCGGCGCCCAGGTCCGCCGCACCGGCGTCAGGAAGAACAGCACCGCGCAGATGATCGCCACGAAGAACAGGATCGTCTTGGCCGGCAGGAACGCGTTCGCGTCCACGTACCGCAGACCGGTCCAGCCCTCGACGCCCTTGTACGACTCGCTCTTCACCGCCAGCGCGTACCGGTCCAGCCAGTACGCCACCGCCTTCAGCAGCACGAACACGCCCAGCAGCACGGCCAGATGACCCTGCGCCCCGGCACTCGCCCGACGGCCCGGCCCCTGCAGCCGAAGACCGCCGTACAGGTAGTGCACCGCCGTCGCCGCCAGCAGCGACACGATCACCGCGCTGAACGCGAAGCTCAGCAGGAACTGGTACCACGGCAGTTGGAACGCGTAGAACGAGACGTCCAGGTGGAACTGCGCGTCCTTCTGCCCGAACGAGGTGCCGTTGATCCACAGCATCCAGGTCCGCCACTGCGCGCCCGCGGCCGCGCCGGCCGCCAGGCCGACCAGCACCGACAGGCCGATCAGCAGCCACTTGCGGAACGGCGCCACGCCCATCCGGTAGCGGTCCAGGCTCTGCTGCTCCACCGACATCGCCGCCAACGGCGGCCGCAGCCGGTACGCCAGCCACAGGTTGGCCCCGACCACCAGCGCCATCAGCAGCCCGAACACCGCGAACAGGCCGACCTTCACGCCCAGTTGCGACGTGAACACCGAGCCGTACTTGACCGACTTGAACCACAGCCAGTCGGTCCACAGCCCGGCGAACATGCCGAACAGCAGGAACAGCACCGCCAGCACGCCGACCGTCAGCAGCAGCACCTTCGTCCGGCGCGGCGGCGGCCCGACTCTCGCTCGGAAACCCGGATCAGAACGATCCGGCATCTGGAAGGTCAAGACGCCACCTCAGCTGTTGTTGTCGTTGGGGATGACAGTGCCGCGCCGCGGACGGGCGGACACCGGACTCCAATGCAACTTAAACAGTCTTTACCGGAGTTCCCGGACACTGCGTCGGAGTTGGAGACGGCCCCCCCGGACATGTGAGGATGGCCCCATGTCCGACTCCCCTGACCTGACCTCCGCCGCCGCCGGCATGCCCGCCGCCACCCCCCTCACCCGGGCCGCGCTGGAGATCGACGAGCACGCCGCCACCCTCGGCTGGGACAACCCCGCCCGCCTCTTCGCCCTGGTCGACAACGCCCAGATGCGCAAGGCCAATCCGCGGCTCGCCACCCAGCTCGGCCTGGACGAGAACCCGACCGGCCTCACCCCGGTCGAGCAGGAGGAGATCCCCGCGGGCACCGAACTCGACCGCTTCCTCGGCACCATCGCCTGGCCCGACGGCGTGGTCGGCTGCGCCCTGGTCGTCGAACGGCTCATGCTCCCGCCCGGCGCCGAATCCTCCCGCCCGAAGAACGCCACCGAGCAGGAGATCAACGACTGGGTGGCCACCCACCCCCAGCGCCAGGAAGTCCGCATCACCGCCGCCGTCCTGCGCGACGGCGCCCGCGAGGTCGCCCTGCGCCTGCGCGAGAAGGACATCGCCCGCGAGGTCCTCACCGGCCCCGACCTGGTCCCCAACCTCACCCAGGCCCTGCTCGCGACGTTCCAGTAAGGGCAGACCCAGGGCGCGGGGAACGCACCCAACGGAAAGGTCGCGACGCGGGGCAATGACTTGCCGTCCGTCGCGACCTTTCCGGGACAGCCACTACTTGTTGCAGCTGGGCAGCGCCGCCTTGTCCCCACTCCGGATGGAGTCGAGCGCCTTGACCGCCCCCGCCAGATTGTCGACCTTCACCAGCGTGAGCCCGGACGGCGTCCCCTTCGTCGCCTCCGAGCAGTTGTCCGCCGGGGTGAAGAAGTACTCGGCGCCCTTGTCGCGGGCCGCGATCAGCTTCATCTGAATGCCACCGATCGGCCCGACCGCGCCGGTGTCGTCGATGGTGCCGGTGCCCGCCACGAACTTGCCGCCGGTGAGGTCGGTGGGGGTGAGCTTGTCGACGATGCCGAGGGCGAACATCAGGCCGGCGCTGGGGCCGCCGACGTCCTGCAGGCCGATGTCGATCTTGAACGGGTAGACGTGGTCGACGCCGGGCGTGATGCCGACGATGGCCCGCTCCTCGTCCGGTGCCTTGCCGGTGGTGATGGAAACCTGCTGCTGGTCCGCCGGATCCGGAGTCGTCGAGCCGGTCTTGGCGTGCGGGACGACGGTGAAGACGGCGGTCTCGCCGGGCTTGTGCTTCATCACCTGCTCGGCGACCTGGGTCCGGCTGGTGATCGCCGTCCCGTCCACCGCGACGATCTGGTCGCCCGCGTGCAGCTTGCCCTCCGAGGGGCCGCCGGAGGTCACCGAGGAGACGATGATCTGGGTGGTGACCGGGATGTCCAGCTGCTTCAGCGCGGCGGTCTTCGCGCTGTCCTCGGAGGAGGCGAACTCCTCCGCGTTCTGCTGCTGGGCCTCCTGGTCGGTCTGGCCCTTCGGGTACACGTTGTCGTGCGGCACCACCAGCACGTCGCCCCGCATCCAGCCGACGATCGCGGAGATCAGGCTGGGCTGGTAGTTCGCCCCGGTGACCTGGACCGTGGTCATGTTGAGGTGACCGCTGGTCGGGTAGGTGTCGCGCCCGGTGATGGTGATCACCGGGGTGCCGGTCTTGTCCTGCACGCCGAGGGTGTTGTACGTCGGCCCCGGGCTCATCTCGGTGAACGGCACCTTCATCAGGACCGAGGCACAGAGCAGGCCTATCAGCAGCAGGGTGGCGGCGAGCATCGTCGCCGATCGGCGTGGCATGGCACGACAGTACGGGAAGTCCGGGTCGCGATGCACCGCTCTGCGGCCCGTCGTCGTGCTCCTACCAGCGCCTCCCGCGGCGCTACTTGCCGCCGGAACGTTCGCTGCCGGTGCTGCGCTCCATCGCGGCGCGGAAGCGTTCGTGTTCGGCGAGCGAGGACGGGTCGGTGATGGAGCGCGGCGGTCGTGCCGCCCATCCCGCCCAGACGGAGGCCAGCAGTCCGGCCACTACAGGAATGATCAACCAGGCAAGCGCAGCCATCTTCGAACTCCCCACAGGCTCGTCATGCGTATCAGCAGATTAGCCGCCTACTGGGGGAACGGCGCGTGCGGTGTCCGAGTTACGGGACGGCGTGGCGTGCCCACCGTTCCGAGATACCCCCGAACGGGGAACGAGCGGGACGCGGAGCGGACACGGGCGGTCAGCAGGACCCCGCTCCGACCCATTCCTCCTCGCCGTCGGCGAAAACCTGGTGTTTCCAGATCGGCACCTCGTGCTTGAGGTCGTCGATCAGCCGACGCGAGGCCTCGAACGCCTCGCCGCGGTGCGGACAGGACACCGCGACGATCACCGCGACGTCGCCGATCTCCAGCCGTCCGGTACGGTGCACAGCCGCCAGCGCCCGGACCGGGAAGTCCGCGCAGACCTTCTCCGCGATCCGGCGCAGCTCCCGCTCGGCGGTCGGATGGGCGCTGTACTCCAGCGCCGTGACCGCCTTCCCGCCGTCGTGGTCGCGCACCGTGCCGACGAACAGCGTGGTGCCGCCCGCCGCGTCGTCACCGACCGCCGCGTGCACCTCGTCGAGGGAGAGCGGCGTCTCGCGGACGGCGAGCAGCCGGATCGGGTCGTGGTTCTCGGACATGCCCCTCATCATTCCGTATCCGACCCGGGCCCCGGCAGCAGGCTTCGGACCGCGGAACGGCCGTCCGCGGTGCGACGAACCCGACGGTCAGATCCGGCGGTGCTTGCGGGCCCGGCGGACCAGCGCCGCCGTACCGATCAGGGCCACCGTCGCACCGGCCGCGCCCAGGCTGGTGGCGGCCTCCTTGCCGCCCAGCCGGCGACCGGCCACCGCGTGCTTGCCGGACACCTGGGCGAGCAGCTCGGCCAGCACCTCCTCGTTGGTGTGCTTGGGCCGCCAGCCCGCCTCATGCAGCCGGCTGCCGGAGACCACCCACGGGTACATGGTGTAGGCGAGATCACCGGCCGGGGCCGGGGTCAGGCCGAGGCGGTGCAGCCGGGCGGCGGTGCCCAGGGCCAGCGAGGCGGGCAGTTCCATCCGGCGGATCCCGGACAGCTCCTCCACGTCCTCCTGCTCCAGCCAGCCGTCGCAGCCGACCGTCACCTCGCCCTCGACCAGGCCGAGGGCGGCGTACTCCAGCGCCGAGGCCAGGTCGTCGAGGTGGCAGAACTGCCAGCACGGGCGGGAGCCGGCCACCACCAGCAGGCGCGGGGCCTCGAAGTGGCGGGTGAGCACGGTGTCGATGCCGGGGCCGACCACCACGGCCGGGCGCAGCACGGTGATCTGCAGCCCGGGGTGGGCGCGCGGGGCGCGGCGGGCGAGCCGTTCGATCTCCAGCAGGTCGCCGACCAGCGAGGCCTCCTCGGTGGCCCGCAGTTCGGAGTCCTCGGCGAGCGGGACTTCGTTGTCGGCCAGCGCCCCGTAGACCATCGCGGAGGTGCACAGCACCACCCTGTGCACGCCGGCCGCCGCGGCGGCGGTCAGCACGGTCTGTGCGCCGCGCACGTTGTAGGCGCTGCGGGTGCGCGGGTCGGACTCCATGCCGAGGTCCATCGCCAGGTGCACCACCACGTCCACGCCGGACAGCCGCTCGGCCACCGCCGGGTCGCGCACGTCGAGTACCCGCCAGTGCACGCCGGGTACTTCGCCGCGGCGGTCGTCCACCGCGAGCACCCGGCGGACGTGCGGGGAGGCCACCAGGCGCTGGGCGACGCGCTCGCCGAGCACGCCGGCGGCGCCCGTGACGGCCACGGTGAGCGGTTTGCCGCCGTAGGCTGGAGGCGGCGAACCGGCGTCGGCCGGCACGTCCTCGCCCTCGGTCAGCCCAGAGCGAACGTCCGAAGGCGGGGAACTCACCGGCCATCCTCCACGGTTAGCTTAAGTGCGTACGCACGAGTGTCACGCACTGTCCATCCTGCCCGAGGCTCGGCCCCAGCGGTGCACCCGGCGCGGTCGGCCGCGAGACCATTGGCCGCGAGACTATTGAAACTGCCCGGAGCCTCCGGGCAACAGAATTTCCCGCCACACCCGCGTGACGGCCGATCAGATCGAGGACCCCGTGAGCGACCTCCCCTTCGGATTCGGCGTTCCCCCCGAGGAGCCCGAGGACGGCAAGAACAAGGGCAAGAAGGACGGCGAGCAGGGCGACTCGACCCCGCAGCCGTTCGGCTTCGGCAACGGAAACCCCTTCGGGGCGCTGTTCGGCATGGGCGGCGCCGGCGGGGCGGGCGGCGACAACCCGTTCGCCGCGATGATGGGCGGCTTCAACCCCAACGACCTGGGCGCGGCGTTCCAGCAGCTCGGGCAGATGCTCTCGTTCGAGGGCGGCCCGGTGAACTGGGAGCTGGCCAAGAACATCGCCCGGCAGACCGTGGTCGCCGAGCAGCCCGAGGGGAAGACCAAGGACCGCTCGGTGGGCGCCGCCGAGCGCACCGCCGTCGTCGAGTCGGTCCGGCTTGCCGACCTGTGGCTGGACTCGGCGACCGAGTTCCCGTCCACCTCCTCGGCGGCCGTGGCGTGGAGCCGCGCCGAGTGGATCGAGGCCACCCTGCCGGTGTGGAAGGACCTGGTCGACCCGGTCGCCGAGCGGGTCGGCAACGCCATGGGCGGCGTGCTGCCCGAGGAGATGCAGGCCATGGCCGGGCCGCTGATGGGCATGATGCGCTCCATGGGCGGCGCCATGTTCGGCACCCAGATCGGGCAGGCGCTCGGCGCGCTGGCCGCCGAGGTGCTCGGCTCCACCGACGTCGGCCTGCCGCTCGCCCCCGCCGGGAAGGCCGCGCTGCTGCCGCAGAACATCGCCGAGTTCGGTGACGGCCTGAACGTGCCCGCCGAGGAGGTCCGGCTCTACCTGGCCCTGCGCGAGGCCGCCCACCAGCGGCTCTTCGCCCACGTGCCGTGGCTGCGGGCACACCTGTTCGGCGCCGTCGAGGCGTACGCGCGCGGCATCAAGGTCGACACCTCGCGGATGGAGGAGCTGGTCGGCCAGCTCGACCCGAGCAACCCCGAGGCCCTGCAGGACGCGCTGGCCGGCGGCCTGCTGCAGCCCGAGGACACCCCCGAGCAGAAGGCCGCGCTGGCCCGGCTGGAGACCGCGCTCGCCCTGGTCGAGGGCTGGGTCGACGCCGTCGTGCACGCCGCCGCCACCCCGCACCTGCCGCACGCCGCCGCCCTGCGCGAGACGCTCCGCCGTCGCCGCGCCACCGGCGGCCCCGCCGAGCAGACCTTCGCCACCCTGGTCGGCCTGGAGCTCCGCCCGCGCCGCCTGCGCGACGCCTCCCGCCTGTGGGCCTCGCTCGCCGACGCCCGCGGCGTCGAGGGCCGGGACGCGCTCTGGAGCCACCCCGACATGCTGCCCACCGCCGCCGACCTGGACGACCCGGACGGCTTCGTGCACCGCGACACCACCGCCGAGACCGAAGGCGGCTTCGACTTCGACGCGCTGAACAAGCTGCTCGGCGAGGCCGCGGGCGGCGGCGCCGGGAAGCCCGACCTGACCAAGGGCGACGCCTCCACCGAGGGCGACGCCTCCACCGAGGGCGACTCCGACAAGCCCGCTTCGGGCAAGTCCGCCCCGGACAAGGACGACGACGGCACGGAGGGCGACACCAAGTGACGTCGCTGCACACCGATGCCGTCCGCGCGCTGACCGACTGGGCGCCCGACGAGGACGGCCAGCAGGAGCTGCGCCGCGACTACCTGGCGCACCTGGCGGCCCACCCCGACGGCCTGTGGCGGGCCTGCCTGCCCGGCCACATCACCGCCAGCGCGCTGGTGGTCGACCCGGCCGAGGGGCGGGTGCTGCTGACGCTGCACCCCAAGGTCGGCAGGTGGCTGCAGATGGGCGGCCACTGCGAGCCCGGGGACGAGACGCTGGCCGCGGCGGCGCTGCGCGAGGCCGTCGAGGAGTCCGGCATCGCCGAACTGGAGCTGCTCGCGGTCGGCGGGCGCACCGCGCCGGTGAAGCTGGACCGGCACCACGTGCACTGCCTGGGCAAGGACCGGCCGGAGAACATCCACCTGGACGTGCAGTACGTCGCCCTCGCCCCGGCCGGGGCGCGCGAGCTGATCAGCGAGGAGTCGCTGGACCTGCGCTGGTTCGGCTGGGAGCAGCTGCCGGCCGACACCGACCACTCGGTGCGCGACCTGGTGGCGCGGGCCCGGGCGCTGGTCTGAGGCCACTCGCGGCCACTCGCTTCCGAGGCCACTCGCTTTCGACCCCTGCGGGGCCCTGACGGGTCCGGCGGGGGTCGTCGCGCGTCCGGGGGGCGTCGCGCGTCCGGGAGACCGTCAGGTGTTCCGGGCGCCGGGGATGTGCGGCAGCCGGGCGGCGGAGGCGACGCCCTCCAGGTAGCCGCGAGCCCGCTCGGTGCGCGGGTAGGCGTCCAGCAGCGCCCAGAACCGGGGGCCGTGGTCGGGCACCAGCAGGTGGGCGAGCTCGTGCAGCAGCACGTAGTCCACCACGTACTCGGGCATGCCCTGGAGACGGTGGGAGAGCCGGATGGTGCGCTCGCTGGGGGTGCACGAGCCCCAGCGGGAGTTCTGGTTGGTCACCCAGCGGACCTGGTCGGGCTCGGCGCGGCCGCCCAGGTACAGCTCGGAGAGCTCGGTGGCCCGGGCCTGCAGGGCCTCGTCGCCGAGCACCCGGCGCTTCTCCTGCGCGGCCAGTTTGTCGAGCATCTGCGCCACCCAGCGCTGTTCCTCGGCGTGCGACATCCGGGCCGGGATCAGCACCACGGTGCGGTCGCCCTCGCGGTAGGCGGAGACGGTGCGGCTGCGGCGGGCGCTGCGGCGCACCTCGACCTTGCTGCGGTCGATGCCCCGCTCGGGGCCGCGGGCCCGGTCGGCCTCGGTGCTGGCATGCGCACCGGGCGCCGCGGCCGTGGACCCGGAGGCCGCCCGGGCACGCCTACGCGACGCCGACCGATGGGAGTCGCGTTCGGCTGCCATGGCATGGACGTTACCCCGTCCTCGCGACAGAAGTCCGGCACCGGGACGGCGCGGCCCCGGGGACCACCCGGGCGCGTTGTCCACAGGCTGTGCACGGTGATGACCGGATTGTCAGTACGGGCCTGTGGACAACGCGCTTTCGTGTACGGAAGGTCGCGGGCATGCTGCGGTCACCAGTTGATCCGACGCCTCGACCGGGACGCCGGAGACCGACGCTTGGAGGACCGACATGCGCCCCGTGATCAAGCCCGCCCTGTCCCGGCTCTGGCGGGAGAAGCAGACCCTGCAGTTCGGCACCGTCCGGCGGCACGCCCGCCTGATCGAAGGCGTCGACCGCAAGCTCGCCATGTTCCTGGAACTGATCGACGGCACCCGGGACGGGCCCGCGCTGGTCGCCGCCGGGAAGCGGATCGGCCTGAGCTCCGAGTACTGCCAGGGCATGCTCGACTCGCTCGCCCGGAGTGAACTGCTGGACGACACCGAGGCCTTGGCCAACGTGCTGGAGCTGCACCCGCCGGCCCGCCGGGA
This sequence comes from Kitasatospora sp. NPDC004614, assembly GCF_042873675.1. Classification (NCBI taxonomy): domain Bacteria; kingdom Bacillati; phylum Actinomycetota; class Actinomycetes; order Kitasatosporales; family Streptomycetaceae; genus Kitasatospora; species Kitasatospora sp. NPDC004614. Next base: position 139,545 of record NZ_JBIALR010000013.1, read on the forward strand.
GTTGCTCGGGCCCGACCTCGCCTCGCTCTCCCTGGTGCACCCCGCGCCCGAGGAGGCCGCCGCCGTGGTGCAGAGCCGTGCCGCGGCCCGGGTCGAGGTGCGCGGTGCGGGGCGGGTCGGCGCGGCCGTCGGCACCGCGCTGGCCGCCGGCGGCATCGGCGAGGTCGCCGTACTCGACCGCGGCCGGGTCACCGTCCGGGACTGCGCACCCGGCGGTTTCCCGCCGGGAGACGTCGGGCGGCTGCGTGCCACCGCCGCCCGCGAGTTGGTGCACCGCGCCATCGGTGCCCCGGTCGGCGAGCGCTACAAGCGGCCGCCCGCCACTCCCCCACCGCCCACCCTGGTGGTGCTCGCCCCGCGGGACGGCTCCGCCGCGTACACCGGCGCCGCCGTCGACGCCCAGGAGTTGATGCGGGCCGGCATTCCGCACCTGTACACCGGGGTGCTCGAACACCTCGGTGTGGTCGGCCCGTTGGTCGTCCCGGGGGCCTCCGCCTGCGGCAGCTGCGCCACCCTGGCCCGGCGGGACGAGGACGAGGCCTGGCCCCGGCTGCTCGCCCAGCTGATCGACGAAGGCCCCGGCCGCCCCCGCGCCCCGGCCTGCGACGGCGCGGTCGCCGCCTCCATCGCCGGGCTCGCCGCCCTGCACGTCCAGCTGTACCTGGACGGGGTGTTGCCACCGAGCGTGGACGGCTGGTGCGAACTGTCCGCGGCCGACGGCATGGTGCGGAGGCTGCGGCTGCGCAGTCACCCCGACTGCGGTTGCCTGTGGCAGTCCGTCACACCCGCCCAAGCGGGCACAATGGCATAGGACATGCCTTCGGGTCCGTCCGGCGAGACCCAGCCGATCCACCGCACGCCCTGCCCGGTGCACACCTCCGGAGCGCGCGGCCCGGCGGGGAGGAGCGCCGGGCGGGCCCCGGGAGTCCACGCACCACCGCCGGCGGGGGGCCGCCGGTCGGTCCGGCTGATCTGGAGGTCCGGTGAGCGATCTACCGCGCAAGGCAGTGACCGGCACGGCGCGACCGGTCGCCCACCCGCGCCCGGCGGCGGCCCGGCGGCATGTGGCGACGGCTGGTTTGGCGACGGCGACGGCCGCTGTTGACCGCACGGTCCGAACGGAGACGGCCGATGTCTGAGATGCCGCGCAAGGCGGTCTCCCGTACGGCCCGGCTGGCGGCGCTGCCGCTGAGCTTCGCCGGCCGTGCCACGCTCGGCCTGGGCAAGCGGCTCGGCGGGCGTCCGGCGGAGGAGGTCGCGGCCGAGCTCCAGGCCCAGACCGCCGAGCAACTCTTCGCCACGCTCGGCAAGTTGAAGGGAGGTGCGATGAAGTTCGGGCAGGCCATGTCGGTCTTCGAATCGGCCCTCCCGGAGGACGTGGCGGGCCCCTACCGGGCCGCACTGACCAAGCTCCAGGACTCCGCCCCGGCCATGCCGACCCGCACCGTGCACTCGGTGCTGGCCGCCGACCTGGGCGACGGCTGGGCCGCCAACTTCCGCTCCTTCTCCGACCAGCCGTCCGCCGCCGCCTCCATCGGCCAGGTGCACCGGGCCGTCTGGCAGGACGGGCGGGACGTCGCGGTCAAGATCCAGTACCCGGGCGCGGGCGACGCCCTGCTCAGCGACCTCGGCCAACTCGCCCGGCTGGCCCGGATGCTGGGCCCGCTGATCCCGGGCATGGACATCAAGCCGCTGATCGCCGAACTGCGCGAGCGGGTCACCGAGGAGCTCGACTACCAGTTGGAGGCCGAGTCGCAGCAGTTGCACGCCCAGGAGTTCGCCGACGACGCCGACATCCGGGTGCCCCGGGTGGTCGCCCAGTCCGGGCGGGTGCTGGTCACCGAGTGGCTGGACGGCAAGCCGCTGTCCCAGGTCATCTCCGACGGCACCCGGACCGAACGCGACCGGGCCGGGCAGCTGCTCGCCCGCTTCCTGTTCGCCGGCCCGGCCCGCACCGGCCTGCTGCACGCCGACCCGCACCCCGGCAATTTCCGGCTCGTCAAGACCGGCCGGGCCGCCTCCAGTTGGCAGCTCGGCGTGCTCGACTTCGGCACCGTCGACCGCCTCCCCGGCGGTCTGCCCCGCCCGATCGGCACCTCCCTGCGGCTCGCCCTGGCGGGCGACGCAGGCGCCGTCTACGACCTGCTCAAGCAGGAGGGCTTCGTCCGCCCCACCATCTCGCTCGATCCGGACGCGGTGCTCGACTACCTGGTGCCCATCATCGAACCCACCCGTGCCGAGCAGTTCACCTTCAGCCGCGAGTGGATGCGCACCCAGGCCGCCCGAATCGCCGACCCGCGCTCCCCCGCCTACAACCTCGGCAAGCAGCTCAACCTCCCGCCCTCCTACCTGCTGATTCACCGCGTTACGCTCTCCACCATCGGTGTGCTCTGCCAGCTCGGCGCCACTGTCCGCCTGCACGAGGAACTCCTCCACTGGCTGCCCGGCTTCGCCGAGCCCGAATAGACGCCGGCCGCACGGACGGAAGAGGGCACGGGCATGCAGGTGGCGGACCACACCCGGTGGGAACAGCCGTTCCCGGTGCGGTTCCTGATCGTCGGCGAGCGCGACGACGAGGACGCGATCGGTGTGGACCTGCTGCTCGGCCGGTGCGCCGCCGTCGAGGGGCTGTTCGCCGACCCGCCGCCGCCACCGCGCGAGGTCCTGGTACTGCGCGGCTGCACGCCGGGCGTGACGGCGGGATGGCTCGGGTCGGCCGTGATCAGGGGGCGGTCGGACGCCGGGCGGGAGCACTGGTGGGAGCTGCTGGACGCGGAAGTCCTCGTGGTCGGGCCGTACTCCGCTGATCCGGCGCTGGTCAACCTGGTGGTCTCGGCGGCGATCGGCAAGGTGGAGGACTTCCGCTTCGCCCAGGACCCGTGCGAGAGCTTCGAGTTGGTGGGCAGCCAGGACGAGCCCCTGACGACGTGCGTGCTGGTGGCGGGGCTGCTGAAGAGCCGGCCCGGGTGCACGTCGCTGCCGGTGCGGCTGATCGGCTTCGAGCCCACCGAGCCGCTGCGGGCGCAGTTGGACAGCGGGAGTCAGCGTTGGCCCGCCTACACCGAGCTGTGGGCACTGGACGACACCGGCCGGGTCATGGCCCGCGTCCCCACCGGGCTGAGCATCGACGGCACCTCGCCGTCGGTGCTCCGCGGCGGCCTGCTGGACGTGGATCTGTCGGTCTCGCCCGGCCTGCTGCCCGGCTCGGCCGCCCGCGAGGTCTGGCGGCAGTGGCAGCCCGGGCCGCCGCAGCAGCCGGGCAGCTGGCGCGGGTTGAGCGTCGCCGCCAAGGAGGAGTGGCAGTCGCTGGCGCTGAATCGGCGCGATCCCGAGCCGGACCGCTCCGGCGGCGAGTACCACCTGGCGGGCGCGGGCGTCGAGGACGAGACCGGCCTGCACTGCGCCCTGGGCGAGGCGATCAACGGCCCGGGCGGCTACTACGGGCGGGAGTCGATGGGCTTCGAGGACTGCCTGGGCGGCGGCTTCGGCGCGGTCCCGCCGTTCACCCTGGTCTGGCACGACTTCGCCGCGACGGAGCGGGAGTTGGCGGAAGAGACCGACCTGCCCGCGGGGCGGAGCTACCCGGAGTTCCTGGCCAGGGCGATGGAGTACCGCAAGGTGCGGGTGGTCCGCGCCTGACGGTCCGCCGGGGAGCGCCCGGCGGGCGGGAGCCGACGGCGGGTCAGGAGCGTTCGCTCGGCAGCGGCCCGGCGGCCGGCCAGGCGGTCCGGACGCGGGTGGCGAGGGTGGCGCAGAAGCGGCCGAAGACCGGGAGGGCGCTGTCCTCGCCGGCCAGGGCGGCGACGGCCCGGAGGCGGTGCGCCAGGCGGCGGCGGGCGGTGGCGTTGCCCCAGGTCCAGTCCGCGTGGTGCACGCGGGCGAGTTGGTCGGCGAGGCCGCGTTCGGCCTTGGGGACGAGGGCGTCGCCGCGCAGCAGCCAGCCGGCGCAGGCGTCGGCGAGCTCGGCGTCGGTGGCGGCCGCGGTGCCGGTGGCGGCTCGCCAGGCGGTGCGGTAGGCGGCCTCGGCCTCGGTGAGTACGTCGGCGGGCGGGGCGGTGGAGCACCAGCAGGTGGGGAAACCTATTCGCAGATAGGCGAATTCGGCCGCGCCCGGGCCGAGCGAGGACTGCTCGAAGTCGATGAACCGGACGCCCTCGGCGGTGTGCAGGTCGTTGCCGGGGCAGGGATCGCCGTGCAGCAGCGCGTGCCGGACGGGGGTGGCGGAGAGCCGGGCGAGCAGTGCCTCGGCCTCGGCGCGGGCGCCGGGCGGGGCGGGGACGTCGAGGGCGCGGGCCAGCGCGAGGAAGCAGCCGAGGTCGCGGCCGGTCGGTCCGGTCCAGGCGGGCAGCGCGGTGCCGGGGGCCGTCCCGGCCAGGTCGTCCAGGTCGGCGGGGGCGCTCGCGTGCAGCCCGGCCAGCGCGACGGCGTAGTCGATCTGCCAGCCGGGGCCGGGGGTGCGGTTCTCCAGGCGCTCCAGCACCACCATGCGCGCGTCGGGGTCGGTACCGAGCAGCGTGGGCACCACGGGGCGACCGGCGCGGCCGGCCCGCCGGGAGGCGAGGGACAGTGCGGCCGCCTCGCGGGCGTAGCGGTCGTCGGCGCCGGGCGAGTCGACCAGTTGCTTCACCACCACCGGGGCGCCGGACAGTTCGGCCCGCCAGACCCGGGAGCGCGGACTGCTGGCCAGGCGGCGGACCTTGCGCGGCGAACCGAGCTCGGCACGCAGCCGCTCGCCGAGCGGAAGGGAGGACCACATGCGGCACATCCTCGCACGTCACGTTCGAGCGACGAACGACAGTACGACCCTGCGGAGTTGGACGGGGAAACGACTGGACGCGCCGATGGCCGGCTCCCGGGAGAGGAGTCGGCCATCGGCGTTCAGGGGTTGGTCACCGACGTGGGCACGGGCCCGGTCGGCGGGGGTGGAGCGTCCGTCACATCAGGGCGACGGCAAGGGCCTTGCGGGCGCGCAGGGAGGCCTGTTCGGCCTTACGACGCAGTCGCGTCGCGCGCATCACCCGCAGGCCGAGGCGTTGCTCCTCGGCCTCGTGGAGGCGTTCCTGCATATGCGCACGCGCCAGGGATTCTTGGAGGAGATTCATCTCGAGGGTCCTGTTCTGGATCTGAAGTTCGGTGGTCTGCTCGGAGCGGACGGTCGGATCGATGCCGGCGGGGTTCATGTGGTGGTCCTGCTCGTGGTGCGTAGTCGGGAAGGGACGGGTCAGTTCGGAGTCGGCCTTGGCGGCCGCGAGGCGTACCGAGTCGCGCAGTGCGGTGTCCAGCGGGGGCTGCTCTCCCCTGCGGACGGCTGCGGCTTCGGTGCGGGAACGGGCTGCGGGGTTCACGCCATGACCTCGGTCTTGCGCGGACGGCCACGGGGACGCTTGCGGGCGACGACGACGCCCTGGACGAAGAGCTCGCCACCCCAGACGCCCCACGGCTCGCGGCGCTCGAGCGCGCCGGTCAGGCAGGAGGCCTTGACGGGGCAGGTGCCACACAGCGACTTGGCGTACTCGACGTCGGCGGGCGTCTCCGCGAAGAAGACCTCCGGGTCGAAGGCCCGGCACGGAATGGGAAGCCCGAGCGAGTCAGCCTCGTCGATGGCGGTGAGCTGCATGAGTGTTACCTCCGGGGGGTCGGCCTGGTCGGCCTTGATGGTCTTGTCGGGTACGGACGGGAGGGGCGGCGGTGTGATGACCGTGGACACTGTGGGCGTCTTCCTCGTCTTTTGATGGGTCCGGCCGGGCTCGTTGTTCGAGTTCGGCCGGAGGCCCGCGTGGGGCCTGGGTGGGTCGTGCGTACCGGACAAAACAGAAGGGCCGCGGAACCCGGTTGCTGGGTTTCCGCGGCCCTGGAGGCACCGCCCTGACGGGTTGCGTCAGGGTCGTTCGCTCCAGGGTCCAGGCCCGCGGAAAGCCTGCTTCCGGACGGCTCCGGCGCCGTGAACGGCGGCCGTGGCCAGAATGCTCTGCTGCTTCTGCTGCTTGACTCCGGCACCGACGACGGCCGCATAGCGACCATGGGCCGCTTCTGCCACTACTGCCTTCGGTGCCTTGGTCGGTCGCTCATCGGACAGCGTGATGCCATCGATAAACATGGACCGGTCACGGGACGGACCCGCCTCGACACTGGTGCCCTCAGCATTGCCACGACCACTGACAAGGCAGTGCTCAGCAATCAGCAGGACTCCGGCGTTGCCGCCGGCCACGTCGAGACCCAGACCCGGCACGAGGACGCGCGCGGGCATGGCGAGGGTGGACATCGGGTCAATCATTTTGGTGATCGTCTTCGTCGACACTGAACTCGCCTCCTCTCGGCGTCTCGCGGTGCCCAGTCCCCCGGGCTCCGATATCTGGTTGATGGTCAGCGCACGCAGAAACAAGCCCTCTGCGAGCGTTGCGGTCTCGTCCCCTTGACCGCTCCGGCAGGCTATTGCGCCGTACGCGCGGCGCGCAAACTATTTTTCCGGCGAGTTTTCCGGTGAGTTCTCGGCCTGCTCGGCGGCCTCGTCCCCGGGTGAGTCCTGCACCTGCTCCCCGTCGGGCTCCCCCACGAGCTCCGGACTCTCCCCCGCACACAACAAGAGCACGTCGGCGCCGTACTTGTCCAGCTTCATGGCCCCCACCCCGGAGATCCGGGAGAGCTCCGCGAGACTGCCTGGCACGTCCTCCGCGATGGCCTCCAGGGTGGCGTCGGTGAACACCACGTAGGCCGGGGCGCCCTGTTCCTTGGCCTTGGCCAGGCGCCACTCGCGCAGCCGCTCGAACAGCGCCTCGTCCATGTTGGAGGGGCAGCCCTCGCAGCGGCGGAGCTTGAGCTCGCGGCCCTCGGTCAGGGTGCGGTCGCAGACCCGGCACTTAACGGGGCCGCGCACCCGGCGCGCGGCCGGGCGCTCCGCGCCGGGCTCGATGCCCCCGCGCCCGCCGCGGGTGCGCGGGCCGGAGCTGGAGGAGCCGGGGCGCAGGCCGTCCAGGAAGCGGGTGGGCTTGCGGGAGGCGCGGCCGCCCGGCGAGCGGGACAGCGACCAGGAGAGGGTGAGGAAGCGGCGGGCCCGGGTGACGCCGACGTACAGCAGGCGGCGCTCCTCCTCGACCTGCTCGTCGGTCTTGGCGTAGATGATCGGCAGCGTGCCCTCGGTGAGGCCGACCAGGAACACCGCGTCCCACTCCAGGCCCTTGGCGGCGTGCAGCGAGGCCAGCGTGACGCCCTCGACGGCGGGGGCGTGCTGGGCGGCGGCCCGGGCGTCGAGTTCGGCGACGTAGGCCGAGAGGTCGGCGCGCTCGCCGGCGGCGGTGCGGGCGGTCTCGAACTCCTCGGCGAGGCGGACCAGCGCGTTCAGCGACTCCCAGCGCTCGCGGACGGCGCCGGAGCCGGCCGGGGCGGTGGCGGAGAAGCCGCGGGTGGCGAGCACCGCGCGGACCTGGGCGGCGAGGTCGGGCGCGCCGGCGGTCAGCGGGTCGTCGGCGGCCCGGGCTGCGCCCTTGAGCAGCACCCCGGCCTCCCGGACCTCGGGCCGCTCGAAGAACCGCTCGGCGCCCTTGAGCTGGTAGGAGATGCCGAGGTCGGCGAGCGCCTGCTCGTACACCTCGGACTGGCTGTTGGTGCGGAACAGCACGGCGATCTCGCTGGCCCGCACGCCGGTGCCGAGCAGGTCGCGGATCAGCCGGGCGGTGGACTCCGCCTCGGTGGGCTCGTCCTGGTACTCGCGGTAGACCGGCTCGGGGCCGGCCTCGCGCTGGGAGATCAGCTCCAGGCGGTGCTGGGCGGCCTGGCCGCGGGCCTGGGCGAGCAGGCCGTTGGCCAGGTGCACCACCTGCGGGGTGGAGCGGTAGTCGCGCACCAGCTTGACCACCGTCGCCTCGGGGTGGCGCTGACGGAAGTTCAGCAGGTAGTCGGGGGTGGCGCCGGTGAAGGAGTAGATGGTCTGGCTGGCGTCGCCGACCACGCAGAGGCTGGCGCCGCCGTCGCCGCCCGTCCACTGCTCCAGCAGGCGCTGCTGGAGTGGGGAGACGTCCTGGTACTCGTCGACGGTGAAGTGCCGGTACTGGGCGCGGACCCGGTCGGCGATCTCCGGGCGGTCCTCCAGGATGGCGGCGGTGAGGAGCAGCACGTCCTCGAAGTCGATCAGGCCGCGGTCGCGCTTGGTCTGCTCGTAGGCGGCGTAGACCCGGGCGATCTCGGCCGGGTCGCGCGGGGCCTCGCGGGCGGACTTGGCGACGGCGGTCGGGTAGTCGTCGGGGACGACCTGGGTGACCTTGGCCCATTCGACCTCGGCCGTCAGGTCGCGCAGTTCGGTGCGCTGGACGCGCAGGCCGCTGCGGCCGGCCGCCTCGGCGACCAGCTGGACCTTGCGCTCCAGCAGCCGGGGGACGTCTCCGCCGATGGCGCGCGGCCAGAAGTACTGGAGCTGGCGCAGCGCGGCGGAGTGGAAGGTGCGGGCCTGGACGCCCTCGGCGCCGAGCTGGCGCAGCCGGCCGCGCATCTCGCCGGCGGCGCGGGCGGTGAAGGTGACGGCGAGGACCTGGGCGGGCTGGTAGACGCCGCTGCGCACGCCGTAGGCGATCCGGTGAGTGATGGCCCGGGTCTTGCCGGTGCCGGCGCCGGCCAGCACGCAGACCGGGCCGTGCAGGGCGGTGGCCACGGCGCGCTGTTCGGGGTCGAGTCCGGCCAGCACGGCGTCCGCTCCGAGGGGGGCGAAGCCGCCGGGGCGGTGCTGCTGGCTGGGGCCGCCGAGGCCGGGGAGGTCATCCTGCATGCCTTCCATCCTCGCAGGCGCGCCGGACAGTCCGGACGGTGTTGTCCACAGGCCCGCTCGGATGATCGGATCGTGCCACTGTTACCCGTCCTGGAATGGGGGCGGCCCGCCGGACGTTTGTTCCGTGGGCTGCACGCCCCGTTCGTCGACCGAAGGAGTCCCTCACCATGTCCGGCACCGTCACGATGTACAGCACGACCTGGTGCGGCTACTGCAACCGCCTCAAGAGCCAGCTGGACCGCGAGGGCATCGCCTACACCGAGGTCAACATCGAGCAGGACCCGGCCTCGGCGTCCTACGTGGAGTCGGTGAACGACGGCAACCAGACGGTCCCGACGGTCGTGGTGGTCGGCGCCTCCGGCGAGCAGAGCGTGATGACCAACCCGAGCCTGCGCCAGGTCCAGGCCGCGCTGGTCTGACCACTGGGCGCCCGGGCCCCGGTCAGCCGGCCGGGGCCGGGTCGCCGAGTTCGTAGAGCAGCCGGGCCCGGTCGGCTGCGTAGCGGGTCTCCACCACCCGGATCGGGCCGCGCCGGTCGCGGGTGACGCGGGTGTTGACCAGCAGTGGCACGCCGGGTCCGAGTCCGAACCAGGCGGCCTCGGCGGGGTCGGGCATCCGCGCGGTGAGGTGGTCGGTGGCGGCGGTCTCGGTGCGGCCGAGGTCGGCCAGTGTCCGTTCGTCGCCGCCGGGGGCGGGCAGGTCCTCCATCAGCGGGGTGCCGGCGGCCAGTCCGGGCCGGTAGTGGCTGTCCTCGATGGCGTAGGGCTCCTGGGCGACGCGGCAGAGCTGGCGGCGCATCATGACGCTGTCGTCGGGCTGGAGTCCGAGCCAGTCGGCGATGTCGCGGCGGGCCCGGACGGCCCACACCTCGTACTCGAAGCTGAGGTCCAGTCCGGCTGCCCGGGCTTCGGCGGCGTACGTCTCGCCGCCGGCCGGCAGGGCGCCGCGGCGGTGCGGCCGGGGGTAGACCCGGTGGTCGTGCCGGGCCCGGCGGCGCAGGAAGGTGCCCTTGCCCTGGACGCGCACCAGTCGGCCCTCGTTGACCAGGACGTCGACGGCGAGGCGGACGGTGTTGCGGGCCACCCGGTACTGCTCCTCCAGTTCGCTCTCGACGGGGAGCCGGCCGTCGTCCTCCCATTCGCCGGAGTCGATGCGGCGGCGCAGGTCGGCGGCGATGCGCTGGTACTTGGGCGGGGTCGCGGCGGCGCGGGGGATCGTCACGCGAGCGAATGTAGTCAGGCCTTTTGTGGCATTTCAGCCGAACCGGGCAGCCATGGTCGCGGGTCTGTTCGGGAAACCCTGGCGATTCCGCCCCGGGAGATTCGAACATTTCCGCTCGGCGGAGCGGGACCCGGCCGGCCCCCCGGGTCGGTCGGATGCACCGCAGGGGCGTGCGGAGTGCTCCGCACGCCCCTACAGGTACCGCTTTTCGCTCACCAGCGGGCGGCCGCCGGAAGCGGTTCGCCATACCAGAGTTCGACCAGGTGCCGGGCGATCGAGATGCCGGACGGCGGCAGGATCTCGCCGGCCGCCATGCCCGCCCGCATTTCCTCCCGGGTGAACCAGCGGGCCTCGGACAGCTCCTCGCCGTCCACGGTGATCCCGGTGCCGTCGGGGTGCGCCCGGCCGAGGAAGCCGAGCATCAGGCTGGACGGGAACGGCCAGGGCTGGCTGGCCACGTACTCGACCTCGGCAACCCGGACGCCCGCCTCCTCCAGCACCTCGCGGCCGACCGTCTGCTCGATCGACTCGCCGGGCTCGACGAACCCGGCCAGCGTCGACCAGCGGCCCTCCGGCCAGAGCGCCTGCCGGCCCAGCAGGCAGCGGTCCTCGCCGTCGGTGATCAGCATGATCACCGCCGGGTCGGTGCGCGGGTAGTGCTCGGCCGCGCAGGAGGTGCAGCGGCGCAGGTGGCCGGCGCCGGCCTTCTCGGTGCGGTGGCCGCACCGGGAGCAGAAGGTGTGCAGCCGGTGCCAGTGCTCCAGGGCGACGGCGTGCACCAGCAGCCCGGAGTCCCGGTCGGAGAGCGAGCCGCCGACCTCGCGCAGCCCGGCCGGGCGGGCGTCGCCGTCCAGTCGGCCGGGCAGCGACTCGCAGTCCAGCGCGAAGTAGTGGACGCCGTCGTCGTCGGTGCCCAGGAAGTAGCGGGAGCCGTTCTGCGGGGCCTCGAAGGAGGGCAGCAGCACCAGTTCGGTGCCGCTGCCGGTGTCCACCACGAACGCCTCGCCGCCGGCGATCGGCAGCACCTTGGTGGTGGGGTGGCTCCAGGCCGCGGCCAGCCACGGCTCGTCGAGTCGGCGGTGCGCCGACCGGTCCACCCCGGCGCGGGTCAGCGCGAGGTGCTTGGTGTCAGGGGCGCTGCTCAACTCGTCCATCCCCGTTCGCTTCGGTACGGCAGGTACGGCGCCTTCGCCGCTTCGGGACGCGCACTCACGGCCGGAAGTTCTCCGCGAGGTCGCCCCACAGGTACGCGGAGGTCTCGACGCCCTTGCGGAGCAGGTCGAGTTCCACCTTCTCGTTGATCGAGTGCCAGCCGTCCGAGGGCACCGAGATGCCGAGGAACAGCACCGGCGCGCCCAGCACGTCCTGCAGGTCGGCGGCCGGGCCGGAACCGCCCTCACGGGTGAACAGGATCTTCTGCTCGAAGGCCCGGCCCATCGCCCGGACGGTGGACTGCAGGGCGGGGTGGTCCAGCGGCGTCAGGCACGGGCGGGTGGCGCCCGGGAAGACGATCTCGTACCGGATGCCCGCCGGGACCTGCGCGGAAACCCAGGCGGCGACGGCCTCCCGGACCTTCTCCACCTCCATGCCGGCTACCAGCCGGAAGGACAGCTTGAGGTGCGCCTCGGCCGGGACGATGGTCTTGCCGCCGGGGCCGGTGTAGCCGCCCCAGATGCCGTTGACCTCGGCGGTCGGACGGGCCCAGACCCGCTCCAGGGTGGTGTAGCCGGCCTCGCCCTGGGTGCCGTACGACTTGGCGACCTTCAGCCACTGCGCCTCGTCGAAGGGCAGTTCGGCGAACAGCGCCCGCTCCTCGTCGGTGAGTTCGACGATGCCCTCGTAGAAGCCGGGCACCGCGACCTTGCGGTCCGCGTCGTGCAGGCCGGCGGCGAGCGCGGCGGCCACGTCGGCCGGGTTGGGGACGGCGCCGCCGAACGAGCCGGAGTGGATGTCGCTGTCCGGGCCGTACAGGTCGATCTGGCAGTCCGCCAGGCCGCGCATGCCGGTGCACACGGTCGGGGTGGTCTCGGACCACATGCCGGTGTCGGAGATGATCACCACGTCGGCGGCGAGCCGGTCGGCCTCGCGGCGCACCAGGGCGGCGAAGTTCGGCGAGCCGGACTCCTCCTCGCCCTCGATCAGCAGCTTGAGGTTGACGGCGGGCGCGGTGCGGCCGGTGGCGGCGAGGTGGGCGCGCACGCCGAGGGTGTGGAAGAAGACCTGGCCCTTGTCGTCGGCGGCGCCGCGCGCGTACAGCCGGCGGCCGACCACGGTGGGTGTGAACGGCTCGGTGTCCCAGCCGTCCTCCTTGGCGGCGGGCTGCACGTCGTGGTGGCCGTAGACCAGCACGGTCGGCGCGCCCTCGTCGCCGGACGGCCACTCGGCGAACACCGCGGGCAGCCCGTCCGTCTCCCACACCTCGGCGACCGGGAAGCCGGTCGCGCGCAGCTTGTCGGCCAGCCACTCGGCGGAGCGGCGGACCTCTCCGGCCCGGCCGGGGTCGGCCGAGACGGAGGGGATGCGCAGCCAGTCGGCGAGGTCGGCCAGGAAGGTGTCCTCGTGCTGGTCGATGAAGGAGCGGACGGCGCTGTCCGGGGTTTTCGTCATGCGGACGACTTTAGTTCGCCCGGATGGGTCCGTGCCCACGGCCTCCCTCAGCCGTGAGCACGGTCACCCTGCCTCTGCCGGGCCTCAGGCGGCCCGGCGGCCCATGGCGATCTTGGAGCGGGTGAGCGCCGCCGCGAGCAGCACCGCCAGCACCGGCAGGCCGATCACCATCGCCGCGAGTTCGCCCCACGGGATCGCGATCACCGCTTCGGGAGCGGGCTGGCCCGGCATCGCCCACTTCGCCTGGTCCTGCGCCTGGAAGATGCGCAGCGCGATGGACGGGACGGCACCGCAGAACAGGCCGAGCACCGCGCCCATCGCGGCGATCACGCCGCACTGGAAGCCGGACAGCCGGCGCCGGATGCCGCCGCTCGCGCCGACCGCGGCCAGCGTGGCGAGGTCCTGCTGGGAGTCCGCGGCGGCCAGGCCGGTGGCGATGCCGGCCGCGCCGAGCGCCACCAGTCCGGCGAACACCGTCAGGCCGACGGTGATCAGGTCGACGTCCGGGTGGAAGCCCCGCTCGACCGTGATCATCGCGTTGTCGTCCAGCTTGGCCAGCGCGCCGTTGGCCTTCTGGTACGCCTTGTCGGACGGCTCCGCGGTGGGCATCCAGAGCGAGCCGGCCGCCCGGGCGCCCAGGCCGATCTTCTCGGCGGTCTGGCGGGTCATCATGGCGTTGCCGAACGGCGCCTGGACGGGCACCTCGACCGCGTCCGCCAGCAGGTGGCGCTCCGCCGGCCGGTAGTTGTTGTCCTCGCGCATCTTCTTCTGGTCGAAGGGGTCGGTGACCAGCAGGTCGACCTTGCCGTTCTCCACGTAGTCGGGCCGGAACACCAGGATCTTGCCGTCGGCGAGGGCCTTCTCGGCGGCCTGGTCGCGCACCCCGAACAGGGTGTGCAGCAGGGCCGCGTCGCCGACCAGGGTCTCGCCGAACATGGTGCTCCGGCGCGACTCCCGGTTCCGGTTCACCTCACAGCGGGGGTCGGTGTGCAGGCGCTCGTACTCCTCGGAGGAGCGGGCCGCGTCGGCCGGGCAGCGCTTGGACTCCGGCAGCACGACCTGGACCCAGCCGCAGGGCGCGCCGGGGTTGCACTTGGCGGTCGGCGTCGCGTCCCACACGTCGGCGCGCTCGCCGAGGTCGGGGATGTTGCCCTCGATCACCTCGCGCATCATCGGCAGCCGGTTCTGGTCGGCGGTCGGCCCCCAGCCGGCGAACAGCGCGACGGTGTTGGGGGGCGCCGACGGCATGTACTCGCGGCGCTGCTGCTCGGTGCTGCTGGTGGTGTAGATGCCCACGGCGACGGCACCGGCCACGGCGGCCATCACCGCGGCCACCGCCGGGGCGGTGCGGCCGCGGTGGCGCACCGAGTCGCGCAGCGCGAGGCGCGGGCTGAGCGGCAGGTGACGGCCGAGCCGGCCGAACAGGCCGATCAGCATCGGGGTGCACATCAGCATGCCGATCTCGGCGATCACCGAGCCGCCGAGCAGGCCGTAGACCACGGCGGTGCCGGTGGCCGCGCAGGCCAGCGCCAGGGCGGCGCCGCCGCCGATCATGATCAGGCCGAGCACGGCGACGATCCGGCTGGGGGGCTTGCTGCCGCCGCGTCCGGTGAGCGCCACCACCACGTCCTGCCGGGAGGCCTGAACGGCGGGCACCACGGCCGCGAGCAGGCCGGTGACCAGGCCGACCACGACGATCGCCAACAGGTCGAGCGGCTGCAGGTCGAAGTGGCCGAAGCGGCGTCCGGCGAACTGTTCGGCGTTGTCGCGGAACACCGCGACCAGCACGATCGCGAGCACCAGGCCGGTCAGCGCGCCGGTCACGCCGAGCACCACTCCGCCGCCGAGCACCACGGCGCGCACGTGCCCGCGGTCGCCGCCGCCGGCGGCGAGCAGGCCGAGCTGGCGGCGCGAGCGGCGGGCGCCGACCGCGAAGGCCGGTCCGGCGAGCAGCACGATCTCCAGCAGGGCCATGCCGACCACGGTGCCGACGATCGCGACGGTCACCTTGTCGATGCCGCCGTAGTCCTGCCGCCCGGGCTGCTGGTACAGCGGCACCTCGGAGCGGGCGGGCGGGTTCATCAGGACTGCCTTGGAGGCGACCGCGAAGCCGTACTTGTTGAGCTCCAGCACCTTCGGCCAGTCCAGCGCGGCCGCTCCGGCGGGCAGTTGGACCAGCCAGCTGTCGCGGCTCTCCGGGACGACCGCCCGGTCCGGGTCGGCCTGCGCGAGCGGGGCGATCACGCTGCCGGGGCGGGCGAACAGTTCGGCGCGCTTGAGCTCGGCGGGGAGCTCGACGACGGCCGTGATGGTGAACGGCTTGGACTCCAGGCCGTGGATCGCGGTGGAGTCGCCGAGCCGCAGCCCGGACTGGTTCAGGAACTCCTGGGTGGCGGCGATCTCGTTCGGCTGGGCCGGGGCGGTGCCGCGGATCCTGTTCACCATGCCGTGCCAGACCTGGTCGGACAGGTCGACCTCGACGGCCTCGACCGTCATCCGGCCCTCTTTGGTGGTGACCGTGGTGCGCGGTCCGGCGGGCATCGGCACCAGCTTGGTGCCGGCCGGGAGCAGTTCCTTGATCAGGTCGGCGGGCTCGGTGCTCGCGCTGCGCTGCTCCTCGGGCGTCTTCGCCCGCGGCTTTCCGTCGGGGCCGGGCCCGCCGGTCTGGGTCTCGTCGTCGGGGTTGGGCGCCTGCAGGACGATGTCGCCGCGCTGGCTCACCGCGATCCGGGCGTCGGCGGTGCCCATCACCCGGGCGACCTTCTCGCCCGGTTCCAGCTGGGCACTGCGGGCGACCACGTCGACGCCGGCCACGCCGAGGATCGGCAGGCCGATCATCGCCACCACCAGGGCGCTGCGGCCCTTGGCGCGCATCGCGTCGCGGCGGGCGATCCGCAGGGCTGCCCGCCAGGCGGTCAGCCTCACTGGTCCTCGCCCTTCAGCGCGTTGGCGGCGGCGGTGACCAGCAGGGTGCCGGCGTCCTGCCGGGCGGTCTCGTCGA
Source organism: Kitasatospora sp. NPDC004614 (assembly GCF_042873675.1). Taxonomy (NCBI): domain Bacteria; kingdom Bacillati; phylum Actinomycetota; class Actinomycetes; order Kitasatosporales; family Streptomycetaceae; genus Kitasatospora; species Kitasatospora sp. NPDC004614. The sequence continues at coordinate 155,129 of NZ_JBIALR010000013.1, forward strand.
CCAGCCGGCCGTCGCGCAGGAACACCACCCGGTCCGCCCAGGCGGCGTGCCGGGCCTCGTGGGTGACCATCATGGCGGCGGCGCCGGCGTCGCAGCGGGCGCGCAGGACGGCGAGCACGGATTCGCCGGTGGTGGAGTCGAGGGCGCCGGTGGGCTCGTCGGCGAGCACCAGGCGGCGCTCACCGATCAGCGCGCGGGCGATGGCGACGCGCTGCTGCTGGCCGCCGGACATGTCGTCGGGGAAGCGGTCGGCGAGTTCTGGGATGCCGAGTTCCTCGAGCGCGGCGAGCGCCTCCTTGCGGGCGGCGCGGGCGGATATGCCGTCGAGTTCGCGGGGCAGCGCGATGTTCTCGGCGGCGGTGAGCGCCGGGATCAGGTTGTAGTCCTGGAAGACGTAGCCGACGGAGCGGCGGCGGACCGCGGCGAGCTTCTTGCGGTCGAGGCTGCCGAGCACGATGCCCTCGACCAGCACCTGGCCGTCGCTGGGGCTGTCGAGGCCGCCGGCCAGGGTCAGCAGGGTGGACTTGCCGGAGCCGGAGGGCCCCATCACGGCGACCAGCTCGCCGGGGTACACCTTCAGGTCCACGGCGCGCAGCGCGTGCACCTCGGCGGCGCCGTGGCCGTGCACGCGGCTCACCCGGTCCAGGTGCAGCACGGGCTGGGCCGGCTTGAGTTGTTCGGTCATCGCTCCCCCAGGAGTTTCAGAGGCGGCCGCGGGCGCGGCTCTTGACGCCGCGGCGCGCGGGCGGCGCGGCGGCGGGTTCGGCCGTGGCAGCGGCCTGTCGCTCGGCGTGCTTGCCGAGTCGGGATTCGCAGTGGTCCAGCCAGCGGATCTCCGCCTCGGTCTGGAAGATCAGCTGCTCCAGCACCAGCAGCCAGGCCAGGTCCGCGCCGTCGCCGGTGTCGGCGGCCAGCGCCCGGCCCTTGAGCCGGGTGTAGTCCTGCAGCGCCTGCATGCTGTGCCGGCGCTGGCCCTGGACGACGCCGGTGACGTCCACTCCCGGGACGGTCACCGCCATCGCCAGCTTGATGGCCAGTTCGTCGCGCGGCGGGTTGGTGCGCGGCACCGGGGTGTCGAACCAGCGGAGCAGTTCCGCGCGTCCTTCGTCGGTGACGGCGTAGAACTGGTGGCCCTCGTCGTCCTCCCCCGCGGACTCGACCAGGCCGTCGCGCTCCAGTCGGCCCAGGGTGGTGTAGACCTGGCCGACGTTCAACGGCCAGGTCGCCCCGGTACGGGCCTCGAACTCGGATCGCAGCTGGTAGCCGTAGCGCGGGCCCTGGTCGAGCAGGGCGAGCAGGCCGTGACGGATCGACATACTGAGTATGTATACCCGGTATGGCCTGACCTGCTCAAGCCGCCACCCCGGTCACACCCACCCGGTACCGTCGGCTCCGTGACCACTCTGCGGATCGCCACGTACAACCTGCTGCACGGCCAGCCGCTCGCCGCCGACGGCAGCCCCGCGCCCTACCCGGTCGAGCCGGGCGGCCCGCTGGCCGAGGCCGTCGCCGCGCTGGACGCCGACGTCCTCGCCCTCCAGGAGGTGGACCGCGGCCAGGAGCGCTCCGGCCGCACCGACCAGGCCGCCGTCGCCGCCAAGGCGATGGGCGCCGCCGACTGGCGCTTCGCCGCCGCCCTGCACGGCACCCCCGCCCGGTCGGCCGGCTGGGTCACCGACCCGGCCGTCCCGGGCCTCCAGGTGTACGGGCCCGCCGAGGCGGACGACGGCGCCGACCGCCCGTCGTACGGCACCGCGCTGCTGACCAGGCTGCCGGTGCTGCACTGGCGGGCCCGCCGGTTCGCGCCCGCCCCGTTCGGGCTGCCGCTGCGGGTGGCCGGGCGGCGGGGGCTGACGGCGGTGCCGGACGAGCCGCGGGCCGCGCTGGCGGCGGTACTGGCCGGGCCGGCCGGGGAGTTCACCGTGGTCGCCGCGCACCTGTCGTTCGTGCCGGGCTGGAACGTCGCGCAGCTGGCCGCGATCCGGCGCTGGATCGCCGACCTGCCGCAGCCGTACCTGGTGCTCGGCGACTTCAACCTGATCGGCGCGGTGCCGCGCACCGTGCTCGGCTCGGCGCACGCGATCCAGCGCACCGCGGCCCGCGACCGGGTCCGCACCGCCCGCCGCACCCGCCTGCAGGGCTGGTACGACCTGGCCCGCACCCCCACCTACCCGGCGCACCGGCCGACCGTGCAGTTCGACCACATCCTGGGCATCGGCGTGCCGCGCAGCACGGTCGGCTCGGTGTCGGCGCCGCGCACCGGGGTGTCCGACCACCGGCCGCTGGTGGTGGAGATCGACGTCTAGGCGTTCAGAGGATGTGCCCGACCGGCGCCTCGGCCTGCTGCTGCGCGGGCAGTTGCACCGGATCGAACTGGAGCATCAGCATGGCGGCGTCGTCGCCGAGCTTGTGCCCGACGTGCCGGACGACGTCCTCGTGCAGGCGGTGCAGGACCTCGACCGGGCCGCTGTCGGCGAGCAGCGGCAGCCGGTCGGTGAGCGGGTAGAACGCGCCGAGGTGGTCGCGGGCCTCGATGACGCCGTCGGTGTACAGCAGGATGCGGTCGCCGGGTTCGGTGATGAGCAGTTGCAGCGGCGGGCAGACGTCGACGGGGTCGAGCACCCCGAGCGGCGGGACGGTCTCGTCGGCGGTCAGCAGCCGGGGCGCGTCCTCGCCGCGCAGCAGGACGGGCGCGGGGTGGCCGCAGTTGGCGATCTCCAGGGCGCCGTCGGGGCGGACCCCGATCAGCACCAGGGTGACGAACTCCTCCTCGACGCCGGGGTGGTCGTTCTCGTGCAGGGCGCGGTCCAGGCTGACGGCGAGCCAGCCCGCCACCCGGTCCAGCGCGGGTTCCTGGTGGGCGGCCTCGCGGAACGCGCCGAGCACGGCGGCGGCGGTCTCCACCGCGGCCAGGCCCTTGCCGCGTACGTCGCCCATCACGGCGCGCACCCCGTGCCGGGTGTTGACCACCTCGTACAGGTCGCCGCCGATCGAGGCGTGCGCGGCGGCGGCGGCGTAGCGGACGGCGGCCCGTACCGGCCCGACCCGTTCGGGCACCGGGCGCAGCAGCACCCGGCGGGCGACCTCGGCGACCAACTGGGCCTCGGCGAGGGCGAGTTCCTGGCGCAGCCGGAGGGTGGCGCTGAGGTGGCCGATGCCGGCGATGAGCACGATCGCGGCGACGGTGGCGGTGTGCACGGACTGGCCGAGCACACCGTTGTACCAGGCCATGCCGAAGGCGCACACTTCGGCGAGCGCGCCGGTCAGCAGCGGGTACCAGGTCCGCCGGGAGACCACGGCGGCGAGGGCGGGGACGGCGGTCAGTGCGGGTTCGACGGTGACGTGGCTGTTGGTCAGCAGGTCGAGGGAGACGACCAGCGCCATGCCGATCAGCGGCAGGGCGTGCGAGGTCTTGGGCCATGTACCGGTGACGGTGTTGGGTACCGGCCCTGGGGTGGGGCCGTGGAGGACGTCCCTGATCCATCCGGTCGCGCTCAACGTCGGTCTCTCCAGCGGAAGGTGCGGGTGCTGCTCGGCACCTGCGGGTCTGACGGGAGGTCAGGGGGTCGGGGCCCTGACGGCGGCCGGAGTACGGGAGGATGACCGGTTACCGACCCCACAATAGGCACGAAACGTGCAGGGCGCACAGGTTTCACTTGATCTCGTGACGGGTTGAATGCTCTGAGTGACTCTTTTCTACCTATTCCCGATCAGAAGATCGCTCAACTCTTTTCGGCCGGGAAGTCCTGACGGTGTTTCGATCCGGCCGCTGCGCACGTAGCAGAACGAGGCCGTGACCTGCTCCACCGGGACGCCCGCCTGCTCGGCCCAGGCGAGGCGGTAGACGGCGAGTTGCAGCGGGTCGCCGCTGTCCTCCCGGCCGGTCTTCCAGTCCACCACCTCGTAGCGCGGTGACCCTGCGCCACGGTCCGCGTCCCGGTAGACCGCGTCGATCCGGCCGCGCACCACCCGTCCCGCCAGCACCAGTTGGAACGGCGCCTCGACCCGGTAGGGGGTGCGGCCGGCGTACGGGCCGCGCAGGAAGGCCTCCTTGAGGCGCTCCAGGTCGCGTTCGTCCTCGATCTCGTCGATGTCGACGTCCAGGCCGGGCAGCGCGTCCGGGCCGAGCAGCAGCGGCTGGTCGAACCGGGCCTGCACCCAGGCGTGGAAGCGGGTGCCGCGGCGGGCGGCGGGTGCGGGCGGGCGGGGCATCGGGCGGGCGAGTTCGCGGGCGAAGCCGTCCGGGTCGGCGGCCAGCCGCATCAGCTCGGTGGCGGACAGCGAGGCGGGCAGCTCGACCTCCCGGACGGTGCGCCGGGAGCGCTCCAACTCGCCGATCAGCGCGCTCAGATCGCGGTCCCAGGAGGCCACCGTCCGCTGGTCCTCGACGCCCATCTGCTCGGCCTCGGGCGCGGGCGCCCCAGCGAGCCGGCGGCGGACCACGTCCGCGACCCGGCGGCGGGCGCGCTGCGCGGACGGGTCGAGCGGCAGCGGCCAGGGGGTCTCCACGGACACGTCGAACGCCGGGTTCTGCGCATCGCCCGCAGGCTCCTCGGCCCAGTGCTCGATCTCGCCGTTGCCGGGCCGCTCGGCGTGCGCGCGCAGCTTCAGCAGGAACTCGGACGGCCCGCGCCGCCGCTTCTGCGATGGCCCCCACCAGTGGCCGGAGGCCAGCAGCAGCGACCGCGGGCGGGTGAACGCGACGTAGCCGAGCCGCAGTTCCTCGACCTCGGCGTGGTGCGCCATCTCCTTCTTGAACAGGCCCATGCCCTTGGCGTTCCACGCCGGGTCGGCGGGCAGCGTGGCGGCGTCGCCGCGCAGCGCGTGCGGCAGCACCTTGCGGGTGGAGGTCCAGCGCTCCCGGCCCTGCCCGGACGGGAAGCCGCCCTTGACCAGGCCGGGGACGGCCACCACGTCCCACTCCAGGCCCTTGGACTTGTGCGCGGTGAGCACCTTGACGGTGTCCTCGCCGCCCGGCAGCCCGGCATCCAGGCCGCGCTCGTACTCCTGGGCGGCCCGCAGGAAGGCCAGGAAGGCGGCCAGGCCGGGGTCGCCGTCCAGGTCGGCGAAGGACGCGGCGATGTCCAGGAAGGAGTGCAGGGTCTCCCGGCGGCGGGCGGCCAGTGCCAGCGGGGAGGCGGACAGTTCGACCTCCAGGCCGGTGACGGTCAGCACCCGGTGCAGCACGTCCATCAGCGGCTCGGCGAGCGCCCGGCGCAGGTCGCGGATCTCCCGGGCGAAGCGGGCGAAGCGCACCCGGGCCTCGGGCGAGAACGGCAGCTCGTCGGGCTGTTCGGCGTCGACGAAGGTCTCCAGCGCGTCGGCCAGCGAGACCACCTCGGTGGGGTCGGTCTCGGCGACGGCGGCGGCGAGGGGGTCCTGGTCGCCGAGCCGGGCGGTGCGCACCAGGTCGGCGGCGCGGCGGCCGAGCAGGGCCAGGTCGCGCGGGCCGATCCGCCAGCGCGGGCCGATCAGCAGGCGTACCAGGGCGGCGTTCGCGGTCGGGTCCTGGAGTACCTCGCAGACGGCCACCAGGTCGGCGACCTCCGGGAGTTGGAGCAGTCCGCCGAGGCCGACCACCTCCACCGGGACGCTCCGCGCCACCAGCGCGGCGTGGATGTCGGGGAAGGCGGTGCCGGCCCGGCAGAGCACGGCGATCCGGCCGGGCGCGGTGCCGGTGCGCACCAGGTGGGCGATCGAATCGGCCAGCCAGTCCACCTCCTCGGCGTGGGTGGGCAGCAGCGCGGTGCGCACGTACCCGTCGAGTTCGGCGCCGGGCGCGGGCCGCAGCGCCTCCACGCCCTCGTGCATCTCGCGTAGATCAAAGGCCAGTTCGTTGGCGAAGGCGAGCAGCCGGCCGCCGCTGCGGCGGTTCTCGCTGAGCGCGAAGCGGTGCGCCGGGCTGCCGTCGGCCTGCGGGAAGTGCTGCGGGAAGTCGTCCAGGTTGGCGACCGAGGCGCCGCGCCAGCCGTAGATCGCCTGGCAGGGGTCGCCGACCGCGGTGACAGGGTGTCCGGCGCTGTCGGGGCCGCCGAACAGGCCTGCCAGCATGAGGCGTTGGGCGACCGAGGTGTCCTGGTACTCGTCCAGCAGCACCACCCGGTACTGCTCGCGCAGCAGCCGGCCGACCTCGGGGCGCTGCTGGGCGAGGCGGGCGGAGGCGGCGATCTGGTCGCCGAAGTCGAGCAGGCCGAGCTTCTGCTTGCGGGCCCGGTAGTCCTCGACCAGGTGCAGCAGCTCCTGCCGGCCGCGGGCGGCCTTCGGGACGGCCCGGAGGTCCTCGTTGCTCAGCTTGACGGTGGCCAGGTGGTCGAGCAACTCCTCGTCCCAGTGGCGCAGTTGCGACGGCTCGACCAGGTGTTCGGCGAGTTCGGAGTCGAGCGCGATCAGTTCGGCGACCAGCGCGGAGAAGGTGCCGGTGAGCGCCGGGTAGGGGCCGCGGGCCTGCCGCAGCACCCGGGCGGCGAGCTGGAAACGGGTGGCGTCGGCGAGCAGCCGGACGTCGGGTTCGATGCCCAGGCGCAGGCCGTGCTCCTTGAGCAGGGTGCCGGCGAAGGCGTGGTAGGTGGAGATCTGCGGGTCGCCGAGCGAGTCGTCCTCGCGCACGCCGGCCCGCAGCAGCGAGGCGCGGACGCGTTCGGCGAGCTCCCCGGCGGCCTTGTTGGTGAAGGTCAGGCCGAGCACCTGTTCGGGGCGCACCGCGCCGGAGCCGACCAGCCAGACCACCCGGGCGGCCATCACGGTGGTCTTGCCGGAGCCCGCGCCGGCCACGATCACGCCGGGGGCCATGGGCGCGCCGATGGCCGCCAACTGCTCGGTGTTGAACGGGATGCCGAGGAGTTCGCGGAGCTGGTCCGGGTGTTCGAGCAGCTCAGTCGACGACATGCCGACCGTCCCGCTGCGCGGAGCAGCTGCCGCGGAACGCGCAGCGGCCGCAGCGCTCGCCCGCAGTGGGGGTGAACCGCTCGGCGAGCACCCGGCCGGCGGTGTCGGCGAGCAGGTTCTCGATCCACGGGTCGCCGTCGGGCGGCAGCTGCCGCTGCACCTTCGGGGCGTCCGGCTCGCCCTTGGCGGGCTCCCGCAGGTGGACCAGTTCGGCGCCGCCCGGGACGGCGCCGTGCTCGAAGCCGGGCAGGCCGTCGAGCGCGCCGCCGCGCACCGCCAGCTGGTAGACGGCGAGTTGGCGGTGTTCGGGCAGCGACTTGTCGGTCGGGACCTGCTTGCCCGTCTTGAAGTCGACGACGTAGGCGCGGCCGACCGCGTCGGCCTCGACCCGGTCCATCGAGCCGCGGATGCGCACCGCGACGCCGCCGACGTCCAGGGTGAGGTCGAAGCCGTGCTCGGTGGCGACGGTGGTGCGCTCGCGTTCCAGCACGTGCCAGCGCAGGAAGCGTTCCAGGGCGGCGCGGGCCTCGGTCTTCTCCTGCTGGGACTTCCACGGCGCGTCGAAGGCCAGGGCGTCCCACACGGTGTCCAGGCGCTCCATCAGGACGGCCAGGTCGGCGGGGGTGCGGCCGGAGCCGACCTCGTCGGCAAGGGCGTGCACCACGTTGCCGAAGCCCTGGGCGGCGGAGGCGGTGTGCCCGGCCTTCACGTCCTTCTCCAGGAACCACTGCAGCGCGCAGGACTCCAGCTGCTCCAGGCCGCTGCCGGACAGCCGCACCGGCAGCCCGGGCTCGCGCAGCGGCTCCGGGGCGGCGGTGGCGTCGACCAGGCCCCACCACTGGTCGGGGTGGGCGGCGGGGACCAGCGGGCGGCCCTCCTCGTCGACGGCGGCGGCGAGGGTGGCGAGGCGTTCGGCGGCGGCCCGGCGCAGCTGCGGGGGGCGGGTGGGGTCGACGGTGACGGCGCGCAGTTCGGCGACCAGCGCGGGCACCGCGAGCGGGCGGCGCGGGCGGGCGGTGATGTCGGCGACCTTCACCTGCGGGACGCGTTCCAGCACCCGGCCGGTGCGGGGGTCGAGGGTCTCGCGGTACAGCTCGCGCAGGAACCGGGAGGGTTCGTCGCCGTCCTCGGCGGGGGCCTTGACGGCGGTGACCACCAGGCGTTCCTTGGCGCGGGTGGCGGCGACGTAGAACAGCCGGCGTTCCTCGGCGAGCAGCGCGGCGGCCGACAGCGGTTCGGCGAGGCCGTCGCGGCCGATCCGGTCGGCCTCCAGCAGCGAGCCGCGGCGGCGCAGGTCGGGCCAGAGCCCTTCCTGGACGCCTGCCACCACGACCAGGCGCCACTCCAGGCCCTTGGAGCGGTGCGCGGTCATCAGCCGCACCGCGTCGGGGCGGACGGCGCGCACCCGCAGGGTGTCGGCGGCGATGTCCTGGGCCTCGACCTCGGCGAGCAGGTCGAGCGCGCCGCGGTGGCCGGAGACCCGTTCCTCGGCGCGGGCGGCGGTCTCGAACAGGGCGCACAGCGCGTCCAGGTCGCGGTCGGCGTTGCGGCCGGCCGCGCCGCCGCGCAGCGCGGCCCGTTCCAGCCGTTCGCGCCAGCGCCGGGAGCCGTCCCACAGCTCCCACAGCGCGTCCTCGCCGGACGCGCCGCCGGCCAGCAGTTCGCGGACCTTGCGCAGCAGCACGCCGAACTCGTAGGCGCGGCGGGCGTACGGGGCGTCCAGCAGGGCGAGCAGTTCGGGCTGCTCCAGCGCCTCGCGGACGAGTTCCTCGGCGGGGCGGACCACGCCGGCCACGCCCTCCTCGGCCAGCGCCCGGCGTTCCTCCTCGCGCAGGGTGCGGCCGAGGCGGCGCAGGTCGGAGCCGTCCAGGGCGGCGAGCGGGCCGGTGAGCAGGGTGTGCGCGAGGTCGGCGGTGAGCGCGCCCTCGCCCTCGGCGCACACCCGCAGGGCCAGCAGCAGCGGGGTGACGGCGGGTTCCTCGCGCAGCGGCAGGTCGTCGCCGTCGATCTCCAGCGGGACGCCGGCGGCGGCCAGCGCGCGGCGCACGGCCGGTATCGACCGGGAGCCGGCCCGCACCAGCACCGCCATCTGACCCCACGGGACGCCGTCCTCCAGGTGGGCGCGGCGCAGCAGGTCGGCGACCGAGTCGAGTTCGGCGCCGGGCGTCGGGTAGGTGTACACCTCGACGGCGCCGCCCTCGCGGGAGGGCAGCAGGGCGCGGTGCGCGGCGAGCTTGTCGGCGGGGAGGCGGCCCATCGGCATCCGGCGGGCGAGTTCCCGGGAGGCGGCCAGCAGTACCGCGCCGGAGCGCCGGGACACCCGCAGCACCTTGACCTCGGCGGGCCGGCCGTCGGCCTGCCGGAAGGCGTCGGGGAACTCCAGGATGCCGTTCACGTCGGCGCCGCGGAACGCGTAGATCGACTGGTCGGGGTCGCCGACCGCGACCAGGTCGCGGCCGCCGCCGGCCAGCCGCTGCAGCAGCCGCACCTGGGCCGGGTCGGTGTCCTGGTACTCGTCGACGAACACCACGTCGTAGCGGTCGCGAAGTTGCCCGGCGACGTCCTCGCGTTCGGCGAGCAGTACGGCGCGGTGGACGAGTTCGGCGTAGTCGAGGACGCCGCGCAGGTCGAGCACGTCCAGGTATTCGGCCAGGAAGTGCGCGGCGGCGGCCCAGTCGGGGCGCTGGACGCCCTCCGCGAAGCGCAGCAGCTCCTGCTCGCCGAGGCCGAGTTCGCGGCTGCGGGCGAGCACCGCGCGGACTTCGTCGGCGAAGCCGCGGGTGGTCAGGCAGGCCCGCAGGTCGAGCGGCCAGCGGATGGTGGCGGTGCCCGCCTTGGCGTCCTCGGCGCCGCCGGCCAGCAGCTCGCGGACCATCACGTCCTGCTCGGGGCCGGACAGCAGCCGCAGCGGCTCGGCGTACTCCTCGGCCGGCTGGTGGGCGCGCAGCAGGGCGTAGCAGAACGAGTGGAAGGTGGTGGCCTGCGGGGCGGTGGTGCCGATCCGGGCGGTCATCCGGTCGCGCAGTTCCATCGCGGCCTTGCGGCTGAAGGTGAGAACCAGCACACGCTCGGGGGCGGCGCCGTCGGCGATCCGCCGGGCGACCGCCTCGACCAGCGTGGTGGTCTTGCCGGTGCCGGGCCCGGCGAGCACCAGCAGCGGCCCCGACGCGTGCTCGACCACCGCCTGCTGGAAGTCGTCCAGCACGGGCGGGTCGGGCTGCGCGAGGGGGCTGCGCACCAGGCGGAACGGTGAGGTCACTGCGGTCCAGGGTCGTACGGCGGTTCAGTGGCGGGCGGTGGGGAGAGTGGGGCCCGCCGCATCGAGCCTACGATCCTGCACCCACAGACCCCTCCCGCGCACGTTCCCCGGTCAGGGCTGTGCGGCTGTCCCGTCCCAGCGGGCGGCCCGCAGATCGACCCTGGGCTCGCCGGCGACGGTGCGCAGCGGGGTGCCCTCGGCGCGGTACTCGGGCAGCGCCCGGTGCTCGTGGCCGGGCAGCGGCCGCCCGTCCGCGCGGATCACCCGCCACCAGGGCACCGAGCCGCCGTACATCGCCATCACCCGGCCGACCTGGCGGGGGCCGCCGCGGCCCAGGTACTCGGCGACGTCACCGTAGGTCATCACCCGGCCCGGCGGGATCCGCTCGGTCAGGTCGAGCACCGCCTCCGCGTACGGCGGGATCTCGGGCACCTCGTCCGGCTCGGTCATCCGACGTATTCTTCCCCATCCGGTCGATTTCCAGCACCCCGTGCGAGCGATGCGGCACGCGGGATACCGCCCCTGGACCGCACCGGGGTTCCGGGCATGGCAGCATCTTCGGGGCAGTGCGACACGCGAGGAAACAAGACCAGATGACCGGGACGGCTGAATTGAACGTGGACAAGGGCTCCGAGGAGTCCGCCACCGACGGTTCCGCCCCGCGGGGCAAGGACGCCCCACCACCGGTCGACCTGCGCCACCGGGCGCGGGACGCGCACCACACGGGGGAGGACGCGGTGGCCGCTCAGCTGCCGCCGGACGACGGGTCGGACCGTCCGGACACACCGGACCGGCCGCCGGAGCGACCGGACCAGCACGGGAACGGACAGAACGAGCGACCCGACGACGAGCAGCCCGACAACGAGCGACCCGACGACGAGCAGCCCGAGGCGGGCGAGCCGGGCGGCGAGTACCTGGCGGTCGACGAACCGCTGCTGCCGCCGCGCGCCCACCGGCCCTCGGACCTGCTGCGGTTCCTCGCCGGGCTGCTCGGCATCGTCGCGGTGTTCGTGCTGGCGCAGGTGGCGGTCTCCACCACCAGCGGCATCGAGAGCGACATCACGATCAATGCCAAGCGGATCCCGGACCTGCTGTCCACCATCGCCGCGCTGGTCTCCTCGGTCGCGGTGCTGGCGGTGCCGTTGGCGTTCGCGGTCGAGCGGCTGATCAAACGCGACGGCCTGCGGGTCGCCGACGGCGTGCTCGCCTCGGTGCTCGCGTACGGCGTCTCACTGGGCGTCGACTGGTGGGTGGCGGCCAGCGCCCCCGAGGAGATCCGCAACGCGCTGACCCAGTTCCCGCCGGGCGACGGCGAGCAACTCACCGATCCGGTGCACGGCTACCTCGCCCCGGTGATCGCGTACATGACCGCCGTCGGCATGTCGAGCCGGCCGCGCTGGCGGGTCGCGCTGTGGATCGTGGTGATCCTCTCCGGCGCGACCGAACTGGTCAACGGCTACACCACCCCGCTGTCGCTGCTGCTCACCGTGCTGATCGGCTGGTCGGTGGCGTACGGCACGCTGTACGCGATCGGCTCGCCGAACATCCGGCCGACCGGGCAGCACCTGATGATCGGCCTGCGCAAGGTCGGCTTCACCCCGTCCGCCGCGCACACCGCCCCCGACGGCCCCGGCGGCACCCGCCGCTACCTGGTCGTGCAACAACAGGGGCCGCTGCTCGACGTGCACATCATCGACCGCGAGCAACAGGCCTCCGGCTTCTTCTACCGGGCCTGGCGGCGGCTGCGGCTGCGCTCGGTCGCGGTCCGCCGCAGCCCGCAGTCGCTGCGCCAGGCACTCGAACAGGAGGCGCTGATCGCGTACGCGGCCGCCGCCTCCGGGGCCCGCGCCCCGCAACTGGTCGCCACCTCCGAGCTCGGCCCGGACGCCGCGATCCTGGTCTACGAGAACGTGGCCGGCCGCACCCTGGACGAGCTCGCCGACGAGGAGGTCACCGACGCGGTGATGACCTCGTTCTGGACGTCGGTGGCCACCCTGCACGAGCGCCGGATCGCCCACCGCCGGCTCACCGGCGAGTCCCTGCTGGTGGTGGACGACCGCACCGGCTGCCTGATCAACCTGTCCGGCGGCGACATCGCGGCCGGCGACCTGACGCTGCGCATCGACATCGCCCAGCTGCTCACCACCTTCGCGCTGCGCACCGGCCCGGAGCGGGCGGTGGCCGCCGCCACCGAGGCGCTCGGCCCGACCCGGATCGCCGAGGCGCTGCCGCTGCTGCAACCGGTCGGCCTGAGTCGGCAGACCCGCGGCGACCTGAAACGGATGACCAAGGAGCGGAAGGCCGCCGCGAAGGCGCTGGCGCTCAAGCAGGTCGCGTCGGGCGAACGCACCCAGCAGCAGGCCGAGGAGGACATCGCGCAGGCCAACGAGGACCTGCTGTCCAAGCTGCGCGGGCAGATCCTGCAGATCGCCCCCGAGGCGCCGCTGGCCCCGGCCAAGCTGGAACGCCTCAAGCCGAAGACGCTGATCATGCTGGTGGCGCTGACCTTCGCCGCCTACCTGGCGCTGACCACGATCCGGCCGGACCAGTTCAAGGTCTCCCAGATGAACTGGGCCTGGGCGGCGGCCGCGCTGGCCGCCGCGGCCGCCTCGTACGTCGCCGCGGCGATGAGCCTGACCGGTTTCGTCCCGGAGAAGCTGCCGTTCGGCCGGACGGTCGCGGCGCAGGTCGCGGGGTCGTTCGTGAAGCTGGTCGCGCCTGCGGCGGTCGGCGGCATCGCGCTGAACACCCGCTACCTGCAGAAGGCCGGGATCCGGCCGGTGCAGGCCGCCGCCTCGGTGGGCGCCTCCCAGCTGGCCGGGCTCGGCGGCCACCTGCTGCTGCTGTTCGCCTTCGGCCTGATCACCGGCACCCAGACCAACGGGGACCTGGGCGCCTCCCGGGCGGTGATCATCGGGGTGCTGTCCGCCGCGGTGCTCGCCCTGGTGGTGGCCGCGGTCGCCCCGCTGCGCCGGTTCGTGGTGACCCGGGTCCGCTCGCTGTTCTTCGGCGTGATCCCGCGGATGCTCGACCTGATGCAGACCCCGCGCAAGCTGGTCACCGGCTTCGGCGGCATCCTGCTGCTGACGCTGTCCTTCACCGCCTGCCTGGACGCCTCGGTGCAGGCGTTCGGCGGCGGCGGGCACGTCACCTACTCGGCCGTCGCCGTGGTGTTCCTGACCGCGAACGCGGCCGGTTCGGCGATCCCCACCCCGGGCGGCATCGGCCCGGTCGAGATCGCCCTGATCGGTGCGCTGACCGCGGCCGGCGTCCCGCTCACGGCGGCCACCCCGGCGGTGTTCCTGTACCGCCTGCTGACCTTCTGGCTCCCCGTCCTCCCGGGCTGGATCGCCTACAACGTCCTCCAGCGCAGGAGTGCGCTCTAGCCCTTCGGGTACACGGCGACGATCCCGGCGAGCATCTCCTCCCAGGCCGTCGGCGCCAGCCCGAAGGTCTCGCGGGTGGCGCTGTCGTCGATCACGAACGGGCGCTCGAACTGGTAGGCGGTCTCCCGGGCGGCGCGGATCGTCGGGTCGGCCAGGCCGAGCAGGACGAGCACCGGGCGGGGGATGCCGGTGACCTTCGCGGCGGGCCGCCCGGCGGCGGCGCACAGCTCGGCGACCACCTGCCGCTGGCTGCGCGGCGCGTTGCTCGGCACGTGCCAGGCCCGGCCCCAGGCGCGCTCGTCGGCGGCGACGGTGGCCAGCAGGCGGGCGACGTCCTGCGGGTCCGTCCAGCTGTGGGGCGCGTCCGGGTCGCCGAGGACCTGGACGGTGCGGCCGGCCAGGGCGCGGGAGAACGCCCGGTCGTCGAGCGCGCCGACCGCGTTCGCGGCCAGGTAGTCGGAGCCGCGCACCTCGGTGACCCGGACCCGCCCGGCCTGGTGCGCGGCCAGCGCGTCGCGCCACATCGTGGCCCGCACCTCGCCCTTGGTGGAGACCGGCCGCAGGGGCGTGTCGGGGCTCATCGGCCCGTCCACCGCGCCGTAGCCGTACAGGTTGGAGACGGTGGCCAGCACCGCGCCGCCGTGCTCGGCGGTGGCGAGCAGCGACGCGGCGAGCGGCGGCCACACCTCGGGCCAGCGGTGGTACGGCGGGTTGGCGCAGTTGTAGAGGACCGCGGCGCCCTCGGCGGCGGAGCCGAGCGCCTGCGGGTCGGACGCGTCCAGTTGCAGGCGGCGCACGCCCTCCAGCGGGGCGGCGGAGGCGCCGGTGCGGGTGACCACCACGACCTCCTCGCCGCGCTCGGCGAGCAGCCGCGCGGTGGCCGAACCGACCGGCCCGGCCCCGACCACCACATGCTTGCCCATCGGACTCCCCCGCTCCCTCGAACTCGAACGCCCGCGCCACGGCCGGCGCAGGGGTGCTGTTCCGCACCCATGGTCACGCAAAACCGCCCGACCGGGGGAATTCCCCTGGTCGGGCGGCTCGATGACTGCGCGTCAGCGCGGGGCGTGGCGTCAGTAGACGGGCTTCTCCGGCTCGATCTGGTTGACCCAGCCGATCACGCCGCCACCCAGGTGCACCGCGTCCGCGAAGCCCGCGGCCTTGAGCACGGCGAGCACCTCGGCCGAACGGATACCGGTCTTGCAGTGCAGCACGATCCGCTTGTCCTGCGGCAGGTCCTGCAGGGCGTTGCCCATCAGGAACTCGTTCTTCGGGATCAGACGGGCGCCCGGGATGCTGACGATCTCGTACTCGTTGACCTCGCGGACGTCGATGATGTCGATGTCCTCGCCGTTGTCGATCCACTCCTTGAGCTGCTTGGAGGTGATCGTGGAGCCGATCGCGGCGGCCGAGGCCTCCTCCGAGACGACACCGCAGAACGACTCGTAGTCGATCAGCTCGGTGACGGTCGGGTTCTCGCCGCAGACCGCGCAGTTGGGGTCCTTGCGGACCTTCACCGAGCGGTACTGCATCTCCAGGGCGTCGTAGATCATCAGTCGGCCGACCAGCGGCTCGCCGATGCCGGCCAGCAGCTTGATCGCCTCGTTGACCTGGATCGAGCCGATCGAGGCGCACAGCACACCGAGCACGCCGCCCTCGGCGCAGGACGGGACCATGCCCGGCGGCGGGGCCTCCGGGTAGAGGCAGCGGTAGCACGGGCCGTGCTCGGCCCAGAAGACGCTGGCCTGGCCGTCGAAGCGGTAGATGGAGCCCCACACGTACGGCTTGCCGAGCAGCACCGCGGCGTCGTTCACCAGGTACCGGGTGGCGAAGTTGTCGGTGCCGTCGACGATCAGGTCGTAGCCGGAGAAGATCTCCATCACGTTGTCGTTGTCGAGGCGCTCCTCGTGCAGCACCACGTTGACCAGCGGGTTGATCTCCTTGACGGAGTCGCGCGCGGACTCGGCCTTGGAACGGCCGATGTCGGACTGGCCGTGGATGATCTGGCGCTGCAGGTTCGACTCGTCGACGGTGTCGAACTCGACGATGCCGAGCGTGCCGACACCGGCGGCGGCCATGTACATCAGGGCCGGCGAGCCGAGGCCGCCGGCGCCGACACAGAGCACCTTGGCGTTCTTGAGCCGCTTCTGCCCGTCCATACCCACATCGGGGATGATCAGGTGGCGGGAGTACCGGCGGACCTCTTCGACAGTGAGCTCGGCGGCCGGCTCGACCAGGGGTGGCAGCGACACGGGGACTCCGATGGTCGTCAGTTTCTCGTTCGACTACGCCAACAGTGTCACGCGCCGGGGGTATTCCAAGACAGCAGGTCCATTTGCTGAGATGGCCGGCGCCGGATGGCGAGACTTCGCACCCCGCGCCGAACCCCCTGGTCAAGCCGCGCCCAACCGGATCAGACCCGGCAGGCGGTCTCCAACCAGACGTCCCCGAGCGACTCCTCCAGCGGCACCTGTGTCCGCCATCCGAGACGGTCCCGGGCGGTCCGGACGTCCGCCTGCCGCCAGTGCACCGGCTCGGCGGCCGCCCGCGCCTCGGCCGCCCGGACGCCCTCCGCGGCCGTCTGCTGCGCGGGCAGCACCACCTGGCGGGCGTCCTCGCTGATCGTCCCCTCGAAACCGGACGCCCTGACCAGCAGGTGTGCCGCCTCCCGGGCCCGCACCGCGTGGCCGCTGCCGATGTTGATCACCCCGGTGGCCGCGGACACCGCCGCCGCCTGGATCGCCCGCGCCACGTCCCGGACGTCCACGAAATCCCGGTAGCCGGACAGGTCCGGCATCCGCACCTGGGCCTCGTCCTGCTCCAGCGCCCGCCGCAGGCCCTCCGCCAGCCGCCCGAACAGCGAGGCCGTCGGGGACCCCGGGCCGACCACGTCGAACACCCGCAGCACCAGCGCGTCCAGGCCCGAGCTCAGCACCAGCTCGGTGCCCGCCAGCTTCGACACCCCGTACGGCCCGACCGGACGCGGCTCCGCGCCCTCCGGGATCGGCCCGCCCGGCTGGGCCGGACCGTACTCCGCGGCCGACCCGACGTGCACCAGCCGGGCGGGCTCCCGGCTGCGCCGGATCGCCTCGCAGACCGTGGCCACCGCCAGCGTGTTCGCCCGGATCAGCGCCCGGGACGTCCCGTAGGTCGCCCCCGCGCAGTTGATCACCACCTGCGGGGCGACCGCGTCCAGGAACCGGGCCAGCGCGCCCGGACTCCCCGAGGCCAGGTCGAACCTGATGTCGGCGGAATCGCTCCGGCCCAGCACGGTCACCTGGAGCCCCTCCTCCGCCAGCAGCCGGTCGGCGACCCGCCGGCCGATGAACCCGTCGGCTCCCAGCAGCAGCACCCTCATCGGGCCCAAGTCCTTCCATCAGGCCCGGCACCGGCCGGGCAACGAGATCTGATCGACAAGTCGGAGTACGCGCCCGGCCGGGTGGTGAGCGGCCAGGCGTGCCCGGCCAGCAGCACGGCCGGGCCGAGCGCGGCGGCCAGCACCGGGCCCGACGGCGGCGCCCCGAGCCAGTGCGCGGGGCCGGGCAGCGAGAGGACGGCGGCGCCGACCGCGGCGGTCAGCACCGCGATCGCGGCGGTGCCGGGCCGCCCCGCGCCGCGCACCACGCCGGCCAGCAGCGGCAGCACGCCGCACACCAGCAGCGCGGCCTGCACGGTGCCGGACCGGCCCCCGACCGTCACCCGGCCCAGCACGGCGAGCACGGCCAGCTGCGCCAGTACGGCCAGCGGCAGCACGGGCCGCAGCCGGGAGCGGAACTCCCGCAGCGTGGCGACCCCCGTCTGCCGCTGCCCGAACCGGCGCACCCGGGCCGCACCCCACCCGGCGACCGCACCGCCGAGCGCGACCACGAGCGCCGCGCCGGGGTCGGCGGCGCAGAGCAGGGCGAGCAGCAGTCCGCTGCCGGCGCCCTCGCCGAGCGCGGACTGCTGCGCGCACTGGCCGGTCCACCATCCGGACGGCCCGGGTCCGGCCTGCGCCGGGTCGTCGAGCAGCCCGTCGTCCGGCTGCCACCCGGCGACCGGCCCCGGCACGCTTCCGCGCCGGTCGGCGACCAGCGCGTGCCCGCCCGCGCCGACCAGCACGGCCAGCACCCCGCCCGCCACCCCGCCGAGCGCGGCGGCCGGCAGCAGCGGCAGCAGCTGGACGGCGGCGCCGCACAGCGCGGCGGGCAGCCGGGCCGGGGCCACCGGCAGCGGTTCGGGCGCGGGCGGGCGGCGCGGCACCCGGGCGTACAGCTCCTCGGCGAGGCCGAAGACGTCGGCGTGCCGGTAACGGGCGGCGCCGTCGGCGGCCAGGCCGGAGTCCTCCAGGGCGGCGGCGATCTCCAGCGGGTCCACCGCGCGCTCGCACAACTCGCGGTTGGCATCCAGGAGTTCGCGGACGGGATCCGCTGATGGCGACGTGGTCACACCGCCTCCGCGAGCGCGGGCAGCGGTGTCCCGCCGGCGGCCACCCAGTACTCGGCGGGGCGGGCGAACGGCCGCGCCAGGGTGCCGGGCCCGGCCGGGAAGGCCGGGTAGCGGGAGACCAGTTCGAGGTAGATCTCGCGGAACGCGCCGACCACGGGCTCCACGCCGAAGCGCTCCTGCGCCCGCAGCCGACCGGCCAGACCCAGCCGGGAGCGCCGCTCCCGGTCGCGCAGCAGCGCCAGGCAGGCCCCGGCGAGGGCACGCGGGCTGCGCGGCGGCACCAGCAGCCCGGCCCCAAGCACCTCGCCGGCCACCCCGACCTCGGTCGCGACCACGGCGCGGCCGCTGAGCATGGCATCGGCGAGCAACCGGGGGCTGCACTGGGCGAGCGCGCTGAACACCACGACGCTGCCCGACTCCCAGGCCGCGGCCAGACTCTCCGGCCGTCCGGCGAACTCGACGGCCCCGGCGATGCCGAGCCGATCGGCGATCGCCTCGCAGTGCGCCAGGTAGCCGGGCGCGCCCTCCTCGCCGTACATCCGCAGCCGGGCCTCGGGCAGTTCGGCGCGGACCTGCGCGAAGGCGTGCAGCATCAGTTCGGGGTCGCGGCCGGGCTCCAGCGCGCCGGCCCAGACCAGGGTGGGCACCTCGGGTTCGGCCCCGGCGGCGTCCCGCCCGGTGGCGGGGGTGCCCTCGTGGACGATCCGGGTCCGGACGGGGTCGCCGCCGCAGTGCCGCTGCCACTGCCGGTCGTAGTCGCTGCCGGGGGTGAGCACGGCGGCCTGCCGGTAGGTCTCCTCGGTGAGCTGCCGGAAGAACGACAGCAGCAGAGCGCGCACCGGCCAGCGGTAGGGGGCCGAGCGGTAGCCGCGGTACTGCTCGCGCAGGTGCAGGCCGTGCTCGGTGACGACGAACGGGACGCCGTGCAGTTCGCGGGCGACCAGCGCGGGCAGCGCGGCCGGGCCGCCGCCGACCACGTGGCACAGGTCGGCGCCGCCGAGCCCGGCCGGTCCGGTGCCGTACCAGGGCGCGGACAGTGGCCGCAGGCACTGTTCGAGCAGGTCGGCGGCGACCAGCACGTCGCAGACCTGCGGCCCGCCGCCCGCGGTGTCGGCGCCGGGCATCCGCCAGATCCGCTCCAGCGCACGGTGCGCGTGGCCGGAGGCGAGGAACGCGGGCAGCGCGTCGTCCTCCCGTCCGAGCGCGGCCAGCCGGTACAGCGCGGGCCCGAACCCGGCCCGCTCGCCGGGCATCACCAGTGCGCGGACCAGTTCCTCGTACGCCCGGAGGTAGCCGCGGCGGCGCAGCGCGGTGGGCCCGCGGCCGGCCGGGCGGCGGCCCCAGATGGGCAGTTCGTGGACGCCGTGCAGGCCGCGCACCCCGGTGGGCAGGGCGGGCCCGTCACCGGGGAGCAGCCGGTAGAGCCGGAACTCGTGCTCGGGCAGGCCGCCGACCAGCCGGCCGCACCAGCCTCCTCCACCACGCTGCGCGTTGGTGTGACTGCCCTCGGTGAGCAGAGCTATGCGCACGACGCCTCCTGAGCAAGAGCGTTTCGACGGGGTTCCGGCCCTACGACACAGGAAGTGCGTCCGTGCTCGACGGCCGTCCGGCCGGCGTCCGCTCCCCGCGTCCACCGGCGTCGCCGTCTCGCCCCCCACACCTGTTCGGTCCGACAACACGACGGTAGAGCGCCGGGCCGGACCCCTTGGGGGCCCGGCCCGGCTTGCCACCTGATCGAGTGAACGGCCGTGACCTCACGCGCCTCAGCTGCGTTCTCGCCCGCAATGCCCGGTGTACTCAGCGCCCGGGGTGCTCAGCGCCCGAGGTACTCAGCGCCCGGCGTCGACCTCCGCGAGCAGTTCGCGCACCGCGCGGGCCACCGGCTCGGGGTGCTCCAGCATCGCCACGTGCCCGGACTCGGGGAGCACCAGCAGCCGGGCGTCCCGGAACGCGGCGCAGGCCCGCCGGGCGGAGCGGTAGGAGACCAGCTTGTCCTTCAGCCCGTACACCAGCAGCACCGGCACCTCGACCTGCCGGGCCTGCCGCCACAGCGACTGCTCGCCGCGCTCGGTGTAGGCGCTGACGATGCCGCGCGCGGACCCGGCCATCGCGTGCAGCCCGTACGGCAGCGCGGTGCGGCGCCGGTACTCGGCGACGGCGCGGGCCCGGCGGTGCGCGGGGATGCCGTCGGGGTCGCCGTAGACCAGCCGCAGCAGTTCGGCGGTGACGCTCTCCGGGTCGCTGCCGGCGTTGCGGCGGCGGATCAGTTCGGCGACGCCGGGGACGGCCAGCAGCCCGGTGGGCCAGGCGGTGCGCTGCGGGGGCAGTTCGGGCAGTGCCGGGGAGATCAGGGTGAGGCTGCGCACCAGGTCGGGCCGGAGCGCGGCGAGCCGGACGGAGACCGCGCCGCCGAGCGAGTTGCCGAACAGGTGGACCGGTCCGCGGCCGGTCTCCTCGAGGTAGCCGATGACGGCGCGGACGTGTCCGGAGACGCTCAGGTTCCCGTCCAGCGGCGGCGCGGACCAGCCGAAGCCGGGCAGGTCGACCGCTTCGCCGTCGACGTCGTCGGAGAGCTGGTCGAGCAGCTCCAGCCAGTTGTCGCCGGAGCCGCCGAGCCCGTGCACGAACAGGGCGGGCGGGAGTCCGTCGCGGGGTTCGGTATGGCGGCTGACGGCCACTTCCGCTCCGGGCACCTCGACGGTGCGGTAGGGCTCCAGGGCGGCGGGAGGGTGCTGGGCGGCGCTCATGGAGCACGATGGTAGTGAGGACGGCTCGCCACCGGTGCGATTCGGCCCGTCCCGACCCGTTCCCGGGCCCGTTCGGACCTGTGGACACCCCTGGTCCGGGCCGTATTGTGGGCTCCCGACAAGGGCGGTGGTGCGCTTTACTCGGCTTCACCCGCGCACGAGCGGGTTACCGAAAAGTAGAATCAACACCTTGCCAGCCATCGCAGACCGTGAAGTGAGGAGCGCCGTGACGGCCATCCAGGAGGCGCAGGAGCGCCCGCGCGGTGCCCGCCTGCCGCGAAGCGCCCGCCGTGAACAACTGCTCGGAGCCGCCCAGGAGGTGTTCGTCGCCCAGGGCTACCACTCGGCCGCCATGGACGACATCGCCGAGCGGGCCGGCGTCAGCAAGCCGGTGCTGTACCAGCACTTCCCCGGAAAGCTGGAGCTCTACCTCGCGCTGCTGGACAAGCACTGCGACGCCCTGGTGGACGGCACCCGGGCGGCGCTGGAGGCGACCAACGACAACAAGCAGCGCGTCGCCGCCACCATGGAGGCGTACTTCCACTACATCTCCAGCGAGTCCGGCGCGTTCCGGCTGGTCTTCGAGTCGGACCTGACCAACGAGCCGGCCGTGCGCGACCGGGTCGAGCGGGCCACCGACCTGAGCGCCACCCTGGTCTCCAAGGTGATCGCCGAGGACACCGACCTGCCGGAGGCGGAGGCCAAGCTGCTCGCGGTCGGTGTCTGTGGCATGGCCCAGATCACCGCCCGGTACTGGCTGTCCCAGGAGTCCGAGATCCCGCGCGACGAGGCGATCCGGCTGGTCGCCAGCCTGGCCTGGCGCGGTCTGAAGGGCTTCCCGATGCACCCCGCCTTGGAGGGCTCCGGCGCCGGCGGCGAGTGAGCGCCGATTCGGCCCTGAGCGGACCGACCCGGGACGTTCGCCTCCGAGCCGCTCCGCTGCCTTAAGGTGAAGCCCGTACGGCGCGCCGCCCGCGAAATGCGGTTCGAGCGCGCGCGGCCAGCTACCGGAGGGACGGAAGCCGTGGAGGTCAAGATCGGCGTGCAGAACGCGAACCGGGAGATCGTCCTGGAGAGCGCGCAATCTGCCGAAGAGGTCACGGAAGCGGTCGCCAAGGCCCTGGACGGCAGCGCTAAGCTGCTCACCCTGTCCGACGAGCACGGCCGCAAGGTGATGGTCCCGGCGGACCGCCTCGCCTATGTCGAGATCGGCGAGCCGTCCGTCCGCAAGGTCGGCTTCGGCACGCTCTGAGTCTGCGTTCACCGGCGCCCCGTTCCCCCACCTGGGGGGACGGGGCGCCGTGCTGTGTACCGGCGGCCCCGGGCGGGTAGGCGGTGGGTGCCGCAGCGCCGCACAACCCCGGGAGGCAGCCGTGTGGGAGACGACCGCGTTCGTCCTGATCGGCCTCGCCGTCGGGTTCGGCGCCCTACTGGTCCGGCCCGAGCTGTTCCCCGGGTCGCGCGCCCTGCCGGTCGGCACCGCCCTGGTGTCCGCCGTGCTGGCCGGGCGGCTCACCCACTACGTGATGGACGGGCACGTCCCGGCGGTGCAGCTGGCGGTGTCCGTCCTGGTGGCGGTGCTGCTGGTGTCGGTGCCGGCCCGGCCGGACCTCGCGGACCGGCGCCGGCGCGGCGGCCGGCACCGGCACGCCTGACCACCGCTCAGGAGGCCAGCCCGAGCGCGGCCATCCGCTTGGTGTGGGCCTCGGTGATCCGGTTGAACATCTTGCCGACCTCGACCAGGTCGAAGCCGCGCACGTGCGCGCCGCCGACCAGCAGGTTCGACAGCGCGTCCCGCTCGGCGACCACCCGCTGCGCCTGGCTGAGCGCCTCGCCCATCAGTCGCCGGCCCCACAGCGCGAGCCGCCCGCCGACCCGCGGGTCCTCCTCGATCGCCTGCCGCACCCGGTCCACCGCGAACTCGCCGTGCCCGGTGTCGGCCATCACGCGCAGCACCAGGTCCCGGGTGTCGTCGTCCAGCCGGACCGCCACCTCGCGGTAGAAGTCGGTCGCGATGGCGTCACCGACGTACGCCTTGACCAGGCCCTCCAGCCAGTCGGACGGGGCGGTCATCCGGTGGAAGGCCTCCAGCGGCTCGACGAACGGCTCCATCACCGCGACCGGGTCGGCGCCCACCTCGGCCAGCCGGTCGTGCAGCAGCTGGTAGTGCTGGAACTCGGCGGAGGCCATCCGGGCCAGCGCGGCCTTCTCCGCGATGCCGGGCGCGAACTTGGCGTCCTCGGCGAGCCGCTCGAAGGCGCTCAGCTCGCCGTACGCGAGCGCGCCCAGCAGGTCGAGCACCGCCGCGCGGTACTGCGGGTCGGCGGCCCGGGCCGTCCAGGGCCCGATCGAGTCGGTGATCCCGTCACCGGGTTCCTGAGTCTCCATGGCACCTGACCTTAGTGGTCCCGACAGGTCCGGGGACCGCCCGCAGCCGTCCCGCCACCCCGGCGCGGCCGGTCGGAGTATTCGCCGTCACGTGTTCGAGTCGTCGCTTGACTGTATGGTAGGTAGTGAGGCCAGGTGTGAACCCGCGCGGCCCGTCCGTTCATCGGCAGGCCGCGCAGTCGTACCCGGTGGCGTTTCCGCCGCCCGGTGCACCGCTCCCGGCGCTCACGTACGCGGATGCCCGGTCGGAGACCCGATCGGCTCCGACCTGGCCCGAGCCTCGGGCCCAGGCACCGCATCAGGCCGAGCGAGGGCCGCCGCGGACCGCGCCAGGACGCGCCGGGCCGCACGCCCCCGTCAACGGGACGCCCTCCCCCGCGCCGCCCGCCCGACGCGCCCCTCACCGGGCAGCGCGGGCACGGCAGGACGCGCTCGAACTCGGCCCCTCCACACGGAAGAGGCAGCACCCTGTCCAGCACCGCCGAACCCATCAAGACGACCTTCCGGGAACTCGGGATCCTCCCGGAGACCGCCGAGGCCCTGGAGGCCGTCGGCATCGTCCACCCCTTCCCGATCCAGGAGATGACCCTGCCGGTCGCGCTGACCGGCCACGACGTCATCGGCCAGGCCAAGACCGGCACCGGCAAGACCCTCGGCTTCGGCCTCCCGCTGATCGAGCGGGTCGTGGTCAAGGCCGACGTCGCCGCCGGCCGGGCCACCACCGAGCAGCTCACCGACAGCCCGCAGGCGCTCATCGTGGTCCCCACCCGCGAGCTGTGCACCCAGGTCACCAACGACCTGCAGACCGCCGGCAAGGTCCGCAACGTCCGCGTCCTCGCCGTGTACGGCGGCCGCGCCTACGAGCCGCAGGTCGAGGCCCTGAAGAAGGGCGTCGACATCGTCGTCGGCACCCCCGGCCGCCTGCTCGACCTGGCCGGCCAGCGCAAGCTCGACCTGTCCCAGGTCCGCGCGCTGGTGCTGGACGAGGCCGACGAGATGCTCGACCTCGGCTTCCTGCCCGACGTCGAGAAGATCATCACCATGCTGCCCGCCAAGCGGCAGACCCTGCTCTTCTCCGCCACCATGCCCGGCCAGGTCATCTCGCTGGCCCGCCGGTACATGAGCCAGCCCACCCACATCCGGGCCGCCGCACCGGACGACACCGGCACCACCGTCGCCAACATCGAGCAGCACATCTTCCGTGCGCACTCGCTCGACAAGGTCGAGATGGTCTCCCGGATCCTGCAGGCCGACGGCCGCGGCCTGGCGATGATCTTCTGCCGCACCAAGCGCACCGCCGCCGACGTCGCCGACCAGCTCACCAAGCGCGGCTTCGCGGCCGGCGCGGTCCACGGCGACCTCGGCCAGGGCGCCCGCGAGCAGGCGCTGCGCGCCTTCCGCAACGGCAAGGTCGACGTCCTGGTCTGCACCGACGTCGCCGCCCGCGGCATCGACGTCGAAGGCGTCACCCACGTCATCAACTACCAGTGCACCGACGACGAGAAGACCTACCTGCACCGGATCGGCCGCACCGGCCGGGCCGGCGCCTCGGGCACCGCCGTCACCCTGGTCGACTGGGACGACATCCCGCGCTGGCAGCTCATCAACAAGGCGCTGGACCTGCCGTTCAACGACCCGGAGGAGACCTACTCCACCTCCCCGCACCTGTACGAGCTGCTCCGCATCGCGCCCGGCACCAAGGGCATCCTGCCCCGCTCCGAGCGCACCCGGGCCGGCCTCGCCGCCGAAGAGGTCGAGGACCTCGGCGAGACCGGCGGCCGCGGCCAGCGCGCCGCGGGCCGCAACGGTGGCGGCCGCGGTGGACGGGGCGCTGCCGCCCCCGAGACCCCGGCTCCCGCCGAGCGTCCGTCCCGTCGCAGCCGCGAGCGACGCCGCACCCGCGGCGGCAGCTCCGTCGCCGACGCTCCGGCCACCCCCGAGGTGACCACCGCCGAGCAGCCCACCGCCGCTCCGGCCGCACCCGGTGAGGGCCGCAGCTCGCGTCGCCGCAACCGCAACCGTCGCAACTCCGCGGCCGCCGCGCCGGCCGTGGTCGAGACGGTCGCCGAGGTCGTCGTCGAGACGGCTGCCCCCGCGGTCGTCGCGGAGCCGGTCGCCGAGACCCCCGCCGCCCGCACCCCGCGCAAGCGCACCCGCAAGGCTGCCGCGCCGGTCGTCGAGACGGTCGCCGAGGTCGTCGTCGAGACGGTCGCCCCGGCGGTCGTCGCGGAGCCGGTCGCCGAGACCCCGCGCAAGCGCACCCGCAAGGCCGCGGCCGCGCCGGTGGTCGAGGAGACCGTCGAGGCCCCGGCTCCGCGCAAGCGCGCGACCAAGAAGGCTGCCGCCGCTGTCGAGGTCGTCGCTGAGGAAGCCGCTCCGGCTCCCCGCAAGCGGACGACCAAGAAGGCTGCCGCCGCCGTCGAGGCCGTGACCGAGGAGGCCGCTCCGGCTCCGCGCAAGCGCGCCACCAAGAAGGCTGCCGCCGCTGTCGAGGTCGTCGCCGAGGAAGCCGCCCCGGCTCCCCGCAAGCGGACCACCAAGAAGGCCGTCGCCGCCGTCGAGACCGCGGCGGAGGAGATCCCGGCGCCGCGCAAGCGGACGACCAAGAAGGCTGCCGCCGCTGTCGAGGCCGTCGCCGAGGAAGCCGCCCCGGCTCCCCGCAAGCGCGCCACCAAGAAGGCCGTCGCTGCCGAGGTCGCGACCGAGGAAGCCGCGCCGGCCCCGCGCAAGCGCGCCGTCAAGAAGGCCACGACCGAGGAGATCCCGGCCCCGCGCCGGACCCGCAAGGCCGTGGAGAAGTAACACCGCACCACCCCACCCGCCGGGGAGGGCCCGACCGCCAGGTCGCGCCCTCCCCGGCGGCATTTCCGCCGCCCTGCCCCAGCGCCGCCCCGCCCCTCGGCGTTTCCCCCGGCTCCGGCCGCCGGAGGCGGATTTGTGCTGCGTAGGGTGGCCCCGGGTTGTCGGGTGATCTGCCGGGAGGGCACGGAGATATGAGTACGCCGCCGTTTCTGAAGCTGCCGGGGTGTGTGCGGGCGGTCCGGGTGGGTGGGCTGGCGGCGTTGTGGGGGGAGCCGGTGGGGCCGGCGCGGGGGACGGCGTTGCTGGTGCCGGGGTTCACCGGGAGCAAGGAGGACTTCATCGCGCTGCTGGAGCCGCTGGCCGGGGCCGGGTTCCGGGTGGTCGCGGTGGATCAGCGCGGCCAGTACGAGTCGGGTGGCCCGGCCGACCCTGAGGCGTACTCGGTGCGAGCGCTGGGGGCGGACGTCCGGGCGCTCTCCGCGGAGCTGGAGGCCGAGGGCGGGCCGCTGCACCTGCTGGGGCACTCGTTCGGTGGTCAGGTGGTGCGGGAGGCGGTGCTGTCGGCGCCCGGCGCGTTGCCGTGGGCGTCGCTGACGCTGATGTCGACGGGGCCGGGGGCGATCGATCCGGCGGAGGCGGCGCGGACGAGGCTGCTGCTGGACGCGCTGGAGTCGATGGACCTGGAGTCGATCTGGCAGGTGATGCGGCAGCTGGAGGGTGAGCGGGTGCCGCCGCTGGATCCGGAGATCGCGGACTTTCTGCACCGTCGCTGGCTGGCGAACCTGCCGCAGGCGCTGAAGGCGGCGGCGGCGCACCTGGTGGCCGCGCCGGACCGGGTGGACGAGTTGGCGGCGGTCGGGCTGCCGAAGCTGGTGCTGTCCGGCGAGCGGGACTACGCCTGGCCGGTCGAGGAGCAGTCGCGGATGGCGGAGCGCCTGGGCGCGCTGCGCACCGTGGTCCCCGGCGCGGGGCACTCGCCGAACGCGGAGCGTCCGGCCGAGACGGCGGCGGCCCTTGCCTCGTTCTGGTCCGCGCAGGGCGCGTGACGGCGGGGCGCACCGTTTTCCCGGCGGATCCGGGCCATGGGCGGGCCTTCTGACGGTTGATCAGAAGTCGGCTCCCGTTTTCGCGCGACAAGGATCGTTAGCTCGGGTAATATTTGATTCAGTCCGGAATCAGAACCCTCCGACGGCCGCACCCTCCTCCGGCCGTCGAAATGACGGATTTACCGGCGGGAAACCGCCGGGTAGCAGCGTCGCGGCACAGTGAGACAGGGGCATCGTCGCCCCACTCCGGCTGCCGCACTGTAAGTGCCGCTGAAGAAGTCCTGCTTGAGAGTGGGGGGAGCGACGGGTGACTGCACCTGCCGGACGTCCGACCCAGCCAGTGCCGGCAGGCCATCGCACGATGGCCTACCGCCGGCCGAGTCCGCCTCGGAGCCCGAGGACGGGAAGG
Source organism: Kitasatospora sp. NPDC004614 (assembly GCF_042873675.1). Lineage (NCBI taxonomy): Bacteria > Bacillati > Actinomycetota > Actinomycetes > Kitasatosporales > Streptomycetaceae > Kitasatospora > Kitasatospora sp. NPDC004614. The sequence continues at coordinate 182,479 of NZ_JBIALR010000013.1, forward strand.
GAGAGGCCCATGCGTTTCGAGATCCTTCGTCTGGATCACGCCGGAGCGGAGACCGATCGACTGATCGCCGACGCGGCGACCGTCTCCGAGTACCTGAAGACCGCCGCGCAAACGGGCGAACGCCTGTACATCCGGCCGTGCAAGGCCGTGTGACCGAACGCGGACGAGCCGCCGAGCCGTCCGACGTTCCGATACCCGGCTGACGCCCCGTCACCACAGGAGACCCCTGGGACGACGGGGCGTCAGTGTGTTCGGGGGCCGCGACCTGCGGGGGGTTTGGTGCCCTGCCGCCCGGGACATCTACCCTGCCGGACCCGGGCCGTTGCCGGGGCGGCGGGTGGCGGCTCGTGGCGGACTCCTTCCGGGTGATCGTCCTTGACGCAGCAGTCCGGAGGGAGGACCGTTGTCGGTTATGAGGGGCGAGCCAAGCTGTCCGCGATGTGCCGGTCGGGTCCGCGCCCCCGGCCTCTTCTCCGACACCTGGCAGTGCGACCGGCACGGTGCCGTACACCCGATGCAGCCGGTACTGCCCCCCAGTATCGAAGCCCTGAACGTTGCCGTGAACCGCTCCCAGGTGCCCGTCTGGATGCCCTGGCCGCTGCCGGTCGGCTGGCTGTTCACCGGGATCGCGCACGCGGGTGACGACCTGTCGGGGGCGCGCGCCACCGCCGTCGCCTGCTCGGGGCCGGCCCCGCTCGGCGGGTTCGGCGAACTGGTGCTGGTGGCCGAGGAACTGGGCATCGGCCTGGGCGCCCGCTACGCGGGACTGGACGGGCCGGACCCGGGCGAGGACGTCGCGCTGTACAAGCCCGCGGACGCCAAGCTGATGGCGGCCGGCCGGCCGACCCCGATGTTCCACGTCCCCGGCGCCCCGGACGACCGGGCGGTGTACGTCGGCGAGGCGCGCGGCCTGTGGCTGTGGGCGATCGCCTGGCCCGAGCAGTCGGCGCTGCTGATGCACGACGAACTGGTACTGACGGACCTGCGCGACGCGGGGGCCGAACTCGGCCTGCTGCCCTGCGGGGCACTCTCCCCCCGTCTGCTCGGCTGAGCCACTCCCCGCCCCTGCCGTCCCGGCGGCTCCCTATCCTGGGCGCCATGCGTATCGATCTGCACGCCCACAGCAACGCCTCGGACGGCACCGACTCCCCGGCCGAACTGGTCGCCAACGCGGTGGCCGCGGGCCTGGACGTGGTGGCGCTGACCGACCACGACACGGTGGCCGGGTACGGCGAGGCGACGGCCGCGCTGGCCGGGACGGGTCTGACCCTGATTCCGGGCGCCGAACTCTCCTGCCAGGTGGGCGGGATCAGCATGCACCTGCTGGCGTACCTGTTCGACCCGGCGGAGCCGGCCTTCGCGGCCGAGCGGGAGCTGGTGCGCACCGACCGGTTCCGGCGAGCGCGGGCGATCGTGGAACGCTGCCGGGAGCTGGGCGCGCCGATCAGCTGGGAGCAGGTGCAGCGAATCGCCGGGGCCGGTTCGGTGGGCCGTCCGCACATCGCGTCCGCGTTGGTGGAGGCGGGCGTGGTGGCGAGCGTCTCGGACGCGTTCACGCCCGAGTGGCTGGCCAACGACGGGAGGGCGGACGTCCGCAAGCACGAGACCGACCCGGCGCTCGCGGTGCGGCTTGTACGGGCGGCGGGGGGCGTACCGGTTTTCGCTCACCCCGGAGCGGACAAGCGGGGCCGGACGGTGTCGGACCAGGTGATCGCCGATCTTGCGGCGGCCGGGCTGGCCGGCCTGGAGGTCGACCACACCGACCACGACGAACCGACCCGGGCCCGACTCCGCACGCTGGCAAGCGAGTTGGGGCTTCTTGTGACGGGCTCCAGCGACTACCACGGCAGCCGCAAGATCGTCCGACTGGGCGAGTACACCACTGCGCCAGAGGTGTACGAAGCACTGGTGTCCCAGGCGACCGGAGCCACTCCCATCACCGGCTGAAAGACCCGGCGCGTCCTGCCGCACCCGGGGTCCGAAGCGCGCACAATCCCGGCATGCTCACCGTCATCGACGGCAAGGTCTTCGGCTCACTCTTCATCACGCTGTTCGTGATCATGGACCCGCCGGGCATCATGCCGATCTTCCTGGCGCTCACCTCCGGCCGGACGCAGAAGGTGCAGCGCCGGATGGCCTGGCAGGCCACGCTGGTGTCACTCGGGGTGATCACCTGCTTCGGGCTGTTCGGGCACCAGATCCTCGACTACCTGCACGTCTCGATCCCGGCCCTCCAGGCCTCCGGCGGGGTCCTCCTGCTGCTGATCGCGCTGGACCTGCTGACCGGCCGGATCGAAGAACCCACCCAGACCAAGGACGTCAACGTCGCCCTGGTCCCACTGGGCACCCCGCTGCTGGCCGGGCCCGGTGCGATCGTCGCGGTCATCCTGGCCGTACAGGGGGCCAGCACCGGAACGCAGCACCTGGCGCTCTGGTCGGCGATCGTCATCATGCATCTGATCCTCTGGCTGACCATGCGGTTCTCACTGTCGATCATCCGGGTGATCCAGGAGGGCGGCGTGGTCCTGATCACCCGGCTGGCCGGCCTGCTGCTGTCGGCGATCGCGGCGCAGCTGGTGGCCAACGGGGTGTTCGGCTTCATCGAGCTCCACCCCTAGGCCTCCACCCCTGGGCCTCAAACCCCCGGGCCGACGCGGGCTCAGTCCAGCGGGACGCCGCGGCGGTTCGGGTCGCGCAGGTCGGTGCCGTGCTTCAGCCAGCGTTCCTCCAGGGCGCCCGCGCCCTGGACGCGCTTGAACGCGGCCTCGTTGGGCGTCATCGGCAGCAGCGGCAGGAAGCGCACCGCCTCGGCGGGGGCCGGGAGTTCGAGGTCCTCGACCAGGCCGCCGGGCTCGGCGGCCAGCACCGAGGTGAACGGGGCGCCGGTCCACAGCGGGGAGCCCAGGTCGAGCGAGCCGCCGGGGGCCACCACCAGGCCCTCGACCTGCGGGCTGGCGGCGAACACCACCAGCGCCTTGTGCACCTCGTCCCGCCCGCCGCGCACGGTCAGCACCAGCTCGGCGCGCGGGCCGCGCACCGGGTCGGCGACGGGCGAGGACGGGTCGGCCATCGGGGCGGCGGCCATGCCGAGCGTCGCGTATCGGACCAGGCCCTCGGCGTCCGGGCCGAAGCGCAGCACCTCGATGCGGTCCGCGCCGACGAAGGTGACCGCGGCGCGGCCGGAGGGATCGCCGAAGGTGCCGATCAGCCGCGCCTCGACGGCGGCCAGAACGGTCTGCCGGGTCGGGCCGGAGCCGTGGCCGGCGTCGGGATCGGAGAAGTCGCCGAAGAGCGGGAAGTCGTGCGCCATGCCGCGACCTTAGCGCGCGGCGCGCGGGCAAGCTTTGGCGCGACCTTTACCCGGCGGACGCCGAACTCCGGGGCTCAGTACGGGGAAGAGCTGTTAATGTGAGCGGTCGGCCTTGTGAATACGAACCAGGGCCGCGACGGCCCCCGCGCGGGCCCCGGCGTGGAGGAGGTGGTCACGGTGGACAGCAGTCGACCATGCAGTACCGGCAGCTCTCTCCGGCCCACCCTGGCCCGCCGCCTTCACGGCTGACCTGGGCTCACACGCAGCGTGGCGTCCGGCCGGGAGAGCACCTTCCCCGGGGTCGAGCCGTCGAAACCCGCCCAGCAACGGCTTTCTGGCGCACCATCGGCTCCGGCGTGTCCACCGGTGTTTTCCGCCGTCGCGTTCGCCCTGCCCTGCCGGGGTGCGCGCCGGTCCGGCCCAAGGAGTCCGCGCCATGTCGATGATCAACAACCTGCGCGCCGCCGTCGTCCGCCCGACCCGCCGCCGGGCCGGTGACGATCTCGGACTGCCCTCCGGTACCAGCCCGTCCGCGGTGGTGGACTGCGCCGTCTACCAGCAGGGCAAGCGGATCGGCGAGACCTGCAGCCCGCGCGAGGCGGCCCGGCAGGTGAAGGCGGCCCACCAGAGCGGGCCCGGCTCGTTCAGCTGGATCGGCCTGCACGAGCCCACCGAGGCCGAGTTCGAGGGCATCGCCCAGCGCTTCGGCCTGCACCCGCTGGCGGTGGAGGACGCGGTGCACGCGCACCAGCGTCCCAAGGTCGAGCGATACGACAACATGCTGTTCGCGGTGTTCAAGACCGTGCGCTACATCGAGCACGAGCAGCTCACCCCGACCAGCGAGGTGGTCGAGACCGGCGAGCTGATGGTGTTCGCCGGCCCCGACTTCGTGATCACCGTCCGGCACGGCGCGCACTCCTCGCTGCGCGCCCTGCGGCTGCGGCTGGAGGCCGACGCCGAAGGCACCGGCCTGCTCGCCCTCGGCCCGGCGGCGGTGCTGCACGCGATCGCCGACCACGTGGTGGACAACTACCTGCTGGTCGCCGAGCGGCTGCAGAACGACGTGGACGAGATCGAGTACGGCGTGTTCGCCAACCGCGGCGGCAGCGGCGCCGACGTCGGCCGGGTCTACCAGCTCAAGCGCGAGGTGCTGGAGTTCAAGCGCGCCGTCACCCCGCTGCTGCGGCCGATGCTGCAACTGGCCGAGCCCGTCGCGCGACTGGTCGACCCGGAGATGCAGAAGTACTTCCGGGACGTCGCCGACCACCTGGCCCGGGTCAGCGAGCAGGTGCAGGGCTTCGACGAACTGCTCAACTCGCTGCTCCAGGCCAACCTGGCACAGGTCTCGGTCGCCCAGAACGAGGACATGCGCAAGATCACCGCGTGGGCGGCGATCTTCGCCGTCCCCACCATGATCACCGGCGTGTACGGCATGAACTTCGAGCACATGCCGGAACTCCAGTGGACGTACGGCTACCCGACCGTGCTCGGCGTGATCGCGCTGATCTGCGTCGGCATGTACCGGGGCTTCCGCCGCAACGGCTGGCTGTGAGGCCGACCGGGCGGAGCGTCAACGGCGCTCCGCCCGGGCGACCAGGACCAGGCCCAGCAGGATCATCCCGACCGCCGGGTAGGCGGCGACCGGCGGCCACTGGCCGAGCCACACCGCCGCGATCAGCGCCGCGCCCGGGGTCTCCAGCAGGATCGCCGTCGAGGTGATCGACGGGCCCAGCGTGCGCACCACCCGGTTGCTCAGCGAGTGCCCGAGCAGCTGCGCCGCCACCATCAGCAGGACGATCTGCCACCACGCGCCGGCCGGCCAGCCCGACAGCCGCGTACCCATCAGCAGACACACCGCCAGCAGCGCGGCCGCGCAGGTCGCGTAGCAGATCAGGGTGTACGCGGTGGTCGACAGGGTGCGCCGCACCTCCGCGCCCAGCAGCACGTACCCGGCCGCCGCGGCGCCCGCGGCCAGCGCCAGACCGTCCCCGAGCAGGGCGCGCATCGACACCGACAGATCGACGCCGGTCAGCACCAGCACGCCCGCGAACGCCAGCCCCGTGCCCAGCCACACCAGCCGCGGCGCGCGCACCCCGAGCAGGCGCATCAGCAGGATCGTCCACAGCGGAGTGGTCGTCACCAGCGCGGTCGCGGACGCCACCGACGTCATCCGCAGGCTGGGCATCCACAGCGCGAAATGCAGCGCCAGCAGCACACCCGCCGCCATCGCCAGCAGCAGCGATCGCCGGGAGATCCCGCGCAGCTCGGCCCGGTGCCGCCACAGCGCGTACGGGCCCAGCACCGCCACCGACATGCCGTTGCGCCAGAACGCGATCGCCAGCGCGGGCGCGGCGGTCGCGCTGATCAGCGGGGCGGACAGCGAGATGCCCGCGATCGACACCGCCAGCAGCAGCAGGTCGGTGCGCGGCAACACCCGTTGCTGATCGGCCACCGCGGGCGCGGCGGGGGCGGTCCTGGTGGCGAGCACGGTTCTCCTTCGGCGGACGGGGCGGGGCAGGAAACACCGTAAGGGCTGTCTGCCCCTCATGGCACTGTCGTCCCGGGGGATGGAACCGTCCCCCGAGGACCAGGCCGTACGCTGTGCGGCATGGAGCGTACGACGACCGCGAGCCCGGCAGACTTCCTCGACCGGGCCCTGGTGGAGGAGTCCGCCAAGAAGTCCGGCCTGCTCTGGGTGCAGCCCGCCGGGCAGCCGCACGCCCGTCCGCTCTGGCACGCCTGGCACGACGGCGCCGTGATCGTCGTCGGCGACGGCGCCGAACAGCCCCTGCACGGCCTCGCCGCCGGCACCACCGCCACCCTCACCGTCCGCAGCAAGGACAAGGGCGGCCGACTGGTCACCTTCCCCGCCACCGTCACCGCCGTCGCCCCCGGCACCCCCGCCTGGGACGGCGCCGTCGAGGAACTCAAGGGCAAGCGCCTCAACGCCCCCGACACCGACACCATCGGCGACCGCTGGGCCCGCGAGTGCCGCATCCTCCGCCTGGAGCCCGCCGGCCCCCTCGCCCCCCACCCCGACGGCGCCCTCACCGCCATCCCCATGCCCACCCCGGCCACCACCCGCAAACCGATCCCGGCCGGCCTCCCGAAGCTCCTGTTCAAGAAGCGCAGGGGCTGAGCGCAACCGGGGGCGCGGGAAACTGCGCAAGGCGGAAGGCACCCGGCGGAAAGATCGCGGCACCTCAATGACCTGCCGCCCCGACGCGCCACCGATAGATTTGGGTGGTTGTGTCCGTTTCCCCCGAGGGAGTCGCATGGCGGGGCCAGGCAGCCGAGTGTTCATCTCCCACCTCTCCGGGGTCGCGGTGTTCGACCCGAACGGCGACCAGGTGGGCCGGGTCCGTGACGTGGTGGTCTCGTTGCGTCTCGGTGGCAGCCCGCCCAGGGTTCTCGGGCTGGTGGTGGAGGTGATCGGCCGCCGCCGGATCTTTCTGCCGATGACCCGGGTGACCAGTCTGGAGTCCGGCCAGGTGCTCTCCACCGGCCTGCTGAACATGCGTCGGTTCGAGCAGCGTCCGTCGGAGACGCTGGTGCTGGCCGAGCTGCTCGACCGCACCGTCACCCGCACCAAGACCGCCGACGAGGTGACCGTGCTGGACGTCGCGATGGTGCAGACCCGCCTGCGCGAGTGGGAGATCGACAAGGTCTTCGTCCAGGTCGGGAAGCCTCCGTCCCGGCTGCGCAAGGCCAAGGGCGAGCAGCTGCTGCTCGACTGGTCCGCCGTCACCGGTTTCTCGCTGTCGGAGGAGGGTCAGGGCGCGGCCAACCTGCTGGCCACGTTCGAGCAGTTGCGTCCGGCCGACCTGGCGAACGTCATGCACCACCTGTCGGCGAAGCGCCGGGCGGAGGTCGCGGCGGCGCTCGACGACGACCGGCTCGCGGACGTCCTGGAGGAGCTCCCGGAGGACGACCAGGTGGAGATCATCGGCAAGCTCAAGGAGGAGCGGGCCGCGGACATCCTGGAGACCATGGACCCGGACGACGCCGCCGACCTGCTCTCCGAACTGCCCGCCGAGGACGCCGAGCGGCTGCTGCGTCTGATGGAGCCCGCCGAGGCGGCGGAGATGCGCCGGCTGCTCTCCTACGAGGAGGACACCGCGGGCGGCCTGATGACCACCGAGCCGATCGTCCTGGAACCCGATGCCTCGGTCGCCGAGGCGCTCGCCCGGGTACGGATCTCCGACACCAAGCCGGCGCTGGCCGCTCAGGTGTACGTGTGCCGCCCGCCGAACGAGACTCCGACCGGCACCTATCTGGGCACCGTGCACTTCCAGCGGCTGTTGCGCGAGCCCCCGTACACGCTGGTCGGTTCGATCGTGGACGACGACCTCGACCCGCTGCCGCCGAACACCCCGCTCCAGCTGATCACGTCCTACCTGGCCACCTACAACCTGGTGGCGGCGCCCGTGGTCGACGAGGACGACCACCTGCTGGGCGCGGTCACCGTGGACGACGTGCTGGACCACCTGCTGCCGGACGACTGGCGCGAGGGCTCGGCGCACGGCATCCCCACCGACGAGGTGCTCGATGGACAGTGACCGCAAGCGCCACCACGACTCGCCGGGCCAGCGGATCCAGGGCGAGCTGCGCCAGCTGCGCCAGCTGCGCGAACTGCGGACCCGGGAGCAGCGCGTGCGCCGCGAGGAGCGCCCCGGCCAGTCCCCGGGCTCCCGTTCCCGGCTCGACCAGCCGCGCACCGGCCGCCCGGGCCTGATCCACCTGCCCGCCTGGGACCCGGAGGCGTTCGGCAAGCTCTCCGAGCGGATCGCCCGTTTCCTGGGCACCGGCCGGTTCATCGTCTGGATGACGGTGGTGATCATCGCCTGGGTGGCGTGGAACACCCTGCTCCCGCCCGGCGTGCGCTTCGACAGCTACCCGTTCATCTTCCTCACCCTGGTGCTGTCACTGCAGGCCTCGTACGCGGCCCCGCTGATCCTGCTCGCGCAGAACCGCCAGGACGACCGCGACCGCGTCAACATGGAGCAGGACCGGGCCCGCAGCGACCGCAACATCGCCGACACCGAGTACCTGACCCGCGAGGTCGCGGCGCTGCGGCAGGGCCTCGGCGAGGTCGCCACCCGGGACTTCATCCGGTCCGAACTGCAGTCGCTGCTCCGGGAGATCGACGAACGGCGGGAGCCCGCCGACCCGTTGTGACCCGCGGCACGCTACCGGCGAGTCGGGGGCGGGGCGCAGCGCCGTACCATCAACACATGGCCAACGAGACAGAGGTGGCGGCCGGGGTGACGGAGCAGTCCGTCCAGGAAGCCCTGGCGACCGTCCACGACCCGGAGATCAACCGTCCGATCACCGAGATCGGCATGGTGAAGTCCGTCGAGATCGGCGACGGCGGCGCGGTGAAGGTCGCGGTGTACCTCACCGTCTCGGGCTGTCCGATGCGCGAGACGATCACCCAGCGGGTCACCGACGCGGTGTCCGCCGTTCCCGGTGTCACCGCCGTCTCCGTCGAGCTCGACGTGATGAGCGAGGAGCAGCGCCGCGAGCTGTCGCAGCTGCTGCGCGGCGGCGCCCCGGAGCGGGAGATCCCGTTCGCCAAGCCGGGCACCCTGACCCGGGTGTACGCGGTCGCCTCCGGCAAGGGCGGCGTCGGCAAGTCCTCGGTGACGGTCAACCTGGCGGCGGCGCTGGCCGCGGACGGCCTGAAGGTCGCCGTGGTGGACGCCGACATCTACGGCCACAGCGTGCCCCGCATGCTGGGCGTCGAGGGTCGGCCCACCCAGGTGCAGGACATGATCATGCCGCCGGCGGCGCACGGCGTGAAGGTCATCTCGATCGGCATGTTCACCCCGGGCAACGCGCCGGTGGTGTGGCGCGGCCCGATGCTGCACCGCGCGCTGCAGCAGTTCCTCGCCGACGTGTACTGGGGCGACCTGGACGTCCTGCTGCTGGACCTGCCGCCCGGCACCGGCGACATCGCGATCTCCGTCGCGCAGCTCGTCCCGAACGCCGAGATCCTGATCGTCACCACCCCGCAGATGGCCGCCGCCGAGGTCGCCGAGCGGGCCGGCACGATCGCGCTGCAGACCCACCAGAAGATCGTCGGCGTCATCGAGAACATGTCGGGCATGCCGTGTCCGCACTGCGACGAGATGATCGACGTCTTCGGCACCGGCGGCGGTCAGACCGTCGCCGACGCCCTGACCCGCAGCGTCGGCGCGACCGTTCCGGTCCTCGGCTCCATCCCGATCGACGTCCGCCTCCGCGAGGGCGGCGACGACGGCCGCCCGGTCGTCCTCTCCAACCCGGACTCCCCCGCCGGCTCCGCCCTGCGCACCATCGCGGGCAAGCTCTCCGGCCGCCAGCGCGGCCTGTCCGGCCTCTCCCTGGGCCTGACCCCGAAGAACAAGTTCTGACGGACCCCCAGCACCACGAACGGCCCCGGGCACCTGCCCGGGGCCGTTTCTGCTGGAGCCGCCGTGTGTCCGGCCGGGCCTACCGTCCGTCGTAGGTCGCCAGGTCGGGGACGGTGGTGAAGCCGATGCCGTACGCGGAGACCGAGCGGCCGTAGGCGCCGATGAGGACGCCGGGGGCCTCGCCGGCCAGGACCCAGCCGTATTCGGATTCGCGGTAGCGGAAGGGCTGCGGGACGCCGTTGACGGGGAGGGTGAGGGAGGACCAGGCGGGGCCGTCGAGGTCGTCGGCCAGGTCCCAGGCGAGGGTGGACTGCTGGTCGAGCCAGTGCTGGCGCAGGGTGCGGTCGAGGTTGCCGGGCCAGGTGGCGGCGAGCAGGCCGGAGCCGGCCAGCCAGGCGGCGGAGGACGCGGAGGTGGCTTCCAGGGTGCCGGTGTTGTCGGCGCTGCGGCGGACCTCGCGGCGGGCCACGGTGACCACCAGCGCGAAGCGGCGGGTGTCGCGCGGTTCGGGTCCGCGGGCGGGTTCGTCGCCGTGGCCGAGGGTGCCGTAGTCGGGGAGGTCGGACTGCGCGGCGCGTGAGTTCTGGCCGGTGCCGACCTGGCCGAGCCAGCGGCGGCCGGTCCAGCCCTCGTCCAGGCCGTACCAGGGGAAGTCGGCGGCGCGGTAGGGGGCGAGGGGGTCGGCGGCGGGCCGACGCGTGGCGGCGGGTTCTGCGGTCGTTTGCGTGGCGTCCACTGCGGGCCTCCTCGGCTGTGCTCCTGCCACGGGCGGGCTCCATGGTGGCGCACCGCGGCCCCTCCGTCCGGGAAAACCGGGCCGGACACGGCCGGGCGTGACGGACCGCACAGCGCCCGCCGTCCGGGGAGGTAGTGGACACGATAGCGGCGCGGACGACGACGCCCCGCCTGCCGGGCGGGGCGTCGGGGTCGGGGTCGGGCGGGGAGCGTCGGTCAGGTGGCGTCCGGGTCGAACGGCGGGCGCTCGCCGGCCGCGAGGGCCGGGCCGTTGCTCAACGGGGAGGCCGGCTTGGAGAAGTCGACCGAGGCGCTCGGGGTGCGCGTCGGCTCGCCGTTCAGCGCGGACTTGAGGTCGACGCTGTCCTTGAGGTCCTTCAGCCCGAGCGGGTCGTCGTTGTCGCCGAGCAGCTGCTTGCGGACGAAGGTCTTCGGGTTGAGGTCCTCGAAATCGAAGTTCTGGAACTCCGGCCCGAGCTCGCTGCGGATGTCGTCCTTCGCGTTGTCCGCGAAGGAGCGGATCTTGCGAATGAACGCCATGGTGTCCTGAATCAGCTTCGGAAGCTTGTCCGGCCCGAAGATCACGATGGCCATGATGACGATCGTCAGGACCTCGAGTCCGCCTATGTCTCCGAACACCTGAACTCCCAGCACCCGACAACGCTGAACCAAGGGTAAACGCGGGCGGCCGTTCCCCGGCCTTCCTCAGGTGAATCCGTGGTAAAGACCACCTGGGCGACCGGCGTCGACGGCGTGCCGGTGAAGGCAGGCTAGCGCAGGACCTGGAGCTGGTCACCGCTGGGCGACGGCTGCGGGCTGGCCTGCAGCCGGGAGCGCATCGGAAAGTCCGGGGCGTCCATTTGCTGCTGCGCGTTGACGGGGACGATCGCGCCGCCGACGGGGGTGACGCTGGTGGGCTGCCGGTTGGGGCCGCCCTGGCCCGTGGTGAGGCCGCCGACGCCGCTGAGCGTGACCGCGGCGACCGAGAACGCCCCGGCGGCGGCGAACACCAGCCGGCGACCGCGGGGCGGAACCGGGCGGGGGGTGGGCAGCTCGGCAAGCGCGGCCAGCGGACGCGGTGCGGCGGACGGGCGGGCACCGAACAGACCGGCCCGCGGGTCGATCCCGGGTATCGGGGCGTCGGCGCCCAGCGCGCCGCCACCGAAGCCGGCGCCCCGGCCGAAGGAGCCGCCGGTGAGCCTGCTGCCGCCGAACACGGCACCCGACGGCCCATCAGGGCCCGATTCGTCCTCCGGCAGCGCGGCCACGGCCAGCAGCCGGGCCATCAGCGCCGCGGACGGGCCGGGCGCGCCGGCGTCGCTGAGCGTCCGCTTGACCGCGCGGGCGCCCTCCGCCTCGGCCAGGCACTCCGGACACGTCGCCAGGTGGGCCTGCACCCGCTCGCGGGCGTCGTGGCCGAGTTCGCCGTCCAGGTACGCGGTGAGGCGGTCGCCGAGGTGGTGGTGCTCCTCGGCCGCCGGCTCGACCGGACGGATCGTCACGGGCCGCAGCTCGGCCGCCGCCGGGGCCTGCTCGGCGGCGCGGCGCAGCGACGCCCAGCGCGAGCGGCCGGTGGCGTCCGCGCGCTCGGGGGCGTGATCGCTCATGACCCCCTCCGGTCGCTTCCGCCCGGTTCGGCACCGACCGCCACGGGCTCGACGGAGCCACCCCGGCGCGAACGGCCCGCGGCGGCGTTCGGCGCCCGGTGCTTGAGGGCGGCGCGCAGGTGCGAGCGGCCGCGGTGGATCCGGCTGCGGACGGTGCCGAGCTTCACCCCGAGGGTGGCGGCGATCTCCTCGTAGGAGAGGCCCTCGATGTCGCACAGCACCACGGCGGCACGGAACTCCGGGGCGAGGGTGTCCAGCGCCTGCTGGACGTCCGCGTCGAAGTGGGTGTCGCTGAAGTGCTGGGCGGGGCTGGGCTCGCGGCTGGCCAGGCGCTCCGCCGCGTCCTCGGCGAGGGCGTCGAAGCGGATCCGCTGGCGGCGGCGCACCATGTCCAGGAACAGGTTGGTGGTGATCCGGTGCAGCCAGCCCTCGAACGTGCCGGGGGTGTACGTGGACAGCGAGCGGAACACCCGGACGAAGACCTCCTGCGTGAGGTCCTCGGCGTCGTGCTGATTGCCCGTCAGCCGGTAGGCGAGGCGGTAGACCCGGGCGCTGTGCGCCTCGACGATCTCCTCCCAGCTGGGCGGCGTCCAGCTCTGCGCGTCGGGCCCCTCCGCGAAGGACGCGAGCTTGCCGGGGGCCTCGGCCACCGAGTCGTCGGCTGCGGTCGACTTGTCCAGGGGGGAGTGCACAGACTGGTTCATCACGGGCTTCGGCGTACGGGCCGACGTGGTGCCGCGGACGTGCCGCTGCACAGGGACGTCGCCCTCGGCCACACCTCCTCGGTCGGCTCTTCTGCCCAGCAGAGCCACCACCATATCCACCTCACACGTCAAGCCCGGATAAGAGCGGTCGAACAGCGACCGCCGCGGGTGGTCCGGCCACCCACGACAACTCAACGGCCAGCCGTCGAACGCGGTTCCCGGACGGCCAGTAGTCTGTCGCTGGAATTTGTCGACTTCCATCGACATCGGCGCTCCGGAAGAGGCAGCCATCACCGAGTTCGGGCCCCAGCGAGTGGCCCTCGCCGACACCTACGTCGGCGAGGACGCGGTGCTGACCTACGCCCGGGCCCAGTCGGCCCGCACCGGCATACGCGCGATCGAACCCAGCGGCGGTGCGGCCCTGCGCCTGCTGGCCGCCGCGCTCGACGCCAAGGCGGTGGTCGAGATCGGAACCGGCACCGGCGTCTCCGGCGTCTACCTGTTGCGCGGCATGCGGCCCGACGGCGTGCTCACCACCGTCGACTCCGAACCCGTCCGCCAGCAGTACGCCCGCGAGGCGTACCTGGCCGCCGGATTCGCCGCCAACCGGGCCCGCTTCATCCCCGGCCGGGCCCGCGACGTGCTGCCCCGGCTCGCCGACGGGCAGTACGACCTGGTGTTCTGCGACGGCGACCCTGCCGACTCCGGCTTCCACCTCACCGAGGCGATGCGGCTGCTCCGGCCGCGCGGCGTGGTCTGCTTCGAGGGCGTCTTCCAGGAGGGCCGGCTCGCCGAACCCGAGGCCGACGACCCGCAGACCCGCGCGGTTCGCGACCTGGTCGCCGACATCCGGGAACAGGGCGACACCCTGCTGCCCGCGCTGCTCCCGGTCAGCGACGGCCTGCTCTGCGCCGTCAAACGCTGAACCCGCCCGGACACGCGGAACGGGCCCGCTCCCCGCACCGGGGGACCGGGCCCGTCGAACACTCCCGGAGCGCCCGGGACGTGCGAGTGGCAGTACCCGCTCGGGTCAGCCGCAGGCCTTCTTCAGAGCCTCGCCCAGAGCGTCCGCCTCGTCCGGCGTCAGCTCCACCACCAGGCGCCCGCCCCCTTCGAGCGGAACTCGCATGATGATGCCCCGCCCCTCCTTGGTTACCTCCAGCGGGCCGTCACCCGTCCGCGGCTTCATGGCCGCCATGCTCGTTCCCCTTCCTGCAACCGTTCAGGTACGCACCGGCAGTCCGTCCACCGCCGGTATCGAACGCATTGATCGGAAGCCATTATCCCGCATGCGACCGCTCGATGACCAACATCACTCTCTCCGCCAAGCCTCCCGAACCCGCACCAAAGCGCCGATTACCGGCCGGAAGCCGCATCCCGCCGCACTCCGACACGCCCGCCAGGGGTGCGCCACCTCACACTCCCCCACCCGGCCGCACTCCGGCATGCTGTGCCCACGACAGCCCACCGCGACCCGGGAGCCCTCACCGATGTCCGACACCGTGCGCTACCACCGCGACGGCGCCCTCGCCGTCCTCACCATCGACCGCGCCGACGCCATGAACGCCCTCGACGTCGCCACCAAGGTCGCCCTCCGGGACGCCGTCACCACCGCCGCGACCGACCCCGACGTGCGGGCCGTGCTGCTCACCGGCGCCGGCCAGAAGGCCTTCTGCGTCGGACAGGACCTCAAGGAACACCTCGGACTGCTGCACCACCAGCAGGAGACCGGCGAGAGCGCGCTGCGCACCGTCGCCGAGCACTACAACCCGCTGGTCCGCGCCCTCGCCGGGATGCGCAAGCCCACCGTCGCCGCCGTCAACGGCATCACGGCCGGCGCCGGCGCCTCGCTCGCCTTCGCCTGCGACTTCCGGATCGTCGCCGACACCGCCGGCTTCAACACCTCCTTCGCCGGCGTCGCCCTCACCACCGACTCCGGCGCCTCCTGGACCCTCCCCCGCCTGGTCGGCCACGCCCGCGCCACCGAACTCCTGATGCTCCCCCGCACCGTCCGCGCCGACGAGGCCCTCACCCTCGGCCTCGCCACCCGCGTCGTCCCCGCCGCCGAACTCGCCGCCACCGCCCACGAGTTCGCCCTCACCCTGGCGAGCGGCCCGACCGTCGCCTACGGCGCGATCAAGGAGTCGCTGGCGTACGGCGCGTCCCACTCGCTGGACGAACTCCTCGACAAGGAGGAGGAGTTGCAGACCATGGCCGGCAACAGCGAGGACCACCGCATCGCGGTCGATGCGTTCGTGGCCAAGGAAAAGCCCGCCTTCGTGGGCAAGTAGCTCTCAGCCCCCGCGCCCCGTCAGGGGCGCGGGGAACTGTGCGAAGGGGAACGGCGCCCTCGGTAAGGTCCGTGGACGGCGAGCCGTGGCTGCTCGGGCGGACTACCGCGCGTGGCAGTCGGCCAGGTGGTCGTTCACCAGCCCGCACGCCTGCATCAGCGCATACGCCGTCGTCGGCCCCACGAACCGGAACCCGTTCTTCTTCAGCGCCTTCGCCAGCGCCGTCGACTCCGCCGTCACGGCCGGCACCTCCGCCAGCGTCTTCGGCGCCGGCCGGGCCGGGTCCCCGGCGTGGCTCCAGACCAACGCGTCCAGCTCGCCGTCGAGTTCACGTGCGGCGCGGGCGTTGGCGATGGTGGCGACGATCTTCGCGCGGTTGCGGATGATTCCGGTGTCGGCCAGCAGCCGTTCCACGTCGTCGTCCCCGAACTCCGCGACCTCGGCGATCGAGAAGTCCCGGAACGCCGCCCGGAAGCCTTCGCGGCGCCGCAGGATGGTGATCCAGGACAGCCCGGACTGGAACGCCTCCAGCGAGATCCGCTCGAACAGCGCCTGGTCACCGTGGACCGGACGGCCCCACTCGGTGTCGTGGTAGACCCGGTAGTCGTCGGACGAGTCGCCCCATCCGCAGCGCAGCAGCCCGTCCTCACCGAGCACGGCACCGGTCACGAGTGGTCACCCTTCTCGAACTTCTCGGACTTCTCGGACTTCTCTGACTTCTCGGAAGCGGCGTCGGCAGGGCCCTCGGAGAGGGGCTTCTTCTCCAGCACGGCCGTGAACGACTCCAGCCCGGGCAGCGGCTCGCCGGACGCGCCGCCCGTCGCCTCGACCGAGCCGCGCACCGCGCCGACGGCCTCCAGTTCGGCGATCTTCGCGTCCCGGAGGGCGAGTTCGGCGCCGAGGCGGTCGAGGACGTCGTCGACCTCGTCCATCCGGTAGCCGCGCAGCGCCATCGGCAGGCGCAGGTCGTCGACGTCGGTGCGGCTGAGCGGGCGGTCCTGCGGGAGGCGTGCGGTGAGGCGGTCGTGCTCCGCCTCGGGGAGGGATCCGCCGCCGCCGAGTGCCACCAGCGCGGCACCGCCGACCACCACGGCCATCGCAACCACGATCACCCAGAACACGAGCGTCCTCCGTCAGTCCCCGGCAGTTCCGGCTCCGGCAGTTCCGGCCCGGCAGTTACGGTCGGCTTCGGCCCGTGCTCAGGATCAGGTGGGATCATGGTCCGGTACAGGCCGGGGCCCATCATTGCACCCGGGAGCGCTGAGGAGGAGACAACGGTGGCACTACGCCTCGGCACAAGGGAGTTCGGCCCGGACGAGCTGGTCGTCATGGCGATCGTCAACCGCACCCCGGACTCGTTCTTCGACCGGGGGGCGACCTTCGCCGACGAGGCCGCGTTCGCCGCGGCGGACCGGGCGATGGCCGAGGGCGCGGCGATCCTGGACATCGGCGGGGTGAAGGCCGGGCCGGGCGAAGAAGTCACCGTCGAGGAGGAGTTGCGGCGCACGGTGCCGTTCGTGGCGGAGCTGCGCAAGCGCCACCCGGACGCGGTGATCAGCGTGGACACCTGGCGGCACGAGGTCGGCGAGGCGGTCTGCGAGGTCGGTGCGGACCTGCTGAACGACGCCTGGGGCGGCTTCGACCCGAAGCTCGCCGAGGTCGCGGCCCGGTACGGCGCGGGCCTGGTGTGCACGCACGCGGGCGGCGCGGAGCCGCGCACCCGTCCGCACCGGGTGGGGTACGAGGACGTGATGGCGGACATCCTGCGGGTGACCGTCGGGCTGGCCGAGCGGGCGATCGAACTCGGGGTGCGCCGCGACGGGTTGATCATCGACCCGGGGCACGACTTCGGGAAGAACACCCGGCACTCGCTGGAGGCGACCCGCCGGCTGCCGGAGATGACGGCGACCGGGTTCCCGGTGCTGGTGTCGCTGTCGAACAAGGACTTCGTCGGCGAGACGCTCGACAAGCCGGTGGACGAGCGGCTGCTCGGCACCCTGGCCACCACCGCCGTCTCCGCCTGGCTGGGCGCGCAGGTCTATCGGGTGCACCAGGTCGCGGAGACCCGTCAGGTGCTGGACATGGTGGCGTCGATCCGCGGCACCCGTCCCCCGGCGGTCGCCCGCCGGGGGCTCGCCTAGGACCTATCCGTCCGCCTCGATCAGGCGGGCGTGCCCTGCGGCTTGCGGGCCTCTTCCAGGACCTTCAGCACCTCGGCGACGTCGTCGGTGACGTGGAACAGTTCGAGGTCCTCGGGGTTGGCCTTGCCCTGGGCGACCAGGGTGGACTTCAACCACTCCACCAGCCCGCCCCAGTAGGCGCTGCCGAACAGGATCACCGGGAACCGGGTGACCTTGTGGGTCTGCACCAGGGTGAGCGCCTCGAACAGCTCGTCCAGGGTGCCGAGTCCGCCGGGGAGCACCACGAAGCCCTGGGAGTACTTCACGAACATCGTCTTGCGGACGAAGAAGTAGCGGAAGTTCAGGCCCAGGTCGACGTACTCGTTCAGGCCCTGCTCGAAGGGCAGCTCGATGCCGAGGCCGACGCTCAGCCCGTCGGCCTCGACGGCGCCCTTGTTGGCGGCCTCCATCGCACCGGGGCCGCCGCCGGTGATCACCGCGTAGCCGGCCTCAGCGAGGGCCCGCCCGATCTCCACGCCGGTCTGGTACTCGGGCGAGCCGACCTGCGTCCGGGCGGAGCCGAACACGCTGATGGCGGTGGGCAGTTTGGCGAGCGCGCCGAAGCCTTCGACGAACTCCGAGGTGATCCGCAGCACCCGCCACGGGTCGGTGTGCAACCAGTCGGTCGGCCCGGTGGTGTCCAGCAGGGCCTGGTCCGTCGTTTTCGTCTCGACCTGGTCCCGCCGCAGCAGCACCGGGCCCTTGCGCTTCTCGGGCCACGGCTTCCTGGCCCTGCGGACGGGTTCATCTCCGTTGGCTGTCATGACGAAACCCTACGCCTGACAAGGCAACTTTCCGAGGAACAACGGGAAACGGCTGCCCGTCCGCCAAAGGCCGTGCGGCGGCTACGCGGTGAGCCAGGCCCGCAGGCGGGCCTCGACCTCGGCGATCGCGGTCAGCGAGCAGTGCTCCTCGCGCTTGTGTGCCAGATTCGGGTCGCCGGGGCCGTAGTTGACCGCGGGGACGCCGTGCGCGGAGAACCGGGCGACGTCGGTCCAGCCGAACTTGGCCCGCGGCTCGCCGCCGACGGCGGCCAGGAAGGCCTGTGCGGCGGGCTGGGAGAGACCGGGGAGAGCGGCAGGGGAGGCGTCCACGATGTCCAGCTGGTAGCCGTCGAAGACCTCCCGCAGGTGGTCCTCGGCCTGCTCCAGGCTGCGGTCGGGGGCGAACCGGAAGGCGACGTGGATCCGGCACTCGTCGGGGATGACGTTCCCGGCGACGCCGCCGTCGATCCGGGTGGCGTTCAGGCCCTCGCGGTACTCCAGGCCGTCGATGACGACCCGTCGGGGCTTGTACTCGACCAGCCGGCGCAGCACTTCGGCGGCCTTGTGGATGGCGTTGTCGCCGAGCCAGCTGCGCGCGGCGTGGGCGCGCACGCCGGTGAGCGTGATGTCGGCGCGCAGGCTGCCCTGGCAGCCGCCCTCGACGACGGCGCCGCTGGGTTCCATCAGGACCGCGAAGTCGGCCGCCAGCCAGTCGGGGTGGGTGGCGAACAGGTGGCCGAGGCCGTTGCGCTCGGCCTCCACCTCCTCGTTGTCGTAGAACACGTAGGTGACGTCGTGGTTGGGCTCCTCCACCGTTGCGGCGAGCCGGAGTTGGACCGCGACGCCGGACTTCATGTCGGACGTGCCGCAGCCGTAGAGCAGGTCGCCCTCGACGTGCGAGGGCACGTTGTCGGCGATCGGGACGGTGTCCAGGTGTCCGGCGAGCACCACCCGCGCGGCCCGGCCGAGGTGGGTGCGGGCGACCACGTTGTTGCCGAACCGGTCGACGGTGAGGTGCGGGTAGGCCCGGAGCGCGGCCTCGACCGCGTCAGCGAGGGCGGTCTCCTCGCCGCTGACGGACGGGAAGTCGACGAGGCGGGCGGTCAGCGTGCCGCCGTCGAGGGTCAGGTCGAGGGGCTCGTTCGGGCTGCTCATGGCGGCCACCCTACCGAGCGGCCGGGCGGCCCCGGGGCCTGGCACGCAACCGCGCGGACCCGTACGACCGTCCGAACGGTTACGGTGTCCGCGGACGGCGCGGAATCGGAAAGCGGACCGCTGCGTGGACGACGGACGACGAGGAGAGGGGCCACGGTGGCCACAGACGCCGAGTATTCGGAGGGTGGCGCCGAGGAGCGCCGTCGGCGGCCGTGGCGGCGAATCCTGGTGGGGGTGCTGGCACTTGCGGTGGTCGGCGGCCTGGTGGTGTGGCTGAACCGCGAGAAGATCACCGTCCCGGACGAGGGCTGCAAGGTCACCGCCACGTCCGGTTCCGGGTCGATGGAGCTGGGCGCGGCGGCGAACGCGGCGACCATCACGGCGGTGGCGATGTCCCGCGGCCTGCCCGAGCGGGCGGTGACGATCGCGCTGGCGACCGCCATACAGGAGTCCAAGCTGCGCAACCTGGAGGGCGGCGACCGGGACTCGGTGGGCCTGTTCCAGCAGCGCCCGTCGCAGGGTTGGGGCACCGTCGAGCAGATCATGGACCCGGTGTACGCGACCAACAAGTTCCTGGACGCGCTGGTGAAGGTGAACGGCTACGCGCAGATGCCGCTGACCGACGCCGCCCAGCAGGTGCAGCGCAGCGGCTACCCGCAGGCGTACGCCAAGCACGAGAACAACGCGACGCTGCTGGCCACCGTGCTGATGGGCCGCGAGCCGGCGGCGCTGAACTGCGTGGTGCACGAGCTTCCGCAGCCGGACGCGGCGGCCCCGCCGGCCACCGGCGTGTCCGACCGGGTGCGCCGGGAGTTCGGCAAGGCGGTGACGGTGGCGACCGCCGACAAGGCAGCCAAGGACCCGCGCGAGGTGCTGGCCTTCACCCCGCAGCCCACCGCGAGCACCGCGAGCGCGGGCGGCACCCAGCAGACCGGCTGGGCGCTGGCCCAGTGGTCGGTGGCCCGGGCGGCGGACCTGGGCATCGGGCAGGTCGCCTACGACGGCAAGGTGTGGCGGGTGGACCGGCCCAACGACGGCTGGAAGCCGCTGCCGACCGCCCCGACGGACCGGGTGCTGGTGACGCTGGGCGCGCCGCCGAAGAAGAAGTGACGGCGCCGGCGGTGCGTTGACGCACAAATGCCCGGGTGACGGCCCACCGGGTGATTCGCGTCAACTCCCGCTGACGGCACGGCAGTCGGCGAACCGCCGACACGCCGGTCCGGGACGCGGACGAGGGTTTCCGTGCCCGCCAAGGGAAGTGACGATTCTTCAGCCGTCGCATCGTGGACGATCCACCCGGTTTGCCGGAAAGCGGATCGTCCGATCTTTACCAACCCTTGACCTTGACCGGCCGAAACCTTCCCGGTGCTCTTGCGGTCATACACGTCGCCCGCCGGGCGGACAGCCGTACCGGCCGTCCGCCCGGCGGAC
The DNA here is from genome assembly GCF_042873675.1 of Kitasatospora sp. NPDC004614. Lineage (NCBI taxonomy): Bacteria > Bacillati > Actinomycetota > Actinomycetes > Kitasatosporales > Streptomycetaceae > Kitasatospora > Kitasatospora sp. NPDC004614. Next base: position 203,051 of record NZ_JBIALR010000013.1, read on the forward strand.
CGTAGACCTCACCTCTTAGGAGCACCATGTCCCTCCCCCTCACGCGCCGGCTCGCCCAGGCCGCGCTGCTCGTCGCCGCAACCGCGGCGCCGCTCGCGGCCGCGGGTGCCGCCTCCGCCTCCGAGGTGGTCCCGCAGACCGACCTGGGCGCCGGAGTGACCAAGCTGGCCAACGTCCCCAACTCGGGCGACACGGTGCAGGGGGCGAGCCACGAGCTCGGCCACATGGTCGGCACCACCGGCTCCGCGGCCCTCGCGGCGGGCGGTCCGGCCGTCGGTGACGCGGCCGGCAGCACCGTGTCGCACGCCCTGCCCTCCACCGACGAGGCGCTCGGCCACCTCGGCCCGGCCGCCCACGCCGACCAGCTGACCGGTGCGCTCGGCACGCTGTCCGACCGGGTCGTCCCGGCCGTCGAGCAGAAGGTCGGCCCCGCGGTCACCGACAAGGTCCTCCCGGCCGCCCGCAAGGCCACCGCCACCCCGCTCGGCACCGTCGCCAAGAACCTGCCGGTGGACCGCCTGGCGCAGAGCCTGCCGGCCGCCGAGAAGCTCGCCCCGGTCCTCGGCGCCGTCCAGTCGCTGCCGGTCACCGGCGCCGTCGCGGGCCTGGCCGAGCACGAGTCCGCCAACCGCCTGGGCGGGATGCCCCCGATGGGCGGCACCAACAACCCGCTGAGCGGCCTGCTGGGCGCCACCCCGCTGGGCGGGCTGCTCGGCGGGCTGGGCGGTGCGGGCGGCAGCCACCTCGCAGGCTGATCCGTCGCACGAACGCCGAAGGGGCGGAGCCGACCGGCTCCGCCCCTTCCACGCGCCTAGCGCTTGAGCCGCTCCACGGCGGCGGCCACCCGCTCGTCGGTGGCGGTGAACGCCACCCGCACGAAGCGGTCGCCAGCCGGGCCGTAGAAGTCGCCGGGGGCCACCAGGATGCCCAGCTCGGCGAGTTCGGCCACGGTCTCCCAGCACGGCCGGTCCTGGGTCGCCCACAGGTACAGGCTCGCCTCGGAGTGCTCGATCCGGAACCCGTACGCCTCCAGCGCGGCCCGCAGCGCGCCGCGCCGCTTCGCGTACCGCTCCCGCTGCTCGGCGACGTGCGCGTCGTCGGCGAGCGCGGCCGCGGTGGCCGCCTGCACCGGCGCGGGCACGATCATGCCGCCGTGCTTGCGGATCTCCAGCAGCTCACGGACCACCACCGGGTCGCCGGCCACGAACGAGGCCCGGTACCCGGCGAGGTTGGAGCGCTTGGACAGCGAGTGGACGGTGAGCAGCCCCTCGTGCGAGCCGCCGCACACCGACGGGTGCAGCACCGACACCGGCTCGGCCTCCCAGCCGAGTTCGAGGTAGCACTCGTCGCTGACCAGCAGCACCCGGTGCTCCCGGGCCCACTCGACGGCGCGACGCAGCTCGTCGGTGCCGAGCACCCGTCCGGTCGGGTTGGACGGCGAGTTCAGCCAGAGCAGCCGGACCTTGCTGCCGTCCAGCTCGTCGATGTCCCCGTACGCGACCGGCTCGGCGCCGCAGAGCAGCGCGCCGACCTCGTAGGTGGGGTAGGCGAGCTTCGGGTAGGCGACCTGGTCGCCGGGGCCGAGGCCGAGCTGGCCGGGCAGCCACGCCACCAGTTCCTTGGAACCGACGGTGGGCAGCACCGCAGCGGGGCCGATCTCGGCGCCGACCCGGCGGTTCAGCCAGCCGGCGATCGCCTCGCGCAGGGCCAGCGGGCCCCACACGGTCGGGTAGCCGGGCGTGTCGGTGTGCGCGGCCAGGGCCTGCTGGATCAGCTCCGGCACCGGGTCCACGGGGGTGCCGACGGAGAAGTCGCACAGCCCGTCCGGGTGGCTCTCGGCGGTGCGCTTGTACGGTTCGAGCTTGTCCCACGGGAAGACCGGCAGGCGGTCGGATACGCGGCGCGCCGCCCCCGGGTGTCCCGGGAACGGCGCGTGCGTGCTGTCGTTGGTGCTCACAGCGTGGATGCCACCGATCAGTGGTCGGCGTTCTGCGGGGGCAGGGCCGCGATGAACGGGTGGTCACGCTCGATCAGGCCGAGCTTGGAGGCGCCGCCGGGCGAGCCCAGGTCGTCGAAGAACTCGACGTTCGCCTTGTAGTAGTCCTTCCACTCCTCCGGAGTGTCGTCCTCGTAGAAGATCGCCTCGACGGGGCACACCGGCTCGCACGCACCGCAGTCCACACACTCATCCGGGTGGATGTAGAGGGAACGCGAACCCTCATAGATGCAGTCGACGGGGCACTCCTCGATGCACGCCTTGTCCTTCACGTCGACACAAGGCTGCGCGATGACGTAGGTCACGCTGTCGTTCCTCCTCGGAAGGGCTGCCGCCCTACTGTTTACTCGGTCGCGCGGTGCGCGCGGCGTCGTCGATGCCCGCCCCTAGTATCGCGGGTCGGGGGACGCAAATGCACAGGAGGTGCGGTTGATGGTCGGCGGAGTACCGCTGGAGGCCCGTCCGGAGGTCCGGATAGACCCGTCTGACGTGGGAAGACGCGTCTCGGCGCGGCGTGCTGACGGCGTGGCGGACGGACGGCCGGTGTTCCGCGATGTGATCGGCGTGCTCACTTCCTGGGACGGCGACGGGTTGACGATCGAGTCCCGGCACGGCGTGTCGGCGCGTTTCGCCGCAGATCTGCTGGTCGCGGGCAAGCCGGTGCCGCCGTTCCCCGCCCGGAACGTCCCGGTGCCCGGCGTCACTCCGGCCGAACTCCAGCGGACCGCGGCGCGCGGCTGGCCCGCCGTCGAACAGCAGCGGCTCGGCGACTGGGTGCTGCGCGCCTCCGCCGGTTTCACCAAGCGCGCCAACTCGGTGCAGGCGATCGGCGACCCCGGCCTGCCGCTGGACGAGGCGCTGGACCTGGTCCGCGACTGGTACGCGGCCCGCGGCCTGCCCGCACTCGTCGAGGTGGTGGACGGCGCCTCGCCGCCCGAACTCGACGGGCTGGGCGACCGGCTGGCCCCGACCACGGTCCGCGAGGCCCGGCTCGGCGGACTGACCAGGGCTGCCGCACCGGACAGCTGGCGGCAGGTCCGGCTGTCCCGCACGGCCGACCGCGACTGGCTCTCGCTGTACCGCCGGGTGGGCGACGACCCCGCCCTGGAGGCCGCCGCCAGCGCCGTCCTGCACGGCGGGCCGTCGGTCTGGTTCGCCCACGTGCCCGGCCCCGACGGCACCCCGCTCGCGATCGGCCGGATGGCGGTGGACGGCGACTGGGCCGGGTTCTCCGCGATCGAGGTCGTCCCGGCCGCCCGCCGCAGCGGCCTGGCCACCACCGTGATGGCGGTACTCGCCGCGCGTGCCGCCGAAGAGGGCGCCACCGGCGCCTACCTGCAGGTCGAGGCCGACAACCACGGCGCTCAGGCGCTCTACGACCACCGGGGCTTCACGACCAGTCACACTTACCATTACGCGCGCCTTCCCCAGCGGTAGCGTGCACCACCTGAACCGAGCCACGAACCGCTGCTGAACCGAAGGCCGCAGTGACCGAGCAGAGCAGAACCCGCTTCCGAGCCGAGGCCCGGGCCGACAACCCCGACCCGGTGCTGCTGTGCCTGCTCGCCGCCGCCGAGCACACCCTCGGCGACCCCGGCGACAGCGCCGAACCGCCCGACCTCGACGCCGTCCTGAGCGCCTGCCAGACCGCCCTGGACCGGCACGCCGCCGCCATCCGCGAGGCCGTCGCCGAACGCCGCCCGCGCGGCCCCGAGGAGACCGCCGCGCTCCTCGCGGCGGTGCTCGGCGGCCGGGAACGCTTCCACGGCCGCCAGTCCGATTACCGGCGGCTGGAGTCCTCCCTCCTCCCCGAGGTGCTCCGTCGCCGCCGCGGGCTGCCGATCATGCTCTCCCTGGTCTGGTCGGCGGTCGCCGCCCGGGCCGGCCTGACCGTTCACGGCATCGCCCTGCCCGGCCACTTCATCGTCGCGGTCGGCGGGCCCGACGGGAGCGACGACTACGTCCTCGCCGACCCCTTCCACGGCGGCCGCCTGCTCGACATCCCCGACGTCGAACGCCTGGTCGCCGCGTCCGGCCACCCCTACACCCCCGAACTGCTCACCCCCGCCCAGCCGCTCGACACCGTCCTGCGCGTCCTCGGCAACATCCGCCACTGGGCCGCCGAACGCCCCGAACACGCCCGCACCCAGCTCTGGGCCGCGGAACTCGCCCTGCTCCTCCCCCGCCACCCCGCACAACTCCGGCTGGAGCGCGCCGAGTTGCTGGTCAAGACCGGCGATTTCCTGGGCGGGGCCGCGGAGATGGACTCGTACGCGGAGATCCTGGACGCGTTCGACCCGGACAGCGCGAGGCGCGTCCGCGATGAGGCCAAATCGGCGCGGCACCGGCTGAACTGAGGGCGCGAGAGGGTGCGAAACCGGGGGCGCGGGGAACTGCGCGAGGCGGGAGGCACCCCGTCCGCAAGATCGCGACGCAGGACAATGACCTGCACTTGATCGCGACCTTGGGGACGTGGTCTGCGCTGGTCGTGCAGTTCCGCCCCCTCGGCTTCGCCTGGGGGTACCCCCAGCGCCCCTGTTTTCGCACCCGCCTGCTCGCGCAAGTCTCCCCGCGCCCCTGGTGGTTCACCTCATCCTGTTACAGCCAGCCCTTTTCGCGGGCGACCCGTACCGCCTCCGCGCGGTTGCGCGCCGAGGTCTTCTGGATCGCCATCGACAGGTAGTTCCGCACCGTCCCCTCGGAGAGGTGCAGCCGGGCCGCGATGTCCGCGTTGACGGAGCCGTCCGCCGCCGCGGCCAGCACGTCGCGTTCGCGTCCCGTGAGGGGGTTCGCGCCTTCCGCGAGTGCGGCGGCGGCCAGGGTGGGGTCGATGACCTTCTCGCCGCGCAGGACGCGCCGGATCGCCTCGGCGAGTTCCGCGGCCGGCGCGTCCTTGACCAGGAACGCGTCGGCGCCGGATTCCATGGCGCGGCGGAGGTAGCCGGGGCGGCCGAAGGTGGTGGCGATGACGACCTTGGTGCGGGGGTGGACGCGGCGGATCTCGGCGCAGGCGTCGATGCCGGTCATGCCGGGCATCTCGATGTCGAGGACGGCGACGTCGATCCGGTGTTCCGTCACTGCGGCCGCGACCTCGTCGCCGCGGGCGACCTGGGCGACGACGTCGAGGTCGTCCTCCAGGGAGAGGAGTGCGGCGAGGGCCTCCCGCACCATGCTCTGGTCTTCCGCCAGGAGTACGCGTACTTGCTGGTCGCCGGTTCGGTCCGTCACGGGGCGCAGCCTATTCCCCGCTGGGGCCGGGTCGCAGGGGGACGAGGGCGCGCAGCCGGAAGCCCTTGCCGCGGTTGGCGGGGCCGGCGTCGAGGTGGCCGCCGACCTGTTCGAGGCGTTCGCGGAGGCCGGAGAGGCCGTTGCCGGGGTGGGACTTGCCGGGGCCGGGGCCGTTGTCGACGACTTCCAGGACGGCGTGGCGGCCGTCGTCCTCCCAGGTCTCGTCGAGGTGGACGGAGCAGCGGGTGGCGCCGACGCCGTGCCGGACCACGTTGGTGACGGCTTCGCGCAGGGCCCAGGCGAGGGCGCCGGTCTCCTCGGGGCCGAGGCCGGGGCGTTCGTCGGTCAGGCGGGGGTCGGCGTCGAGTTCGATCCGGCTGGCGGTCAGAGCGGTGCGGGCGGCGGCGAGTTCGACGGCCAGGGTGGGGCGGCGGAAGCCGCTGACGGCTTCGCGGACGTCGGTGAGCGACTGCCGGGCGACCTTTTCGATGTCGCCGACCTGGGCGCGGGCCTCGGCGGCTTTCTCGGCGTCCATGAAGCGGCCGGCGAGTTCGCTCTTGATGGCGATCAGCGAGAGCGAGTGTCCGAGCAGGTCGTGCAGGTCGCGGGCGAGGCGCAGCCGTTCCTCGGAGGCGGCGAGGTGGGCGACGGCGGTGCGGGCCTCGCGCAGTTCGCGCATGGTGGTGACGAGGCGCTGCATGCCGTACATGGCGACGCCGGCCAGCAGGCAGGGCAGTCCGATCTCGATCAGGGTCCGGTGGTCGGCGCCGGTGCTGAGGCCGATCACCGCGAAGACGGCGGTGACGGCGGCGATGCCGCCGAGGGCGGTGCGGCCGGGCAGGACGATGGCGGCGCAGACCGAGGTGTAGGTGAACAGGGTCAGCCAGGCGTCGCCGAGGCCGATCGAGGTGCCGATGGCGATGCCGAGGATCAGCGCGAACGGCACGTACTGCCGGGATCGGGCGATCCGGTGGGTATGGCGGATCACCACCAGCGACATGTAGGCGGCCAGGAAGACCACCAGCAGCGCCGCTCCGGCCGCGGTGGCGGTGGTGGTGTGCCGGCCGGTCGCCAGGTCCTGGACGGGGTACAGCAGGTAGAACGCCCAGACGGCGGTCCAGGTCAGTTTGACCAGCAGTTGCCGGCGGGTTTCGACGGGCGCGCCCGGGTACGTGGTCCACCGGCCGGTCGGCCCGTCCTCCCCGAGGCTGTCGGGGCGGCGGGCCGGGCCGGTGGTCTGCATGCGGGCCATCATGCCTGCTGGGAGTCCTTGCGGTACAGGTAGGCCGCGACGGCCGTGAACAGCACCAGGAAGCCGGCCAGGGCGGCGATCGCGGAGCCCGCGACGCCCTGGCCGTGGATGAACGAGGCCAGCTGGTTGTAGTCGTAGACGGGGTTGAACCGGGCGAAGGTCTTCAGCGAGTCGCTGACCGGGAACCAGGTGCCGCCGAGCAGTGCCATCAGCATGTAGGCGATCATCACGACGGGCTGGACGGCGTCCGGCTGGGCGGCGTACCCGAGGGCGACGCCGAGCGCGGCGAACACGAAGCTGCCGAGCCACAGGACGGCGGCCAGGCCGAGCCACTGGGTGGCGGTGAGGTCGACGCCCTCGATCGCGCCGACCGCGAAGACCACGGCGATGGCGGGCAGCGTGGTGACGGCGCAGGCGGCGATCTTGCCGATGGTGTAGGCCCGGCCGGGCAGTGCGGTGAGCCGGAGTTGGCGGGTCCAGCCGTTCTTGCGTTCCAGCGAGATCCGCTGCGCGGAGCCGGTGAGGACGGCGCCGACCGCGCCGAAGGTGGCCATCGAGACCATGAAGTACGACTTGACGGAGACTCCGCCGGCCACCGTGCCGCCGCTGCCGTAGGCGCTGATGAAGAACACGTACAGCAGGGCCGGGTAGAGGACGATGAGCATCAGGTACTTCTTGTTGCGCAGGGTGCGCAGGATCTCCAGCTGGATCAGGGTGGTCATCGCGCGCTCTCCTCGTCGTCCTTGTCCTGCTCTCCGGTGATGGTCAGGAAGGCCTGCTCGAGGCCGAGGCTGGTGACCTCCAGCCCGCGCGGGTACAGGCCGGCCTTGTAGAGCGCGGCGACGCCCGCGTCGGCGTCGGTGGAGCGGATCCGGACGGTGTGCACGCCGTCGGTGCGGGTGCTGACGTCCAGTCCGACGGTGCCGGGCAGGGCGCGCAGCACGGCCTCGTCGAGCGGGCCGCCGTCGGAGGGGTGCAGTTCGAAGCCGATCCGGCGGGCGCCGGCCTTGGCCTTGATCTCGGCGGAGGTGCCGTCGGCGATCAGCCGGCCCTTGTGCAGGACGAGGACCCGGTCGGCGATGGAGTCCGCCTCTTCCAGGTAGTGGGTGGCGAACAGGACGGTGCGGCCGGCGTCGGCCTGGGCGCGCATGGTGGCCCAGAACTGCTGGCGGACCGAGACGTCCATGCCGGTGGTGGGTTCGTCCAGCACGATCAGGTCGTTGGCGCCGGCCACCGCGAGGGCGAACCGGACGCGCTGTTCCTGGCCGCCGGAGAGCTTGTCGACCCGGCGGTCGGCGAGGTCGGCGATCCCGGCGGTCTTCAGCACCTCCCCGGGCTTGTGCCCCTTGGGGTGCACCTTGCAGGCGAGGGTGACCAGTTCGCGGACCTTGACGTCGCTCATCAGGCCGCCGCTCTGCAGCATCGCGCCGACCCGGCCGCCGGTGATCGCCTCGCGCGGGGTGCCGCCGAACAGTTCGACGGTGCCGCTGTCGGGTTCGCGCAGGCCCAGCAGCAGGTCGAGGCTGCTGGACTTGCCCGCGCCGTTCGGGCCGAGCAGGGCGACCGTCTCGCCCGGTCGCAGGACCAGGTCGAGTCCGTTCACCGCCTTCACCCGGCCGTAGCTCTTGCTGACGTTCCGGAAGGCCGCGACCTCCCCCGTTCCCGTACCCATCTGTCTCTCAGTCCCTTCGGAGCCGTCTCTCTGCGACTCCTCAAGACTCCTCGGAACGGGGGTGCCGTCGGCAGTGTGCACCGTCGTGACGTCCGCATGACGGATGTCACGGGTGCACCGGTTACGCCATGCCCAGGGCGTCCTTCAGGAACCGGACCTGGAGCAGCAGCAGGTTCTCCGCGACCTCCTCCTGCGGCGTCATGTGGGTGACCCCGGAGAGCGGCAGCACGGTGTGCGGGCGGCCGGCGGCGAGCAGCGCGGTGGACAGCCGCAGGCTGTGCGCGACCACCACGTTGTCGTCGGCCAGGCCGTGCACGATCATCAGCGGCCGACGCAGCGAAGGAGCCAGCGCCACCACCGAGTTGGCCTCGTACGCCTCCGGTTCCACCGCGGGGTCGCCGTAGTAGCGCTCGGTGTAGTGGGTGTCGTACAGGTCGTGCTCGGTGACGGGCGCACCGGCCACCGCGGCGTGGAACACGTCGGGCTCGCGGAGCACGGCGGCGGCGGCCAGGTAGCCGCCGTAGGACCAGCCGCGGATGGCGACCCGGCCGAGGTCGAGCGGGAACTCCTCGGCGAGCGCGTGCAGCGCGTCGACCTGGTCGGCGACGGTGATCTCGGCGGTGCGCCGGTTGATGGACTTCTCCCAGGCGGGGCTGTGCCCGGGGGTGCCGCGCCCGTCGGCGACGATCACCGCGAAGCCCTGGTCGGCGAACCACTGCGAGGTCAGGTGCGGGTTGTGCGCCTGCACCACGCGCTGCCCGTGCGGGCCGCCGTACGGGTCCATCAGCACCGGCAGGTCGCCGTCCACGTCCGGGTCGTAGCCGGTGGGCAGCAGCACCGCGCAGGGGATCCGCCGCTCGCCGGCGAACCGGAACACCGGGCGGGCGGTCAGCAGCGGGGTGTCCGCGTGCGAGGCGATCACCAGCGGTTCGGCGCCGTCCCGCAGCACGGTGACGGTGGTGCCGGGCCGGCGCGGGTCGGCGGTGGTGAGCACGGTGGTACCGCCCCCGCGCACCGCGCCGAGCGCGCCCTCGCCGAGCTCCCGCACGCCGTCCGGGCCGTACGTGAAGACGCCGAGCCAGCCGGGCGGGCGTCGCTCGAACTCGGCGGCGCCGCAGGAGGCCGAGAACAGCACCTGCTCGCCGTCCAGGCCGAGCACCGAGCGGACGTGCAACTCGGCGTCGGTGACGGCCTGTTCGCCGACCATCAGGACCCGGGCGTCGCCGTGGTCGGCGATCCGCACCAACTGCCCGTCGGCGCGCCGTACCGGGACGCCGCCGAACAGCTCCAGCCAGTCCTCGTCCCGCTCGGTGAGCAGCACGGTGGTGTCGCCGGTGGCCGGGTCCACCTCGAGCACCAGCTGTTCGCGCTGGTCACGGGCCTGCACCTGGAGCAGCGGCGGGCCGCCGGCCGACCAGTGCACGCGGGCCAGGTAGGGGTGGGCGGCACGGTCCCAGCGGATCTCGGTGCGGGTGCCGTCCAGGCCGAGCAGCCAGAGTCCGACCACGGCGTTGGGGGTGCCGGCGGCCGGGTAGGCGATCTCGACCGGCGGGCGCCCGGGGTTGGCGGGGTCGGCGATCCACCAGCGGCGCACCGGCGTGTCGTCGACCCGGGCGGCGAGCAGCGCGCTGCCGTCGGGGGCCCACCAGTGGCCGCGGTCGCGGCCCATCTCCTCCTGGGCGATGAACTCGGCCTGCCCCCAGCTGACGCCCTCACCCTCGGGCCCGGCGAGCAGCCGGTCGCCGCTGCCGTCGAGGGCCGTCACCCGTAGCTCGCCGCCGGGGGTGGCGTACGCGACGTGGTTGCCGTCCGGACTCGGGCGCGGGTCCAACAGCGGTGCGGCGGCCGGTAGTTCGCGGTACTCGCCGGTCTCCACCGCGACCGCGAACAGCCGCCCGGAGAGGGCGAAGACCGCGGTGCGCCCGGCGGAGTCCAGGGTGTAGCCGACGATGCCGGCGGAGGTCTCCCGGCTGCGTTCGCGACGGGCCCGCTCGGCGGCGGACAGCTCCTCGGCGCCGCCGCCGAGCAGCACCGCCGGGTCGGCGAGCACGGTCTCGGCGCCGGTCGCGACGTCCAGGCTCCACAGCAGGTTGGCGGGCGCCCCGGCGCCCCGGGAGCGCAGGAACAGCACCCGCGCGCCGTCCGGGGTGACGCTGAACGACCGGGGCGCGCCGGTGGTGAACCGGTTGGTGCGCGCGTACTGCCGGGGGAAGGTGTCGTGCGGCTTCTCGGTGGTCATGCCGCAGACCCTAGGGCCTCACTCCTTCGGAGCAGCCCGCCGCACCCGCGGCGTACGGCCGTTCGGACCGCCCCTGACCGGCGGCGCTGTACCCGGACGAGGCCGCCACGACACCCCGGACGGGCTCACGGAACGTCACCCGGAGGTCACCGATCCGGTATCAGTTGACCATCGTTCCGCCCGCTGCCCCTCCCCGGGGCGGCGCACCCGAGGAAGGGTGTGAGCCGTCATGGCTTTGTCCGTCTCCGCCGCCGTCCTGATGCTCTTCGTGGTCTGGCTCCTGGTCCGGCGTTCGGGCCTGAAACTGGGCCATGCGCTGGTGTGCGCACTGCTCGGCTTCTACCTGGCCTCCAGTTCGATCGCACCGTCGATCCAGGAGGTGACGGCCAACCTGGCCGGAATGATCAACAGCTTGAAGCTCTGACCGCCGCCCGCGTGCCGCCACGGCCTGTCCGGGGAGTCCCCTCCGGGCAGGCCGTAAGCTGCCGGACATGACCTCCGTACCCCCGGCCGACGCGCGCGGGCTGCTGCTGGTGCACGCCCACCCCGACGACGAGTCGATCAACAACGGCTCCACCATGGCGCGTTACGCCGCCGAGGGCGTCCGGGTCACCCTGGTGACCTGCACCCTGGGCGAGGGCGGTGAGGTGATCCCGCCGGAGCTGGCCCACCTGGCGCAGGACCGGGACAACACCCTGGGCGCCCACCGGATCGTCGAACTGACCGCCGCCATGCAGGAGTTGGGAGTCACCGACCACCGTTTCCTGGGCGGCGCGGGCCGCTACCGGGACTCCGGGATGATGGGCGTCGCGGACAACGAGGACCCGTCCTGCTTCTGGCAGGCCGACGTGGACGAGGCCGCCGGCCACCTGGTCACGGTGATCCGCGAGACCCGCCCGCAGGTGCTGGTGACGTACGACGAGAACGGCGGCTACGGCCACCCCGACCACATCCAGGCCCACCGGGTCGCGCTGCGCGGCTACGATCTGGCCGCCGACCCGGCGTTCCGCCCGGAGCTGGGCGAGCCCTGGCGGATCGCCAAGGTCTACTACAACCGGATGCCCCGCTCGGTGATCGAGGCCGGGCTGCGCCGGACCGCCGACGAGGCCCCGTTCAAGGGCGTCGCACCGGTCGACCAGATCCCCGGCGTGGTCGACGACCTGCTGATCACCACCGCGCTCGACAACGCGGCGCACGCCGGTGCGAAGGCCGCCGCGATGCGGGCGCACGCCACCCAGATCGTGGTGGACGGGCAGCACTTCGCGCTCAGCAACGACCTGGGCCAGCCGCTGCTGGCCACCGAGTACTACCAGCTGGTCCGCGGCGCGCTCGGCCCCGGCGGCCCGGAGAGCGACCTGTTCGCCGGGGTGGCCCGGTGAAGCTCCTCCACCCCTTCTTCGGCAGCCGCGACGACCGCCTGGGCGAGCGGCTGCCGCCGCGCGGCGTCCGGATCGCCGCCTACGCGGTGCTGTTCCTGCTGGGCGCGGCGGTCTCGGTGTGCGGAGCTTTCGTGCAGGCTCTGTGGGCGCCGCTGGGCGTGCTGCTGGCCCTGCTGGCCTGCGCCGGACTGTTCTACGGCGGGCTGCGGGCGACCGGCACCAAACTCGGCGCGGGCGCCCCGCTGGCGGGCTGGTTCGTGGTGCTGGCGGTGCTGCTGGCGCCCCGCCCGGAGGGCGACCTGGTGCTCTCCGCGACGGCGACCGCGTACGCCTACCTGTTCGGCGGCTCGGTGCTCGGCGTGGTGTGCGCGACCCTGCCGACCCGCTCCGGGTTCCTGTTCGGCGTACCGGCGCCGCAGCCCCGACAGGCCGTCAAGGACGGCGGCAAGTAGCGCCGTACCGGGGGGATCCGGACCATCGGCATCCCCCGGCCGTCCGACGGGTCGTATGCGCAGTCGGTATGGTGGTGCTTCGGCGGGCCACCCCCTCCGTTTGGCCCGAACCGGGCCGGGCGGTACCTTCGGCACCACTCGCGTGACGGGGCGTTGCCGCAGCCGACATGTGAACAGCCGATGTCCCCGGGGCCGTTCGGCCCGCCGCACGCCGCACGCGCCGCCGTACGGCGGCCCAACCCGCCCCATACGCAGCGGACGGCCCAGTCGGCCCGGCCGCGAATCCGGAGCAGAGCAGCATTGAGCAGCCGCGAATCTGACAACGCCCACCCGCAGCCCCGCCGCGGCGGCCCCGACGCGTACCCGTCGGGCACCCCGCCGTACGGCACCGGCCTGCCCGGTGGACTTCCGGACCCCGCCGCCGCACGGACCGCTCCCGGCGCCCGCGCCGACGAGGCCGACGGGCCGAAGACGGAGACCACGCTGACCACCCGGATCCGGATCAACATCCCCGGCTCCCGGCCGATCCCGCCGGTCGTGGTGCAGAGCAAGGTCAAGGACGAGAAGCCCGCCGAGCCGGCCGGCCCGCGCCACCGCGGCGGGGCCGGCGGCGACCCGGTGCTCGGCGTGATGGACGCCGGCGCCGGCCGCGGCACGGCCACCCCGCCGAAGCTGCCGCCGGAGTGGCAGGAGCCCACCGCGCCCAAGGCCTCCGAGTCGGAGTCCACCGGCGAGTGGTTCAAGCCCCGGCAGAAGAGCCGTCAGGAGCCCGCCCCGGCTCCCGCGCCGGCCGCCCCCGCGGCCCCGGTGGCGGGCGGCCCGGCCGGCGGCCCGCAGGCCGCGCCGCGCCCGTCCGGCGCCCCGGCCTCGCCGTTCGCCCCCGCCGCCGAGCCGTCGCAGCAGCAGGCGCCGGTGCCCGGGCAGCAGCGGCCGATGGCCGCTCAGGACCCGTACGCGGCCGAGCAGCAGCCCGAGCAGCACCACCAGCAGCAGCCGATGGCCGCTCAGGACCCCTTCGCGGGCCGTCCGCGGGCCGCCACGCCGCAGCGCCGGCAGCAGCAGGCGCCGCAGGGCGAGCCGTTCGCCGCCGCCCAGGACCCGTACGCCGGTGCCCAGGAGCCGTTCGCCGCTCAGGAGCCGTACGCCGCCCAGGAGCCGCAGGGCGAGCCCTTCGCGGGCCCCCAGGACCCGTTCGCCGCCGAGGCCCCGGGCGCGGCCCGGCCGCAGCGCGGTGGCGTGCCGGGCGGCCAGGGCGCCCCGGCCCCGTTCCCCGGTGGCCAGGACCCGTTCGCGGCCGAGCCGGCCGCCGCCCAGGGCCCGGGCGCGGAGCCGGAGGACACCCAGATCGGCGGCTTCGACCCAATCACCGGCGAGGAGCCGCCCCGGGGCGGTGCGATAGCCGCTGACCCGCCGACCACCCAGCTGTTCCTGAACGCCCCGAAGACGCCGTCCGGTCCGGCCGCGGCCGACCCCTTCGCCGCCGACCGGCCCCGTCCGGCGAACGGCAACGGCAACGGCGGCAACGGCGGCGGCCGGTTCGCCGACCTGCCCGAGGCGCAGCCGTTCCCCGGCGGGCCGCGGGCGGCGACGCCCAGGCGCGACCTGTCGAACGACCAGCCGCCGGTGGAGCCGGAGGAGGCCGAGAAGCCCGCCCCGAAGAAGCCGGCCGCCAAGAAGTCCGGTGGCGGCAAGGCCAAGAAGCTCATGGTGACGGGCGTCGCCGGCCTGGTGTTCCTGGGCGCGGCGGCGTACGGCGCGGGCCTGATGATGAATCAGTCCGACATTCCCAAGGGCATCACGGTGCTGGGCACCGACATCGGCGGCGACTCCCGCGACCAGGCGGTGACGGCGCTGGACGGTTCGGTCGGCAAGGCCGGGCAGCAGCCGCTGCGGCTGAAGATCGGCGAGCAGTCGGTGACCCTGGACCCGGCCAGTGCCGGTCTGAGCTTCGACACCACGGCGACCGTGGACGGGCTGACCAAGCACAGCTACAACCCGGTCGAGGTGCTTTCCTCGCTGACCGGCAGCAGCAAGGCGGTCGAGCCGCAGGTGCGGGTGGATAAGGCGAAGCTGAAGGCGGCGCTGGACGACCTGGCCTCGAAGTCCGGGCAGGGCCTGCAGGAGGGCTACGTCAAGTTCACCGAGGCGGGCGCGGGCGCCGCCGTCGTGGTGCCGGGCAAGGCCGGACAGGGCCTGGACTCCTCGTCGGCCGCCGACAAGGTCGAGCAGTCCTACCGGGACCGGGCGGCCGGCAAGCCGGACGCCGAGGTGGCGCTGCCGCTGACCGACGCCAAGCCGAAGGTCGGTCAGGACGCCCTGCAGGCCGCCGCGGACAGCATCGGCAAGCAGGTGCTGAACGGCCAGATCACCATCTCCGCGGGCACCAAGCAGTTCAACTTCGGCAAGAGCACCGCGGCGAAGGCGCTGACGCTGGTCCCGGACGCCTCCGGCAACGTCGTCCTGAAGTGGGACCTGGACGAACTGACCAAGGCCCTCGGCACCACCTTCGACAAGGTGAAGATCACCAAGGCCGGCCAGTCCTCCGCGATCACCGCGCAGGACGTGGCGGACGCGGTCGGCCAGACCATCGCCAAGACGGGCCGGGACCGGGCGTACAAGTTCGCCGGCTGACCCGCCGTCAACACCCGCGCCGGGCCGGGGCTCCACCGTCGGAGCCCCGGCCTTCGGCATGCTGGCGGATCCTCGCCAGTGGCGTCCCAGAACGGGACGAAACGGGCGGCGGGCGGGGTGGCCGCGCCGCGTTATCAAGACTTGATCGACCGCTGGTCGACAACTTGTCGTACCGATACGCAAGATGTGCCGCGTGCCGAGACCCTCCGCCCCGCGAAGCCGCCGCGCCCTCGCCCTGACCGCCTCGGTGGCGGTACTGTCCTTCGCGCTGTGCTCCTGCGCTTCGAAGAGCGGGTCGGACGACGGCGGATCCAGGGTTCCGACGGGCGGCGACGCCCCCCGGATGACGCAGCAGGCGCTGAACGCGAAGCCGCGCACGGCACTGCGTCAGGGCGGCACCCTGAACTGGGCGATCGACCAGTACTCCGGCCAGTGGAACCCGATCCAGGCGGACGGCCCCGAGGTCTCCACCAACGACGTGGCCAAGGCGCTGCTGCCGACCTTCTGGCGCTCCGACGCGGGCGGCATGCAGACCCCCAACCCGGCCTACCTGACCGACGCCACGAGCGAACTGCGGCAGGGCAAGCAGACCGTGGTGTGGACGCTCAACCCGAAGGCCCACTGGTCCGACGGCACCCCGATCACCTGGCGCGACCTGCAGGCCGACTGGCAGGCGCTGAACGGCCAGGACCCGGCGTACCGGACCGCCTTCAGCAACGGCTTCGACCAGGTGGAGAGCGTGGTCCGCGGCCAGGACGACCACCAGGCCGTGATGACCTTCCGGGAGCCGTACTCGGAGTGGCAGGCGATGTTCAACAACGCCGGCAACGCCCCGCTGCTGCCCGCGAAGTACATCGCCACGCCGGAGCTGTTCAACACCTCCTTCAAGGGACGCTTCCCGGTCACCGCCGGTCCGTTCAAGGTGGAGAGGATGGACCCGGAGGCGCGCACCGTCACGGTGGTCGCCGACCCGGACTGGTGGGGCGACAAGCCGCTGCTGGACCGGATCGTCTTCAAGGCGATCGACACCGGGAAGATGCCGCAGGCGTTCGCCGCCGGCACGGTCGACTACTACAACAACGGGCCCAACACCGAGGGCTACCGGATCATCGGGTCCACCCCTGGCGGGGAGGCCCGCCGGGCCGGCGGTCCGAACCTGCGGCACCTGGTGCTGAACGGCCGCAGCCCGCTGCTGGCCGACCCGAAGCTCCGGCAGGCGCTGGTCCGGGCGATCGACCGGGCGGAGATCACCCGCACCGACCTGGCCGGCCTGGACTGGCCGTACGTGCCGATGAACAACCACTTCCTGGTGCCGTCCCAGCACGGCTACCAGGACAACTCGAGCGGCCTGAGCCGCTTCGACCCCGACGCCGCGAAGGCGTCCCTGGACTCGCTGGGCTGGAAGCTCGGGCCCTCGGGCGTCCGCACGAAGGACGGCAAGGAGCTGACGCTGCGGTTCGTGGCGCCGGCCGACAACAACCTGGCCGCCAACGAGAGCGCGCTGGTCACCCGGATGCTGGGACAGGTCGGGGTGAAGGTGACGGTGCAGACCGTGCCGGCCGGTGAGTTCTTCGACGGCTACGTGTACAAGCACGACTTCGACCTGACCGCGTTCGCGCTGATGGGCACCCCCTTCCCGGTCTCCAACTCGATCAGCACCTTCCAGCAGGACTCCGGCTCCAACTGGTCCCAGGTGGGCACCAAGGCGCTCGACCGGGCCATGGCGGACGCCGCCAAGGCCGACAGCGTGGACGACCGGACGACGGCGCTCAACCGGGCCGACGCCGAGGCGTGGGAGGTGGCCGGCATGGTTCCGCTGTACCAGCGCCCGGCCATTTACGGCGTCCGGAAGAACCTCGCCAACCTCGGCGCGGCCGGGCTCGGCGACCTCGTCTACGAGAACATCGGGCTGCTGAAGTAACGCCCGCGCGGCGAAGTCCCGCCAATGGCGAGAAATTGCCAGGCGGTCGACGCCGGGCCTGCCGCCCGAATTGGGTGACCCCTACCCATGAATTCGCTCCGGCATGCCCGAAAACGCAGGTGTCCGATTATCGGACACTCAATTGCCGAGCCCAATTCCACCGAATAACACCAAAACGGACACGGGGTCTACGCGCGTCGCAAGATCGGCCCGCTGAACTCGCTGTCCAGATAGCGGACCTGACAGTTCATCGTTACGGACACGTGAACGAGCCTTGATCACGTTTGTCCGGTTTTGACCGTCTCGATCGGAGGCTGTCAAGAGTTCAGGAACTACAAAGTGGTTGACATTCCAGCACGAAGCAGGAAATGGGCCCCTGACAACTGAGGAACTCTTGACGTTCGATAAACGACTTGCAAGAGTCCATTCATCCAAGTTCTTACTCCTTGCTTCTGCACGGACCACGGTCGGGAGCTTTAGCACCATGACGACGCCTACTGGGGCCACGACGGACGGGGACACCCCCGGGTCCACGTCGGACCTCGCGGACAACGCCTCGGCCGACGCGCCCGCCGAACCCGGCTTCCGCGGCCTCTCTCCCGGGAAGCTGATGTGGCGCCGCTTCCTCCGTGACCGCACCGGCGTAGTGAGCGCCTGCGTGGTGCTGTTCTTCATCCTGGTGGCGATCTTCGCGCCGCTCATCTCGATGATCTACGGCAACGACGCGCAGACCCACTACGGCCAGGACGACCCGACCCTGCTGACCGACTCCGGTCTTCCGGTGGCCCCCAACGGCGGCATGAGCGGTGACTTCTGGTTCGGCCTGGAGCCGGGCCTCGGCCGGGACATCATGATGCAGCTGGTCTACGGCATCCGTACCTCGCTGATCATCGCCTTCGCCACCTCGATCCTGACCACCGTGATCGGTGTCGCGCTCGGCTACCTGGGCGGAAAGGCCGACTTCTTCATCGGCCGCGTCATCGACGTGCTCATGTCGTTCCCGTCGCAGATCTTCCTGATCGCCACCATGCCGGTGGTCACCAGCCTGCTGGTGAGCAAGAACGAGAAGGTCCCGGAGTGGCTGCCGTTCGTCGCGGTGACCATCGTGCTGTCGCTGCTCGGCTGGATGGGCCTGGCCCGCATCCTGCGCGGTACCGCGCTGGCGCTGCGCGAGCGGGAGTTCATCGAGGCCGCCAAGGTCACCGGTGCCTCTCCGATGCGGATCATCTTCAAGGAGATCCTGCCCAACCTGTGGACCCCGATCCTGGTTCAGGCCACCCTCGCGCTCCCGGCGTTCGTCACCGCCGAAGCCGGCCTGTCCTACCTCGGTGTGGGCGTCAGCGAGCCGGTCCCCGACTGGGGCCGGATGATCGCCGACGCGGCGAACTACCTGCGGACCGACGTCACCTTCCTGCTCTTCCCGGGCCTTGCCATGGTGATCTTCGTTCTCGCCTTCAACCTGCTCGGCGACTCCGTCCGGGACGCCTTCGACCCGAAGGCCAACCGCTAGCAGGTCCTCAAGACTCCGGGGGGATGGGAAAGCCAGCCCCGGGCACCCCACTGCACATAGTCACTACACCTACCCCAGGCAGGATGAAGATGAGTTCTCGCAAGTCGCGGCTCGCTGCAGCCATCATGGTCGCCGGGGCCCTGACCGTCACCACGGCGTGCTCCAGTGGCCACTCCAACAACGACCCGAAGGCGAGCGGCTCGAAGGACCCGGTTGCCGCCACCACGATCTCCGTCGGCACCGCCGAGGACTCGAAGGGTCCGGCCATCCCCGAGCCCGGCGCGAAGAAGGGCGGCACGGTCAACATGATCGACCGCGACGACTTCTCGCACCTGGACCCGGCCATGGTCTACATGAACTACAACGCCGAGGCCTCGCTGCTGTTCACCCGTCAGCTGACGGGCTACAAGACCGCCGCGGACGGCTCGCAGAAGCTGGTCGGCGACCTGGCCACCGACACCGGCACCACCACCGACGGTGGCAAGACCTGGAAGTTCACGCTGAAGGACGGCGTGAAGTGGCAGGACGGTGCGCCGATCACCTCGGCCGACATCAAGTACTCGATCGAGCGCACCTACGCCTCGTTCATCAAGGGTGGCCCGACCTACATCCAGCAGTGGATCTCGGGTGACAACTACCGCGCCGCCTACACCGGTCCGTACGACGGCAAGGAACTCGACGCGATCACCACCCCGGATGACAAGACCGTCATCATCGCGTTCCAGGACGTCCACCCGGACGCCAACTTCACCCTGGCCATGACCGGCTACGGTGCCGTGCCGAAGGCCCACGACACCAAGGAGGAGTACGACAAGAAGCCGTTCTCCTCGGGCCCGTACCAGATCACCGAGCACGTCACCGACCGCTCGCTGGACCTGGAGCGCAACCCGAACTGGGACGGCGCCACCGACCCGATCCGGAACGCGTACCCGGACAAGTGGCACATGACCTTCGGTGTCCAGACCCAGCAGTCCACCGAGCGCTTCATGGCGGACAACGGCGACGACAAGAACACCTTCACCTTCCACAACACGGTCAACCCGACCTACGTGGACAAGGTCAAGGGCGACGAGAAGCTGAAGTCCCGCACGCTCGAGGGTCTGACCCCGTACGTGGACTACTACTACATCAACAACAGCCGCATCAAGGACCAGAAGGTCCGCGAGGCGCTGGTCAAGGCGTTCCCGCACCAGCAGACCCGCCAGCTGCAGGGCGGCACCTCCTACGGTGACTACGCCACCTCGTACATGAGCCCGACCGTCCTCGGCTTCGAGTCGTACGACCCGTTCGACATCAAGAAGAAGCCGCAGGGCGACATCGAGGCGGCCAAGAAGCTGCTGACCGAGGCGAACGCCCAGGGCCAGACCATCGTCTACGCCTACAACAACACCCCGATCCAGCAGAAGGTCACCGAGGCCATCCGCACCAACCTCGAGGCCGCCGGCTTCAAGTTCGTGCCGCACCCGCTGGACTCGAAGACCTACTACGACGCGATCCAGCAGGTCAACAACGAGTTCGACCTGTACTGGGGTGGCTGGGGCGCCGACTGGCCGACCGGTTACACCTCGCTGCAGCCGGTGTGGGACGGCCGCATGATCGCCGACGGTGGTCAGAACTACGCCCACGTGAACGACCCGGAGATCAACGCCGCCATGGACGCGGCGGTCAAGATCGCCGACCCGATCGCCCAGGGCAAGGCGTGGGCCGCGATCGACAAGAAGCTGCAGGACAAGGCGTACTCGATCCCGGACGTGTACCAGCGTTCGCTGAGCCTGTACGGCTCGGGCCTCGGCGGCGTCAAGTTCGACACCCTGGCCGGCCTGCAGTCGCCGCTCAACATCTACGTCAAGTAGTAGTCATCACCGAGCAGTAGCTCACGGTGGGGCACCGGCACGACCTGCCGGTGCCCCTCCCCGATCAGGAGAGCCCGTCCGATGCTCCGATTCCTCGTCCGCCGATCACTCGGCGCTCTCGTCATTCTGGTGATCGTCTCGATGGTCACCTATGCGCTGTTCTTCGCGATCCCGGCGGACCCGGCGCGGCTCTACTGCGGCAAGATCTGCACGCCCGAGAACCTCGCCCTGATCAGGCACGACATGGGCTTCGACAAGTCCCTGCCGGTCCAGTACTGGAACTGGCTGAGCGCCATCTTCACCGGTGGCACCTACAACAACGTGGCCTGCTCCGCCCCGTGCTTCGGCTACTCCTTCGACAAGAAGGAACTGGTCGGCAGCATCCTGGCGGACCGCTTCCCGACCACCCTGTCGCTGACCGCCGGCTCCGCCGTGATCTTCCTGATCTTCGGCATCGGCACCGGCATGCTGGCCGCCCACAAGCAGGGCAAGCCGGCCGACAAGATCGCCAGTGCCGCCTCGCTGATCGTCTCCTCGATGCAGATCTACGTGGCCGGTCCGCTCGCGCTGGTCGCCCTGGTCTACAGCACCGACCTGCTGGACCAGCCCACCTACGTGCCGATCACCCAGGACCCGGTCGGCTGGTTCACCGGCCTGCTGGTCCCGTGGATCGTCCTGTCGCTGATCTGGACGGCCAACTACACCCGTATGACCCGCTCCTCGATGGTCGAGCAGCTGTCCGAGGACTTCGTGCGGACGGCGCGCGCCAAGGGCATGTCCGGTACCTCGGTCTTCATGCGCTACGCCTGGCGCGGCGCGATGGGCACCATCGTCACCGTCTTCGGCATCGACCTCGGCGTCCTGCTCGGCGGCGCGATCATCACCGAGACCACCTTCAGCCTGCACGGCCTGGGTGAGCTGGCGATCCACTCCTTCAACGACTCCGACCTCTCGCTGCTGGTCGGCGTCACCGTGGTGGCCGCCACGCTGATCGTGTTCTTCAACATCATCGTCGACGCCGCCTACGCCCTGATCGACCCGCGCATCCGCCTGGCCTGACCGGCCGCACCCCAGGCCGACCCAGCAGTCCCGACCTCACGTACCGCACCGAGGAGCCCAGTCCATGACCACCCAGGCCAAGCCCGAGGAGGCCTCGTCCGCCGGCAGCGGCGGCGACAAGCCGTTCCTCTCAGTCCGCGACCTCTCGGTCCGTTTCAGCACCGAGGACGGCGTGGTCCGGGCCGTGGACAACCTCTCCTTCGACGTGTCCCCGGGCAGCACGCTCGGCATCGTCGGTGAGTCCGGCTCCGGCAAGTCGGTGACCAACCTGGCCGTACTGGGCCTGCACAACCCGGACCGGACCGACATCACCGGCTCGATCAAGCTGGACGGCCAGGAGCTGGTCGGCGCGTCCAACCGCGAGCTGGAGAAGCTCCGCGGCAAGACCATGTCGATGATCTTCCAGGACCCGCTGACCGCGCTGTCGCCGTACCACACCATCGGCAAGCAGATCGGCGAGACGTTCCGCAAGCACACCGGTGCCTCCAAGAAGGAGTCCCGGGACCGGGCCATCGAGATGCTGACCCGGGTCGGCATCCCGCAGCCCACCACCCGGGTCGACGACTACCCGCACCAGTTCTCCGGCGGTATGCGCCAGCGCGCGATGATCGCCATGTCGCTGGTCTGCGACCCCAAGCTGGTGATCGCCGACGAGCCGACCACCGCGCTGGACGTCACCGTCCAGGCCCAGATCCTCGACCTGCTGAAGGACCTTCAGCAGGAGATGGGCACCGCGATCATCCTGATCACCCACGACCTGGGCGTGGTGGCGCGCACCGCGCAGAACATCATGGTGATGTACGCGGGCCGGGCCGTGGAGCGCGGCACCGTCCGCGAGGTCCTGAAGGCCCCGCAGCACCCCTACACCTGGGGCCTGCTGTCCTCGATGCCGAGCCTGACCGGCGACGTGGACCTGCCGCTGCGTCCGGTCCGCGGCACCCCGCCGAGCCTGATCAACCTGCCGACCGGCTGCCCGTTCAACCCGCGCTGCGACTTCGTCGAGCAGGTCATCGGCGGCGGCTGCACCTCGGAGCGCCCGCCGCTCGCCCCGGCCACCGGGCACGCCGCTGCCTGCCACCTGAGCGCGGCGAAGCGGCAGGACATCTTCATCGACCAGATCAAGCCGCGGCTCGGCTGAGAGGGACATCATGAGCAACGAACTGACCCTCGAAAAGCCGGGCGGCGCCGCCACCGGTTCCGGTGACCCGCTGCTGACCATCAAGGGCGTGCAGAAGCACTTCCCGGTGATGGACGGCTTCCTGTTCAAGCGCCAGGTCGGCGCGGTGCACGCGGTGGACGGCGTGGACCTGGAGGTCTACGGCAGCGAGTCGGTCGGCCTGGTCGGCGAGTCCGGCTGCGGCAAGTCGACCCTCGGCCGGCTGGTGACCCGCCTGCTGGAGCCGACCGGCGGCGAGATCCGCTACAACGGCCAGGACATCACGCACGCCTCCCGCAAGGAGCTGGCGCCGATCCGGTCCGAGATCCAGATGATCTTCCAGGACCCGTACTCCTCGCTGAACCCGCGGCACACCGTCGGCACGATCATCGGCGCCCCGATGGAGATCAACGGGATCAACCCGAAGGGCGGCATCCAGCGCCGGGTGCAGGAGCTGCTGGAGACCGTCGGTCTCAACCCGGAGCACTACAACCGCTTCCCGCACGAGTTCTCCGGCGGCCAGCGCCAGCGCATCGGCGTGGCCCGCGCGCTGTCGCTGAACCCGAAGCTGATCGTCGCGGACGAGCCGGTCTCGGCGCTGGACGTCTCCATCCAGGCGCAGGTCGTCAACCTGCTCCAGGAGCTGCAGCGCGAGCTGGGCATCGCCTTCCTGTTCATCGCCCACGACCTGTCGGTGGTGCGCCACTTCTCGCAGCGTGTCGCAGTCATGTACCTCGGCAAGATCGTCGAGATCGCCGACCGCAAGTCGCTGTACGAGTCGCCCCGCCACCCGTACACCCACGCGCTGCTGTCCGCCGTGCCCGAGGCCGACCCGGACGACAACCGCGAGCGGATCCGGCTGACCGGTGACGTCCCGTCGCCGCTCAACCCGCCGTCGGGCTGCCGCTTCCGCACCCGCTGCTGGAAGGCGCAGGAGAAGTGCTCCGTGGAGGAGCCGCCGCTGATCCAGCTGTCCGGCAACGTCGCAGGTCACCTGACCGCGTGTCACTTCCCGGAGGACGGCTCGACGGCCGCCGTTCCGGAGCAGCGCGCCTGATCCCGCGTCACGTCCGAAGAGGGCCCTCACCGCTCGGCGGTTTCTAGGGGTCGTTGCAACACGTGGTCGGTTGTCTAGGCCGCGATGAGTTTATGCAGGCGCTCGGCTGGGGTTTCCCAGCCGAGCGTT